>CASDVE010000023.1 GCA_949284175.1 uncultured Eubacteriales bacterium
AGGTTGTTTTATTATTCAATTATCAATGTTTTGTTTGTTTCTTTCGAAACAGCTTATTTATTATATCTTACTCAGTTTTATTTGTCAAGAACTTTTTTCTTTCTTTTAAAACTTTTCTGATTCCATCACTTTTCAGCAACGTTTTATATATTAACATATCGCTTCTACATTGTCAACAACTTTTTTCTTTTTCTTTGTTGTTTTTCATTTATGAATTTAGCGACGTTCCCTATCTTATCATTATTCATTCATAAAGTCAACAGTTTTTTTATTATCTATTAAAAATATTTTCTTTTCTCTCCCTCTTCCTACTCTCACTGCTTTATCATAACAATCATTTCTATTTCACTAATGCCTTAGATACATACGATAAAATATAGAAAGCAAAATTTTCTACAACATAAAAAGGCAAGTGACAATTTCTTTCTTATCACTTGCCTTATCGTTATTCACTTATTGTTTTTCTTTTTTGAGATAATTCTGCAACTGCTGTATAGAGGACATCAGTAGAAGAATTAATTGCTGTTTCACAAGAATCTTGGATAACTCCAACAATGAATCCAACACCAACTACCTGCATTGCCACATCATTTGGAATGCCAAATAAACTACACGCTAATGGAACAAGCAATAAAGAACCTCCTGCAACACCAGAAGCACCACAGGCACTAACTGCTGATAATACACTTAAAATAATCGCAGTTCCTACATCTACTTGAATTCCTAATGTAAAGGTGGCTGACAATGCAAGGATCGCAATGGTAATCGCTGCACCTCCCATATTAATGGTAGCACCCAATGGAATCGAAACGGAATATGTATCTTCATCTAAACCAAGTTCTTCACAAAGTTTCATATTGACAGGAATATTGGCTGCTGAACTTCTAGTAAAGAATGCTGTAATTCCACTATCCTTTAAACATTTTAACACCAATGGATATGGATTCTTTCTTATCATAACAAATGTAATGATTGGATTCACAATTAAAGCATCTACAAGCATTGTCCCCACTAATAAGAGAATTAAATGTCCATAGCTTAATAACGCATGGATTCCTTGTTCAGAAATAGTACGAAATACGAGTCCCATAACACCAAATGGTGCAAAACTGATAATCCATCTTACAATTTGAGAAACTGCATCGGAAAAATTTTCAATCATAGTTTTTGTTGTGGCCGATGCGTGGCGTAAAGCAATTCCTAATAAAACTGCCCATGCTAAAATCCCAATATAGTTAGCATTGACAAGTGCATCCACTGGATTTGATACAACATTCAATAATAATGCTTTCATCACCTCTCCAACACCACCTGGTGCTGTCACATCACTTGCACTTTCTGTTAAAGTCAGCGTAATCGGGAATAAAAAACTCGCTATAACCGCAACACAACCTGCAAGAAATGTACCAACTAAATAAAGCATGATGACTTGTTTCATATTCGTTTTCTTACCTTTTTCATGTTTGGATAATGCACTCATAACTAAAAATAATACAAGAATTGGTGCTGCCCCTTTTAAAGCTCCAACGAATAACTCACCAAACAGGGTAATAATGGTCGCCTGTGGTACCACAAGTCCCAAAATAATACCAACGATAAGCCCCATAACAATTCTTTTTACAAGACTGATCTCATTCCACTCTTGAAGTAGCTTTTTCATAAAATATTTTCCTCCTTTTGGATATTTTGATTTCCAGAACTTCTTCCCCTATACTATGTTATCAAACATCTAAATTTTGATGCTATCTACACCAAAAAATCCTCTTATTTCTCATTTTGCCCCTGTTATAATAATAAATGATTAAAAATTACTATACCACATTTTTCAAATATTTCAATACTTTATCATGGTATTGTAAAAAAATAGGGCGGATTCAAAGAAATCCTGCCCTATCCTCTGTTAAAAAAGTAGTTTTGACATATTGGTAATGAACATTAGAATAATATTGTTATTATAAAGATACGTAAGCAATACACTATCATTGATATATGCGTACATGGTTTCACCAAAAGTTGTACTGCCAAACAATGTCACAATTAAAAAGAAAATCCAGATTCCAATAATACCTTCAATGGCTCCTAAAAGTAGACCTCCGATCTGGTTAATCTCCTTTAAAATTGGAATTTCAGTTATAAAATCAAGCACTCTTAATAACAAATGGATGATAATTCCTGATAAAATAAAGGTAATGAAATAAGCGATTCCATTCACCACCATGTTCGCTAGATAACTTGCAATGTACTCGTAAAATCCTGCCACTCCAAGAGCTTCATAAATATCCTTATTGTTATTTTCAATTAAGGCATTTTTAATCCCTTCTGGCAGATTCATTTCCTCAATCTTTTTTGTTTGTTCCACCCTCTTTACTTTTTGCTGTTCCTCTGTTTTTATTTTTAGACTGTCCTCAATGGACTGTTCAATTTTCTCACTAATTCCTGTATATTCCTTGATCCCTTTTCCTACAAACTGATAACACCCAGATGTCAAAATAAGAGCTAAAATGGTTGTCCCAAAAAATAACACACTTCGTAATAACCCTTTTCGAAATCCATTGGCCGTTACTAGAACAAAAAAGAGAACGACTCCTATTAGTAAATAATTCATTTTTTTCTCCTTATTTGATCTTGATTGTCATAATACTTTTATTCCCTATCACCAAATATTCTCTCTGGTTCTTCAAAGGAATCATATCCGTTACGCCATTATCAAATCGTCCATGAAACTTCTCATTTCCTTTTAACCTTAGAATCGTACAATCATACTCTCCAATTAGAATAATATCATTTCCATGAAATTTCACTTTTTCATAGTCTATATCCACCATTTTTCGAAGAACCGAACTGCCCTTTGTATTATAAATATCTACAATATACTTTCCTTTTTCTGGTTGTTTCTCATTTTTTCTTATAAATCCTATGTACTTTTCATTAGAAAAAACACTGCATATTTGGGTATCAAATGGAATTTCTGTCGTATTATCGCTAGGCTTTTCCTTCACATAATAAAGAACAGCTTTGTTATCTCCATAAGCACAAACCGTTGTATCATCAAGAAATTCCACCTTTGGAAATATGGTATCCGTATAATAAAATCCACCAACATATTTATTGCTATTGGCATTTTGTCCCACAGAACCAAAGTTATAAAAGGCGATTGTATTTTTAGCATCCATGCCATCAATTGTCACATAGCTAACAACCATGCACATAGCATCTTTAGAAAGTGCAATATCAAGAGGATAACCGCTTTGTGCAATGGTCATGGTAGAATCCACTATCTGCTTTCCCTCTTTATCATAGAGCTGAATATAATTTGCCTTATCATCTTCTAAAACAACAGCAATCACGCCTTGTTCGGATACTTCAACATCACAAATCGGATATGGCATGGTATATTCTTCCACCTTTCCAGACTCATTAAATAAATATACGCTGTTCCCTCCGATATCAGCTGATACCAAGTAATTTTGATTTTTTACAATTCTTGGCGATTTCATAGAATAACTTTGTGACCAACTTCCTTCTCCCTTTTCATCAAGCAAGGTGATACCATCTTTGCTATATTTAATTACTCTTTCTTTGAACATATCATAGCTAGATTCCACTGTATCCTGCATTTTCAACTCATTTTCAATAGAATACGTATCATATGTCTTATAATTGCTATAAATGTAATATCCAATTCCTATGGCACACAATATAACTAAAGCCAAAAGTATCCAAATCTTTTTTCTATCCTTTTGACTGTTCTTTCCTCCACTTTGTTTTTTATCATTATCACTTACAACAGTTTCTGCCACAGCCTTTCTCACATCCTTTACTTAATCTTTGATGTTTATTATATACGATGTGTGTTGGCAAGTAAACATTTATGTTGTTTAGTTCAAAGCTGGTATGATGATCTTTTGTCCAGGAAAAATTGGTTCTTCCTCTTTCATTTCATTGGCTTCTAAAATTCTTTTTGCATATTTGGGTGACTTAAACATCTTTTTACTAATACTGATAATCGTATCACCTTCTTTTACAATATAATATGTGGCAATAGAATTGGTCGTTGTTTTTATTTTTTTATCTGGATTTTTTTGAGAATTTGTATTTTGATTGGAAATGAGTTCAGCTTGTCCCGCTTTTTCTGGATCACTGATGGAATTATCATCTTCTTCATTTCCTGTTTGTAATGATTCTGAACTTGTTTCTTTAGAATGATTTTGAACTTCTGTACTGTTTTCTCCCTCTTGTTTGGTAGAGGATTCTTCCTTATTTTCTTTTTTTGATGTGCTATCATCGGTTTTTGGTGTATCAGCGATCACCTCCCTTGTTTCTCCTGTCATTTGTTGGATGACAGATTCTAAAAGCACCATTTTATCATAATTATTAATAATTGTAATGCCAACAGCTAAAATTGCCACTGTCAAAAAAGTGCTTGCCACATAATAAAAACCGCTCTCTTGTTTTTTTAAAATAGCTCTATCTCTTTTTTTATTCCACTTTTTCACAGGGGCTGTAAATCCATCTTTTGCCTTTTGCATCGTTCTTTTTTCTAGCGTTTTTCGATAGGAAGCAAGAACTGCTTGATCCCTTCGAATCACATTGGCATTTTCTTTTGTTTTCGGTTTGCTTTCGTTACCCTTTGCAATCATATAAGACTGCATTTCTTCATTTTTCTCATAATAGATATAATAACCTTTTTGCTTTTTTAACCCATTATTTTCATAAAGATAAAATGCGTCTTCATCCTCTAAAGAATCAATCATATAAAGCACTTTATTTTCTCCTGCAAAATAATTATTATGGGTTTGTATAATTTTTCCATTCAATTCTGTGGAAAACCCTAGCCTCGATACAAACCATCCCACAATGGATAGATCGGGAAAGAACTCTCGGATCTGATTATAAATATCCGCCCAATTTTCATTTGTAAAAATAGTTTCATCCAAATCCAATTCAAAATTTTGAGATTCCAATGCCCCACTTATAAAAATGAAAACTCCTTCTTCCGTCTTTCTCAGATTGCCAAGAAGAATTGCTCCCCTTGAATATGTATTCGAAGGCATCGCCAGTTTTGCAAGATAGGTTACAACATAATCTTCTATATAAATCTTCCGTTTTGCCCCTGGATTGCCAACCTGCCTGATATTTTTAGGCGGTCGATAACTTTTTTCCAGTTCTTCTTTCTCCTCTGTTGTCGTATGATAGATTACCTGCATGATCTACGCCACCTTTCCCTTTTTATCATCAGCAACAGCATACCATATTTTTTCTTGTAACAAACGCAAATTTTGTCGTTACACTCTTTGTATCGTGTTCTTTTTTTTTACGAAATATGTGTCCTTTTTTTATTTTATTGCATCATTTTACATTTCATTGATTTCTTTGTCATAGATTATCGATCGGTCATTGACTAATATTTTCCAATATCACGCATACTCTATAATACGGCAGAAATACGGAGGTAAAACAATATGAATTATTATAATGCAAAGGAAATAAACGCACCGTTTTTATTTGGACAAGACTTGGCAGAGCTTATTTTGTCCAACAAAAAAGACTCCCAGCCGATTGTCATTTTATGTATTGGTACCGATCGGGCAACTGGAGATTGCCTCGGTCCCCTTATCGGAACAAATCTACTTCTAAATCATGTACAAGTTACCATTTATGGCACTTTAATAGAACCTGTTCATGCAGTTAACTTAACGATGATATTAGATCAAATCAAACACACTCACCCTGATGCTTTTTTAATCGCCATTGACGCCTGTCTTGGAACAAAAGAGCATATCGGTTACATCACATTGGAACAAGGAGGACTCTATCCTGGTGAAAGCATCAATAAAGAACTGCCTTGTGTTGGTGATATTGCAATTACAGGTATTGTAAATCGGGCCATGAAATCAAATTTTCTGATTTTACAAAGCACACGACTTCATATCGTCATGAATTTGGCAAATGCCATCTCCAGCGGAATCTGTTTTGCCCTCAAAGAAACGATGATAGGAAAAGAACTTTCTATCATATAAAAAAAGAGTTGAGGAAGGAATAAAATCCCAACATTTCCTCAACTCTTTTCTTTATAATTCCATTATCCATTATAGAAATTAATAGCTTCTTCTACGGTGTTAGCATCTCCTTCTTCGATAATGGTAATCAGATCTTGCAACGTATCATAGTCCATAAAATCTTCGCCTAGATACCGGATATATTTTTCTTGTATCATTTCTTTTTGATCCGCAATGGCTTTTTCTCCAAGCTCATATTTTTCTGTATTCTCTTTATAATTCCTTTTCACCGCTTCCAATCCATCTCTTCTTCGGTTGCGAATGGCATCTATAATTTGTTGTTTTTCTTTAGTTTCAAAAACTGTCAACTCTTCTTGTCGCTTGGCTGCGATCACCTTTGCTTCTTCCTTGATCTCATATAATTTCTGATCATACTTTTCAAGGTTATATTGGCTTTCATCTTTATCTTTTCTTACAGCATTGGTAATTGCTCTGATCTTTCTATGATTCGCCTTCACTTTATCCCGAATTTTTCTTCCTTCAATTAAAATATCCCGATGCTTTACTTTTGTATGATTTAAAATGAAGATATAGAGCAGGAATAAAAGAATGATGCACACCAAAAAAATAATAACAAAATAAAGTTTTAAATCCTTTACTCCTTTTAAAAAGCTCTCTTCAACCGCAATACAAATAAGTGCTGGAACAACTCCCATACAAATGCCTATCACTGCCAAAAATTCTAAAAACTCTACCAGACCTTTTGTCATGAAGAGTACATAATAAAGTCTTGTATTACAGAAAGATGGAACATGCTCTTGTTTAAACATCGTATCCATCTTGGTAAGCAAACTTCTATTTTCTTCTCTTACATCAGCCGTTTCTTCTTTTACTCGCTCATTGACTTTTTCATTCTTCTTTTTGGCACGCTTTGCAAGCAGTTTTTTTTCTTTTTCCTTATTTTCTCTCAATGCGGACTCGAATTTATCTTCGATCTCATCCCGCTTTCGGTTCACCGTTTGTGTTACCTCGTCTTCAATGGATTTTTCTTCTGAAGCAATGGATTTTTGAAGACGACGTTCCTCTAATTTTAAAGTTTCAAGAGCCTTTGTCATTTTTCCAAGAGTTAATAATTCATTTCTTGCAGACATCAAGTATCCAATACTTTCATCCGCTTTTCTTTGCATTTCTAATGTCCGCTCTTCTGGCTTACTATTCTCTATTTCCTCTTGATTTACTTCCTCTATATCTTGATCCACATCTTCAAATTTATCAATTATTTTATTTTTTTCTTCTCCCATTGATATCCTCCAATTAAATTGATTGCTACAACTAAAGCTGACCGTTTACTATACTAAAACTTATCTTTCATTGTAACAAAGAAACGATATTTAGACAATATACAAACATTTTCTTCCTTTTATCCCATCAAACGACTTAAAATCTCGATTCCAAAAAGAACTCTCCTTTCTGCTTTCTTCTTTTTCTGTTTTCTTGTATAATAAAAAAACAAGGTATAAAACAAACACTGAAAAAATAAGGAGATATCATAGACATTATGCGCATTTGGGGTAAACTATGGAAAAATAACCGTATGATGCAAGATACGGTAATCGAAAACTATGAACAAGATCAAACACGAACAACCAAAATATATCATTCTTTAGAGCAAATTTGTGAACAGTTTGATCTACAAAAACCGATTTGGCTTGATGTGAATAAACAGGACTTTCTTCGAACATCAAGATGCCGTTTTTATCAAGATAGCTTTATTGAAACTATTGACTTTGACTATTTAGAACTTCATGTGATAGAAGAAGATGATTGACGTGCAAACTTTATGCTAAGAGCAAAATAAAAGGGTTAAGATTGCCTGAAAGGATGAGAAACTCACAAACTATGTTTCTCATCCTTTTTTTCATGATAATCAGCAAATAACTGGATAAACTGCTGTTCTGCAAAGGCTTTTACTGTATCTTCTAAAGCGATATAGCGATTTAAAAACTGCTTCCCACTCTCACTTAAATAAGTCTTTCCTCCATCTCTTCCTCCATGCTTTCGTTTCACAACAGAAAATCCCAATATCGTTTCCATCTCATTTAATAAATTCCACGCTTTGCTATATGACATTGCCATTTTCTTGCACGCCCCTCTGACAGAGTTGGTATCATCAATTAAAAGCAACAACATCTTAGCCCGCCCATCAAAAAAAAGTTTTTCTTTTTCTAAACTAAGCCGTACATAGGGATGAAAGATCTGCTGATTATGACGTTCTAGTAATACACTGCTATTTTTCTCCTCCCCCACATCATGTAAAATTCCTTCATCCTCCACATCCACCCAAATGCGAAAAGACTGAACAGAATGTAAAAACCCTTTCATTCCATTCTCCCCTTTATAACTTAAAATATCAGGAATAAAAGAAGCATCGATACATAAAGGATGCCCTGTTTTCCCTTTATAAACAGGACTTACAATGGCTCCTTCTTTTGACAAAAGATACTTTACCGTATCCGTTGTAAAAAGTGGAACATCCACCTTTGTAAATACAATCCGATCCACCTTTCCTTCCAAATAAGCAAATCCTAACTGGGATGATTCAAACATCT
Source organism: uncultured Eubacteriales bacterium (assembly GCA_949284175.1). GTDB lineage: Bacteria > Bacillota > Clostridia > Lachnospirales > Lachnospiraceae > Scybalomonas. The sequence goes on from CASDVE010000023.1 coordinate 8,609, forward strand.
GCATTTCTTTATATTTTTCATTTCTTAAAAATACAACTCCATAATTTGCTAAATGCCGTTCTACCTCTTCTGCTTGCTCTCCTGTTATAACAACAATGGGAGCAATACCTGCTCTTTGAAATGTTAGAACCAATCTCTTTATGATGGTGATATTGCCAAGTTCTTTTAATGGTTCAAATTCATTCTTCCGATTTCTCTTTCCAGTAGCGGTAATAATACCCCCTATTTTTTGTCCTTTCCTATTATACATCTTGCACATCCTTTTATCCTTACATGCAAACAGGGTACTGTCATCCAGCACCCTGTTCGCTACTCTCTATTTACTTACTACTGGTTGGCTATTGAAAGCACAATCCCAGTACGCGTCTCGCTCAAATGATGGTTCTTCTTGAGCTAACACGCACGAATGATAGATAATACCCTTATTAAAAATTTATTCCATCGGCTTGTCCGCCTTTGAAATACTCCCATTTATCGTATTAGCAAGAATGATCTTTATAATCTTGCCATTAATTTTTCTCTTTCTTCTTCATATCCTGGTTTTCCAAGAAGAGCAAACATGTTCTTCTTATAACTTTCAACCCCTGGTTGGTTAAATGGATTCACACCCAATGTATATCCACTTACACCACAAGCAAATTCGAACATATAGAACAACTGTCCTAAGTAGTATTCATTTAACTCTGGCATGGATACTTTTAGATTTGGAACTCCACCATCCACATGGGCAAGCACCGTTCCATTCATTGCACTTTTATTTACAAAATCAACCGTTTTTCCGGCTAAATAATTCATGCCATCCAAATCCACTGGCTCTTCTTCCAGAACGATTTCACATTTTGATTTTTCTACGGAGATAACAGTTTCAAAATGGTTTTGAGCTCCATCTTGAATGAACTGTCCCATGGAGTGTAAATCTGTTGTTAAATCAACAGAAGCTGGGAAAAGTCCTTTACCATCTTTTCCTTCAGATTCACCATATAATTGTTTCCACCATTCAGAAACATAGTGAAGAGCTGGTTCATAATTACAAAGGATTTCAATTGTTTTTCCTCTTCTAAGCAATAAGTTTCTAACAGCTGCATATTTTAAAGAGTCATTATCACAAAAATCTGCTGTTAAACAATGTTCTCTCATGGAGGCTGCACCTTCCATTAATTTTGTAATATCAGCACCACTTACCGCAATTGGAAGAAGTCCAACTGCTGTAAGGACAGAAAAACGTCCTCCTACATCATCAGGAACTACGAATGTTTCATATCCTTCCTCGGTTGCAAGATTTTTTAATGCTCCCTTTGCTTTATCTGTGGTCGCATAAATTCTCTTAGAGGCTTCTTCTTTTCCATACTTTTCTGTTAATAACTTCTTAAACACACGAAAAGCAATGGCTGGTTCTGTTGTTGTTCCTGATTTAGAAATAACATTGATGGAGAAGTCACGATCTCCAATCACATCGATTAAATGTTGAATGTATGTGGAACTAATGCTATTTCCAGCAAAATAAATTTCTGGAGTTTTTCTAACATTTTTATCCACAACATTATAAAAGCTATGTCTTAATGCTTCAATGGCTGCTCTCGCCCCTAAATAAGAACCACCAATTCCGATCACAACTAACACTTCTGAATCAGACTGAATTTTTTTTGCTGCCTTTTGAATTCTTTCAAATTCTTCTTTATCATAATCAACAGGCAAGTTTACCCATCCAAGGAAATCATTTCCTTCACCTGTTCCATCCAATAAAACTTTTTTTGAATCATGAATAATACGGCTCATCATCTTCACTTCATCTTCAGAAATGAACTGTTTTGCGTTCGTATAGTCAAAACTTACACCATTTAACATTTTTAACACACTCCTTTAATCTTTTTAAACCCTTTTCTTCCTTATTGTATCAAATTTTGTATCTTTTATCAATGTGAGAAATTATACGAAATTATCAAAGGATTTTCTAATTTTATGGGTTATTCCTATTCAATATAAATACTTTATTAATTTTTATATACCATTTTTCTGTCTATCTTTATCTCAATCCTGTGATTTTATGATTTTATTCTATGGAGTTTTCTCATTTCTATTCCTCTTCATGAAAGATTTTGTTCTATTGGCTCATGACATTATGAAGAATTTCTAATACTGTATGCAGTTGTTCTGCCTTCACTTGCCCTGGTGCAGAGGCTTTCTCCATACACCCAAAGGTAACAGCAGAACCAAAGACTTCTCCACAAAGCCTGCTGATCACCCCATCCCCTGCCATTGACATCGTAATAATAGGAATCCTATCTTCTTTTTCATTCACTTCTTCTGTGGCAAGAAGTAATGTCAAGACATCTTGTTTGCTCTTTGGCATAACTGCAATTTTAGCAATATCCGCTCCTAACTGCTCCATCTTTTTTAATGTGGAAATCATCTCTTCTTTTTGTGGCGTTTTATAAAAATCATGATTGGATAAAATAGTAATCACCTTTTCTTCTTTTGCCTTTTTTATCAATGGATTTATGATTTCTTCTCCCATCAAAAGTTCAATGTCTACAAGATCAAACTGTCCTGTCTGTATGGCATCCAGCAATAGTTTTTGATACTGATTTTCTTCTATCTGGGTTTCCCCTCCTTCTTTTGCTGTACGAAACGTAAATAAAATTGGAATCTCTAGTAATTGTTCTCTTAACTGCTTTCCAACCTCTTGTATGGCGTCTTTATCAAAACAGGATGCAAACCAATCCACTCTCCATTCTACAAGATCCACAGGAGTATGTTTTAATGCCTCTGCCTCTCGTAAAATTTCCTCTTTTGTGATACCAGTAATCGGAACACAAATTTTTGGCATTCCTTCTCCTATCTTAACATTCCTCACCGTAACTGTACGCATTTCCCTCACCTGACACTTCCTTCTTTATTCTATTAAAATGCTCACTATCCAAGATATGCCTTTAATAATCCAAATGTATTTTCTACCCCCTTCTTATGACTTCTCTCATACCCATGAGAAGCATAAACACCAGAGCCAATTAATCCATGTCTTACATCATATCCTGCACGAAGTCCTGCCTCCGCATCCGATCCATAAAATGGATATACATCCACTGCAAAATCTAAGTTGGCTTCTTTTGCACAGTTGATTAAGTTTGTTACAACATCATAATGATAAGGACCACCACTATCTTTAGCACAAATGGACACTTGATGTTCTTTGCATGTAAGACCATCTCCAACACAACCCATATCCACAGATAAAATTTCTTCTACATCCTTTGGTACAGAGGCAGAGCCACCATGTCCCACTTCTTCAAATACGGTAATATGATGATAAATCTTTCTATCGGATTCAACCTTTTGTTCTTTAAAATATTTCGCATAGCCAAGTAAAATTCCCACACTTAACTTATCATCCAAAAAGCGACTTTTTATGTATCCAGATTGTGTAATAACAGTTCTTGGATCAAAGCAAACAATATCCCCTGTCATAATGCCTAGCTTCTCTGTTTCTTCTTTTGAAAATACCATCTCATCCAAAAGCACTTCCATCCCATCATACGAGCGAGTTGCTGTGCTATAATCTTTATTTACATGAACAGACGCATTTTTCATCTGAAACGTTCCCTCATAAATCTTACCACTTCTTGTGATCACACGGCAGTTCTCTGCCTCAGCATTGTTTGGATTTAATCCTCCAAGGGGTGTCACCCTCAATGTTCCTGTTCCTGTAATTTCAGCCACCATGGCTCCTAGCGTATCCAAATGGGCTTCCACTAAAATTCCATTGCGTTCCATTTCCTCTTCTTCTAAACTTCCATTTAAACAAACAAGAACGCCTCCTTTTTTTGTCAGCATCGGTTCATATCCAAACTCTTTATAAAGGTTATAAACGTATTGAGCTGCATTTTTTGTATATCCAGTTGGGCTATCAATTGCCAATATATTCTTTGTTTCTTCCATAATATAAGAACTATAATCTGTCATTTTCATTTCCTCTTTTCTATTGTTCTATCATATCTATTTTTTTATTATAGACGTTTTCTTATGATGTATCTAGTAGTTTCTTGTAGATTCTTTTGCCTTTCTCACCTTCCCTAACCGTTTCCACACAATAATTTTTTATGTTATAAAAAACTTCCTTTGCAGGGAATTCCCTATAACATAAAAAAATGGCATCTCTATGACTACTAAAATCATGAAATGCCATTTTTCCTTTTATTATTTTATTTTAACAGTACTTTTTGTTGTATAAGCACTCTTATAGGTTACCCCTTTTACTATTTTATAAGAACAAACACGAATCTTATACGTTCCTTTTTTAAGACCTTTTATCGTTTTTGTCTTTGCAGATGTTTTTATGGTCTTCCAAGTTTTTCCTGCATTTTGGGAATACTGGATCATCTGTTTTGTTCCCTTTTGTGCCTTTGTTGTAATTTTAATAGAAGATTTGCCTATCTTTGTTTGAACTGTTGGTTTCTTTGGATTAATTACAAAGGAATAGGTTGTACTCATGCCTTTATAATCTCCAATTCCCGTTATAATAGCAGTCGCTTTTCCAATTTTATTATTATTTTTATACTGAACGGTATAGTCTTTTCCTTCTATTAATTTTTTGGAACCATCTTTAATCACAGGTTTTGGATTTACCTTTTTCCCTGTATACACTTGTGACGCAACTTTTGGTATTTTAAACTCTCTCTTTTCTGATGGTTGCTGTTCCTCTTTCTTATCATCAGAATTTTCTGGTTTGGTTGGCACATTTGGAGTACTTGGTGTGCTAGGTACATTTGGTACACTTGGAGCACTTGGTGCACTTGGTGCACTTGGTGCACTTGGAGCACTTGGAACGCTTGGAACGCTTGGTGCACCTGGTACGCTCGGCGTTGTAGAAGAACCACCATTAGAATTATTATTTCCATTAGAATCATTTGCATTGTTGTTATTGGAGTTTGAACCACCATTACCTGTATTCGTTCCATCCAAAACAGGGGCATTGCTTTCCGGTTTTTCTGGAACTGTTATTTGAAATTGACCAACATAAGCACCGTCATAGTTTGGATCTGTAATTTCATACTCAATCACCGCTGTTCCAATGGAAATTGTCGGAACAACACTGGACCATGTGCTTTCATCAGCCAAACGATAACGAACCGTAGCGCCTATTGGTGCATCCACCTTGATAAAATATTCTTCATTTTCATTCTTTTGTTTTTTAACAGCAATGTTATTTAACCGATCAGCAGGTGCTTTTGTAATTTCAAAGGTAGCACTTGTTCCATCATACTCAGATTTCTTTGATACCACTGTCACCTTTGCCATTCCTACATTCACATTATCACTGTATACGAGATCGTAGTCCACACCGTTTACCAATGTTTGATCTCCTACTTTTACACTGACTGTTGGTGTAATAGGAGATCCTGTATACATCTGAGGGATTATTTGCCCTTCAATTACCATTTGTCTATTTTTTTCTTTATATACCGCTTCTAATCTTACCGTATCACCATTGATTGCTGTTAAATTAAGAAGAGATTCATTCGAATAATAGATTCCTTCTTCATTTCTTACAGAAAATTTTCCATAAGTTTCCTTATCAGAACGTTTCCATCCAACAAAAACTTTATCTTCTGTGTCATTTAATTTGTAGGAATCTGTTGGCACTCCATAGGTGAGAAGCTGTATTTCAATTGGAGTTCCATCCTCTTGTACATACTCTACGAAGTATTTATTTGGATACCAATCCCCTTCAAAAATTAATTTCTCACCATTTTTCTTTAATACAATTTGATCTCCCGCTTCTACTCTCTTACCATTGTATTTCCAGCCATTGAATTGATAACCTTCTTTTATCTGTGGTGCTAGATCCATATCTGTAAGCGTATAAACACCTGCATTTTGGGCGGATACTGGTATCTTTTTACTTCCAATCACAATTGTTCCTGTATTTGGTTCCCATTGTGCAATGGCTGTTTTTTCTCCTGCACCAGATACCCAAAGACCCCTTCCCGGTTTATAAATAGTACCATTTGAAGTAGTACCATTTGAAGTGAGCTTCCAACCTACAAAGTGATAACCCTCCCTTGTATAGTTACATTCTGGAAACCATAGAGTTGTTCTTGTCCTTTTCTCTATGGTTCCCATCACTCCCTTCACATCACCTTCCCCTTTTTCAAAGGTTACCGTATATGTTTTGTTTGCTTGAGCAGGAGTAGGAATCTTAGAAACTTTAGGCGATACGATCACTCGTGTTCCATCCTTATCTGGAGTTACTGTTAATTTATCTCCTTGTAAGGAACCAGCAGAAACCTTCCATCCTTTCCATTCATAACCAGCTTCTATTTTAAAACTATCTTGAGATGGGAGTGCAATGGTCTCTCCATAAACTCCACCTGTTACCGCTTGATTTTTCTTCTCATCACTTGCCCAACTGATTCCTTGTGGCAATTGATAAGAAAGAGTATAAGTCTTCTTTTCCCATGTGGCAGTTACTATACATCCATAAGCTGGAACAGTTTCATTTGGAGATAATACTCGTTGTTCTGTACCATTTATTATCTTCCACTGAACATAGGTGCCTTTTTCTTTCTCTCGATCTTGTTTATAAAGCTCCTCTGCATTCACTGTCAATCCTAACTGAATAGCAGAACCTGTTGGATTTTTAGGGTATATAATACTTGTTAACTGTGGGTTATATCCAGCACTTAACGCAACGAGTGCAGAAGTTTCTGGCAACACAATGGACGTAATGGAAGTATCATTCACATGGAGTTCTTTCAAATTGCTATTATTCATAAGATTTAATGCTCCAGTTAAAGAATAATTGCCCAGTAAATGTAAAATCTCCAACTCTGGATTCCTTGATACGTCCATTGTTGTCAATTGATTATTCATAAGATATAAAGTCTTTAATTTCAACCAATTTGAAGTGTTCATGTTTTGGATGTAGTTTCCTGATAAATCTACATACTCCACATTTGGAAAATAAGAAAGACCTGTTACATCTCTAATTTCAGCGTATTGCCAAAAGATACTTGTGACAGCCTCTCTTTCTTGTATAGATAACATATGATCCCCATCGGTATCAAAGGCAGTTACTTTTTGACGCACCACTGGATCTGGAAAATTGGCTTCATTAATTTCAATATTGTCATTTTGTAGAATGCCACTGATTGGAACTTCCGCGGAAACACTATGTGAAAACGGCACTCCGCTTAAAACAACACTAGCTACTAACAATTTTGCTACTAATTTTTTCATATTTTCCTCCTCAATTTTCTCTTGTCTTTTGTTCGATTCGTTATATATCATATTCTTCTTCTTTTAACAAGAGGTATATTCCAAATTTTACAAAATCTTATCACAACTTATACTAACCGTTCCATTAGCTCATCACAAATAGCATCACAATCTTTTCCATCCACTTGTATCATCAGATCTGCCACTGCTTTATAACGATCCATCCTCTTTTTCATTAACTCCTCAATATACTCCACCGTTTTTTTTCCTTCTAATAGCGGTCTGCTATGATCGTTTTTAACTCTCTCATAGATCGTTTGAGGTGTGGCATCCAAGAAAACAATTTTTCCACTGGCTTTCATGGCTTTTACATTTTCATCTCTCATTGGAACTCCTCCTCCGCAAGAAATAATAACGGTTTCTTCTTGTAAGGATAATAATAAGTCTGTTTCCAATTGTCGAAAATATTCTTCCCCTTCTTCTTCAAAAATCTTGGAAATGGTCTTCCCTTCTTTCTGTTCTATCACATCATCCATTTCCACCACTTTGATTCCATATCTCTCATGTAAACGTCTTGCCACTGTGGATTTTCCACAACCCATAAATCCAATGAGTGCAATGGTATAAGGAAATATTGGTTTATCTTTTTGAGCTTTTATCATATTCTCCTCTTCCTTTCTGCCTTTTTTCTTTCTTTATAAAACATTCTAGCATATCCCATTCTTTTGAAACAACTCTTATTTAACTCTCTATATCAGCATGACTGAAAGAATTTGTTTCAAAATCTTCATAAATTTACAACACATTGATCACATTTTTCTGGTATAATAATATCATTAGGAAGGATATGGAGGAAATCAGGATGAAAGAAAATGAACCATTTATTTCTCTCTCTTTCTTTTTTGGTCAATAATTTTCTGTGGAACAATCTTTTATAGCTACCTTTTTGCCAGTTGTAACATGGATTTTATTTTGGCTAACAACAACTACTTTGATTGCTGATTTCCTCCCTCTTCCATAACACAAAAAAAGACCAGTGAATTGGACAATGGCAGTGAGAGTATGCGTAAGTTCCACTATCCATATTACTCTGGTCTTATTTTTGTTCTATTTTCGTCTATCTAAATTATACTTTCCCCATTTATTGCAGTTCATCTACATTTGGAAAACGGTACCCCTCCGATTCCAAAAATGTCAACACTTCGTCCAATGCTTCCGTATTGGATTTTGAAACATTATGAATGAGTGGAACTGCTCCATTATGATAATATTTTTTAAAATGATTGACAACATAGTCTTTTCCCGGCTGATTATTCACATCATAGTCCAGATAGGCAATGCTCCAAAAAATCGTTTTATATCCAAGATCTTGGCTAATTTTTAAAGTTCTTTCACTATATTCTCCCATAGGTGGTCGAATATACGGATCCATATCGTATCCTGTCTGCTCCTTCATATAGGAAGCACAGTCTTGAATTTCTTTTATGACCTGTTCTGAAGATTTAGTCGGCATACTTGGATGGGTACAAGTATGGTTTCCCACAAAATGTCCTTCTTCTTTCATCCGTTTTACTAAATCCACATTATCACGAATAAATGTTTTCGTTACAAAGAAAATGGCTTTTGCATTATGCTTTTTTAACGTATCCAAAATGGTTGGTGTAAACCCATTTTCATATCCACAATCAAAGGTCAAGTAAATGACTTTCTCATCTTTTCCAAGATAATAGGCATCATATTGCTCAATATCTATCTTATCCTGAGCACCAGAACGTTGATGTTCAGTATTTCGCTTAAACCACCACGCATTTTTTTCATTTGGTAAGGAATCATAGGATGCTGGCTCTACTGTTACCACTGTTTCTTCTATCTGCTTTCCTGTCATAGCGGATAATCCAGTTAACGCCAAAAGCCCTGTAATTGCAAAGGCAATAACCGCTTTTTTCCTCATATTTTTTTGCTCCTGTCACAATATAGTCTACTACTAATATGTGCATAAGCCCCTGTTGTTAGAACTAAATTTTTTAAAATTATTATAAAAAGAAGTCACGCAATACATCTTCTAGCATTGCCTCTTCCTTTTTTGTAATCTCTTGCTTTTCTATATTTCTTGCACTTGCAATTTCATTCAAACACTTCTTTAAATATTCCATATCCTCTTCCATACTTCTCGTCTTTAATTCTGTCACATTGGGAATATCTTCTTTTTCCTCCTCTGCTCTGTCAACAGCTTGTCCCACTCGATGGATTAAATAGTTTCCAAAATAATCTTTCATATTGGCTGACATCATATGCTTCCTTTCCTCCATGCTAAAGGACGCCTCTAAAAAAAGAGAAATAGTAAGCACAAAGATTGTATATGTAAATGTTATCGCAATTTTTTGACTCTCATGATGATTTAAAATCTCATAAAGTGTTCCTGCCATCCCAATCAAGGCACATAGCATACAAAGTTGCCAGTTCAGTTTATTCCATAAATGAAGAGATATCCCCATAAACTTCTGCTTGTCCATGTTTTTATCCACAAAAGCATCAATATGATTCACACTCATATTGAGTTTAAAACTATTTTCAAACTTTGTTTTTAGATTCTTTAAGTTTTTTTTGGTCGTAAGCCCCATATTCTCTGTTGCATAAGCCATTTTTCTATAATAACTTCCAAGTAAGGCTTTTTGTATGATTCCAAGAAATAGTACTCCTGTCATTGCATAAATAAAAATATTTTGATGAAATAATTGTGATATCATGAAAAAAATCTCCCTTCTCTTTTTCAATTCAAAATTTATTGTTTTCTACGTTGTGTTCATCATTATACTCTGTTTCGCTTTCATGAGATAGCCTATTTCATCCTCTATTTTCAGCCATTCTTTTTCCATTTCTTTAATAAAAAAACAGGAAAGCCGTCAATTCGTCGACTTTCCTGTTTTTTCTTTATGCAAGATCCGTAAGCATCTGGCATACTAATTTTACAGAATGCTCAATGGCTTTTTGTTCAAACTCCGCATAATCCACTTCCGCACTGTGATCCGCTTTATCAGAGATGGCACGAATGACTACAAATGGAACTTGATTTAACCAAGCTACCTGTGCCATAGCCCCTCCTTCCATTTCTGTGCAAAGCCCTTGGAAGGTATCCACAAGATCTTGTTTCACTTCGTCTTTGCTAATAAATTGATCACCGCTTACAATGCGACCAGTAAATACTTGAATATCTGAGTTCACTTTTTCACAAGCATTTTTTGCCACTTCAATCAACTCTTTATCCGCTTCAAAACAAGACTTGTCCATCTGAGGAATGACACCTCTTTCATATCCAAAGCCTGTGGCATCCACATCATGTTGCAAAGCATTTGTAGAAATAACAATATCCCCAATGTTAATATCATTGCATAAAGAACCAGCAATTCCTGTATTGATCATTTTCTCCACTTGAAAATGTCCTGCTACAATCTGTGCACAGATAGCCATATTGACTTTTCCAATTCCACTTCTTACAACAACCACTTCTTTGTTACAGAGCATCCCTTCTAAAAAAGTCATTCCTGCTAACTTTGTTTCCTTTACTTGTGTCATCTTATTCTTTAATGATGCCACTTCTTGTTCCATTGCACCAATAATTCCTATTTTTCCCATGGCTTTCTCCTTTATATTTTTATCATATTACATTTTTATTTTATATTTTTTCTTTTATCATAGCAGACAACACTTTTGTCTGCAAGTTTTGGTTTACGCCTTTCCTTTCTGTTAAAGCCTGCATTTTTTCTTCACGAACATATTTTTTTGTGTTATAATTTCCAAGAAGATATAGCTTTTGATATGAATAAATAGGAGGAATCATTTATGACACATACTTATAAAACACATGGCGTATGTTCTCGTGCTATCAACTTTGAAATCACAGAGGATAATAAAGTTCACAATGTTATGTTCGAAGGTGGATGCAACGGAAACACACGAGGCGTTGGTGCTTTAGTAGAGGGCATGGACGCAAATGAAGCGATTCAGCGTATGGAAGGAATTACTTGTGGCCCAAGGCCAACTTCTTGCCCTGATCAGCTGGCAAAAGCATTAAAAGAAGCATTAGAATCTCACTAATTTTTCTTTAATATTTTCTTTGGAGGTAAATAGTTCGATGAAACGAATTATCTTAACAGGAGGCGGTACTGCCGGTCATGTCACCCCGAATATGGCTCTAATTCCTGAACTCACAAAAGAAGGATATGATATTCAATATATCGGTTCTTATGAGGGGATTGAAAAAGATTTAATTACTGGAATCCAGATTCCATATCATGGCATTTCGTCCGGTAAGTTAAGAAGATATTTTGATGTTAAGAATTTTTCTGATCCTTTTAAAGTATTAAAAGGATACACCCAAGCATCGAAACTATTAAAACAGCTAAAACCGGATATTGTCTTTTCAAAAGGCGGTTTTGTATCCGTTCCTGTTGTTTTGGCGGCAAAACGAAGAAAAATTCCTTGTATCATTCACGAGTCCGATATGACACCGGGACTTGCCAATAAACTTGCCATTCCAAGTGCTACAAAAGTTTGTTGTAATTTTCCTGAAACATTAAAATATTTGCCAAATGGAAAAGCAGTTTTAACAGGCTCTCCCATCCGTCAAGAATTATTTGAAGGAAAAAAGGAACAAGGACTTCGTTTTTGTGGATTTACCAAAGATAAACCTGTCATTCTTGTTATTGGTGGAAGTCTTGGTTCTGTTGTTGTCAACAATGCAGTAAGAGAAAGCCTTTCTATTCTTTTAGAGCATTTCCAAATTATTCATTTATGTGGTAAAGGAAAACTCGATAAAACATTAGCAAAGAGAAAAGGATATGTACAGTTTGAATATATAAAAAAGGAATTGAGCGATTTATTCGCTTGTGCCGATCTTGTCATCTCAAGAGCTGGTGCCAATGCGATCTGTGAACTGCTCTCCCTTAGAAAACCAAATATTCTAATTCCGCTTTCTGCATCAGCAAGTCGTGGAGATCAGATCTTAAATGCACGTTCCTTTGAAAAACAAGGATATAGTTATGTTATTGAAGAAGAATCTTTGACAAAAGAGACTTTGACGAAAGCAGTTTTAGAAGTTCAAGAACATCGAAAGGATTATATCGATGCCATGAACAAAAGTGACCTAGCCGATCCCATTCAAACAATTATGAAGTTAATAGAAGAAAATCGAAAGAAATAATATTCATTATAAAAAAGCCATAGGAATTATTTTTATGATTCCTATGGCTTTTTAAGAGAGATTCCAAGTGAACTATTTTTTATGTTCTTTATAACAAAAAGTTATCAATTAAACATCTAACAATTGTACTTTATATTTTTTCAACCAATAGTTGACTTGTAACAAATAGGCAAGCATCTGAGGTCCTGCCATTAATTGTCCATACCATGGCTTTCCATAATTGGATGGAGAACTTAAGAATTGTTCCACTTTCTTTTTATCAACAAAGGCACGAATTGGAGAATCCGCTTGGCTTAACACCTCGTGCAATTCTCTTCCAAGCATTCTTTCATAGGCTGGGTGATAAGTCTTTGGATAGGGGCTCTTCTTTCGATACAGCACTTCTTTTGGCAAATATTGCTCTCCTGCCCTTCTTAATAATCCTTTTACCACCCCATCTGGACATTTCATTTCCCACGGAACATTGAATACATATTCCACAATCCGATAATCGGCAAATGGGACTCTTGCTCCCATACCAGAATACATACTCGTTCGTTCCATTCGATCTAAAAGAGTTACCATAAACCATCTAAGATTTAAGTATGCAATCTCTCGCCGTCTTTTTTCTATCTTATTTTCTCCTTCCAAAAGAGGAGTTTCTTTTATCGTCGTTTCATACGCATGATGGGCGTATTCTTTCATTGGTAAATGACGGATCAATTCTTTTGACAACAAACTCTGTCTTGGCTCCATACTCCTTGACCACGGAAAATCATCCGCTTCAAAAAATTCCTGTTTATGAAACCATGGATATCCACCAAAAATTTCATCGGCACACTCTCCAGTCAAAGCCACTTTATGCGTTCTAGCCACTTGGGAACAAAAATAAAGCATCGAAGATTCCACATCTGCCATACAAGGTAAATCTCTTGCATCCACCGCTTTATATAAATAATCCATCAACTCCATATTATCGCATTCTAAATACTGATGATTGGTTCTAGCATACTCCACCATCTTATCAACCCAAGGACGATCTTGACTTGGCTGAAAATCGTTGGATTGAAAATATTTGTTATTATCTTTAAAATCAAAAGAAAAAGTATCCAGCACTTCTCCTTTTTTCTTCTTTTCTTTTGCACAGATTGCAGTAACAAGACTGCTATCCACTCCACCAGATAAAAAGGTGCAAATTGGCACATCGGACACCATCTGCATACGAACCGCATCTTCTAATAGCCACGCTGTCTTTTCCACCGTTTGCTCCATAGAATCTTTATGTTCTACACTTTGTAATGTCCAATAAGACACACTCTTTTGCCCTTGCTTTCCAACGATAAGACTATGTGCTGGCAACACCTCTTCTATATTTTTAAACACGCCTTTTCCATAAGTTTTTGCAGGTCCTAGTGCAAAAACTTCGCATAGCCCATCTCTATCAAGAACTGGATTTACATTGGGATAGGCAAATAGTCCTTTTATTTCAGAAGAGAAGATCACATTTTCTCCTACTCGTGTATAAAACAGCGGTTTTACGCCAAATCGATCGCGAAACAAATAGAGCTGTTCCTCTTCATTATCCCAGATAGCACCTGCAAATACCCCATTGAGCTCTTTTAGATAATCAATCCCATGCAGAATATATCCGGTCAACAGCACCTCAATATCGGTATTGGTTTCAAATGTAGCACCCTCTTTTTTTAGCTGTTTTTTCAAATCATTTTTATTATAGATCTCTCCATCAAAGACGATGCTATATTCTCTTTCTCCCATCCGTTTGATGAAAGGCTGGTGTCCTGTTTCTAAATCCAAGATAGCAAGACGGACATGAGCCATGCCACATCCTTTTTTCAGATAGATTCCTTCATCATCCCTGCCTCTTCTTTTTTGTACTTCATTCATTTTTTTCAGAATGTTTTGAAGCTCTTCTTGTCGCTTGATCAAATCCATAGATGGATGTAAAAAACCCGCAATACCACTCATATTTTTCCCTTTCTCTCCTTTTTAGATCACCATTATATTCTTTTTTCCTTAAAATATAGATCCTTTGCTTTTATTCCTGAAATGACTGAATCAGTGGCTGGTACTGTTCATTTTGTAACGCCTTTTCCAATGTTGGTATCAATAATTCTGTATGAGCAACCATAGAATTTGGTTTTTTCATCGGATCGTCTTGCCCAAATGGAACAAAATAAATATTTTTTGCATTCAATAGCACCCCAATATTTTTCATATTCATACCAAGGGCATCGTTAGTTGAAATGGAAATCACAAGGGGTTTTCCATTTCTAAGATGTGCTTTTGCAGACATAAGGGCTGGCGTATCTGTAATACCATTCGCAAGTTTTGCGATAGTATTGCCTGTACATGGAAAAATAACTAAAAGATCAAGAATGCTCTTTGGCCCAATCGGTTCTGCTTCTTTAATGGTTTTAATTGGAGCTCTCCCTGTGATATCTTTAGCGTTTTGCAAAAATTCCTCCGCTTTTCCAAAACGACTATTTATGGTTTGAGCGGAATCAGAAAATATTGGATATACTTCTGCTTCTGTTTTCACTAAATTTTTAAGCTCTTTAAACACTTTTTCAAAAGTGCAAAACGACCCAGTAAAGGCAACTCCTATTTTCTTCCCTTTTAATGACATGAAATCTTCCTCCTCTTTCTTTAAACTCCTTTGTTGCCTTTGCGTAAATCACTATACTCCAAAATTACATGCAATAAAATCTTTGCAGATTCTCTTGGTGCATAGACTCCTGGCAACGCTTTACAATGATATGCTTTAACTCCCATATCTTTTGCTCTTTCAAAATCCACTCCGCCTGTTCCCGATGCGATGTCCAAAATAATTCCATGGGATTTTACACATTTTAATTGAGATTCCAGCAAAATTTTATCTGGAACTGTATTAAAAATATAATCGCTTTTTTCTATGGCCTTTCCTATCTGTTCCATAGAAAATACCTTATCCGCAACAAGGCTAGCAAAAGCCCTTGCCTCCTCTTTTCTAGCACATACAATCACTTTTGCTCCCATACCCTTTAATGTTGACACAATGGTTTTGGCACAGATCCCATAGCCAAACACAGTACAGGTGCTACCTCTTAGATTTCCTGTACTCTTTCTTATGGCTTCTGCTATCACTCCTTCTGCTGTGGCAACACTGTTTGCGATGGCAACTTTTTTATATTTCATGAAATCAAAAACAATAACCCCTTTTTTGAGCACATCTTCCTTAAAATCTTCTGGAATACAACCAGCGAAAAAAAACTGTCCTTTATGAAGTAGTGTTTTCACATCTCCGATTTTTTCTTCTAAAAAAGGAGTTGGTGCAATAATTACATTGGCATCATGAATACAGGAAATAGAAGAACATACAGAATATCCTTTCTCTTTTAACATTTCCAGCAAATATATTTGACGCATATCATCGCCAAGCACTACAAAATCATATAAATAAGATTTCAATTCATGACTCCATTTTTTTTATTCTTCTTATTCTATTCTAATTTTTTAAAAATTTGCCTGTCCTATGGCAAAAGAAACAAAAAGCCAGTATTTCTTGCATGATTCACACAAGAAATACTGGCTTTTATCATATCTTATTTATTATTTTACAATGAAGCGTTCCAATTCATTTAATAATTCTTCTGGGCTTTCGTCATAAACAACCATTTCCACTGGATTGGAAATATCAAGACTAAAAATTCCCATAATGGATTTTGCATCAATAACATATCTTCCTGAACAAAGATCAATATTATATGGATATTTATTTACAATGTTTACAAAATCCTTTGTATCATTAATTGACTGGAGCAAAATATTTACTTTTTTCATTATAGACCCTCCTAATACTTTTATAACTGGTCTTATCCTTTATTAGTTACAAATCACTTTTTCTGTATCTTTATCAAAGATATGAAGTTTATTCACATCAATTGCAAGTGTTACTTCTGTATCCGCTTTTACTTCTGCACGAGCAGATGTACGAGCGATTAATTTCTGTCCTTTTACATCTAAGTATAAGTTTACTTCAGAACCTAACATTTCCACTAATTCTACTTTAGATGTGAATGTAGCATCTTGAGCTAATGCAATAAATGCCTCTTCTGCATGAATGTCTTCTGGACGAACACCCATCCATACATTTTTACCAACATAATTTTTCAGATCACTTGCTGCCTGAGCTGCTGAGATTTTAATTTTAAATCCTGAGAAAGTTGCGAATAAATTATCCCCTTCTTTTGTAATCTGTGCATCCACAAAGTTCATTTCTGGAGAACCGATGAATCCAGCTACGAACTTATTGCAAGGATCGTTGTAAAGGTTTTGTGGTGTATCCACTTGTTGAATCACACCATCTTTCATAACAACGATTCTATCACCCATTGTCATAGCCTCTGTCTGGTCATGTGTTACATATACAAAGGTTGTTCCTAACTGTTTATGAAGTTTTGTAATCTGACTTCTCATTTCTGTACGAAGTTTCGCATCAAGGTTAGATAATGGCTCATCAAGTAAGAATACTTCTGGATTACGAACCATTGCACGACCTAAAGCAACACGCTGTCTTTGTCCACCAGAAAGTGCCTTTGGTTTACGATCTAATAAGTGATCAATATCAAGGATCTTTGCTGCCCAATGCACTTTTTCATCGATCTCTTCTTTTGGAACTTTTCTTAATGTAAGACCGAATGCCATGTTTTTATAAACTGTCATATGTGGATAAAGAGCATAACTTTGGAATACCATAGCAATATCACGATCTTTTGGTGCAACATCATTTACGATGCGATCTCCAATCCATAACTCACCACTTGTAATCTCTTCAAGACCTGCAATCATACGAAGTGTTGTAGATTTACCGCAACCAGATGGTCCTACTAAGATTACAAATTCTTTATCTTCAATTTTTAAATTTAAATCTGGTACAACTGTTACATTTCCTGGATATGTTTTCTCTACATGTTTAAATTCAATACTTGCCATTATGTAATACCCTCCTAAACTTCTCAACCATTTGATGATAGAAACATTGCTAATTCTCATTGTTTCTGTTCCTATCATATCATGACATTTTTCCTTTCTCAAGGGTAAAATATTGATATTCATGGTAAAATATTGATATTAATTTATTTCAATTGTCATGTATTTTTATATATTTTATACATATCCATACAATAACGTTCCATTGGCTCTTTCATCCATACAATTGTTTCCCCTCTTCCCCCTTAGTCTTTGATATCCTCTTTCATTTCCAGCAACTTATTATCTAAATAGTAAATCATTTCTGCACATTCTCGTAATCCCCTTTGCAGATGTACAGGAACTTCCCCACCATATTGATAAAAGATTTTACTTTCTAAGTTTGCCCATGTATCCATAGAGCGTGTACACACTTGTACTTCTACTTTTACTTTGGCTGTTATATCCATTAAATGAACAGGAATCGCCACAATCATATGATAACTGCGGTATCCACTTGGCTTTGGATCAAGGTAATAATCCTTCACCCGCATCACTTCAATATCCTTTTGTCTTGTTATCATATCCACAACCCGATATACATCAGAGGTAAAGGAACAAGTAATGCGTAAGCCTGCAATATCTTCAATTTCTCGTTTAATATGATCAAGCGTCACCGTCAGACCTTTCATCTGTAACTTGCGTATAATGCTTTCTTCAGACTTAACCCTCGTCTTGATAGTTTCCATAGGATTATAATTATGAACATATTGAAATTCATCATTTAAAACCTCAAGACGATATTTTAACGTCTTTAAAGCCGAACGGTATAAGAATAGCATTTCTTTATATTCTTCCATGACATCTCTAATTTCTGGTAATAAACCCATACAATCAACTCCTTCTCACCAATTCCTATGGATACTATATGTTTTTATATATTTTACATATCTTTATTATACCACATTTGTCAAACGGATCTCCTCACTATTTGATATAACGAAGGCGATTTTTTTCTACATTTTTATAGAAGATAAAGGAACGATTCATCTCATCCCACGCATCATAAATCTTTCTCATTCCAATTGTGGATTTGATTTTTTCATCTTTTATTTTTTTATTCCCTTGATACAGGACATAATAAAAAGTTTCATTTCCTTTTTTATCATATTTAGAATAATAGTAATCGCAAGAAAGTACCCCATCTTTCATGGACAAATATCCAGTATAATGATGACTGCCATAGAGAAGTTCTCTTTGATTGTTTAAAAATAATTCATAAGAACCACTTGTACTTTCCGCCTCACCAATTTCCTTTACAATATAAGCCTTACTTCCTTTTTTCTTCGGCTTTGCCTCATATAATTTTACATGAAGAACTGTTTTCATTTCTTCAAACCGTTCATCCGATACAAATAAAATGGGCATTTTCGCTCCTTTTATGGTGTCCACCCGAAAATACTTTACTTTATTTTTCTTTAGAAAGTTGCGATAGGCGGATAAAATGGCTTCCCTTTCTTTTGCATCTTTTGTCTGTGTCTTTTCCACCTTAATTTGCACAGGCTCTGCGGATACAGAGTTTAAGTTTCCACAAAAAGAAACACCCATAACACAACACATCAAAAATACCATTGCTCTTTTTGTTCTTTTTCTCATTTAAAATCCCTCCTCATTCTACGTAAAATTTTTATTAAAGTTCTAGCCCTCTTTCAAGTTCTCTAACAAATAATTCTAGCCCTTCTTGATCTTCCTTTGTAAACCGATTTTTTATGGGGCTATCAATATCAAGAACACCCACAATCTCTCCATTTTTATGAATCGGAACTACAATTTCTGAATTTGACGCACTGTCACAAGCAATATGCCCTGGGAATTCATGTACATCAGAAACAAGCATTGTCTGATCTTTTTGCACCGCTGTCCCACATACCCCTTTTCCTATCGCAATATGAATGCAGGCAGGCTTTCCTTGAAACGGACCTAATACAAGCCTTTTATCTTTCATAAGATAAAATCCAGCCCAATTCACCTCCTGCAATGCTTCTTTTAATAAAGCAGAAGCATTGGAAAGTGCTGGAATAAAAAAGGGTTCTTCCTCTAAAAATGAACGCAACTGTTTTGCAAGTAATTGATAATCCATAAAAACCTCCTTAGATTTTCATAATATTTCATTGTCTTTTCTATGAAAATCCTATTTTATTTTAATTAAATAGTATCATACTTTTCCATCTCTTAACAGTTCCTTTCGTATATACCATAAGAAAACGCAAATAAGGCAAGGAACTCATTCCTTGCCTTATTTTTATATATTTATAAGATTATTAGTAGTTAATATTAAATCCGTACAGACGGCTTCGAATTTCTCCTCAAAGACGTTACCTTAGCAGTTTGCTCGATTCAGGCACCCTTACGGCACATAGAAGGTTCCACTTAGTGCTGCTTCATTCCTGACCTGACACGGTTCATGGATTCCTATTGCGTAAGACCCAAACGTCAACGCCACTTACTAAGGGCTGCTCCCCAATCGGAAACCCTCAGCCAATCCATCACCCCTGCTGTAGCGGATTGCAGGTTTAGGGCACCGCTAGTTCCCCGGCTAGTACGGAAATTTTATGACATAGTATTGAATCTCAGTCTTTAAAAGACTGTGCTCTTTAGTATAACCTGTTTTCCTTCATTTGTCAACGAGAAGAAATCAGTTTTTTCTATCATTTTCATTCTTTGTAGACCATCTTTTCTGCCTCTTCTTCTGTTAAATATCCATTCTTCACCATACGCCTTAACACTTGTTTTTGTCTTTGAATGGCTTTATCTTTATGCTTATTAAAAGCATAGGCAGATGGTGCATTTGGAATCCCCGCTAGCATTGTGCTTTCCGCATCGGTCATATGCTTTGCCATCTTACCAAAATATCCTCTACTAGCTTGTCCCACTCCATAATAGCCATTTCCAAAATAAATGCTATTGACATACATCTCTAAGATTTCGCTTTTGCTATAATTCTTTTCCAGATCAAATGCTACAAAGACTTCTGCCACCTTCCTTTGGAGGCTTGTTTCCCCTTCAAAATAGAGATTCTTTGCCAGTTGCTGTGTAATACTGCTTCCACCTTCCCTTAATTCCATATATCGAATATCATTGATCAAAGCTCGTATAATGCCAATATAATCCACCCCTTGATGTTGATAAAACCTTCGATCTTCCACCGCCACCACTGCCTCTTTATACATCTTTGGTAAATCAGCAAGGGCGACAAAATCATTAGAACTATATATGACTTCTACTTTCTGTTTTAAAGGTTCTTGTTCCACTGCCATTTTATATTTCTGGTATCCTAAATAGGTAAACACCCCACATACTATAATTCCAATGAGCAAAACGCTTAAAACAATCCGTTTTAAAAATCGTAACATCGCTTTCACCCCTTCTCTTTCGTTTTTACTTCTTTTATAACATGAACTTAGCTCTTGTTGTACTAGGCAAATCCCCTGCTTTGTTTGTTTTTTATTGTATCATAGAAACCTTATCAAAACCTTAAAGAAACCTTGCAAAACATCTATATACTTTCTTTCTCTTTTTCCCTCTTTTTCTTTTCCCTTACCGCCTGAAAAAATTCCTTCATCATAATGGAACATTCTTCTTCTAAAACTCCCCGTTCCACTTCTACTTGATGATTAAATCGATCCATTTGTAAAATATTTAAAATAGAACCCGCACATCCTGCCTTTGGATTCATAGCTCCGATCACCACCTTTGGGATTCTTGCTTGTACAATAGCTCCTGCACACATTTGACATGGCTCTAGTGTCACATACATGGTGCAACCTTCCAATCTCCAATCATTTAAAACCTTACTTGCTTTCTTAATTGCCAGCAACTCCGCATGGGCGAGGGTTGTATGTAGCTTATTTCGCTTATTATAACCACGAGCGATAATTTTATCCTCATACACAATTACACAGCCAATGGGCACATCTCCAACTGCCTCTGCCTTCTTTCCTTGTCTTATAGCCTCTTTCATATACTTTTCATCTTGCGTCATCTCTCTCTTCCTTTCTAACATTCTTTTATTCTAATACTAGCATTTTTATTTGACTTATGCCTTCCTAGCAAACTATAATAAATTTATTGAATTTTTCTCTTTTTTAACATTGTTGTCCCTACTTTAACCCCAAGAAAGGATTTTATTATGAATATTTATGGTTTTCAAAAATCAACCTTACTCGATTACCCAGAACACTTAGCTTGTACCATTTTCACAGGCACTTGCAATTTTTGCTGTCCTTTTTGTCACAATGGAGGTCTTGTTCTTCATACGGCTTCCTTACCTTTGATTCCAGAAGAAGAAATTTTTTCTTACTTAAAAAAACGTCAATCCATTTTAGAAGGCGTTTGCATCACCGGTGGTGAACCCACACTTCAAAAGGATCTAAAACAATTTATTATACAGATAAAACAGTTAGGTTATCAAGTGAAATTGGATACCAATGGTTATCGCCCCCAGATTTTACAGGAATTATTACAAGAACATTTACTGGACTATGTAGCAATGGATATTAAAAACAGTCCACAAAGCTATGCAAAAACTTGTGGTATATCCACCATAGAATTAGAACATATCAACACATCCATTGCACTATTAAAAAATTCTCAGATTAATTATGAATTTCGTACTACGGTGATTGAGGAGTTGCACTCCGCTGATGATATGCTCGCCATTTCTGAATGGTTAAAAGGGGACTCCCGCTATTATATCCAGTGTTACCAAGATTCCCCTGATTTAATCATGAAAGGCTATCATGCCCATTCCGTACAAACGCTACAACATTTTTTAACTCTCATGCTCCCAAATCTTCCAAATGCCAAATTGAGGGGAGTGGATGAGGAATAATATAAGAAAGGAACTTTTCTCATGCTTCAATATGAAACAAAACGCTTGCTTCTAAAAACCGAATTTGAAACTTCTTGGTGTAAAATCTTAGACTTCTATGAAAAAAATAAACAGTATTTTGAACCATATGAGCCCACTCGCTGTAAAGATTTTTACACACCTTCTTATCAATTGAAAGTTCTTTCTGTGGAATCCCAACTGACAAAAAGCCACAGCTATTTACGACTGTGGCTTTATTTAAAAGAAGATCCGAAAACAATAATCGGAACGATATGTTTTTCTGATATTTTTCGTCAATCCTCTCTTCTCGGATACAAAATGGATGAAGCGTATACAAAACATGGCTATTGCTATGAAGCCTGTGAAAAAGGACTTTCCATTATGAAAACCGATTATCACTTAAACAAAGTGGTGGCATCGGTACTCCCTCATAACCTTCCATCGATCCACCTATTAGAACGCCTTCATTTCACAAACAGAGGAGAACAAAAAGACCTTATAGAAATCAATCATACCATGGAAAAAGTATTGCTCTACGAAAAATACTTAACTTAATTTGGCAATCCAGTACCCAAAAGAACCTGTTTTTATTTGTGTTGGCTTCACAGACAGAAAATCTCTAAACCCAAATTGTAGTGCCATATATTTTTCTTGATTGTTATAAAGCCCTGGAACTCCTATTATGGATTGCATCGTTCCATCAAGGGTCATAATTCTTCCAATAACGATATAGTGGAACTGATAATACCCATGAATTAAAAAACTATTGCTTCCAAAATGCCAATTGGAAATAGAAAGTTTACCAATATCTTGGGGATGGATTCTTACCATCAACATAATTTGATGATTGGTAGGATGGTTTACTTTTGGGCATTGTGAGAATAAGTCATTGATTAACTCCTCGGATGTTTTCTCCTTATGATTTAATGGATAGGATTGTAATTCACTAAAATCATATTGCGACATATCCTCTGTCCTTCCAATGGAACTTCCATTATAAATAGCTTGTAATCCTAAAAAAGTATCTTGATCGATGTTCAATCCTGGAACATCAAAAAAAGATTCCTCCAAATTTCCCAAATGATCTTCTTCTGGGATGTCTGGAATGGAAGATTCCATCACATCTTGCTCTTGCATCTCTTCTTCATAAAAAGGAATCCAATCATTTTTTGGTGTTCGATCGGAAGATTTCCAAATCACATTGTTTTCTTCTTCCATCTCCTGTTCAGGTTCTATTTCCTCTTCTTCTGCCTCATGATCACTTTCCCGTATCTCCTCTTCTTCTGCCTCAGGATCACTTTCCCGTATCTCCTCTTCTAAGGCTATTTCTTCTTCTCCCGCTCTCTCTTCTTCCAGTTTCACTTCTTGCTCTTGTTCTATCTCTTCCTTCTCTTCTTCTCTAAAGATATCTTCTTGTTCTTCTTTCTCCCTCTGTTCTTTGCCAAGTTCTACCTTTTCTTCCTCCTCCCTTTTGGACTCCCTTATGTCCCTTTCCTCTCTTTCTAACGGCGGAATTACCTCCACTTTTTGTTCTGGCTCTTCTTCTTTTCTTGCTTCCTCTTCAAACTTTTGAATGACAATCGGCTCATCATCCCATTCCGTTCCATAAGCCAAGTCTGAATTATAATAAAGGAGCATTCCTCCCATTTTATCTAGAGGGTGTCCGCTGTCAAAAATAGAGTTTTCCTCCGTTTCTCCCCGATATCTTCCTTCTCCTTTTTGGAATCGAAGAGTACCGCCTAGCACTCCCTTCAATGCCCCTTTGTCATGATAGTAAAAGTAAACTTGGAAATTTTTATCCTTTAATGCTTTTTCATCTTGAGCATGAATTAAAAGTTTCAAACTTCCTTGCCTTACATCTATTCGTACATACCCTGCATTCTGCCCTTTTTTCCCACGCTCATATTTATATAAGTACGATACGATTCTTTTATATTCTGACATACTCTCTACTTCCTTTCTATTACGCTATGACATCTCTTTCTCATTTTTTGCCTCTTTTATGTAAGAAATTTAGACAGTTCTTTTCCTTACTGTTAGCGTATGAAAAGGAGTGGAAATTTATTCCTTGCACGAAAAATGGATGTGAAAAACTAATTTCACATCCATCCCTTGTAAGAAAATTCTTATTCGATTAATCATCCATTCCTAAAATATCGTTGATATTATTTTTGTATAAAATGGCTTTTGCGCCGTAAACCGCCTGTACACCACCACTTACTTCTAAAACATCAATAGCACCCACTTTTTTCAATGTGTCTTTATCCACCTTGGCTACATCCGTAACGCTAACACGTAAACGAGTAATACAAGCATCCACATCTTCAATATTTTCTTTACCACCTAAGGCTTCAATAATAATGATGGACTCATCTCTTAAAGAAGATTTTGTTGTTACCTCTGGTTCTTTCTCCTCTTCTTCTTCTCCACGACCTGGAGTTAAAACATTGAATTTGGTAATGAGGAAACGGAATAAGAAATAATAGATAACAGCCCAAACAATACCAAGTGGAATCTGTAATAGCCAATGGGTCTTATCATTTCCTGGTAAAATACCAAATAATAAGAAATCAATGAGTCCACCGGAGAATGTATTTCCAATGGCAATGTTTAAAATATCCGCAATCATAAATGCTAAACCATCTAAAATAGAGTGGATTACATATAACCACGGTGCAACAAATAAGAACATAAATTCCAATGGCTCTGTAATACCAGTAATGAAACTTGTTAACGCAACTCCAAGAAAGATTCCTTTATATTTGCTACGGCGTATTTTTGGAACACAATGATACATAGCAAGAGCTGCTGCTGGCAACCCAAACATCATAGTAGAAAAACGTCCTGCAAAGAAACGTGTTCCTTCTGTAAATAATCCAACGTGGTTTGGATCGGCTAATTGTGCAAAGAAAATATTTTGTGCCCCAACAATGGTTGCTCCATTTACAACTTCGCTTCCACCTAATGCGGTGTACCAAAACATTGGATAAATCATATGATGTAAACCAACAGCTCCACATAGACGCATTAAGAATCCATAAAAGAATGTTCCAATTGGTCCAGCTGTTGAAATGACATCTCCAGTGCTAACTAATAATTGCTGAATTGGAGGCCAAATTAAATAAAATCCTACTCCTATAAAAATAGATGCAAAGGAAGTAACAATTGGTACAAAACGAGAACCACCAAAAAATCCTAATATCTGTGGCAACTGAATATTTTGGTATCGATTATGCAACCAAACGGCAATACAACCAACAACAATAGCTCCTACCACACCAGTATCAATGGAACTTCCATCTTCACTAAAAATGCTGATTAAAGTGGAAATCGTTGTTGTCATAACAAGGAAACCAACAACACCTGCAAGAGCCGCTGTACCCTTATCCTTCTTTGCCAATCCTACGCAAAGCCCCACACAGAGCAATAATGCTAAATTGTTAAAAATAGCACTTCCTGCACCATTCATGGTTTTAAAAATCGTCTGTAAAATAGCATTATCTAAAAATGGATAAGTCGCAATGGTCGTCGCATTGGAGAAAGAGCCTCCAATTCCGAGCAATAAACCTGCTGCCGGCAAAATGGCAATCGGCAACATAAATGCTTTTCCAATTTTTTGTAATTGTTTAAACATACCCTTTTATCCTCTCTCTTTATTTTTATTATCATAATGATAAATTTTTATTTTTTTTCACAAGAAAAAATGATATCTGTTGTATTTACCATATCCCCTTGTTTTTTCATGAACTGCATATTACACTGTTCTTCTGGTGTGGCAACTAAAACCATCGTATCCAAAAGCACCCCTTTTTCTCTTAATATATCTAAATTTACTTCCACAAGCACATCGCCTTTTTTTACCTTCTGTCCTTGTTTTACGAGGCACTGAAAGCCTTCTCCACCTAATTTTACGGTATCAATTCCAATATGAACTAAATATTCCATTCCAAATTCATCCGTTAATCCAAAGGCATGTCCTGTTGGAAAAACCGCTGTTAATGTCCCATCACAAGGAGCTTTAAAAGTTCCTTCTTCTGGCACAATAGCAATTCCTCTTCCAGCTAGCCCTTTTGAAAATACCGGATCTTCTACTTCACTTAAATTCTTTACTTTCCCTTTTACAACTGCATTTACTTCTATGCCTTTTTTCTTTTTAAAAAATTGAAACATAATCGTATCTCCTATTCCTATCTTAATGAATCCATACTATAACTGTTAGCAGTACCGTTTACTTTTATTATTTGTTTTACTATATCTTAATTAAATTTTATTTTCAAGTATTTTTATATTTATGAAAATACTTTCAATGCTTACGGAGAAAGCTCCATATTTTAGCCAAATCCAAAGGGATATTTTTATATATTTTGCACAATAAATGAAAGTTTTTTCAAAATAATATAAAAACATAAAAAAACATCAAAGAGCCTTACAAAACTCTTTGATGCTTCTTAGGGATTTCTATTTTGGTTCCAGTTCACCTTATTTTTGTATCCATTGATACAACACATCACTCAATTTTGCAAATTCTTCTAATGTAAGTGCCTCCCCACGAATATTGGCTTTTAATCCAATGGACTCAATGGCATCTACGATCTGTTCTTTTGTAAAGGACAGCTCAGCAGAATTATTTAATCCATTTTGTAACGTTTTTCTTCTTTGATTAAAAGATGCTCGAATAATTTTAAATAATAATGCTTCATCTTTTACAACAACCGGTGGATCTAAATGTCTTGTCAGACGGATAACAGCAGATCCCACATTTGGTCTTGGAATAAAACAATTTGGTGGAACATTTGCAATAATACATGGTTTTGCATAATATTGTACGGCTAAAGAAAGAGCACCGTAATCCTTTGTTCCTGGCCCTACCTGCATACGGTCTGCAACCTCTTTTTGTACCATAACCGTAATATTATCAATTGGCACATGACTTTCAAATAGCCCCATAATAATTGGTGTAGTAATATAATATGGTAAATTAGCAACAACTTTAATTGGCTTTCCTTGATTATATTTTTGTGCAATGGCATTGATATCCACTTTTAAAATATCATCATTTAAAATTTCCACATTATCATAAGGAGCTAATGTTTCTGCCAGAATTGGCAATAGATTTTTGTCAATTTCTACCGCCAACACTTGCCTTGCTCTCTCCGCCAAATACTGGGTCATGGTTCCTATGCCTGGACCGATTTCCAACACAAAGTCATCCTTTGTCACATTGGCTCCATCCATAATCTTTGTAAGAACATGATCATCAATTAAAAAATTTTGTCCAAACTTCTTTTGAAATCCGAACTGATACTTTTGAATCACTTCAATTGTTTTTTTAGGATTGCTTAATTTCTCCATAAATACCTCATTTCATACGGTATAGTTCTTTTGCATTCTGACACGTTATTTCAATCACTTCTTCATAAGTCACGCCTTTTATTTCAGCCAATGCCTTTGCCACATAAGGCAAGTTTAAAGAAGAATTTCTCTTCCCTCTATTTGGTTCTGGTGCTAAATAAGGGCAATCCGTTTCTAATACAATGCGTTCTAGCGGAATTTCACAAACTGCCTCTTTTAACTTCTTAGCATTATTAAATGTCAAAACGCCACCAATGCCAATATAAAAATTCATATCAAGAATTTCTTTTGCGATCTCTTTTGGATAGGAAAAGCAGTGAACAACTCCACCTATCTCTTCTGCATAAGATTGCTTCATCAGATCTAATGTATCTTTTGCTGCTTCACGACTGTGGACAATAATAGGCAGTTTTAACTCTCTTGCTAACTCCATCTGTTTTATAAACCAAATTTTTTGAACCTCTCGTTCTGGTTCTCTATAATGATAATCAAGACCGATTTCTCCAATCGCAACAATCTTATCTTCCATAGCGAACTGACGTAACTGCATAATATCGGCAGCCGTCATTGTTCCAACTTCGTTTGGATGAACCCCGACAGCTCCATAGACATGGGGAAAACGCTTTGTAAGTTCTACTGTATTTTTTGATGTTTCAATATTTGCCCCAACATTGACTACAAAACCTATATCATTAAATGGAAAACTATCAAGCAGTTCATCGCGATCCGCATCAAATGCCTCATCATCGTAATGTGCATGACTGTCAAATATCATCTTTTTTACCTCCGTTCAGAAAACATATTACCATAAAACTTACAAGAAATCAAAATGTTCTAAGGAAAGACCTTGCAACACCCCAAGATCACAGGGTATAATTTGCTTATTGATGAAAATTGTCAGTTAATTTATATTTTAAGGAGGATTTAATCACATGAATCAAGACTACATTACATTTACAATTAAAGAAAAGAAAAATATCGCATTAATCGCCCATGATAATGAAAAACCAAAATTAATACAGTGGTGCAAAGACCACTATGATATTTTAAAAAATCATAGCCTATACGGAACTGGAACCACTTCTCGTATGATCGCAGATCAAGCAGGATTATATATTCGTGGATACAACAGCGGTCCTCTTGGTGGTGATCAACAAATCGGAGCTAAAATTGTAGAAGGCGTCATTGACTTTATCGTTTTCTTCTCCGATCCATTGACTGCACAGCCACACGATCCAGACGTAAAAGCTCTTATGAGAATTGCTCAAGTATACGACATTCCTATGGCAATTAACAAAGCAACTGCGGACTTTTTAATCACTTCTCTTTATATGGAAAAAGAATATGAACATCAAGTGATTAACTTCCAAAAAAATATCCAAGATCGAGCCAATACATTATAGTTCCAACAAAGGAGAGAGTTTATGCACGTGATTGACTGCCACTGCGACACCATAACTGCCTTGTTTTACCAACAACAAGAAACAAAAAGACCTGTTTCTATACGGAACAATTCTCTTCATTTAGATCTGGAAAAGATGGGAAAGAGTAACTATCTTTTACAAAACTTTGCTATCTTTCTCGATCTAAAACGAGTAAAGCATCCCATGGAGGAATGTTTATCTATTATTGATTTTTATTATGAACAGTTAAACTCCAATTCCGATCAAATTAAACCAATTTTTTGTTTTCAAGACATCATTGATAATATGGCAGATGGGAAATTTTCTGCTATGCTCACCTTAGAAGAAGGCGGTATTTTAGAAGGGAAACTATCAAACTTAAGAAATCTATACCGACTTGGTGTCCGCATGATGACATTGACTTGGAACTATCATAATGAGCTTGGTGGTGCAGGGCTTTTTTATGAAAAAGACGGTTCACCAAACCCTTATAAGAGAAATCCAAGCGGTGGGATGACACCTTTTGGGCTAGAAGTCCTTTTAGAAATGGAGCGACTTGGCATGATCATTGATGTTTCTCACCTGTCTGATCAAGGATTTTTTGATGTGCTTCACAACACAAAGAAGCCATTTGTTGCCAGCCATTCCAACAGCAACTCCATCTGTCCTATCTGTCGCAACTTAACTGATGATATGTTAAAAGCACTTGGGGAACGAGGTGGGATTACAGGACTTAACTTCTGTGAAGACTTTATCTCATCTGAACATGGACATTCCGCTTTCATCTTACAGGAATCTCTCATCGCTCACGCAAAACATATTGTAGATAAGGCAGGTATTGATGCACTAGCTCTTGGCTCTGATTTTGATGGTATTGAAGGAAATGCTTGGCTAAAAGATGCCTCTTATTTTGATAGACTCTATACAGCCTTAAAAGCAGAAGGATTTCATGAATCGGAGCTTGATAAAATTTTTTATAAAAATGTTCTTCGCGTTTATGAAGAAATTCTTTAACAAAAAAGAAGTTCGCTATGGTATGCTTTCACCATATTGGAACTTCTTTTTCCTTTAAGGATTTTTCTTTTTTACTCCAATTTTTCCAATGGTTTGAAACCATTTTTGTGGCAAACCAAATACAATAACAATGCCAAGTACAATGGATACCGCCACTTTTATTGCCGTAAATCCTGTCTGAAATGCCTCTTGAAAATCATTGACCACAATATAATAAGAAGTCATACAGATTCCAGCTCCGGGCACAAGAGGAAAGATACCAGCAATTAAAAAGATGGTAACAGGACAATGTTTTCTCACAGCAAACAACCTTGAAAGCAGAACAATGGCGATGGCAGAAAAGAATGCTCCAAGAGCTGTCCCAAATATAGACTTTGCCATCAAATACACCAGCCATCCCACACCTCCTACGATACCACAACAAGGATAATATTTCTTAGGAACTCCATAGAGAAGAGAAAACGCAATGGTTCCTATGGTCGCCCCTATGACTTGCATTAGAACAGATATCATAAAATTGCTCCTCCCATCACATAATGATAGAATAGGAAAATAAATCCCATTCCAATGGCAATACTAAAAAATACGAGAATGGCATCCAACATTCTCACCGCTCCAGAAATGTAATCTCCATCTGCAAAATCACGAATGGAGTTGGTAAAAGGAACTCCTGGTACAAGAGGCATAATAGAACCAGCAACCATTCCATAGAGATTATTTCCAAATTGAAAATGATAGGAAATCAAACAGATAATGGTAATAATCATTCCTCCAAATAGATTGCTTGTAATCTTTGACATATTTCCTCTATCAATATAAAGGCGAAATATATAGTATAAAATCCCTGCTAAAAAAGCAGTTATGCAGTCAAACAAGCCACCTTGAAATAAAATGCAAAAGGCTCCACATCCAAATCCAGAGGCGATTAATCTAGCATGATTGGATTTATTGGGAATTTTTTGAATTTCTTCTAATTGTTCCATCACTTCTTCAATGGTGTATTTGCCCTGTTCAATCTCCCTTGAAAGCTGATTCACCGCAGCAACCCGTCCAAGATGGGAACCGCCCACCGGCAAATGCTTTACTTTTGCAAAATAAGGTTCTGTTATATCTCCTGCTGTTAAAAAAATTCCATTTGTCAAGGTGAAGACGCTACAAGAATACACGCCATAATAATGACAAATTCGATAGATCGTTTCTTCCACACGAAAAATCTCTGCTCCATTTTTTAGTAAAATACAACCGGCTAACAGTGCCGCATCAAGTACCATCCTATCTTCTTTCATCGCTCACAATTAAAACTCTCTTTCCTATTCTCTCTTCTTCCTCTTTGAAAAGTATTTTTTATTCATGAGAGGAACTATTACATCAACTATTTTAAGTCTTGTCCTTATGAAAAAAAGTATAACAAAGATCGGAGAAAACGTATAGAGCTTTTCAGAATCATATATTCCATTTTTTTCAATATACTAGATCAAGATAAAAGAAACACAAAAATCTTCTCTTGAAAGGAGTTTTTTCTTTATGAAATTATGTTTTCGCAAAACCAAATATATTCCTAACATACTTTTTATTTCTTTCCTTTGTATCCTCCTTATAACCGGTTGCCAACCCACTTCTTCTTCGTCCCACTCTAGCACTGCCACTTCTCATGAAATAGCACAAGAAAACGAAGCCTTTGAACGGTTCCTAACGGACACCTTTAAGCAATTGGTAGTATCGGACTCCATTTCCCTTCATTATAGTGTAAAGAATCCATCTATTTATGGAATTGAACCAATAAAACCAACCTTTGGAGATTTTAGTGCAAAATCCATTGAGGAAAATGAAAAACAAATAAAAATGCTCAAAAAACAACTCCGCTCCTTTTCCAAAGACACCTTATCGAAAAAACAACAACAAGATTATGATATTCTTTCTTATTATTTAAACCAATCCTTAGAAGGAAACCCGTATACCTATTATCAAACGGTTTTAAGCCCTGTGATTGGCTTACAGGCACAACTTCCTATCCTACTATCCGAATATCGACTAGAAACAAAGACGGACATTGAAGAATACTTGCTCTTGCTTTCCGATCTCCATCGCTATTTTCAAGAGATCTTTCAATTTGAACAAAAAAAGGCAGAGCTAGGACTTGGAATGCAAGACTTTGCTATTGAGGATATACAATCTCAGTGCAAAGACTTTATAAAAGCCACTGACACCAATTGTTTGATCACTTCATTTGAACATAGACTTGACGCTCTTGTATCCAATGGCCTCCTGATAGAAGAGGAAAAAAATGATTATGTAAAAGAAAATAAAAGAAAAGTTTTAGAAGAAATTTTACCAGCTTATGAAACCTTAATCCTTAACCTAGATTCTTTAAAAGGAAAATCCACAATAGAAGGCGGTATTTGTTATTTAAAAAATGGGAAAGATTATTATAAGTATCTGATTTCCACTGGAATCGGTTCTCCCTTAGCACCAGAAGAAATCAGAAAACAGATCGAAGACCAATTAAAGGAAAATCGCATTTCCTTGTTATCGCTATTACAACAAAATCCGAATATTTTACAAGAATATGAACAAGCCTCCTGTCCCATTACAGAACCACAAGATATTTTATCCACATTACAACAGGAAATAGAAAAAGATTTCCCCAAACCTCCTAATACTTCCTATGAATTAAAAACGGTGGACCCTTCCCTTTCTGAACATTTAAGCCCTGCCTTTTATTTAACACCGCCTGTTGATGAAGTCTTTTCCAATGTCATCTATATCAACAGCCTATCCTCCTCTTATAATGCTCAAAGCCTCTATCCAACCTTAGCTCATGAAGGATACCCAGGACATTTGTATCAAAATACCTATTTTTATTCCACCAATCCAAATCCTATCCGCTCCCTTTTAAACTTTAGCGGATATTCAGAAGGATGGGCAACCTATGTAGAATATCATTGCTACGAAGACATCGATTATGGCACCTCCTCTTCTGACATTGCAAAACTACAACAATATGAAATGGATTTAAGCCTTGGCATTTGCTCTCTTGTGGATATTGGTGTAAACTATGATGGTTGGACGTTAGATGAATGCAGTGTATTTTTAAAAGAGAATGGCATCGACGATAATAAGACAATACTTTCGCTCTATTATTCTGTCATTGAAGAACCGTCTAATTATTTGAGATATTATTCAAGTTTCCTACAATTCGAAAACCTAAGAACCCTGGCTAAAAACGAATTAAAAGAGAACTTTAACTTAAAAGAATTTCATAAAACAATCTTAAACCTAGGTCCTGCACCATTTCCTATCGTAGAACAGACAATAAAAGAACAACTTAATATTTCTTAACACAATAATACAAATACTTACACATTCTTAACATCCCATTTTCTGTATAAAAAGCACATTTTTTCTATCACAGACAAAATGTGCTTTTTTTCCTTATTTTTCAAGGTTTCTCGTCTTAAAATATCAAAAATTACTCCTGTTTTTTCTGTTAAGATTTTTATTTTTACACAAATTTTGCTTTTTTTTTACAAGATTTTTATATTTTCTTTTTCTTTTATTTCTGTTACAATGAGATCATATGTGCAAAGAACGGACAACTAACTTTCTTACAATCTAGTTATTCCCTTTGCAAAATACAATTTTTAATGTGAATTTAGGAGAAAACGTATGGACATTTTTTCGATTTTAACCTTAATCGGAGGAATTGGTTTATTTCTTTATGGAATTAGCCTCCTCGGTAGCTCTCTCGAAAAAATTGCTGGAAGCGGGCTTGAAAAAACCCTAGAAAAACTTACCAACAATAAGTGGAAAGGGCTTGCTCTTGGAACAGTGGTCACTGGTATTATCCAGAGTTCTGCCGCAACAACTATTATGCTCCTCGGTTTCGTCAATGCTGGTATTATGAAACTCTCCCAAACAGTTCCTGTTATGATGGGAGCGAATATCGGTACAACGGTAACTGGACAAATTCTCCGTCTTGGAGATGTAAATGGAACATCTAGTTATTTTATGCAGTTTTTACAACCTAGCAGTTTTGCACCATTAGTTATTGGAATTGGTGCAGCAATTATGCTTGTATCTAAGAAGAGAAGAACAAAAGATATTGCTGGTCTTTTAATTGGATTTGGTATTTTATTCTTTGGTATGTCTACAATGGAAGGGGCTCTTGCTCCTTTAAAAGATTCTGAATCATTCCGTCAGCTCTTTTTCTTATTTGAAAACCCGCTCCTCGGTGTATTATTAGGACTTGTTGTAACAGCTATTCTTCAGAGTTCTTCTGCATCTGTCGGTCTTTTACAGGCAATTTCCTCAACAGGTGCCATTACCTTTTCCATGGTAGCTCCTATCGTCATCGGTATGAATGTAGGAAAATGTATTACGGTGGTTTTGGCGAGTATTGGAACAAATAAAAATGCAAAACGAGTTGTCACTTGCGACCTAGCTATGAACATTATTAACGCTTGTATTTATTTGATTGCGATCTATTCTTACCAAGCCTTTATTGGATTTTCTTTTTGGGAATCTCCAATGAATCGAGGGGACATCGCAAACTTCCATACCTTATTTAATATTGGAACGACCGTTATTCTGTTCCCATTCACTTCACTTCTTGTGAAATTAGCTTATACAATTATCAAAGATGATGAGCCATCTAAGATTGATAAAGAATTAGCTCTTCTTGATGATATTTTCTTAGATCGTCCAGTAGTGGCTCTTGAGCAATGCAAAAAAGTAATTCTTTCTATGGGTGATGCTGTAAAAGAGAATTATAAACTTGCCATTGCACTCTTAGAACAATACAATCCAAAACAAGTAGAACAATTAAAAGAAAATGAGAAATTTTTAGATAAATCAGAAACCCTTTTAAGCGAATATCTTGTTCGTGTTACTGCACGAGGTATTTCCAGTGAAAATCGCAACTTAGCAAAGGAGATTATGCACTCTGTCAGCGACTTTGAACGCATGGGGGATCACTGTATCAATATCGTAGATGTGGCAAATTATAATCGGGAACAACATATCACATTTTCTGATTCTGCAAAAAAACAGTTAGAATATATGGAACAAGCAGTATCCCACGTAATAGACTTAACTTGTGAAGCATTTTCAACAGAGGATAGCAAATTAGCTTCTAAAGTTGAACCGTTAGAAGAAGTGGTGGATGTCATCAAAGAAACCCTTAAAAATGACCATATTACACGCCTTCAAGATGGAAATTGTAATGTGCAAAGCGGTATCTCTTATATCGAATTACTGACAAGTTTTGAACGCATTTCCGATCACTGCTCAAATATTGCATTACATATTTTACAAAAAGCACTTGGAGCGTCTGGTTTTGATATGCACGAATTCACCCATGAAATTCATAAAAACAGTACGAGTGAATATAAAGAATTATATAACTCCTTTATGTATCAGTATATGAATCCATTGGAAAAAGAGATTGCACAATCAAAAATTTAATATTAAATGAAAAAAAGTCACTGGAATTATCCCAGTGACTTTTTTTCATGGTTTACCATGCTCTATATGAAAGTAATCTCGAATATTATTAAGTGCTTTCATTAAAACTTCTATTTCTTCCTCATTAAGCCTATTTAAAATCGCCTCTGTCATTTGATGATGAAACTGTTTATGATGCTCATATGCCTTTTTTCCTTTATCAGAAAGAGAAATAAAAACAACCCTTCGATCTTTTTCTCCCCTTGTTCTAACAACATATCCTTTTTTCACGAGATTATTGATAGCAATTGTCAATGTCCCCACTGTCACTCTCATCTTCCCTGCAATTGCGGACATATTCTTCGGAGAGTCCAGTCCAATTGTCTCAATAATGTGCATATCATTGCTAGAAATATCTTTAAACTCATCAGATATAATCGCTTTTTCTTCCACATCCATAATATCGTTAAATAAGCTCACCAGTATATGATTGACAGCCTGATAATGATCCACAAAAAAACCCCCTTCCTCTATCTTTCTATCTATTTGCTATATTTTTCATTCCTTTATAGGATACCCAAATAAAGGAAAAATACTTTTATTATCAAACTAATTGTATTCTTAGTATAACACAAAATCAGATAGCTAGGAAATACTTTTCATTATATTTTTGTTTTCATACTATCTTTTTTACACAAAAAAGAAAATGACACAATCAATGCATCATCTTCTTTTATACAACGAACTTCTCTATTCTATTATTTATTCTAAATTCCGTTTATTATCTAACATATATTTTGTACTAAAGAAATAGATAATACTATATATAACAGATAATAAAATCATTCCAATAAATGAAAAGTCTAATCCCCCAGCTATGCTGGGGCGAATAGTGCAAGTGAAAACGATGAAGATATGAATAAAAAGCCTCCTATGTTATATTGAGAATGGTGTCGCAAGCCAAATTCAAACATAGGAGGTAGTCCAAATGGACAATAGAAGCATATCACATACTCGACGGAAATGCCAATACCATATTGTATTTATTCCAAAATATCATAAAAAAGT
Source organism: uncultured Eubacteriales bacterium (assembly GCA_949284175.1). Taxonomy (GTDB): domain Bacteria; phylum Bacillota; class Clostridia; order Lachnospirales; family Lachnospiraceae; genus Scybalomonas. Next base: position 45,141 of record CASDVE010000023.1, read on the forward strand.
ACTATACGAAAAGAAAAGATGCTGCCGCATCTATGATTTTTTAATCATTGATGCGGCAGCCCCTGATGACTAAACTGGTCTGTCTGCTCGAATATCCCAAGTCATAATAAAACTCTCCTTATTAAAATTATTTAAGTTTGTAAAGGCACCCTATAATCCTTAGTCATTTTGTTCTTTGTCTATTACAAATTTGTAATCAAATTTCCTCTATATGTCCTACTCACCACACTTTCCTATGTCGTTACACTTTTTGTATCTTTCATTTCTTTGTTCATACTATAAAATTGTACTACTATATTATTGTACTAATTATTTAATACAAAAATATAATCGTTTTTTTCGATTGTCAGGTCCTATTTTTTAATTTTATTCGTTTCAAAAATATGGCGAAAAACACGTATTATATATTATAATAACAATTGCAAAAAAGTGTTATTTATGTTATCTACTTATCCGTCTTGTTTTTTTAAAAAAGAAAATGGATATTCTGTCATTTTCCCTGACTTGAATTATCTAGTAATCTGTGGTGAAACACTTGATGAAGTCTTTGCTATGGCTGTTGACTGTCTTTCTAGTTATTTATATTTGCAAAGAAAAGAAAACGAATCTACTCCACCACCTTCTACTATGGAACAAATAAACTTAAACGATGTTGCAAATGAATTACAACTTAAAGAAAGCGACGGATTTATTAACATAGTTACTGTCGATGTAACAGAATATACAAAAACTCATTTTGAAATATCGGTGTAAAAGATATTGACGATTCATGCATAGCTTAACAATGCTGCTTTTTACTAGAAGCCTTAAAAGCAAAATTACATTTAGAATAAAACAAAAAGGCTGTCGGAAAATTTAAATCTTTTATTTTCCGACAGCCCATTCCATCTAAATACTTTTGCTCCTATTTTCTATCCCCTATACTCTCCTAAAACTTTTGCTACACTTATTATTTATTGAGAATTTTTCTAATAAATAATACATAGACAGAAACACATAGAATAATATTTGATAAAAGCACCTTAATGCCAGTTTGTATCTGTCCTGTTTTTATATAAGAAAAACAGGCAATAAACAATAAAAGAGCTAAAGCAATATATATCCCAAAAATAAGAAAAAATAACACTTTGTTTTTTCTCTTTCTTTTATCATAAACATTATCAACCACATGCAATAATAAAATTTCTAATACAATTGTAATAATCATAAATAGTATATAATTCATATTTCACACTCCTTAACTATCAACTTTATTGTAAATATTATCCATTTCCATTCTGAAATTTCCACTCAAAAAATGCTTCTTTAAAGCTATTATATCGACGTACACTCATTTCTATTACTTCGTTATTTTTTAAGAAAACCTTTCTTCTTTCAAAATTGACAACTTCCTCCATATTCACAATATAAGAACGATGAATCAAGAAAAATCCAAAATTTTCTAACTTAATAGCCAAAGCATTAATACTTCCAATACTCTCATAATTTCCTTGTCGAGTATGCAAGCGCAAATGCCTTCCATATGTTTCAATATACAAAATATCCTTTATTCTCATTTTCCTATCTCCCATTGATACAATATGAAACTCTATTTTTTTATTTTGTATTAATTTTACTTCTGCACTTGTTAATGCCTCATGAATATCTCCCAATTTTGTTTTCTCAATATAGCGAAATGCCTCCACTTGATACCCTTTGTTCCATAACTCCCCATGTGTCGTTAATATAATAAGAATTATTTCTGGATAAAAAGACTTATACTTTTTACTAATAGCAAAACCATCTTCTCCTCCTAATTCAATATCCATAAAAACAATATCAAATTCCTCTAGCAACTCAAGGAACCTCTCTCCTGTATCATAACATTTTATTTCAACGTCATAATCATAAAAATATATTATTTTTTTCTTAACTTCTTCTTGCCAATATTTTTGATCTTCTACTAAAGCAATTTTCATACCTTTACCTTTCTATTCTGCACCATAATTTGTATAATTGCTATCCGTTCATTCCCTATGAGCTCTTCTTGAAACTCAAACGTCCCTCTATATTTTTTTACGGTTTCTCTTATATTATCTATTCCAAATCCATGTGCTTTCCTATCATCTTTTCTCGTTATAAATTGTCCATTTTCTTTTCTTATTTTTTTATTATACGAATTTTTTTCCTGAATGTAAATTATTTGCTCATCAAATCTCAATGCAATCTCTATAAATCCATTTTCACAATAAAGCGTTGCCTCATACGCATTTTCTATTAAATTAGAAAATAGGACACATAAATCATATGAAGATATTTCACATTGTTCAGGTAAATAGCCTGTCACTTTAAGCTTTATTCCATTTTCTTTACATAGGTAGGCGTATTGATTCAATATTGCATCAAGAATACTATGATTCAAACAATATCCAACTGAAATCTTTTCTATATTTCCCCAAATTTGTTCAATATACTGTTCTATCTCTTCTATATTTTTATTTTTACAATATTGCATAATAATAAAAATATGTTGTTTCATATCATGCCTAATTTTTCTTGTTTCCTTCTCTTTACTTTGAATATAATGATATTGCTGTTCTTGTAATTGCAAATAATGCTGATTCCTATTATCTTTTTCTTTTAATTTATGATTTAATACAGATAACTTTAACAATAATCCCATTTGATAATAAGCACCTGCTATCATTAACAAATATATTATATAATATTTTACACTGTATTTTAACTCTTTTCCTTCCATCATAATATCCCAAATAAAAACCAGTAAAAAACTATAAATAAATCCTATAATAAAAATATAAAATAAAGACAAAAATCCGATTTCCAAAAGACTAATATTTTGATTTCTCCAAGTTGTATAATATAGAATAATAATAAAAAGAATTGTTCCTATATTACATAACATATAATCGGCATTTTTCCCCCAATCAAGTTGAAATACTATACGGAATATTTTAAATCCTATCAAAGATAATCCATCCATACTACCAATCAATCCCACAACTCCAAATTCTAGTAATATTAACTTATAAAATGAATAATCAAATACTACAATCAGCTCTATTAAAACAAAAATCAAATAACTTATTATATTCTCTTCCATTATATATGTAATAAGATAGATATATAGTCCTAATCCGCTCAATGATATAAAAAAACATATAGCATAATTTTTACGTATTTTTATCTTTGCAGCATATCGAAAAATTAAATAAAATTTTATCACTTCTAAAAATAACATAAAACATCTCATAATCACTCTTCCCTTGTGTAAATATTTTATACTTTATAATCACCTTTTTCTTATTATATCGACTTTAATACATATTTCTTAACAAAATATCTTGTACGAATATAAATTAAAAATATTTATGTATAAAAATGTCAAATTACTAAACAAATTATTGGTATGCTATTATTTCAAACTATAAATGAGCAAGTTCGTGATTTTACACAAATAAAAAAGAGACACCTAACTTCCATTGTGTTGTATAATGAAAATGAACCAATAACCATTTACAGCACTCACGAAAGGGGATGTCTCTTGCAAATACTATACATCACTCTTCATTCCTATACAAGCAGTTAAAGCAAATTAATTTATGCAAATATTTTTCCAACAGAATTATCAACCATTTCATGAGTATCTTAATCAATATTTTCTGCTTAGGATACAATGGAAAGACTACAGATATGGCAAATGGGATGATTCCCGATTAAATGACTGTTTGAAATCCTCTGTCATTGCCACTATTTATGCGGAATCTGAGTGCAGTGGAAAACCTGTTTTCTGTATGGTAGACGATACGATTGCTTCTAAGACAAAACCTTCGTCACAGGCTTTGCACCCAATCGAAGATGCGTATTTTCATCAATCCCATTTAAAAGGAAAACAAGACTATGGACATCAAGCAGT
>CASDVE010000024.1 GCA_949284175.1 uncultured Eubacteriales bacterium
CTGATTTTTTAAAAAAATGCCGAATCAAATATAGGGACTTTCTGCGCCTTTAAGGGCTGAGAGGTTTACTGTATTTGAACTAGCACAACGAGTTAATTACTATAATCCCTATTGTTTGATAGCCTTTTTTGTTGGATAGAATTTAGCATAAGATTTACTTACTATTGAGAAAATAAAAAGGAAAAAGTTGGAATTAAAGGGGGTTTTTAGAAAATTTTAAATCAGTGATGAGCTATCACCTACTTTGCCACTGCTTTCTTATTTAGGAATTATGTATAAGAAAAATCCATTTATTCAAGAGGTGTTTGATTGGTTTGAAAATTCAATTGATTTTTATGTCTTATGATTTATCGATAATGAATAGTGAAGTATACTGAAGAGATGAAGTGTAGTTTGTGTCAAAAGGAAATCAAGAAAATTCAAAATTATATTCTTTAGTAGAGTTTAAAAATAAAAAAGGGGAATCTGTGCGAAAAGATGGAAAATTTGATAAACAGTATTTAGAAGGAAAATATGGGGTAGATCCATATCTTCGTAAGATTATAGATTGGGGTGAAATTTGTGCCTAAAAAGCAGGAATGAAGAAGTGGAAAAAGAAACGTCAACAAGAATATTTAGAAACAAAAGAGTATCAATATTATATATTTTGTGAAGAAGAGCAAACAGAGCCAAATTATTTTCTAGGATTTAAAAAGTTGGCTGAATATAATCCTATTTATAAGGATTTAGTTTTGATTGAGATTAAACCATGTGTGGCGGAAACATTACGAGTATTAGAAAAGTAGAAGAATATGTCAGGAAGAATAAAATAAAAAAAAGGACAGATTTGGTGTGTATATGATAAGGATAGTTTTACGGCAGAACATTTCAATGGTGTGGAAAAACGAATGGAGAATTTGAATAAAGAAAATAAGGATATACAATATCATTCTGTTTGGAGTAATGATGTATCGAATTTTAGTTTATACTTCATTTTGCAAACTATATTTCTAACAATCATAGAAGAGAATATATTAAGTTTTTAAATGATAAATTTTTAGCTTTAAGATTAGGGAAGTATCAAAAAAATATGAATACACTTTTTGATATCTTAATGAAAGAAGGAAATTCTAAATTAGCAATTCGATATGCCAAAAGAATTATAAAAGATAATAAAGATATGTTGAGTTCTAGGATTGCACCAGGAACAAAGGTATATGCGTTGGTAGAGGAGTTGACAAAATACTTGTCACAGGAAGAACAGAAGAGATTTGTATTATAAAATATGAGGAAAGAGAAAAGATGAAATTAAAAAAAAGAACATCGTTTTATAAAAAAGCTTTTACTATATTAAGTTTTCTAGGGATTATATTTTGGGGAATAGATATAGATTTTGGAAATATAAAAAATATAATTATATCTTTTGAAGAAATAAGAAATATATTATATGATATTTCTATTGGGATTTTTTCAGCAATGATTTTAGTATGGGGAATAGATGAAGTAAATGAGCGTATTAGAAATGAAGAAGAAAAAAAACGATATAATTTTGTGTATAGAAAATTAATACCGATTTTAAATGAGTATTATGAGTTTTACTTAAAATTATATATTTTTACACGAAAAGATAAAGTTAAAGAAGATGAGAAGATATTAAATAGTATATATGCTTGTAAAGATGAATTTATTAAACAAATCATGGAAACAGAACCATTTTATAAGGCAGGGTTTTATGCAGATATTAATATAGTTAATTTACAGATTATAGCAATGACAAATAATGCAGAAAATTTAGATGAAATAATGCAGAAAGAAACGGGTATTCCTTGGTATAAATGCTGGACACATGATAGCACTGAATTTTATAACAATGTTGAACAAATAGAGAAAATGTTTCTTGATTTTTTTCCAAATGATTTGATAGTTAAATTAGATCAATTATTAGAGTTGGTTAAAGTAACGAAAAATATGTCGGATTTTATAGAACAAAAAACGATGAGAGCATCTGGAATGTTTATACCATCTCAATTGGGGTCTGATATATTAAAATTTCCAATAGAGTTTTTTTTAGAAGGAAATAACTTAATTAAAATAATTGAAATTTTAGAAGAAATTATGGAATATATAGAGAGAGAAACAGGAGAGATGTTACGTCAACGAGATATTAAATTTTTTAATGATAGAAATACTAGTCCTACGTTAGGAGGTGCATATAAGTTAAAATAAAATTAGAAAAAAATCATAAGATTTAGAATATAAGCAGAGAAAATGTTGTATGACAAAGAATATGTAATATCTAGTCTATTCCCCTTCCACTCTGCATACACTGTAAAAAAACAGTCAGAGGATCAATTTTGAAGGAGTATATTGAAGAGCGAGCAGTGGAGATTGCGAATTATATTATAGAGAACAATGTTATCAAAGAAAATGGAGATAGTAGTAGATAATTGCTATAAATCCTATTATTTGATAGCCTTTTTTGATTTGTGCTCATATTTTCGTCATTTATAGCAAATGGTTCCTATAAATTGAAAATACAGTTTATGGAAAAGATATTATATCTCGTAGATAAGAGAATTTTGTGTGTAAGTCAACGAGGTAATTGCTGAAAGAGTAAGTTTGTAGTGAAAATTTGAAGATAAGGGAAACTGATAATGTATACTTCTTGCTGTTTGGATAGAATTTAGTATAGGACTTACTTTTGAAAAAAATTGGTATATAAGAATAGTAATCTACTCTAAATAATAAAAATAATAATTTCGATGATATATATGAGAAAAAAACTCATATATGGTTTACAAAATAAGAAAATAGTATATAATAGAAATATAACATGGAGGTGAAGAGATATGTTGTGCCAATTTACAGTAAAAAATTACAAAAGTATTAAAGATGAAATGACGTTTGATATGCAGGCAGTAGCCATTACAGAACATGATGATAGAACAATTATAGATATAGACGGAGAAGTATATTTGCCAGTCGCTGTTATTTATGGTCCAAATGGAGGAGGAAAATCAAATGTGTTAGAATCTCTTCATACATTGATAGCGAAAGTACTAAGACCGTTATGTGCAACTTGTGATAAAGAAGATTGTAGCTATAAGGCAAAAAAGATACCAGTGACACCATTTTTATTTTCAGAAGAGAGTAGGAATGAACCGACAGAATTTGAAGTATTTTTTAGAACAGAGCAATCAGAATATCGTTATATTTTACACGTAAAGGAAGAAGAGATTATATTTGAAAGTTTAGATAGGATTAAAATGGAGACAGGAAGGAGATCTGCTCTCTTTCAAAGAGAAATAGGAGAAGAGTTGATCTTAAAGGGAGTATTTGGAAAATTTAAAATTAGTGATGAATTATCGCCTACTTTACCATTACTATCTTATTTAGGAATTATGTATAAGAAAAATCCATTAATCAAAGAAGTATTAGATTGGTTTGAAAATTCGATTGACTTTTTAAATTATGGAAATCCAATACAGGAACTTCGCACAGCGATTGCGAACTCTGGAGAAGTAAAGCAGCTAGTATTAGATCTGATTAAAGAAATGGATTTGGATATTGAAGATTTTCGTGTAGAAGAAAAAGATGATGATAGGATTGAAGTGTTTACAAAACATATTGTGAATGGAGAGAGTATAGAATTATCCCTATCAGAAGAATCGAGTGGAACAATGAAAATATTTGGATTACTTCCATTTATTGCAAATAGTCTTGTGACAGGAACAACATTAGTAATTGATGAATTAGATGCGAAAATACACCCTGTGTTGTTAAAATATATTATTATGTTGTTTAATGATAGGACAATCAATAGAAATAAAGCACAGTTGATTTTTACATCGCATGACTTATCTACAATGAATAGTGAGATATTTAGAAGAGATGAAATTTGGTTTGTAGCAAAGGGAAATCAAGAAAATTCAAAGTTATATTCTTTAGTGGAGTTTAAAAACAAAAAAGGGGAATCTGTACGAAAAGATGCAAAATTTGATAAACAGTATTTGGAAGGAAAATATGGGGCAGATCCATATCTTCGTAAGATTATAGATTGGGGTGAAGTTCGTGCCTAAAAAAGCAGGAATGGAAAAGTGGAAAAAGAAACGTCGGCAAGAGTATTTAGAAACAAAAGAATATCAGTATTATATATTTTGTGAAGGGGAGAGGACAGAACCAAATTATTTTTTAGGATTTAAAAAACTGATTGAATATAATCCAATTTATAAAGACTTAGTGTTAATTGAGATCGAGCCTTGTGCAGCAGAAACATTGCGAGTGTTAGAAAAAGCAGAAGAATATGTCAGAAAGAATAAAATAAGAAAAGGACAGATTTGGTGTGTCTATGATAAAGATAGTTTTCCAGCAGAACATTTCGATGGTGTGGAAAAACGAATGGAGAATTTGAATAAAGAAAATGAGGATATACAATATCACTCTGCTTGGAGCAATGAGTGTATCGAATTTTGGTTTATTCTTCATTTTGCAAATTACACATCAAATAATCATCGAAGTGAATATATTAAATTTTTAAATGATAAATTTTTAGAATTAAAATTAGGAAAATACCAAAAAAATATGAATACACTTTTTGATATCTTAATGAAAGAAGGAAATCCTAAATTAGCAATTCGATATGCCAAAAGAATTATAAATGATAATAAGGGGAGATTGAGTTCAAGTATTGCACCAGGAACGAAAGTATATGAGTTAGTAGAGGAATTGGCGAAATATTTGACAGAGGAAGAACAGAAGAGATTTTTATAGTTAAAGAAGTAAGAGGTATTATAATATACAACTATAAATAAGTGAATATATAAAGATGCACATTAATATTCGTGATAAGAATATAGATTCAATTAATATCATTAATATTTTGTTTGTAGTAAAGAAATTATTATAATTTTTTGTATGATTCTTTGTTTTTTTGATTTGTAGTATACAATTGGAAAATATTTTATTTTAATATAGATTAAAAAAGAACAAGAAAAACATAGTTAGTGATTATATAAGAATTAAATATAAAAAGCTTGGCTATACTGAGAAAAAAGTTTTTAAGATTATCTGATAATGTGAAGGAGAATAAATGTAGAATGTTAAATATAAAATTGGTTCCAGCAGAATATGGGGATTGCTTGTGGATTTCAGTTTGTGAAGATAAAACTTGTAACATCTTAATTGATGGTGGGACAAAAAAGACATATCAAAATTTTATAAAGACAGAGATACAACATTTTAAAGAGGTTGGACAGAGTTTAAATTTAATGATATGTACTCATATGGATTATGATCATATTGGCGGATTGATAGAAATTTTAAAAAATGAAGATGAAAAATTTATTAAAAATATATGGTACAATGGTTTACTACAAACAGTGAATAGTAAGTATTATTCATTACCAGAAAATGAATATTCAACTAGAGATAATAAGATTTTAGATGAAATCATTTCTAAGGGAGTAATTTCTAATGAAGAGAAAGAGATTGGAATTAATGAAGGAATGTCATTAGGGGTGTTAATAGAAGATAAGAAAATTCCACTGAATAAAGTTGTAGGAGGGAAAGCTTTATCAACAGAACATATCTCGGATGTCATAAAATTGGAAAGAGGTATATTTATCAGAATTCTTGGACCTTCAAAAGAAAATTTAGAAAGAGTAGAAAACGTTTGGAAAAAAGAAATGATTCATAGGAATTATTGTTTTCGCATATCAAATAAAATTAAATTAACAGAAGCTTTTGAGTACCAGTTAGAAACTATTAAATTGTTTTATGCAAATGAGAAAATTTTAGTTAATCAAGTTGAAGAATTAGAAAAATATATGGGAAATTTAGATGTAGTTGATAATTCTGAAACAAATGGAAGTTCCATCTCTTTTATCCTTGAATATAAGGATAAAAAGTATTTATTTTTAGGTGATTCAATTATTGATGAAAGTATACTTAATAATATAAAAAAAGCAGTTGGATATAATTATAGATTTGCAGCAATAAAACTTCCTCATCACGGAAGTCGTTATAATATTTCTCTTGACTTTATTAAACGGTATAGTGCCGATGAATATTATTGTTTAACTAATAGTGAAAGATTTGGACATCCAGATCTTGAAGTGTTGGCTACGATTATTTGTAATGATTCTAGACATAAAAAATTAATTTTTAATTATCCAATTAGTAAAGCTCAATTTCTTAATAAAAATGAATGGAAAGAAAAATATAACTATGAAATTATTATGGGAAATGGAAATCATATAATAGAAAGGATATTTGAATGAAAAAAATAATAATTGGTCAAATATTGAAACAGAAGAAAATTATGGGGACGGGTTTTCTTATTTCTTCAGATGTAGTCATGACTGTTAAACATAATGTAATAACAGCAGATGAATTATTGGAAGAAATATTAGAAGAAAAAGAAATTATTTTTCGGATTTCAGAAAATGATATAATAGTTGGTCAAACGATAAATTTGTTAGAAGCTATTGAAAAAGGAATAGATTGTGTATTTATTAGATTGAATGAAGTTATTTGTGAAAAAGAGATACAAGTTTTAGTTGAACCGGATAATAATATTACTAATTTTGAGTGTAATATCCTTGGGTATCCAAAGGTTATAAAAGAAAAAATAGAATTATTAGGAAACATTATAAAAGAAAAAGATGATGAACTAATGATTTATGTTAGAAAAGAGAATCAATTACAAAGTTATGAAGGTATTTCAGGTTCACCAGTAATAATATCAGATAATATAGTGGGTATTGTTACAAAACAAATAGATAGTGAAAGAATAGAAGCTTTGCCAATAAAATATATTATAGAGAAATTAGGTTGTGAAGATATTGATATAAAAAAAAGAGAATTATATTCTTATCTAATGAAAGATATATTCGATTTTCATGATTTAGAGAAAAAAGTAAGAGAAATAATTTCAGTAGCAGGGCCAAGGTATAATAAGGAACTTAATATAAAAACAGGAACATTTAATAGTTTAAGTTTTATGTTAAAAAAAGATGGTATTTTAGAAAGAGTACGTATTATAATTGAAAGAACTAAGGAGTGTATAAAGAAACTTAATGAGTTTAATAAATATGATAATGAAGAATGTTTAATATTAGAAGCAAATAAGCAAGAAGTTTATTATATCATAGATGAATTACAAAATGATACTATTATGATTGGTAGTATATACCAAAATGAAAAAAACCTACAAAAAATTGTTATGAGAATGAAACAGTTTGAAAAAAATCTTAGGGAAATTTTTGAAATAGAAAAGAATAGATTTGAGAAAAAACATGGGGATGGAACATATAATAATAAAAGCTGGAGAGGTTTTATGGCTTCATATATGTGTGTATTCCCAGCACAATATTTAGATGAGCTTAAAGACGCAATTAACATATTCTCAGAGATTATTCGGTTATTGGATATAAATTTTTTGAAGGAAATAAATAATCAGGCAATTTTAATTACAGGACAGGGAGGAGTAGGAAAAACTCATTTATTATGTGATATTGTAAGAGGATATCTGGAATGTGGAATACCAGCAATCTTACTTTTAGGTGAAATGTTTAATACTAATGAGACACCTGATTCTGTCATTATGAACAGATTTAAAAAAGAAGAATCAATAGAAAAATTATTTGCTTGGTTAAATGAATATGGTAATAAGAATAATATTTATGTTCCAGTATGCATAGATGCTATTAATGAGGTTACAAATAATACATACTGGAATAATAATTTACCATTACTGCTTGCAAAGATAGAGCCGTATTCTAACTTGAAAATAATAGTTAGTTGTCGAAGTTTATATTTAAAAGAGTATCTTGAAGTGGATAAAATAAATAATATGTTCCAATTAGTGCACAGTGGATTTGATGAGATAGAAGTTGAAGCATTAGGAAAATTTTGTGAATTTTATGGAGTGAATATTAACTATAATACAATCTATATTCCAGAATTTATGAATCCATTATTCTTAAAGATGTTGTGTGAAATAGCTCAGACCAAAGAAGATAAAACCGTTGTTATTGATGATATTCAAACTTTAATGAATGATTTTTTTAATATCAAGAATAAAACTATTACTAAAAAATATGCAGAGTATTTTTCAGTAAGAGATCAAGTTGTGATGTTAGCATTAGATAAGATTGTACAATACATGACAGATAATGATCAATATAGTATTTCTTGGAAAAATTTGAGAGAAATTATTTCAAATATGTTGAATGAATTTGATATTAAAGATAAAACTGCGGGATTTATTAAATTGTTAATATCTGAAAATATTTTAAGAGAATTGGATAACGATGGAATGCAAATAGCATTTGCTTACCAAAAATTTTATGAATATTTGTATTCCAAAAAATATATGAATACAAAAGTTGAAGAAATTATTAAAGCTGTAGAAGAGAGGAAGATTACACTTGGCACTCTAGAGATGATTCAGATAGAATATTTTAAACATAATCAAAGAGAATTTATACATGTAATTGGAGATAAAATACATGGGGAAGCTGTAGAATCATTTATAAGTGGATTATATTGGAGGAGTGAAAATGAGATGAATGATGAGTCAATTAATATAATTGAAGAATTATTTTCCTCAGGGCTAGAAGCTGATATGCGTCAAGTAATATTAGGATTGTTATCTGTTTCTACAAAAATAAGATGTGGAGTTAATGGGTATTATATTCATGATAAGTTAAAGAAGATGAACAATTATAAGAGAGACTTCATTTTAAGTTTCTTTTTGTTAAAACAATATGATCAAATTAAGATTCTATCAGATATATGTGAACGTGCAATATTTCTGAACAAAAAGAATATTTCAGAAGAAAGTATTTTGCTATGGAAAATTATTTTATGTTGGGGAACAGGTTCTAATGATATAAAATTAAGAGATAAAGCAAGTAAAGGTTTGACAAATTTATTTAAATTATATCCACAAGACATGATTACTATTCTTACAATGTTTGATAATGTAGATGATGATTATATTCATGAGAGAATATGGCAAGCAATTTATTCGGCGCTTATTTTATTAAGAGAAAAAAAATATGTAATTTCTGTCATAGAATATATAAAAAATGAAATTATTCAAAAAAAAATTTGGCCACAAAATGTTTTGATACGTGATTATTTAAGGAACATTTTTGAATTTGCACTTTATCAAGGGTGGTATGCGGAAGAAGAGATGGAACTAATTCGCCCACCATATAAAAGTGAAATACATAAACCAAATAAAGAATGGGTCTTAAAATGGAGTGAAAAATATCCTCGTTTGTATTGGAATTGCCAAAATAGTGATTTTGCTATATATACTATTCCATCAGATATTGAAAATTATGGAACTAGTAAAAAAGATGTTGGGTTAATGATTTTTGAAGATATGATAAGAAGTGGGTATGCATCATGTGAAAAATATGATAGCTATATTGATTATACTTATGGGTCTTTAAGAAGTAGAGATGAACAAGTTGAGCGAATTGGAAAAAAATACCAAAAAATATATTTATATCGAGAAATAGGGAATATTTATGATAATTATAAATATTTACCAAGATTTAGATATAATGATATAGAAATTATTCAGCCTGAACAAGGAAATTCCTTTAGAGATATTGATTTAACAATTTTATCTCAGAAAAATGAGTTTGAAGGTATAAAGTTTGAATATCCATTTTATAGGTATAAAAAATGGGAGGATGTAAATTGGTTTAAAAATAACGATATTGAAAAATATTTATTAAATATGTTTATCTATATCCGAGGAGAAGAGTATTACATTCTTCAAGGTTATTTATCTTCAAAGGATTTGGAAGAAAAATCATTTCGTGAGATATGGATTCAGATAAGAACATATTTTTTTAAAAAGGATAAGAAAAAAGAATTATTGAATTGGTTTAAGGAAAAAGATTTTGAAGGACGTTGGATGCCAGAAGGTTATAACCAATTGTATGAATGTTGCGTTGGTGAATATCCATGGAGTCCTACTATGGTAAATTATTTGGGACAAGAAGAGGAGCAAAGTTTTTGGCAAGAATCACCAGCGCCTTGTTATCTGATTACAACTGTAAATGATTATATATCAGAAAAAGATTCACCATTTTGTGTAGAAAAGACAAGTTCATATATGTTTCCAGCTAAGTATCTATTTGAGAAAATGAAATTATCATGGAATAGTGCTTTTGGTTATGATTCGGATGGTAAAACAGTTATCTATAATGGGCAAAATAATACAATATATATAAATAAACAGTTTTTAAATGATTTTTTAGAGAAGAATGAATTAGATATTGTATGGACTATATTAGGCGAAAAGCAAAAAATATTAGGGGGATTTGGAAGAGATTTTCCTGGGAGAAGTGAATTTAGTTATAGTTATTATTTAAATGATAATGGTTTAGTAACAAAAAATCATGAATTATATAAGATAGTCAACCCTAAGAGGTATTAGAAAGAATAAAGATCAGATAAGAGTAATTTTATAATTTCTAAAAAAGGATATTAATGATTGCTTAGAAATTTATATAATACCAATAATATTTGATAACACAGTGAATAAAAGATTGTCAAAATTAGGTTTTATGTGGTAAGAGAGATGATGAATATGCATTGTAAATAATAAAGAACAAAAATATGTAGACAATAAATTTTCTAAGGAAAGTATTTTGCATGTAGTCTATTTCCTTCTTCCTCTGCATACACTGTAAAAAAACAGTCAGAGGATCAATTTTGAAGGAGTATATTGAAGAGCGAGCAGTGGAGATTGCGAATTATATTATAGAGAACAATGATGTGACAGAGCGACTTGTGCAGATTAACAAGCCTTTGGCACAAAAAGCAAGAGAAGTGCTTGACATTAACAAATCGGAAAGGCATATTCGAGGTGGGCTTGCTACAAAAGAGAAGTATCTCTATCAACATCAACTAGAACAAAGTAGAATGAGAGGATAGTGAAAAGCACTTTTAGGAGGGAATAGGAGGAACACAAGGAGAAATAAGAAATTACGATGGAGAAAAGAAAATCAAGTCTTAAAAAGAAAATTTATGATATATGTTTTTTCATTTATCATACGTTGAAAATGGATGTCCAATTCATAGATCCAGAAAGTGAACTGTCCTTGCAGTTATATTATTCTGAAATGCCAGCCATGTTAAAGGATGCAAAAGCACAGGTCAGTTCCTATATTTATCACTATTTTAAAGAGAACAAATCGTCCCAATATTTTTATTATACGGATAGTTTTCAACTGAATTATATCGGAGTTGGACTTTGGGAACAAGGAGTTTACGCAGGTGCTTTTGTGTTTGGACCATTTTTATCCATGGTTCCAAATGATATTTTTATTTATGATATTTTAAAGCATAACCATCTATCTGGAAATTATCAGTTTGAAATTCGACAGTACTGTACGATGATTCCTATTTTAAATATGAATCTATCAAAAAAGATTGGCTACTTTATAAGCAATATGGCGATGACAAAGTTTGAGGATGTAGAAGTCGTTTATTATCAAGATCAGATGGTAGAACATGGAGTTTCTGAACCGTTATGGGAAGATGAAAATTCCTATTCTGAGGTAGAAGCCAGATTTCAGATTGAAAATAAGATCATGGAAGAAGTGCGTAAAGGGAGAGCAAAAGAGGCTCTTGATATTTTAAGCACCTTTTATTTTGATGCTGCTCATCGAATGCCAGATAATTTAGTGCGTGTGAATAAAAATTTGGCTTTTACTTATAATACTATGTTGCGGATTGCTGCAAAACAAGGTGGAGTGCATCCTGTCTATCTTCATAGGAGTTCGGATAAATTTGCAATTTTAATTGAAAAGGCAAACAGTATTAAAGAGCTTGAAAAACTGCATATTACAATGACCATTGAATACTGTAACTTAGTGAAAGCAGTGTCCACACATGGATATAGTCTTTTAGTAAAACAGGCAGTTGATTACATCAATCTTTATTTTGAGAGGGAGATTTCGTTACAGCGAATTGCCAATAAGATCAATGTCACTCCATCTCATTTGTCAAAAAAATTTAAAAAAGAAACAGGTTTTACGGTTACGGAGTTTATTAATCGAAGAAGAGTAAAAGAGGCAAAAGAATTGTTTAAAAGGACGGATCATTCCATTACCGACATTGCATTTTTAATAGGATTTGATGATCCAAGTTATTTTTCGGCAGTGTTTCGTAAGTTTACTGGGATGACGCCAAGGGAATATGTGAAGAAATATAGGGACAAAACTACGAAAAGATAAAAAAAAGAAATCCATTCTTTCAAAGCTTGGATTCCTTTTTTTATACTTTTTACAGTCTAGCCTGCCATTTATTTGCCCAAACTAAATCGTTGTAGCTTCCTTTGAACTCAGATTCACCCATGAGTTTATCAACAACCTGTTTGATTGTTTCTGGATTGTTGTGGTAAGCGTTGATATAACCTTTTACCATTGTTAAGTCATGTAAATGTGTTGTGTAGTTTAAAGAAACTGCAAAAGTTGGAACTTCCCATACATACCATGGGCAATCGCTACTCATAGCTGTTTTCCATTTTACACGGTAGTTGTTTTCTGCACCGTATCCAACAACGTTAGCGATAACGATTGCAGCGTCAACTTCTTCACGATATTTATCTGTACGTCCTTTAACACGTGTGCTTCCGTCATTGATAGAAACTTCAAAACCACGACTTTCAAGTTCTGCTTTAAATCCTTCTAAAGCGGAAGAAGATGCCATAATTCCGTTTGTTTCTCCTTCTAAGTAGTAAAGACGGATTTTTTTATGAGTTTCTGGACGGATTGGAAGCTGATTTAATGTATTTTTAACTAATGTGATACCTTTATCAGCTGCGTCAGCACGCATTTTTAAATGTTCTTCACATCCGATGATTTCTAATTCTTTTTCATCTTTTAAAAGAGTGCCTTCTTCTTTTTTCTTATGAAGGTTTAATTTTGCTTTTAAACCTAAAACTCTTCTAACAGCGTCATTCATACGTTCTTCTGTAATGACACCTTTTTTGTATCCATTTAACATGAAGTTGTAGTCTTCATCTAAATCGTTGAAGAATAAGAACATATCGCAACCAGCAGCAATAGCAGCAGGAACATAGTCTTCACGACGCATTGCAGATGTCATACCTAACATATGAGAAGCATCTGTAATAACCATACCGTTGAATCCTAATTGATCTTTTAAAAGACCTTGGATTAATTCTTCTGCTAATGTAGCAGGTAAAATGTCTTTATCTTCTAAAGATGGATTTAATTTTTTCTGGTATTCTGGAAGTGCGATGTGACCAGCCATGATCATTTCTACACCATTTTCAATGTGTGTAGAGTACACACGACCAAAAGAGTTGTCCCATTCTTCAGGAGAAAGTTCGTTTACACCTAAAACTAAGTGTTGGTCACGTTCTTCTGTTCCATCACCAGGGAAGTGTTTGATACAAGTGATCATATCTCTTTCAGAGCGGAATCCTTCAATAAATGCACTTGTATATTTGATAACATCGTCAGCGTTTGTACCATAAGCACGAGTATTAACGATTGTATTTCTCCAGTTGTATAAAATATCAACACATGGATCAAAGTTTACGTTAACACCAAGAGCACTTGCTTCACGTGCAGATACTAAACCAGCATTGAAAGCAACGCTTGTGTCTTTGGCAGCTTCACACTGAGCACCAGATGCGATATAAGTACCATTTGAGCAAGCACCGTTTCCGCCTGAATCGCAGTTTGCAGCGATTAAGAGAGGAATTTTAGAATCTGTTTGTAACTGATTTAATAATTCCTGAATTTGTTTTGCTTCTCCACCGTGGAAACGAGCACCACCGATGTGATACTTTTCAAGAATCTGTTTATTTGTTAAGTCATTTCCACTGAATTCGTCTTTTCCAAAGAAAAAGAGGTTTGTGAATAACTGTCCTACTTTTTCTTCTGCTGTCATATTGGAAAGTGTGTTTTCTACCCAATTAATCTGTTCTTCTGACAGATTGTAAGGTTTTGCTGTTAAATCAACAATTCTACCCATTTGATATATCCTCCTATTACCTGTGTAAAGAATGAAAAAAACAGTAATGCTTTCTCTTATCTCCTAAAAACTAAGAAAGTTACGAAATATGATTTGTGGGAGAAACTAGTAAAATGTGTTTCTCATCGTTTTAGTTTTTCTCATAACTAGATTATTGTAATATGTTATTATGGAAGATAATACGAAAAATATGTGCATTACTATAAAAATTTTGTGTTTTGTGAAGAAGGGAAACAAAAGAGAACCGTTTTATAAAACATTTGTGAATATTTCTTAGTTTCTTATTGTTTTTCTTGCTTATCTATGATATGAATGCTCTGTTTTATGTGGATGGTAGTAGAGTTGGCAGACTATATACATTTAGTTCAGAATGTGGTATAATCCAGTAGAAAAAGATGGATTCTAAATCTCAACAGATCTCTATATAGAAACGTTTGAGAACAAAAGAAAGGAGAAAATCAATGAGCGAAAATTGTAACCATGATTGTGGAAGTTGTCAATCAAATTGTGGGGAACGAAAAATGGATAAAAGCCAATTTTTAGTACCACTTCATCCACAAAGTAAAGTAAAAAAAGTAATTGGTATTGTAAGCGGAAAAGGTGGAGTTGGTAAATCCCTAGTAACTTCTCTTATGGCTGTAAAAATGAATTATCGTAAACATAAAGTTGGAATTTTAGATGGAGATATTACAGGACCATCCATTCCAAAAGCGTTTGGACTTCATGATCCATTGATGGCAACAAGAGAAGGAATTATGATTCCAACAACAACACCGACAGGCATTGATATTATTTCAACCAATTTAATTCTGCCAGATGAAACGGATCCAGTTATTTGGAGAGGACCTGTGATTGCAGGAGTGATCAAACAATTTTGGAGTGAAACCATTTGGAAAGACATTGACTATATGTTCGTAGATATGCCTCCGGGAACAGGGGATGTTCCATTGACAGTATTCCAATCCCTTCCATTGGATGGAATTATTATTGTGGCATCTCCACAGGAATTGGTATCCATGATTGTTGCAAAAGCGGTAAAAATGGCACAAAAAATGGAAATTCCAATTCTCGGTTTAGTGGAAAATATGAGCTATATCGCATGTCCAGATTGTGGCAAAAAAATCGAAATCTTTGGTAAGAGTCACATTCATGAAATTGCAGAACAATATGGTCTTCCAGTATTGGCAAAAATTCCAATCGATCCAAGAGTTGCGGATATGATTGATGAAGGAACGATTGAGTTCTTTGAAGAAACTTGGACAGATGAAATAGCAAACGTGTTAGAAAGTCTATAAAAGGAATCATATAGGGTTGTGCAAAGATGTACAACCCTTTTTGTATATTAGGAAAGGAATACGCATGATACAGCAATTATATAAAGTAATAGAAGATTATCAGCCTATGGGAGAACAAGAAATACAGGATCAAAAAGTGATGCTTGATTATATTCGATTATTTGATAACATTTTAACTAGAGAGAATGCGTTTGCACATATGACATCATCCCCTTGGATTGTCAATGAAGATTTTACGAAAGTGCTTCTAATTTATCATAGAATCTATGATTCATGGGGCTGGTGTGGTGGTCACTGTGATGGAGAAGAGGATTTATTAGAAGTGGCGGTAAAAGAAGGAAGAGAAGAAACAGGACTTACGTCTATTCGTCCCCTTTCAAAGGAACTTATGGCACTGGATATTTTGCCAGTTCCCCCTCATAAAAAGCGAGGAAAATTTGTGAGTAGTCATGTGCATTTGAATGCGACTTTTTTTTGTATGGCTGATGAAAAAGAACCACTTCATCATAAAGAGGATGAAAATAAAGGGGCAATGTGGGTGCCATTGGAAGAGGTTTATGAAAAAGTGAATGAATGTGATAAGGATATGATTCCTGTTTATAAAAAGTTAAACGAAAAGCTCTCTGCTTTTGCAAAAGACTAGAGAGCTAGGGAAAATGAAAGATAGAAATTATTCGTTTATTATTTGGATTTGGCACATTTTCATCGCCTCTAACGCTGTCTGGTGACTTTTTGGTGTTACGCCAGCACAACAAGAAGCATCCACGATAATGCTTGTTTCAGGAGAAAATGCTTTGATGATCATAGCGTTTGAAATGACACAAATATCGGTACAAAGTCCGATGAGTTCTACCTGATCAAAATTTCCTTCTTTTACATAAGAACCAAGTTCAATACTTCCAAAAGATGGTTTGCAAAAGCAAGGAGCATCTAAGGCAAGAGGAGCGATGATAGGATCGAGTTCCCAACCTTTACTTCCTTCCATGCAGTGAGAAACAGGGAGATTTTTTCCTTCTTGAGTTGTTAAATAATTGGTTTGATGGGTATCCTTTGTAAAGACGATAGGATTTCCGTCTTTTTGATAGTGTTCAATTTTTTGTTTAACAGATGGGAGGATTAAAACAGCTTCTTTTGTTCCAAGAGCCCCCGTTGTGAAGTCCGTTTGCATATCGATAACAACTAATAATTTTTTCAAGTGAAAATCCTCCTTCATTTGCGTGAAATCAATAAGTTATGCAAGAGTGTTTATGATTTTATATGACCACTGCTTGCGAATCAGAGAAACTCGCAAAGTGTGTTTCTCATCGTTGTTTACTATTCATTATAAAGAATTATGATTTTGATAGCAACAAGAAAAGGATAAAAATTTTTTGAGTTCTTTCCTTATATAAAAGGGAAGAATCAAAGAAGAGAGGATAGGAAAAACAAAGGAATAAAGATTTTATATAGTTTTTATATCTCTTGTATTGATTTATTAAGCAGTTTTTCCTATAATGGTTTTATATGCCTTTTTGGCAAATCCTAACTATAAGGATAAAATAAAAAAAAGGGAGGTGTACCTTTTGGCAGAAAATGATAATCAAGATCCAAAGCGTAATATGACAAATAAAAAGCCTTTTATTGTCATACTTTTATTAGCAGTATTATTTACCATTCTATTACAGAGTGTTATGGAACGAGCAACAAGACCACAGCAGACGGTCATTCCATATAGCCAATTTATGGATATGTTAGAGAATGGAGAGATTCAAAAAGTTACATTAACTTCTGGAAATGTACAGAATTATTTCATGGTGGAGCCAAGAGAACAGACGAATCCAGTGAACAAAGTAATGTACAAAGTTATTTATTTCCCAGATGATGATCTTGGAAAGCGACTAGAAGAAGCAAAAGAGGTCGCAAAGAAAAATAATACAGAATTTACGTATGAAACAGAAGAAAAGAATAATACTTCTGGTATTATTACAACAATTGCAAGTTGGGTTGTTCCGCTCATTTTAATTTATGGTGTCTTATTCTTTGGTATGAGAATGATGACAAAAAATGGCGGGGGGCTTATGGGCAGTGTTGGAAAGAGCAATGCCAAAGTATATGTAGAAGAAAAAACTGGTGTAACATTTGCGGATGTAGCAGGACAGGACGAGGCAAAGGAATCTCTGCGAGAAATGGTCGATTTTCTTCATAATCCAGGGCGTTATTTAAAGATTGGAGCAAAACTTCCAAAAGGAGCATTGTTAGTAGGTCCACCAGGAACTGGAAAGACATTGTTGGCAAAAGCGGTGGCAGGAGAAGCCAATGTTCCATTCTTCTCTTTATCGGGTTCTGGATTCGTTGAGATGTTTGTTGGAGTTGGAGCTTCTCGTGTGCGTGACTTATTTAAACAAGCACAAAGTATGGCACCATGTATTATTTTTATTGACGAAATCGATGCTATCGGTAAAAGTCGTGATAGCCACTATGGTGGTGGAAATGATGAAAGAGAGCAGACTCTCAATCAGCTTCTTGCTGAAATGGATGGATTTGATACATCAAAAGGAATTATTATTCTAGCGGCAACCAACCGACCAGAAGTGCTTGATAAAGCTCTTCTTCGTCCAGGACGTTTTGATCGACGGGTAATTGTAGAAAAACCTGATTTAAAAGGACGTATTGAAACGTTAAAAGTGCATTCAAAAGATGTGAAGATGGATGAAACGGTTGACTTAGATGCTATCGCGTTAGCTACTTCAGGAGCCGTTGGTTCTGATCTCGCCAATATGGTCAACGAAGCAGCTCTTGCCGCTGTAAAGGATGGTAGAGAGTATGTGTCACAAAAAGATTTATTTGAAGCGGTGGAAGTGGTAATTGCAGGAAAAGAGAAAAAAGACCGCATTTTAAATAAAGAAGAAAAGAAGATTGTGGCATATCACGAAGTCGGTCATGCACTTTGTATCGCAGTGCAAAAGCATACAGAACCAGTACAAAAGATCACCATTGTTCCAAGAACAATGGGAGCACTTGGATATACATTACAAGTGCCAGAAGAAGAGCGATATTTGATGAGTAAAGATCAAATGCTGAATGAACTTGTGACATTTTTTGGTGGTCGTGCAGCGGAAGAAACAAAGTTTCATTCCGTTACAACAGGGGCTGCCAACGATATTGAACGAGCAACTTCCATTGCAAGAGCTATGGTAACACAATATGGTATGTCTGAAAAATATGGTCTGATGGGATTGGAATCCGTACAAAATCGCTACCTTGATGGAAGAGCAGTTCTTAATTGTTCTGATATGACAGCAGCAGGAATTGATGAAGAGGTTCGCAATATGCTAAAAGATGCCTATGATAAGGCATTAAAGATCATGGAAGATAATAAAGAAGCGTTGGATGAAATTGCTGCGTTCCTCATTGAAAAAGAAACCATTACAGGAAAAGAGTTTATGGAAATCTTTAACCGAATCAATGGAATAGAGGAGAAAGTAAGTCTTGAAAAGAACCCAGTTTCATTGGAAAAGGAAGAAGTGGTATCCGTAGAAGAAGAGAGTGAGCCTATGGATGAGAACACAGATTCGAAAGAGGATAAGCCTTTTGTATCCGCTGAAGAACAGAGTTCACAGGAAAAAGAGTGGGTGCAAATGGATCATACTTTTGATGAAACAGGAAAGTCTGTTCCAAAAGAAGGAGAGAGCTGGGAAGAGTTTGTGCGAAAACAGACTGGTATGAAACCAGAAGAGAAAGATTTGAAATAAAAATGATGGCACCAAGCAGTTTTGCTTGACTTATGCCTTCCATGTAAAAAAGACGGCATTGATAGATGGTTGCGTGTGGTACAACGATTATCATGCCGTTTTTTTCTTAAAGTAAAAAGATAAATAATAGGAGGATTTATGATGTCGTATCGGATGATCGTTCTTGATTTAGATGGAACGCTTACAAATTCGGAAAAAATAATTACAGAGCGAACAAAAAAGGCTCTCTTTACGGCACAAGAGCAGGGAGTAAAAGTGGTTTTAGCATCTGGAAGACCGACATATGGAATTGTTCCATTGGCAAAAGAATTAGAGCTAGAACGATATGGAAGTTATATCTTATCATTTAACGGGGCAAAAATTATTAATTGTCAAACAAAAGAAGTTGTCTTTCAACGGACACTTCCAGCAGAGTTGATTCCAACGCTCATTGATTTAGCAGACAAGTATCAGGTGGATTTTTTAACCTATAAAGAGGAAGACATTTTAGCTAGTAATGGAAACAGTCCTTATGTGAAGATTGAATCTAAGATTAATAAAATGCCAGTTCGTGCTATGGAAAGTCCAAAGGAAACGATTACGTTTCCAATTCCTAAAATTCTCATGGTTGGAGAGGGAGAATATATGGCAAGTGTAGAGTCAAAGATTCAAGAAGCAACCCATGAATTGCTCTCTGTTTATCGTTCTGAACCATATTTCTTGGAAATTATGCCAAAGGGAATTGATAAGGCTACTTCTTTAGAACGTCTACTTGAATGTACGGGAATTAAGAGAGAGGAAATGATCGCCTGTGGAGATGGGTTCAATGATCTTTCGATGATCCAATATGCAGGGCTTGGAGTTGCGATGGAAAATGCACAAAATCTTGTAAAGCAATATGCAGATTATATCACATCTTCTAACGATGAAGATGGGGTAGCAAAGGTAGTAGAAAAGTTCATACTCAACTGTTAAAAGAGATGGTTTCTTATCATAAAGAAGCTCCCCTCACAATAATTGGTGAGGGGAGCTTCTTTTTATCTTATACTTAACATTTTTCTTCTGATGGGTTGGCGTTTGATATATCCATAGGATAATCCGCATTAAAGCAAGCGGTGCAAATTGGTAAATTAGGAACCATGGTTTGCAAATCTTCAATTCTCATATATCCAAGAGAGTTGGCACCGATGTCAGAACAGATTTCTTCTGGTGACATGGAATGGGCAATCAATTGTTTGTTAGAAGGCACATCCGTTCCAAAGTAACATGGATGAAGGAATGGAGGGGAGCTAATCCGAACGTGGACTTCCAAAGCTCCTGCTCGTTTTAACATTGTAATTAGATTCTTAATTGTAGTACCACGAACAATGGAATCATCGACGAGAATAATGCGTTTCCCTCGCACCACAGGTTCTAAAATACTCAGTTTTAATTTCACTGCGGATTCTCGTTCTTCCTGTGTTGGTTTAATAAAGGTACGTCCCATATAGCTATTTTTATGAAAGGCGATGGCAAAGGGAATGTTGGATGCCATGGCATATCCTTGTGCAGCACAGAGTCCAGAATCTGGCACTCCAACAACCAAATCCGCATCCACTGGATAAGAATGAGCAAGAGCGGAACCAGCACGAATGCGGGCATCATAAACGCTATATCCATCTAACTTGCTATCAAGACGGGCAAAATAGATGTATTCAAAAATACAGCGGGCTTGTCTACCAGTATGTTGTTCTGCCAAGCGATAATCAGAATAAATTTCAGTTGGTGTAATGGTGATAATTTCTCCGGGTTCAATATCTCGAATAAATTCAGCATCAATGGCGGTTAAGGCACAGCTTTCTGATGCTAGAATATAAGAATTGCCACGTTTTCCAAGACAAAGAGGCTTTAATC
Organism: uncultured Eubacteriales bacterium; assembly: GCA_949284175.1. Taxonomy (GTDB): domain Bacteria; phylum Bacillota; class Clostridia; order Lachnospirales; family Lachnospiraceae; genus Scybalomonas. The sequence goes on from CASDVE010000024.1 coordinate 20,915, forward strand.
CCCAAGGATCTCGTACGCCAATTAATTTTCTAGGGCTCATAATAACGAGGCTATAAGCTCCTAGAAGTTTTTTAGCACTTTCATAGACCGCCTCTTCAACAGAATGGGTTTTCACACGACTTCGTGCGATATGATAAGCGATGACTTCTGAATCAATGGTTGTATGAAAGATAGCACCTGTATATTCCAGTTCATGTCGAAGTTCTGCCATGTTGACAAGATTTCCATTATGAGCGAGAGCCAAAGTGCCTTTTATGTAATTTAATACTAAAGGTTGGGCATTTTCATGGGTGACAGCACCAGTTGTGGAATACCTTACATGACCAACGCCAATATTTCCTTTTAATGGCTCTAGTGTATCGGGTTTAAACACTTCATTTACAAGACCAAGTGCTTTATGAGCCTTTACAATCCCTTTTGGGCCATTGGTATCAGATACTGCAATACCGCAGGACTCTTGTCCTCTATGCTGTAATGCTGATAAACCATAATAAATGGATCGAGCAACAGAACTGCCATCTCGATCATAGATTCCAAATACACCACATTCTTCTTTAAGACCGCTTTCGTAAATAGATACATCATTCATACTCATGAGTTAATCCTCGCTTTCTTAATCTATAAAGGAATAATAATTCAGTTTGAAATAGCGAAACGCAAGTTTGCATTCATGTTAATCTTACCTGTAAATATTCATCTTGTAAAGTATGTTTCATTTTTAAAACCGTATATTTCTAACAAAAAAGGGGAGAAAAAATGATAAAAAAAGTTGATTGGTTCAACAAAAAAATAGCTTAAAGGAAAAGAAATAAAAAATATATACAAAAAAATATGTTAAAAAAAGAATAAATTATAAAAAAAGATAATTGGAAATATAGGATTAGGAGGAATGGATAAACTAAATATGCAAAATATAAAAAATGGATATATTTTCTGGTTTTTAAGAAATATTAAAAAAATTGTCTGTCTAATCAAACAAATAGGAGAATAAAAAGCAGTGGTCTTTTTAAAAACCACTGCTTGTAAACAGTATGCAACGCACACTTTGTTTTCTTTATATAGAGAATAATAATTTTTCGTAGGTTGGATAAGGTAAAATACGATCTGGAATATTTGGTTCCATCTCATCTACAAGGTTACGGATTTCTTCCATTTTTGCAAGGAGAACATCATGACAGAATACAGATTGTTTTTGTGTGTCGGATATATCTTCCGCTTCTTTGATATTCTTATGAAGGCTTAAAATATTGTCATAAATGGTATCGACAGAGTTTGAAAGCAAAGTAAGCAGTGCTTCTTCATAGGCAGTTGAAATGGAAGAAGAAAGAGATTTCTTTTGAAGAGCCTCTTTTGAAAGTTCTGACACATAAGTGGTAACTGCTGGAAGAAAATCTTTGCGAACCATTTCTTCCAATGTTTTAGCTTCAATGATAATCACTTTACAATAGCTTTCTAGTAAGATTTCGTAGCGGGAGTAGATTTCTTCTTTTGTAAAAATGCCATGTTTTGTAAAGAGTTGAATATTTTTCTCATGGATAAAATAAGGTAGAGCATCTTTTGTGGAAACGAGATTGTAAAGTCCACGCCTTTTTGCCTCTTTTATCCATTCCTCGGAGTAGCCATTTCCGTTAAAAATAATTCTTTTGTGATTGTGGATCGTATCTTTTAAAAGATTATGAACGGCTTGTTCCATATCTTCTGGTGCAACATTTAAAAGACGATCGGAGAACTGGGAGAGCGTTTCCGCAACGGCTGTATTTAAAATTACGTTGGGGCCAGATACGGAAAAAGAAGATCCTAACATACGGAATTCAAATTTATTTCCTGTAAAAGCGAATGGAGAAGTTCGATTTCGATCCGTTGTATCTTTCATAAAATGTGGAATGACTTTTGCACCGGTTTCCATAGGAATTTGTTCCGTACGATCACAACGGCGATCGCCTTCGATGGAATCTAAAACCTTTTCTAAATCACTGCCGAGGAAAATAGAAACAATGGCTGGTGGGGCTTCATTAGCACCAAGACGATGATCATTGCTAGCACTTGCTACGGAAATTCTCATCAAGTCTGCATAATCGTCCACTGCTTTCATAACAGCAGTTAAAAAGAGTAGGAATTGAATGTTTTCAGAAGGTGTTTTTCCAGGTTCTAATAAGTTAACACCAGTATCTGTTTGAAGGGACCAGTTATTATGTTTTCCGCTTCCATTGATTCCAGTAAATGGTTTTTCATGAAGAAGACAGATAAGACCATGACGTTCCGCTATTTTTTTCATCAGTTCCATTGTGATTTGATTGTGATCAACGGCTACATTGGTGGTTTCAAAGACAGGGGCTAATTCATGTTGAGCGGGAGCAACCTCATTGTGTTTTGTTTTTGCTGGAATGCCGAGTTTCCAAAGTTCTTCATCAAGTTCTTTCATAAAAGCGGATATTCTTGGTTTTAATGTGCCAAAATAATGATCATCCATTTCTTGTCCTTTTGGAGCAGGAGCACCTAACAAAGTGCGTCCACAAAAGAGAAGATCGCGACGTTTTTTATAAAGCTCTTTATCAATGAGAAAATATTCTTGTTCTGAACCGACCGTTGTTATAACACGAGAAACTTCTTTGTTACCAAGAATATGTAAAAGACGAACCGCTTCTTTGTTCAATGTTTCCATGGAACGCAAAAGAGGTGTTTTCTTATCAAGTGCTTCCCCACTATAAGAACAAAAAGCAGTTGGAATGCACAAAGTACCATCTTTAATAAAAGCAGGAGATGTTGGATCCCATGCCGTATAGCCTCTTGCTTCAAAGGTAGCACGAAGTCCGCCAGAAGGAAAGCTAGAAGCATCAGGTTCGCCTTTTACAAGTTCTTTGCCTGAAAAATCCATATTGATTTCTCCATTGCCTACTGGAGAGATAAAACTATCATGTTTTTCTGCTGTGATTCCTGTCATTGGTTGAAACCAGTGGGTAAAGTGAGTTGCACCCTGTTCCACAGCCCATTCTTTCATGGCAACAGCCACTGCATTGGCAATATCAAGTTCTAAATGAGTGCCATTTTCAATTGTTTTTTTCAGTGCTTGGTACACATCTTTTGGAAGTTTATTTTTCATAACCTTATCATTAAAGACAAGACTGCCATATAATTCTGGAATATTTTTGTTCATAAAAAGCTCTCCTTTCAAATCCTTTCTTAGTAAAAATATTGTTGGCGGACAGTTGCCATATATGAGTATCAATGCTTTTACATGGCTTGTTATTTTTGCGTAAAAAGAGAAAAAGCGCCCCGGAAAACTTTTCCGAAGCGCCTTTGCTTTATGGTTAGTAGTATACACAGTATTTTAAAATTGTCAATGCCTTCTCGTAAAAAAATAAAAAAAATAAAATTTTGAAAAAAAAGTTGCAATTTTTAAAAAGAGTGTGTATAAATTTAAGAGTTGAGAAAAAGCAATTCATGAAAGTCAAAAAAGAAGAATCTAAAAATTCAGAACAAAGAAATGGTATATTCTTAAAGAACAAGTAACAATTCCACAAAATAAAATCCAAATAAAGCGATAAAGATAAAATAGAAAGAATAAGAAAAAATGAAATGATAATTTATGTTAGTTCAGTGTTTTTAGGATATGTAAAAAAATGTAAATTAATATACTGTTTGGAATAGGAGGTAAAGTCATGGCAATAAAATATGTATTTGTAACAGGTGGTGTTGTATCTGGATTAGGGAAAGGGATTACCGCAGCATCCCTTGGAAGACTTTTAAAAGCACGCGGGTATCAAGTGACAATGCAAAAATTTGATCCTTACATCAACGTGGATCCAGGAACGATGAATCCTATTCAGCATGGGGAGGTTTTTGTGACGGATGATGGTACAGAAACGGATTTGGATTTGGGGCATTATGAACGCTTTATCGACGAGAGCCTTGATTACAACTCCAATGTGACGACAGGAAAAATCTATTGGTCCGTATTACAAAAAGAGCGTCGAGGGGAGTTTTTTGGAGGGACGGTTCAAGTGATTCCTCATATTACCAATGAAATTAAAGAGCGTTTTTACCATGCAAAAAATCAAGAAGAAGAAAAAATAGCCATTATCGAAGTTGGTGGAACGGTGGGAGATATAGAAAGTCAGCCTTTTTTAGAATCCATTCGTCAATTTCAGCATGATGTTGGAAAAGACAATGCGATTTTAATTCATGTGACTCTGATTCCATACTTAAAAGCATCTGGGGAGATGAAAACAAAACCAACACAAGCCAGCGTAAAAGAATTGCAGGGGATGGGAATTAGTCCAGACATTTTAGTTTGTCGTTCAGAACATCCAATTTCAGAAGAGATTCGGGAGAAGATCGCTTTGTTTTGCAATGTGAAAAGTAGTCATGTACTTCAAAATCTCGATGTGGAATATTTATATGAGGCACCTCTTGCTATGGAGGAAGAACAGTTGGCACAAGTGGTACTTTCTTGCTTACACTTAGAACAAAGAGAGCCAGATTTGAAGGATTGGAAGGAAATGGTTATGGCACTTCATCAGTCAAAAGAAGAAGTGACCATCGGTCTTGTAGGAAAATATGTTCAACTGCATGATGCGTATTTAAGCGTAGTAGAAGCGTTAAAGCATGGTGGAATCGCCAATCAGGCACGTGTTCATATTGCATGGATTGATTCCGAAGAGATAACACGAGAAAATGCAGAAGAAAAATTGGGACATCTGGATGGCATTTTAGTTCCAGGAGGGTTTGGAACTCGTGGAGTGGAAGGAAAGATTGAAGCCATTCGCTATGCTAGGATTCATCACATTCCATACTTGGGAATCTGTCTTGGAATGCAGTTGATGATTGTCGAATACGCAAGAAATGTATTAGGGTATGAAGATGCACATAGCATAGAGCTTGATGAAACCACAACCCACCCAGTCATCGCTTTAATGCCAGATCAGGTGAATGTTGAAAATCTTGGAGGAACGTTAAGACTAGGTTCTTATCCATGTGTGCTAAAGGAGAACAGCAAGGCAAAAAGTATTTATGGAACAAAGGAAATCGAAGAAAGACATCGGCATCGATATGAGGTGAACAATGAATATCGAGAGCCATTAGAACAGCATGGATTGACATTATCAGGGCTTTCACCAGATGGAAGAATTGTGGAGATGGCAGAGTTAACAGGAGAAGATTTCTTTATTGCAACACAAGCCCATCCAGAATTTAAGTCAAGACCAAACCGCCCACACCCATTGTTCAAAGGGCTTGTAAAATCGGCATTAAAATATAAAAAAAATAGATAAAACCACCAAAAATAAAATTTAGGTATTTACAAACAAGAAAAAGTAGTTTATTCTTGGAAGAAATCCAGATAAATCCTCCGGTTATAAAAAAGCGTGCGAGGAAAGGTGATTATTAGCATTGCTCGTTCGCTTTAAACATACCGGATCTTGACAATAGAAGAAAGGGTGAATAGCATGAACCAAAAGGAAATGCGTATGGAGGAACGAAAAGGGCTTTATTGCAGTCAGTTTGAACACGATAACTGTGGGATTGGAGCCGTTGTAAATATAGAGGGAAAAAAGAGCCATGAAACGGTGGCAAATGCCCTTAAAATTGTAGAAAATTTAGAACATAGAGCCGGCAAAGACGCCGAAGGGAAAACAGGTGATGGTGTAGGAATTCTGTTACAGATTTCACACGACTTTTTTAAGAAAACCTGTGAGCCCTTTGGCGTCTTTTTAGGTTCAGAAGGAACCTATGGCATCGGAATGTTTTTCTTTCCGCAAGAAGAAAGGAAAAGAAACCAAGCTAAGAGAATGTTTGAAGTCATCGTAGAAAAAGAAGGTATGAAATTGCTCGGATGGAGAACAGTGCCAACCGTTCCAGAAGTGCTTGGAAAAAAAGCAAGAGATTGTATGCCATATATTATGCAAGCATTCATTGAAAAGCCTAACAATGTGGAAAAAGGAATCGACTTTGATCGAAAACTCTATATTGTGAGAAGAGTGTTTGAGCAGAGCAACGAAGACACCTATGTTGCATCGCTATCCAGTCGAACCATTGTTTATAAGGGAATGTTTTTAGTTGGGCAATTGCGAACCTTTTTTAAAGATTTACAAGATGAGGCGTATAAAAGTGCCATTGCTCTTGTGCATTCAAGATTTAGCACTAATACAAATCCAAGTTGGGAAAGAGCCCATCCAAACCGTTTTATCGTTCATAATGGGGAGATTAATACCATTAAAGGCAATGTGGATAAGATGAGTGCGAGAGAAGAAACTATGGAATCAGAGAAATTATCTGGACAGTTCCATAAGATTCTTCCAGTGATTAATGGAGAAGGTTCGGATTCTGCAAGACTTGATAATACATTAGAATTTTTAACAATGAGTGGAATGCCCCTTCCCCTTGCGGTTATGATTGCGATTCCAGAACCTTGGGCGAATAATAAGACACTTTCTCAAGAAGTGAGGGATTTTTATCAATATTATGCAACTATGATGGAGCCGTGGGATGGACCAGCCTCTATTTTATTTAGCGATGGAGAAATTATGGGAGCAATACTTGATCGAAATGGTCTTCGTCCTTCTAGGTATTATATTACAACAGATGGAGATCTCATCCTGTCTTCTGAAGTAGGTGTTCTGTCCATTGAGCCAGAGAAGATTGTAAAAAAAGAACGCTTGCATCCTGGAAAAATGCTCCTTGTGGATACGAAAAAAGGAAAAATATTTTTGGATGAAGAGTTAAAAGAGCATTATGCTAAGAGAAATCCTTATGGAGAATGGATCGATAGCAAGTTATTGGAATTAAAAGATGTTAAGATTCCAAATAAAAAAGTAGAGGAGTATGGAAAAGAAGAACTTTCACGCCTTCAAAAAGCCTTTGGATACTCTTATGAAGAGTATCGCCAGTCCATCCGCAATATGGCATTACATGGAGCAGAAGGGATTGCTTCTATGGGTGTGGATACGCCACTTGCTGTTTTTTCAAAGGAACATCAACCATTATTCCATTATTTTAAACAGCTATTTGCTCAAGTGACGAATCCTCCAATTGATGCCATTCGAGAAGAGATCGTAACATCCACAACTATCTATGTTGGAAAGGATGGAAACTTATTAGAAGAGAAGCCAGAAAACTGTCAAGTGTTAAAGATCAACAATCCGATTCTGACTAATCTTGATATGTTAAAGATTAAGAATCTAAAAGAAGATGGATTTCAAGTGGCGGTTGTGCCGATCACATTCTTTAAAAGCACAAAGTTAGATCGTGCCATAGAACATCTTTTTGTAGAAGTGGATAAAGCCTATCGGGATGGAGCGAATATTTTAGTGCTTTCCGATCGAGGGGTGGATGAAAATCATATGGCGATTCCTTCTCTATTAGCGGTATCAGCGGTTCATCAACATCTTGTAAAGACAAAGAAAAGAACTGCACTTTCTATTATTTTAGAATCTGGTGAACCAAGAGAAGTGCATCATTTTGCTACCTTATTAGGGTATGGTGCTTGTGCCATCAATCCATATTTAGCACAGGATACGATTGGGGAATTAATTGACAATGGAATGTTAGATAAAGAATATTATCCAGCGGTGGAAGACTATAACAATGCTATTTTACATGGGATTGTAAAAATTGCATCAAAAATGGGGATTTCCACGATCCAATCCTATTTGGGAGCACAGATTTTTGAAGCCATTGGTATTTCCAAAGAAGTGATTGATAAGTATTTTACAGGAACTGTCAGTCGAATTGATGGAATTACATTGGAAGATATTGAAGAGGACTTGGAGAGATGTCATGAGCAGGCATTCGATCCATTAGGACTTCCTACTGATCTATCTTTGGATAGTGTAGGACGTCATAAAATGCGAAGACAAGGAGAAGAGCATCGTTATAATCCACAGACGATCCATTTGTTACAACAGGCAGTAAAACGTGGCGATTATCAGATGTTTAAAGAGTACAGTGCTCTTGTGGATAAAGAAGAAACAGGATATTTAAGAAGTCTGCTTGATTTTTGTTATCCAGAAAGCGGAATCCCAATCGAAGAAGTGGAGAGCGAAGAGGAGATTGTAAAGCACTTTAAAACAGGAGCCATGTCTTATGGTTCCATATCAAAAGAGGCTCATGAAACTCTTGCCATTGCGATGAATCGCCTGCATGGAAAATCCAACTCTGGAGAAGGAGGAGAAAGCGAAGAACGTTTAGAATCTGCTGGAACAAAAGAGGATCGCTGTTCTGCCATTAAGCAAGTGGCATCGGGGCGTTTTGGGGTTACAAGCCGTTATCTTGTATCAGCAAAAGAAATTCAAATTAAAATGGCACAAGGTGCAAAGCCGGGAGAAGGAGGGCATTTGCCATCCAAAAAAGTGTATCCATGGGTTGCAAAGACAAGACATTCCACAGCGGGAGTTAGTCTGATTTCACCGCCTCCACATCATGATATTTATTCCATCGAAGATTTGGCACAGCTTATTTATGATTTAAAAAATGCCAATCCAAAAGCAGGGATTTCTGTAAAATTGGTATCCGAGGCAGGGGTTGGAACGATTTCTGCTGGAGTAGCAAAAGCAGGTGCGGAGGTCATTTTAATATCAGGATATGATGGAGGAACAGGAGCTGCACCACAAAGTTCCATTCAACATGCAGGTCTTCCCTGGGAATTAGGGCTTGCAGAAACTCATCAAACGCTAATACAAAATGGACTTCGTGATAAAGTAAGGTTAGAAACAGATGGAAAATTGATGAGTGGTAAAGATGTGGCAGTGGCAATTTTGTTAGGAGCAGAGGAGTTTGGTTTTGCTACCGCCCCACTGGTTGCTCTTGGCTGTGTGATGATGCGTGTTTGTAATTTGGATACTTGTCCAATGGGAATTGCTACACAAAATCCAGAACTTAGAAAAAGATTTTCTGGAAAGCCAGAAGACGTTATGAATTTTATGCTCTTTATTGCAAGAGAGTTAAGAGAATATATGGCAAGGCTTGGATTCCGCACAATCAAAGAGATGGTTGGGCATACGGAACTATTAAAAATGAGAGAAGACAAAACGATTCCTCATGGAGATAAAGTGGACATCAGTGCGGTCTTATATCAGGCAGAAGATGGAAAGAGCAATGTTACGTTTCAGCCAGAAAAAATGTATGATTTTGAACTGGATAAGACAAAAGATAGGAGCGTCTTGTTGAAACAACTTGGGAAAGCGGTAAAAGAGGGAACACCATCCAAATTAGAACTAACTGTTACAAATACGGATCGATCTTTTGGAACAATGTTTGGTTCCGAGATCACAACCTATCATAAAGAAGGCTTGCCAGAAGATACGTTTACGATTCAATGTCATGGCTCAGGAGGTCAGAGTTTTGGAGCGTTTATTCCAAAGGGCTTGACGCTTTCCTTAGAAGGAGATGCCAATGATTATTTTGGAAAAGGACTTTCTGGTGGAAAATTAATTCTCTATCCTCCAAAAAACAGTGGATTTCAAGCAGAAGAAAATATTATTGTTGGAAATGTTACTTTGTATGGAGCAACAAGCGGAACTGCCTATATGAATGGAGTGGCAGGAGAGCGTTTCTGTGTTAGAAATTCTGGTGCCAATGCAGTGGTAGAAGGTGTTGGCGATCATGGTTGTGAATATATGACAGGTGGAAGAGTTGTAGTACTTGGTAAGACAGGTAAGAACTTTGGTGCTGGAATGAGTGGCGGAATTGCTTATGTATTGGATGAAGATCATGGATTGTATCGAAACTTGAATAAAGAGATGGTTGCATTAGAAAAAGTAGAAGAGAAAGCGGATCAAAGAGAACTCTTTGTTTTAATTGAAGGGCATGTAAAAGCCACAGGTTCTAAAAAAGGTAGGGAAGTGTTAGAAAACTTTGAATCCTATCTTCCAAAGTTCAAAAAAGTGATTCCAAACGATTATAAGAAAATGAGAAGTTTGATCGCAAAATATGAAGAGAAAGGGCTCAGTGAAGAGCAAGCACAGATCGAAGCATTTTACGATAGCACAGGAACAAAGAGATAGGAGGACGACGATGGGAAAACCAACAGGATTTTTAGAATATGAGAGAAAGACAGGCGATGTCACAGAACCAAGTGTAAGAATCCAAAACTTTTTAGAATTTCATCAAAGTCTGTCTTTAGAAGAACAACAAATACAAGGAGCAAGGTGTATGGATTGTGGTGTGCCGTTTTGCCAATCAGGAATGATGATTGGCAATATGGCATCTGGATGCCCATTAAATAATTTAATTCCAGAATGGAATGAACTTGTTTATTTTGGAAATTGGGAGAAAGCCTATGAACGGTTAAAAAAGACAAGCGAGTTTCCAGAATTTACATCAAGAGTTTGTCCAGCTCTTTGTGAAAATGCCTGTACTTGTGGGATTCATGGAAGTCCCGTTGCGACAAAAGAAAATGAACGGGCAGTTATTGAATACGCATTTGAACATGGATTTGTAAAAGCGGAACCACCAAAAGTCAGAACTGGTAAGAAGATTGCCATTATTGGCAGTGGACCGGCAGGATTGACTGCTGGAGCGATTTTAAATCGAAGAGGACATGAAGTGACAATCTATGAAAGACAGGATCGAATCGGTGGTCTGTTACGCTATGGCATTCCCAATATGAAGTTGGATAAATCGGTTATCGATCGGCGATTAGAAGTGTTAAAAGAAGAAGGGGTTGTATTCAAAACAGGTGTGAACGTTGGAATTGATATAACCTTAGAACAATTAAAAAAATCTTATGATCGTATTTTACTGGCTTGTGGTGCTTCCAATCCAAGAGATATTGCTGTGAAAGGGCGAGATGCAAAAGGAATTTATTTTGCAGTGGACTTTTTAAGTGCTGTAACAAAAAGTTTGCTGGACTCTGAACGAAAAGATAAGGCATATCCAGAAGTAAAGGGCAAAGATGTAGTTGTAATCGGCGGAGGTGATACCGGAAACGACTGTGTTGGAACGGCCATACGATTAGGAGCTAAGTCCATCATTCAAATCGAGATGATGCCAAAAGCTCCAGAACAACGTGCCGAAAATAACCCATGGCCAGAGTGGCCAAAAGTTTGTAAAACGGACTATGGTCAAGAGGAAGCCATTGCAGTGTTTGGAACAGATCCTAGAATCTATGAAACAACGGTAACGGAGTTTTTAAAAGATGATGCAGGCAATGTAACAGGTGTAAAAACAGTACGGTTAAAATCCGTATGGAAGGAAGAGAAAAAGAGAAATGAATTGGTGCCAGTGGAAGGAACACAGGACATAAGAAAAGCACAAGTTGTTCTAATTGCTGCTGGATTTTTAGGAACAGAACCTTACATTAGAGATTGCTTTGGTGTTGAATTAAATGAGAGAACGTCTATTAAAACAAAGAAGGATAGCTATGAAACAACAGTTTCTGGAATTTATTGTGCGGGAGATTGTAAAAGAGGGCAGTCTTTAGTTGTATGGGCAATGCGTGAAGGACGCGATGTGGCAGAAGAAATTGATGGCTCTTTTATGAGATAATTTAGAATTATCTTATGGGAGTGAAGATGAGAACATGTATAGGAGGAAGTGAAAATGGCACACTATACAAAAGAGCAGATCTTACAATTGATAGAGGATGAAGATGTAGGATTCATCCGCCTGCAATTTACAGATATGTTTGGCACATTAAAAAATATTGCGATTACCGCAAGTCAAATGGAAAAAGCGTTGAATAATCAATGTATGTTTGATGGTTCTTCTGTGGAAGGCTATATTAAGATTGAAGAATCGGATATGTATTTGTATCCGGATCTTGACACCTTTGTTATCCTTCCGTGGCGACCACAGCATGGAAAAGTAGCACGTCTTATTTGTGATATTTATCGTCCCGATGGAACACCCTTTGAAGGAAGTCCAAGATACATTTTAAAAAAGGCAATTGAAGAAGCAAATGAGATGGGATATGAATTTCAAGTTGGCTCAGAATGTGAATTTTTTCTCTTTCAAACCGATGAAGATGGGTTGCCAACAACCAATACCACAGAACGGGCAGGCTACCTTGATTTAGGGCCTCTTGATCAAGGAGAAAATGCGAGAAGAGATATGGTGCTTACCTTAGAGGATATGGGATTTGAAATTGAGGCCTCTCATCATGAAATGGCACCGGGACAGCATGAAATCGATTTTAAATATGAAAATGCCCTAAAGGCAGCTGATCAGATTATGACATTTAAATTTGCAGTTCGAACCATTGCAAAACGTCATGGGCTTCATGCTACATTTATGCCAAAACCAAAACAGGGCATAAACGGATCAGGAATGCACGTGAATATGTCTTTATCAAAAGAGGGAAAGAACTGTTTTTACGATGAAAAAGATGTTTTAGGACTGAGCGAAGATGCCTATTATTTCATCGGCGGTCTTTTAAAACATAGCAAAGGGATGACCGGCATTTTAAATCCTCTTGTAAATTCATATAAGCGTCTTGTGCCAGGCTATGAAGCTCCTATTTATATTGCGTGGTCAGCCAAGAATCGAACTCCTCTTATCCGCATTCCAGCGGTGACTGGAGGAGGAACACGAGTGGAATTAAGAAGTCCAGATGCTTCAGCCAATCCCTATCTTGTTTTGGCAGTTTGCTTAAAGGCAGGACTAGAAGGGATTAAAAAGAAGATCAAACCAAATGTTCCCGTTGATAAAAATATTTTTCAGATGTCAAAAGAAGAGAAAGAACAGTATCAGTTGGAGAGGCTTCCAAAAGATCTAAAAGAAGCATTAGAAGAAATGGAACGCGATCCTTTGGTTGTGCAGACCCTCGGTGAAGAATTCTTTTTTCATTATACAAAAGGGAAGAGAAATGAATGGAATATGTATCAAGAGCAAGTAAGTGCTTGGGAACTTGAGCAATACCTCTATCGAATTTAGAAAAAAGAGAACCATATAAGGAGGAAGTGGGATGAGTAGTATCATTGTTGTATTTCCAAAAATAGAAAATGGAAAACAGATGAAAGAGATTCTCCTGCAACATGGTTTTGAAGTAGAGGTTGTCTGTTCCAATGGTTCTATGGTCTTACAAGAGATACAGCGTCTTGATTATGGGATTGTTGTGGGGAGCTATCGATTTTCCGATATGTTTTATACAGAGCTTTTGGACTGTTTACCAAAGGAATTTGAAATGTTGTTAATTGGCTCAAAGCAAATGTTAGATCAATATGGTAGACAAGGGGTTATGTCGTTAACACAGCCCTTTAAAGTAAAAGAACTTGTGGATACTCTGCACATGATGGAGATGGTGCAAGAGAAAAAGATCCAGAAGAAAAAGCGAAGTGAAAAAGATAAAAAAGTGATAGAACAAGCAAAGCAAGTGCTAATGGAACGAAATCATTTATCAGAGGAAGAGGCACATCGTTATCTTCAAAAGACAAGTATGGATAGTGGAACGAATATGGCTGAAACCGCACAAATGATTGTATTGCTTATGCAATAAAAATAAAATATTTATAATAGGATATACAGATGCTCCTTTTTCTTGTAAAATGATTTCATATCTAAAAAGAGAGAAAGGAGCATTCTTTCATGTTTCATATAGAGGAAGAGTTAAAAAAACTTCCAGCAAAACCTGGTGTGTATTTGATGCACAATCAAGAGGGAGAGATCATTTACGTTGGAAAAGCTATTAGTCTGAAAAATCGTGTCAGGCAGTATTTCCAAAGCAGTCGAGATAAGACGCCAAAGATTCAAAAGATGGTATCTCAGATCGCGTATTTTGAATATATTATAACGGATTCAGAACTAGAGGCTCTTGTGTTAGAATGTAATTTGATTAAGGAACATCGTCCAAAATATAACACCATGTTAAAGGATGATAAAAGTTATCCCTATATTAAAGTGACCGTTCAAGAACCGTATCCAAGAATTTTATTTGCTAGACAGATAAAGAGGGATAAAGCAAAATATTTTGGACCTTATACAAGTGCCATGGCAGTCAAAGATACCATTGAATTAATTAGAAAGTTATATAAACTCCGTTCTTGTAATCGGAGTTTGCCAAAGGAAAATGGGGAAAGACCATGTCTTTATTACCATATCAAACAATGCGATGCACCATGCCAAAATTATATTAGTCAAGAAGAATATAGAAAACAAGTGGACGGAGCTTTGCATTTTTTAAATGGCAATCATCAAGAAGTGATAGACAAATTGCAAGCGTCTATGATGGAAGCGTCAGAGAAAATGGAGTTTGAGCGAGCGGGTGAAATTCGTGACTTAATAAAAAGTATACAGGCAATTGCCCAAAAACAAAAAGTTAATTCAAACGAAAGGGAAGATCGAGATGTGGTTGCCATTGCAAAGGCACTTGATGAAGCGGTGGTATCGGTATTTTTTATTCGAGATGGTAAATTGCTTGGAAGAGAAAACTTTCATATGACAGGGGTTTTAGACACAACAAAATCTGAAATGATGGGAAGTTTTGTAAAACAGTTTTATGCTGGCACTCCTTATATTCCAAAGGAACTTGTATTACAAGATGCCATTGAAGAGGAAGAAGTGATAAGAGAATGGCTTTCCAAAAAGAGAGAACAAAAGGTGAGCATTTTAGTTCCACAAAAGGGAAGTAAAAAACGGCTTGTGGATCTGGCATATGAAAATGCGTCTATGGTGTTACAAAAGGATGGGGAAAAATTAAAAAGAGAGCAGATGCGAACCATTGGAGCGGTGAAACAACTAGAGGAAATGCTCGGATTACAAGGGATTCACCGTATGGAATCTTTTGATATTTCTAACATCAATGGGTTTGAAACCGTTGCCTCTATGGTGGTATATGAAGATGGAAAACCAAAGAGAAGTGATTATCGAAAGTTTAAGATAAAGACTGTCAAAGGTCCTGATGACTATAAAAGTATGGAAGAGGTATTAAGACGTCGTTTTCTCCATGGATTAAAAGAGCAAAAGGAATTAGAGCAAAGGGGAATGGATGCAGAATATGGCAGTTTTAACCGATTTCCCGATCTGATTTGTATGGACGGAGGAAAAGGACAGGTTAATATTGCAAGTAAAGTACTAAAAGAGTTAAAGCTGCATATTCCGATCTGTGGACTTGTAAAAGATGATAATCACCGAACAAGGGGCTTGTATTATCAAAATGAAGAGATTCTGTTCCCGAAAAATAGTGAAGCATTTCATCTTATCACAAGAATTCAGGATGAAACCCATCGCTTTGCCATTGAATACCATAAACAATTGCGAAGTAAACAGCAAGTAAGATCCATCCTTGACGATATAAAAGGTGTAGGTCCGGTAAGAAGGAAGGCATTGATGCGATATTTTAAAGATATTGCACTGATAAAAGAAGCTGAGGTGGAGGAACTGATGGCAGTGGAAGGCATCACAGAAAATATTGCAAATGAAATCTATCAATTTTTTCATGAATCATGAATGAAAAGAAAAATAATAAATACAATTAGTTTACTTGATTTCAATTTGTGTGATATAATAAATAATTAGAAAAGAGGTTGTATAGCAAATGAAAAGGAGAGAAAGTATGTATCAGGTTTCTTTGACGAAGGTTGTAGAAAAAATGGGGTTGACCAATATAACTCCAGAAATCAATACGGATGATGTTATGATCACGCAGACAGATATTAATCGTCCCGCTCTTCAGTTGGCAGGCTTTTTTGAGCATTTTGATTCTGATCGTGTTCAGATTGTTGGTATGGTGGAATACACTTACTTAAAGAAAATTGAAGAAGACGAAGTGGTCATTGAACGATTGGATCGATTGTTTGGAGGCAAGATTCCATGTATTATTTTCTGTCGTGGATTGGAACCATGTGAGAGATTAATGGAAGCGGCAAGACGTCATAAAGTGCCAGTGCTTACAACAAAACAGCATACATCAGGATTTATGGCAGAACTGATTCGTTGGCTCAATGTGGAATTAGCACCTCGTATTTCTATTCATGGAGTGCTTGTGGATGTATACGGAGAAGGTGTTCTTATTATGGGGGAAAGCGGAATTGGAAAAAGTGAAGCAGCCCTTGAATTAATTAAAAGAGGACATCGTCTTGTTTCTGATGATGTGGTGGAGATTAAAAAAGTAAGCGAAGATACTTTAGTTGGAACTTCACCTGAGATCACAAGATACTTTATTGAACTTCGTGGAATCGGAATTATTGATGTGAAAACTTTATTCGGTGTTGAAAGTGTAAAACCAACCCAGAGCATTGATCTAGTTATCAAATTGGAAGAATGGGATAAGTCAGGAGAGTATGATCGATTAGGCTTAGAAGAACAGTTTACAGAAATTCTTGGAAACAAAGTGGTTTGTCACTCCATTCCAATTCGTCCAGGGCGAAACCTTGCGATCATTGTAGAATCTGCTGCGGTAAACCACCGTCAGAAGAAAATGGGTTACAATGCAGCCATTGAACTTTACAATCGTGTGACAGGAAATCTTCAAAAGAATCAAAAAGAAGAATAAGAATACAAAGGGAGAATATGAGATATGCAGTATGTAATTGGGATTGACATTGGAGGAACTTCAGTTAAGATTGGACTATTTAGTACGGATGCAACCTTGCTTGAAAAATGGGAGATTCCAACTAGAAAAGAGGAAAATGGAAAATATATCTTAAGTGATGTGGCAAAGAGCATTCAGGAAAAACTAGAAGAGAAAAAGATTTCCCTTGATGAAATAAAAGGAGCAGGTGTTGGAGTTCCAGGGCCTGTTACAGCCGATGGCGTTGTAAAAAATTGTGTTAATTTAGGTTGGGGAACCGTAGAAGTAGCAAAAGAACTAGAAGCATTACTTCATATCCCTGTAAAGGCTGGAAATGATGCCAATGTGGCAGCACTTGGTGAAATGTGGAATGGTGGAGCAAAAGGCTATAAAAATGTAATTCTTGTTACACTAGGAACTGGTGTTGGTGGTGGAATTATTATTGATGGA
Source organism: uncultured Eubacteriales bacterium (assembly GCA_949284175.1). Classification (GTDB taxonomy): domain Bacteria; phylum Bacillota; class Clostridia; order Lachnospirales; family Lachnospiraceae; genus Scybalomonas. The sequence goes on from CASDVE010000024.1 coordinate 37,806, forward strand.
AAAGTGGTAGCTGGAAGTCATGGAGCTGGTGGAGAGATTGGACATGCAACAGTGAATCCTCATGAAACCGTTGCTTGTAACTGTGGAAAGAAAGGTTGCCTAGAGCAATACTCTTCCGCAACAGGGCTCATTAACAGCACAAGGGAAACACTAGAACAGACGCAGATACCATCTATGTTAAGAGATATACCAAATTTCATGGCAAAAGAGATTCTTGACTGTGCAAAGGCAGGGGATGAACTTGCACTAGAAGAAGTGAAGAGATTTTCTAAGATTTTAGGTCGTGCCCTTTCTGTCTTTGCTGTTGTGGCAGATCCAGAAGTTATTGTTATCGGTGGTGGTGTTTCAAAAGCTGGTACCTTCTTAACGGATCTCATTCAAGAGTATTTTGAAGAGTATGCCTTTTCCGCTTGCAAAGAGGCAAAAGTTGTATTGGCAGAACTGGGAAATGATGCAGGAATTTATGGTTCAGCAAAGCTGATTTGCGAATAATAGTTTACAAAAATTCACAAAAATATTTGTTAAAAAATGCAGGATTTTCTAGAATTTCTTGTTTATAATATAGGGAATTGAGAAGAGCATAAAAAAAACAATTAGTAAATTTAGAAAAAACTAAAAAAACTTTGAGTGTCAATATAGTGTTTTCGTATGACAGAGGGCTTTTTGACCCTCTGTTTTTTGTTTACTATTCACATTGAGAAAAAAGAAGTAATATTGTATGATATAAATAAAGAATAAATAGTATGAGGTGTCACGATGAATCAGGCATTACATAATCAATTGCTATCCATAGTTGGAGAAAACGGAGTAAAAGAAAATGAGCCAATGAGTAAGCATACCACTTTTCGAGTTGGTGGCAATGCTGATTTTTTTATAGTACCGGAAACGATAAGTCAAATTCAACAGATTGTATCACTTGCCAAAAAAGAAAATGTTCCGTATCTTTTTATCGGGAATGGAAGCAATTTACTTGTATCCGATGAGGGCATTCGTGGAATGGTCATTGAGATGACAAAAATGAATCAAGTAGTTGTAGAAGGAATGTGCTTAAGGGCTTTAGCTGGCATCACCCTTGCTTCTCTTTCAAGAGAAGCCTTAAACCATGAGTTAGAAGGGTTTGAGTTTGCTGGTGGTATTCCAGGAACATTAGGAGGAGCTGTCAGCATGAATGCGGGTGCCTATGGCGGAGAGATGAAAGATGTGATAAAAGAGGCAACGGTGCTTGATGACAAAGGTGAGATAAAAACATTATCAAAAGAAGAATTAGAACTTGGATATCGCACCAGTATCGTGGGAAGAAACCACTATGTTGTGCTTGAAGCGGTCATCGAACTAACAAAAGGAACAAAAGAAGAAATCCTCGCAAAAATGGAAGACTTAGCTAGCAGAAGAAGAGAAAAACAACCGTTAGAATACGCCAGTGCTGGAAGCACCTTTAAGCGTCCAGAAGGATATTTTGCTGGAAAGTTAATTGATGATGCTGGACTTCGTGGGTTTGGAATTGGCGGAGCTAAGGTATCAGATAAGCACTGTGGCTTTATCATTAATACAGGAAATGCCACAGCCTTTGATGTGAGGCGTTTAATTATCGAAGTGCAAAATCGTGTGGAAGATAAATTTGGCATTCGTTTAGAAACCGAAGTGAAATTTATTGGATTTGCAGATCGAGATTGGTAACAAATAGATAATGAATTGACAAGACAGCAAAAGGGGAACTTATTTATGAGATTTGTAATTGTATCCGGTATGTCAGGAGCAGGAAAATCAACCGCCCTTAAAATGCTGGAAGATGCAGGTTATTTTTGTGTGGATAACCTGCCTGTTCCTTTGATACCTAATTTTGCGGATATCACTTACAACCCTGATACGAAAGTGGATAACGTGGCAGTTGGCATTGATATAAGGAGTGGAGAATCACTCCTTATGCTGGCGGATCAGTTATCGGAATTAGAAGAACGGGGTATGCAATTTGAGATCCTATTTTTGGATGCTTCCAATGAAGTGTTAGTAAAACGCTATAAGGAAACAAGGAGAAGCCATCCGCTTGCTCATGGAATGCGAATTGAGGCAGGAATTTTATTAGAACGAGAAAAAATTCAATTTTTAAGAGAGAAAGCGAGTTATATTATTGACACCAGTTGTCTTTTAACAAGAGAATTAAAGCATGAGTTAGAAAAAATATTTGTTGAAAATCAAAATTATAGCAATTTCATTGTGACAATTCTTTCCTTTGGGTTTAAGTATGGAATCCCAACGGATTCCGATCTGGTGTTTGATGTTCGTTTTCTTCCGAATCCATATTATATTCGTGAAATTCGGCATATGACAGGAAATGACAAGCCCATTAAAGATTATGTCATGGCAAGTACAAAATCTTACGAATTTTTGGACAAGATAGAAGATTTGTTAGAATTTTTAATTCCAAATTATATTAATGAAGGAAAGAATCAGCTTGTAGTTAGCATAGGATGTACAGGAGGAAAACATCGTTCTGTCACATTGGTGAATGAACTCACCAAACGTTTAGAAACTCTTCCTTACAGTGTTCGTAATGAACACAGGGACATTCAAAAGGATACACAAAGAAAAGTAACAGAATAGAGGAGATTAGAACGTATGTCGTTTTCCAGCGAGGTAAAAGAAGAGCTGATAAGAGTGGTAAATACAGCACGACATTGTCAGATTGCCGAGATTACAGCTATTATTAGTTTGTGTGGACGAGTTCAAATTTCGGAGTTTGATGAATATAAACTTCTTGTCCATACCGAAAATGCAGGGGTGGCAAGAAAGTATTATTCATTGTTGAAAAAAGCATTTCAGATTACAGCAAGCATTTTAATTAAGCGGAATGTCTATCTGAAGAAAACCCATACTTATATGGTGAAAATTGATGATCACGAACAAGCATTGCGAGTATTAAAAGCTACAAAATTAATCGATAGCAATGGTGAGATTCGAGAAGAATTTTCCCAGATTAACAACTTCGTATTACAAAGAGAATGTTGTAAACGAGCCTTTATAAGAGGTGCTTTTTTGGCATCTGGTTCTATTAGCGATCCAGAAAAAAATTATCACTTTGAAATTGTATGTACCCACGAAGAAAAAGCGAAACAATTGCAAGAGATTATCAATACGTTTCACTTGGATGCAAAAATTGTTTTACGAAAGAAATATTATGTGGTATATATAAAAGAAGGTGCTATGATCGTTGATATTCTAAATGTCATGGAGGCACATATCGCTTTAATGAAATTGGAAAATGTCAGAATATTAAAGGATATGAGAAATTCCGTAAATCGCAGAGTGAACTGTGAAACGGCCAACATTAACAAAACCGTATCCGCAGCGATGAAACAGGTTGAAGATATTAAATATATTGAAGAGACTGTTGGATTTGAGCAATTATCAGAAGGTTTAGCTGAAATTGCGAAGTTACGTCTTAGTCAACCAGAGGCCACGTTAAAAGAATTGGGAACGATGCTTAATCCGCCGGTAGGAAAATCCGGTGTCAATCATAGATTAAGAAAATTAAGTAACATGGCTGACGATCTGAGAGAGCGTCAAGGAAATTAACAAGGGTTTGTAATGGCAATAAGGAGGACACTATGATTACAAAAACAATGACAATCAAAATTCCAACGGGACTAGAAGCAAGACCTGTTGCTGTATTAGTTCAGGTAGCAAGCCAATATGAAAGTAGAATTTTGATTGAGGCAGAAGACAAAAAGATTAATGCAAAGAGCATCATGGGAATGATGAGTCTTGGTCTTTCAGCGGGGGAGGAAATAACAGTAACGGCTGAAGGCGAAGACGAAGAAAAAGCTGTTGATCATATTGAAAAGTATTTAAGCGAAAATTAAACAAAGAACAGTTAAAAACTGCCACAGATGTTTTATTTGTGGCAGTTTGTTTTGCGTGGAAGGCATAAGCTAAGAGGAAATATTTATATTTCCAGTTGATGTTGTCCACCAATGTGAGAAACTCGTGAAACGTGTTGCTCATCGTTTCGTATAAAATCTTTAAGATTTTATTTATAGAAATGTCAAAAGATTTCATGTAGAATATAGAACATAACGATAAATTTGGAGGTTGCTATGTACGACAGTATTGTAATAGGTTCTGGTATTGCAGGAAGTGTAATTGCAAGAGAACTTGCGGAGCGGATGAATCAGAAAGTGCTTGTTCTTGAGCAGAGAGAGCATATCGGTGGAAATTGCTATGATGAATATGATGTTCATGGTGTGTTAATTCATACATATGGTCCTCATATTTTCCATACAAATCGACAAAGAGTATACGAATACCTTTCCCGTTTTACAAAATGGTATGATTACTCCCATGAAGTGGTTGCCAATGTTCATGGAACATATATTCCTGTTCCTTTTAACTTGAATAGTTTATATCAAGTGTATGGAAGTGAAAAAGGAGCTGTATTAGAAGAAAAATTAACTGCTTGTTATGGAGCAGGGGCACGTGTTTCTATTATGGAATTAAAAGAAAATCAAGATCCAGAAATTCAAGAAGTGGCAGATTATGTGTATGAAAATGTTTTTCTTCACTATACCATGAAACAATGGGGGCAGACTCCAGATGAAATTGACCTTTCTGTTATGAGCCGAGTTCCTGTCTTGATTTCAAGAGATAATCGCTATTTTCAAGATACTTGGCAAGGAATGCCACTTCATGGATATACGAAGATGTTTGAAGAAATGCTTTCTCATCCTTTGATTGAAGTGAAAACATCAAAAAAAGCAGAGAGTGTTTTACAGTTCCAAGATGGACAAGTCTTATTGGAAGGGCAACCTTTTGATGGAAATGTGATTTATACAGGGCCTGTGGATGAGCTATTCCATTTTTGGTATGGAAAACTTCCGTATCGAACACTTCATTTTCAGTTTGAGCATTTTGAAGAAGACAAAGTTCAGACACATGGCGTTATTAATTACACTGTGGATCAAGAGTACACAAGAATTACAGAGTTTAAGCATTTGACAGGTCAAAAAGTTAGTGGCACAACTATTGTAAAAGAATATCCAGATGCTTATACCGGTGAGGAAGGACAAATTCCATATTATGCGATTTTAAATGAAGAAAATAAAGCATTATATGAAAAATATGCTACGATGCTTTCTCAATATAAAAATGTGCATTTATTAGGAAGATTGGCAGAATATCAATATTATAATATTGATGCTATGGTAGAAAAAGCGTTGGAATTAGCGGATAAAATAGAGGGTGAGAAGAAAGGAGTCAAATAGATGAAACTTTTGACATTTGCAGTGCCATGTTATAATTCACAAGAATATATGAGGCATTGTATTGATTCTTTGCTAGAAGGCGGAGAAGAAGTGGAAATTTTAATTGTAAATGATGGTTCAAAAGATAATACAGGAGCTATTGCGGATGAATATGAAAAAAAATATCCAACCATTGTAAAGGCGATTCATCAGGAAAATGGCGGTCATGGAGAAGCTGTAAACGCTGGACTTCGCAATGCAACGGGACAGTATTATAAAGTTGTGGATAGCGATGATTGGGTGAATAAAGCTGCTTATATGGATATTTTGGACGTGCTTAGAAAAATGGTGAATGACGGCATTCCACTTGATATGTTGCTTTCCAATTTTGTCTATGAAAAGCAAGGAGCGAGAAGAAAAAAAGTGATGAGCTATCGCAATATGTTTCCACAGGATGAAGTGATAACATGGGACGATATGCACTTTTTAAAGAAATCACAGTACATTTTAATGCACTCTGTTATTTATCGGACGGAATTATTGAGAGAGTGCAAGTTAAAACTTCCAAAACACACCTTTTATGTGGATAATATTTTCGTATTCCAGCCACTTCCTTATGTAAAGACCATATATTATTTAGATGTGAATTTTTATCGCTATTTTATTGGAAGAAGCGATCAATCGGTCAATGAAAAAGTGATGATAGGAAGAATTGATCAACAGATTCGAGTGACTCATATTATGTTGGAAACCTATAACATATGGAAGATTGAAAATAAGAAATTGAGAAAATATATGATCAATTATTTGGACATTATGATGATGGTATCTTCTATTTTGCTCATTCGCTCTGGTACAGATGAAAACTTTAAGAAAAAACAAGAACTTTGGAAATACTTAAAAAGTTTGGATCGAAAACTTTATAGAAAGTTACGCCATAGTATATTAGGACGTTCTTCTAACCTTCCAGGAAAAGGGGGAAGAAAGGTGTCCATTATGGCATATCAGATTGTAAGAAAATTCTATGGCTTTAATTAGTGGAAGGCACGAAATAAAAATAAGTGGGTGTGAACATAAAGTTTCACACCCACTTATTTTTGTTTAGATATTTTCTATTGAGGGCTCTGTCTTTTGGGACTCCGCTTGATAAGAATGACGATAAATAAAACGATATACCACACCACACATAATAAAGGCTGTAATGACGTCAAATGCAGAATGTTGTTTTAAAAACATGGTTGATAAAACAATGAGCAAAGATAAAACTCCCGTTGTGATATAAGTGATATAACGCAATCTAGGGTTCATATGCTCTTTTAAATAACCACTTCTTTGAACCGCCAAATAGATGCAAAGACTGTTATAGACGTGAATGCTAGGAGCGATATTGGTTGGTGTATCAACGGAATAGAGATATTTTACCATATCAACAAATATATTATCTCTTACAAATTCCGTAGGACGAAGTTGTTGTCCATTTGGAAATAAAGTAGAAACAATTAAAAATATTGTCATTCCAATAAATAAAAAACAAGTGAGCTGGTAAAATTCTTTTGTATCTTTAAAGAAAAAGTAGACAACCCAAAATGCCACAAATCCGAACCAAAGCATATAGGGGATAATAAAATATTCATTAAAAGGAATAAAATCATCAATTTTCATATGAATAATATAATCTGGAGAATGTCCAACTGTTTTCTCTAACCATGCAAACCATGGTAAATAAATGAGAAAATATAAAAACATACAGGCGTGTCTATATTGATAAAGCCATTTTTTCATAGGAATCATCCTTTCAGTTAATTTACGTGAAGACAACGAGTCAGAAACCATATTTACATAAGTTTCTCATTGTTTCGGTATATGATTTACAGTGTCATAATGTTAGATTGAAATAATAAATTAAGGTTACTGCAATAACCCTTTAAAAGAAACGACTAGGTTCTAGTATTTCCAATGTTTCTATCTTTTAATCACTATAAAAATTTATTTGTTTAACGAGATTATATCATAGGGAAAATACAGAAACAATAAGAAGGATCAATTCTTAAGAAAGTTTTTAGAGAATTGCAAGGGAAAATATCGAAAAACTATTGATATTTTTCAAATAATGGTGTAAAATAAGTACGTTGCAGTTGCAATAGGCTGGAATAGCTCAGTTGGTAGAGCAACGCATTCGTAATGCGTAGGTCGAGGGTTCAAGTCCCTTTTCCAGCTTTTCTTTGTATATAAGGCATAAGTCAAATAACGTGAGAAGTTCGCAAAGTATATTTTTCCATTTTATAAACAGCTTATTGAGCTGTTATTTTTTTACGCATAAGCAACGAGTCATACAAGAGCATTTACTCTCATATGACCATTGCTGGCGGATATGAGAAATTCTTATAGTGTACTTCTTATTGCTTGAAATTTATAGTACATATAATTTTTATAAGTAAAAAAAGCAGTGAAATAGACAGAATCTATCTCACTGCTTTCTTTACAGTCAATTACACTTTTTGTTTGAATCACATGGTTTCATGCCTCTGTCAAATTCTGGGTTAAAGGCATAGAAATTCTTAGAATCCAAACGTTCTTGAACTCGTCTAAGTCCCTCACCGAATCTTTGATAATGCACAATTTCACGCTCTCTTAAAAAGCGAATTGGATCAACAACATCTGGATCTTTTACTAATCGCAAAATATTGTCATATGTTGTGCGGGCTTTTTGTTCTGCTGCTAAATCTTCATGAAGATCCGTAATTGGATCGCCTTTGGATTGGAAGACAGTGGCACTAAATGGAGTTCCACTTGCCGCCTGTGGCCAAAGAGCCACTGTATGATCCACATAATAGTCTGCAAAACCTTGACGCTTAATTTCCTCAGGTGTCAAGTTACGTGTGAGCTGATGGACGATAGCACATATCATTTCCATGTGAGCTAGTTCTTCTGTACCTATGTCGCAATAAAAATGTCACTAATTTTTGTATATTGTACAACTATAAAAGAATACAGTAAGAAAAAGTAGGTAATTATGAGGGAATGAAGTGGTAAACAGAGAGAAAGAATTTCAATTAAATGTTCAAAGAGCCATTTTGTTATCACTTGTGAATCGAGGGCTATTGACAAGAAGTCAGTTTGAACAGTGTATGGAACGATTATCCGCCAATAAGAGAGTGGAGAAAGAGGAGAGAGGAGAATGAAAAGGGTTGCTGTATATTGTAGGGTTTCTACGGACAGGGAAGATCAAGTAAATTCTTTTGAAAGTCAACAACAATATTTTAAAAGATACATTGAAGAAAAAGACGATTGGAAACTCTATAAAATTTATGCGGATGAAGGGGTTTCTGGGACAAATACAAAAAAAAGAAAAGCCTTTAATCAAATGATAGAAGATGCTAATTGTGGATGTTTTGATTTCATTATAACAAAAGAAGTGAGTCGTTTTGCAAGAAATACAGTGGATACATTAAAGTATACAAGGCAGTTGAAGCAAAAAGGTGTCTATGTTCATTTTATATTAGATCATATTGATACCATAGATCCAGATGCAGAGCTTCGATTGACCATTATGGCTTCCATTGCCCAAGAGGAGAGTCGAAAGATTTCGGAACGTGTGAAATGGGGACAAAAAAGAAGAATGGAGCAGGGCGTTGTATTTGGAAGAGATATGCTTGGATATGATGTAAGGGGAGGAAAGTTATATGTCAATCCAGAAGGAGCAAAAATTGTTCAATTGATTTATTACAAATTTTTAGAAGAAGAAAAGGGAATGACAACCATTGCAAGAGAGATGAAGGAATCAGGAATCTTGACAATGACAAATCAAAAAAATTGGAATCCTACCACCATTTTAAGAATATTGCAAAATGAAAAGTACTGTGGTGATTTGATACAAAAAAAGACATTTACTCCTGACTATCTCACCCATCAAAAAAAATATAATCGGGGAGAGGAACAAAAAGTTATTCTACATAATCATCATACACCCATTATAACAAGAGATCAGTTTGAACGAGCAAAAAAAGAATTAAAACGGCGTTCTATGAAGAGAAGCGGAGAAAATACAATGAATCAAAATCAAGCATCAAAACATACAAGTTCTTATCCTCTCTCTGGGAAGATAAAATGTGGCTGTTGTGGTGCTAGTTTTGTATCCCGCATGAAAAAAAGATGCGATGGAACATCGTATCAAACATGGCGTTGTTACGAAGTGGTGCGTTATGGGAAGAAAAAGCAAGAATGTCTAATGATGCTAGATATAGAAGATAAGAGGGGGGAAGTTAACGAGAAAAAAACAATGGGGGGATGCAGTATGGGAGTGCAAATACAAGATCGTGATTTTATGAACCTGATCCAGAGGGTGATAAGACAAATGGATAAAGAAAATATAACAAAAAATATCATAAGGGAACTTATGGATGAATTGGAAGAGGTAGTAAAGGAAGAGGGAAAGAGTGATTCAAATTTAAAAAGTCAGGAAGAAAAAATTCATCAAATACAAAAGAAAAGAGAGAAGTTAATCGAGCTATTTTTATCAGAATCCATTTCAAAAGAAGAGTATGATAAGTTGATGAAAAAGTATAAGAGAATACAGGAAGAAAAAATGTTAGAATGGAAAGAACAACAGTTACAGAATGAAAAGAATGAGGAATTTTCGCTAGTACAATACAATAAGGAAAATGCTCGTTTACAAATGGTACAAGGAAAGAATGATGAAAAATTAAAAGAAGTAAAGCAAGTGGTAGAAGATCTCATAACAGGACAGGTACAAGATGGAATTTTTTATAGAAATATATTGGAAAGTATTGTTGTAAATGGAAGAGAAGAAGTGGAACTTCGGTTTCAATATGTAAATAGAGTGTGGAAAGAGAGTTTGAAGATAAATAAAAAATAAAGAGTGGATATTATTGAATAATGTATAACAAAAGGGGAAATAAATAGAAAGACTGATATCTATGTGCTATAATTAGCTTAAATATGGCGATAAAAATTGATAAGCATAGATTTAGTGGAGGATAAAAATACAATGATATACATATTTATTGGATATTTGTTCATATTTTTTCAAATCACAACAAGTATCAATATAAGTGGAGTACCTGTATTGCCTAATATTATAGGGAATATTTTTATTATTGTTGGTATTAATAAACTGTCTGATAGAAGCTCTAATATTTCAAAAGCCAAATCTTGGACGATAGTTATATTAATTTATTTTTTTCTTATTTACGTAGGATTTGTGGTTGGCATGGATTTTAGTAGTTTGCCATTTCTTATATTAAATTTAATAACTGTTTTTGTAAAACTATATATTTTATATCTCATTGATATTGGAATTCATGAAATTGAGCAAACTCAAAATATTATTCTTGGGTCTAAAAGATTGTTGCAAATATGGAAGGTGCAGTTTCTTACATGGACTATATGTTCTTTGGTATCATTAGATTGTGTTGGTAGTTTGAAATATGTTACCTCTATATTTACATATACTGCTTTTATTATAAATATTGTATTCCTCATAAATTTCTATAAAGCAAAAAAGATTTATGATAGTGTTCAGTGAGCATATATTATGTGTTAAATTAAAAGAATGAATTCAAAGGAAGATAAAAAAGTGGCTGTTGCAAAATCTAAAGCAATAGCCACTTTTTATAAGTTAAGAAAGATTAAAATTATTCTTTATCATTTTTTATGGATTCAACGATAGCATCAGCAAGAGCATCTAACTCATGAGCTTTTTCTGCTTTTAAGGAAGACGCAAGAGAGAGGCGATCATTTAATACAGTCATATTTTTCAGTTCTTCATTTAAGAAACGTTCCATTAAATCCCCAGATTTACAAGCCCAAGAGCCATTTTCAACGATGGCAAAGGTTCTGTTTTGTAAATTTAATGCTTTCATATCCATTAAATAATTGTGCATAACTGGATAGATTCCAAGATTATAGGTAACGCTTGCTACAACAACATGACTTAAGCGGAATGTTTCAGAAATTAAATAGGATACATGAGTATTAGAAACATCGTACATCCATACATTTGTCATTCCTCGTTCGCATAGTTTACTAGCCAAAGCACTGGCAGCTGCTTCTGTATTGCCATACATAGAAGCATAAGCGATTAAAACCCCTTTTTCTTCAGGACGATAACTGCTCCAAGCATCGTATTTTCCGATTAGATATTCAAGATTAGAACGCCATACTGGTCCATGAAGAGGGCAGATGTATTTGATATCTTTTAAAATTCCACTAGCTTTTTTCAAAAGAAGTTGAACATGAGGGCCATATTTTCCAACGATATTAGTATAGTAACGTCTTGCATCATCAATCCAGTCACGATCAAAGTTCACTTCATCATTAAATAATTTTCCGTCTAAAGCTCCAAAAGAACCGAAAGCATCGGCAGAGAATAGGACTCCATTTGTTGTATCAAATGTTACCATTGCTTCTGGCCAGTGTACCATAGGGGCTTCGATAAAGGTTACAGTATGCTTTCCAAAGGTCTGTGAATCTCCTTCTTTTACTTCGATTAGTTCATGACCATCCACGTGAAAATCAAATTGTCGCATCAGCATAAAGGCTTTTTCTGTGCTGATAATCTTCACTTTTGGATAGCGAAGCAAGATTTCTTCAATAGAGGCACCATGATCAGGTTCCATATGGTTGATAATCATATAATCAAGAGGACGTCCTTGTAATACATATTCAAGATTTTCTAGGAATTGACGGCAAGCTGACCAGTCCACTGTATCAAAGAGAACTGTCTTTTCGTCAAGCAATACATAAGCATTATAAGAAACTCCTCTTGGAATTGGATGAATGTTTTCAAATAAAGAAAGTCGATGATCATTTGCACCAATCCAGTATAAATCTTCTGTTACATTTCTGACACAATACATAGTTTCTCCTCCTATTCTTCAATGAACTGATCTTTATCTTCCGCACATTCTGGGCATACCCAGTCTTCTGGAAGTTTTTCAAATAGTGTACCTGGAAGAACATCATTTTCTTCATCACCAAGTTCTGGCACATATTCATAACCACATCCACTACAAATATAGCTCTTTCCAATTCTTTCTGGTTTTGGAGGAAGTGGGCGTTTTATTTTTACCATAGGTACTGGTGCTGGTTTTTTTGGTTCTCCATTATCCAATGCTTTGATGAGTACAGGAAGAATTTCCATTAAATCTCCTACAATACCGTAATCACAGTTTTTGAAAATAGGAGCATTTGCGTTCTTATTAATTGCTACAATGGTAGAAGCATCTTTAATTCCTTTTAAGTGCTGGATAGCTCCGGAGATACCACAAGCAATATAGAGGTTACCGGTGAATTTCTGACCGGACATACCAACATAGCGATCAATAGGAACATATTTTAGTGTTTCGGCAACAGGCCGAGAAGAGCCAATGGCTGCACCAGCTTGAACGGCCAGTTGTTCGATTAACTTCATATTCTTTTTCTCGCCAATTCCTTTTCCGGCACTGACAACACGTTCTGCTTGAGAAATAGGAGTATCAATGTCAATACCAACGGTAAAATCATAACCATCTTTTTGTAAATGTTCTAAGAGGGAAGCTACACGTTCTTCAGCACTTCCACCTTTAAAAATCATTTTTTTACGAATGCCTGTTACAGCAGGTTTTTTAGGAAGGGCACTGCGTGATGAACCAGATGATTTTGGCATTTTACCAATGAGGTGAGATGCAATAACAACACGTTGAATTTCATTGGTACCTTCATAAATCGTTGTGATTTTAGCATCGCGATAAGCTCGTTCCACTTCCATACCTTTTAAGTAACCACTTCCACCAAAGATTTGAAGGGCATCGTTTGTAACTTCAAGGGCAATATCAGAAGCATATTGTTTTGCCATGGCAGATTCCATAGAATATGGTTCATGATGTTCTTTTAATTCAGCAGCACTATAAATTAAAAATCTTGCACAACGAAGTTTTGTTGCCATATCAGCAAGTTTAAAAGAAATCACCTGTTGTTGACAAATCGGTTTACCAAACTGAATTCTTTCTTTGGAATATTCAAGAGCGTTTTCAAAAGCACCTTGTGCAATACCAAGAGCTTGGGATGCGATACCAATACGACCACCGTCTAAAGTTGCCATAGCGATTTTAAATCCTTGTCCTTCTTTGCCAAGCAAGTTTTCTTTTGGAACTTTTACGTCATTAAAAATGAGTTCTGCTGTGGAAGAAGAACGAATTCCCATTTTATCATAGTGATCGCCAAATTCAAAACCTTCCCAACCTTTTTCAACGATAAAGGCAGAGATTCCTTTTGTTCCAATATCAGGAGTAGTAACAGCGAAAATAACATATGTATCCGCCTTTGGAGCGTTTGTGATAAAGATTTTACCACCATTTAAGACATAATGATCACCTTTTAAAACTGCAGTTGTTTCTGTACCACCAGCATCAGAACCAGCGTTTGGCTCGGTCAAACCAAAGGCACCAATTTTTTCACCTTTTGCTAAAGGCACGAAATATTTTTGCTTTTGTTCCTCGGTACCAAATTGGAAAATAGGCCAGCTTCCAAGAGAAACGTGGGCAGAAAGAATAACCCCAGTTCCACCGTCAACTCTGGACAATTCTTCAACAGCGATAGCATAGCTAATAACATCTAAACCAGCACCACCATATTCTTTTGGATATGGAATACCCATCAGTCCGAGTTCTCCCATTTTTTTAACTGCTTCCGTTGGAAATTCATTTTCCTTATCCATCATAAAAGCATAAGGTTTTACTTCCTCTTCTGCGAATTTACGCACCTTTTGTCTAAATGCTTCGTGAGCTTCTGTCGTTTTAAAATACATAGCATTTCCTCCCTTTTTACAAACTTGATAGTTTTTGTCCACTTTGTATAGAAATAAAAACTGATACAGAATAGAACTGTAATTCTATAATGATTTTGTTCTGTATCAGACATTTTATGCTAGGTCTTTGGGTTTTATGTCGTTAGATTTGCTGTTACAGAGTCTCTTGAGTTAGAGTATGTCCTAGAATCTCATATAGACTATGGCGTTGGAGTTCATGGTTGATAGCCTCTTGAATGATTGATAGATTATCATGGATGGTACAATGATTGGAATTTCCCTGCCGTCTTAAACATGTAAAATCTGAGGACATACAAGCAGATACTCTGTAATCCTCATCCATAATTTTTAATAAATCATAAAGAGATACTTGCTTTAAATCACAACAAAGACGACAACCTCCGCCATTACCGCGAGTGATTGTTATAAGCCCACCTTTGGATAGTTTTTTTAAAATTTTATAACCAAATTGTTGGGGTGTATACTCCTTCGTGCAAAGCTCTTCTGTTGTGAATTGTTCACCGGAAGAGAGTGCTGATAGGATGCGAAGAGCATAGTCGCTTTCTCTTGTTATTAGCAAAATTACCACTCCAATACTTTTGTTATAGCTTTATTATATCATTATTCACAAAATAGTCAAGAATAATTATCAGTATTTTAGATAAAAAATACTATAATTTTTGTTATATTTCTAAAAATATCATAAAATATCTGTTGACATGGATTTTAAGAATGATGGAGTCATTTTATTGATTCGGTACCTATGTCGGTGAGAAGACCTGCAATTTCTCGATAAGGCATGGTATATCTTTGAGAGAGATAGCGCATGGAAGCGGCGAGTTCACCATCAGGACCACCGTATCTTTTTAACATATAATAAAAACAGACCCTAAAATTGAAGTTTCAAGGTCTGTTTTTTTATCCCAATCATGTTGGCAATAATTTTTAGTTTTTTGAGTGACTCTCTCTTATATCAGATGTATCCAATATGATTTTTTGATTTTCGTCGATATTAAAAGCAAGCGTACAGTCGAGAAAATCAGCTATTTTTATAAGATCTTCTGCTGAAAAGCTACCTCTGGATAACTTATTTTGCATTGATTGAGCAGAAATATTCAAATAATTTGCTAGTTCAATATTTTTCCTCCCTTTGATTGATAATAATGCTTTTATTTTGTCTGTTACAGCCATGGCTATATCCTTTCCACACCATATTCATATATGGTATCACTTGGAAGATCGATATAATCATTCCAATATATACAAGTTCTGCTAGGATCTAATTGTACTTGTTGAAATAATCCATAAATGTTGAGTAAGTCACTATAACTTGGAATTGATTGAATATCTTCTTTTACATCATAAAAGACAGATTTCCCATCATCAAACACAACGTGTAATATATATTCTTCTAATGGTTCTACACTTTTAATTCTTGGAATCATCGTGATACCTCCATTTCTTATGGGAAAGAGCCACCTATAATGGCGGCAACTTTCTTAAATTTTGACTATTCCACATTTCGATTAATTCATTTTGGTTTTGCTGCATCCACTCTTTTACAAGTTCTTGTGCTTTTTTAGGAAGATCACCTTCTGTCATCTCTAAAGTTTGTAAATTAAAGATACCAATGTGTTCTCCATATAATGCGTGTAGATGGCTAGGTTCATGTTCTTTTGGTTTGAAGAACATTTTTATTATTATTCCGTAAAATCTACTTATTTCAGGCATTGTTTCACTCCTTTCGATAGTTATATTATATCATTTTTAGTAGGAAAGGTCAATAAAATTATAATCAAAAAAGTTTATAATATAATCAAAAAAGTGTTTAAAATAGCGTTCAAAGGGATAAAAAATATTCAAATTCAAAACTGCCAGTATCACGATGAAAGACAATCGTGGATACAACATTTCTAAGAGAGTTTCCTTTCTTTGCGTTATCGGCATCGGAGCGGAGTATCTTATGGACTTCTTCCACACGCTTTTTCATAATTTGCTGGGCTTCCTCTAGATTGATCTGAGGTATAGAGAGTACCTTTATCTTCTCTTCAAGTTCTTTCTTCATTCGGGCTATCATAGTTTTATTTTCCAAATATTCTTCTTTTGTGTCGATGCCATCAAGATATGCCATTTTCGCTCTTTGTGATCTTGTTTCTAGTTTCTTTAATTCATTTTCCAAGTTCCTTTGTTTTAGGACGGTTGAATCATCATTTCGTCCAATAATAGAAAAGGAAGGGGAAGCGGATTCAATAAACTCTTGCAAAGAGGATAAAATCGCATCCACCACTTTTTTCTCTGTGATGGCACAAGAGCCACTGTGCTTTCCGCTGGAGTAGGCATGGCATTGGAAGAAAGGAGAAGAACCACCATTTTTTCGTGGCTTTGGGTTTGCATAGACGAGGCTAGCTCCACAATATCCACATTTCAATACACCAGTCACCCAGTGCTTGGTGGTGGAGGTAGAACGACGCCTTGGTGGTTTGTATTCCCTTTGTCTACGCTCTTGTACTTTTTTGAATTCTTCATAAGAGATAATTGGTTCATGTTTGCCATCAGCGATGATCACATCGTTCTCATCATTAGAATTTCTTGATCCATGCTTTTCGATATAATTCCATCGAACTTTTCCGATATAAAATGGATTTTCTAAAATATACTGTATGCCACGATTATCAAATGCTTTTCCACGACTTGTTTTATAACCACAATCATTTAGTTCTCTAGCGATGGAAGTTTCATCTCGGCCATCTAAATAATCATGAAAAATCTTTCTTACAATATCAGCTTGTTTTTCCACAATAACAGGAATTTTATTTTCCATTTTATATCCAAGTGGTGGTTTTGATTGATAACCACCACGCAGTG
This sequence comes from uncultured Eubacteriales bacterium, assembly GCA_949284175.1. Lineage (GTDB taxonomy): Bacteria > Bacillota > Clostridia > Lachnospirales > Lachnospiraceae > Scybalomonas. The sequence continues at coordinate 54,714 of CASDVE010000024.1, forward strand.
CCTTTTCTGTCATTCCACGTCTTACCTCACCAGATAGACGGATAGAGTAGTATTCATCCATCCACTCAATAATTCTTTCGATAAGAGAGCCAAAAGGACCATCAATCAAAGGTTCTGAAATAGAAATGACATCTACATTACATTGTTTTCTAAGAAGTGACTTATAGACAATGGATTCTTCTTGGTTACGAGCAAATCGAGAATATTTCCATACGAGAATCACATCAAAAGGATGTTCTTTGCTCTTGGCAGCAGAAATCATTTTCATGAACTCAGGGCGTTTTTCAGCTTTTCGACCGGAAATACCGTTTTCAATGTAGATGTGTTCTTCTGAAATTAAGATATGATTGTTTTTGGCATAATCTATTAAAAGACGTTTTTGAGCATCAGGAGAAAGTTCTTCTTGCTTGTCAGTGCTAACACGGATGTATAAAGCTCCGGAACGGAGTGTATGATTGGAGTCCATATGATAACTTCCTTTCTGTCCTATCGACATAATTCATCTAAACTGACACAAAGTGCATCTGCAAGTTTGATCATAGTAGATACACGCCCATCGCCACGTTTTTCAATATCTTGAATAGTTCGTCTAGGGACATTGGATAGTTCAACAAGTTGTGGAACAGAAAGTCCTTTTTCAATTCTAATTTCTTTTAATTTCATTAATACCACCTCCATATATGATTATAAAATAGCACATAATAACGTGCTTGTAAAGGAGTAAGAAGAAAGTTATATATAAATACAAAAGCCCCTAGTATTAATAGGAGCCTTTGTATCAATAGATTGAATTGTTAAGGAATTGCTATGAATTTGATATTATTCTTTTTAGCATAAGATTCAACATAAGAACCAGCTTTTCCTTTTAATGTAATAAAATAGCAACCATCAAAAGCGGAATCTGATATTTCAGTAACACTTTCTGGTAAAGTTAGTTCTAGTAAAGAAGTACAGTTGGCAAAAGCGTACATATCTATTTTTGTAACACTATTAGGTATTATTATTTCTGATAAGTTTGTACAACTATGAAATGCACCAGATTCAATTGTATTTATTGTATTAGGTAAAATAATCTTAGTTAAAGCGGTACAATTAGAAAACATTCCTGAAAAGATAGTTGTATTTCCATGAGCGATAGAAACATTTTGTAAATCAAGACAGGAAGAAAATACACCACCTTCAGCTGAGGAAGGAGTGCTTAATAATGGAATAGAAATAGAAGTTATTCCAGTGTCAGAAAAAGCATATGGTTCCAAAGTTTTAACATTCTTAATAGATATGTTTTTTAAATTTTTGCACCAACTAAAGGCACCAGCACCAATACTATCCAAAGTATCAGGTAAGTTAATATATTCTAGTTTAGAACAGTTTGAAAAAGCATAATCTTTAATCACTTTTAAGGCACTACCAGAAGAGATATTTACAGATTTTAATTGATAACAAGTACCAAATGCAGATTTATCGATTATTTCTACAGTTTTTGGGATGGAAATAGTTTCAACAGAAAGAGGAGAAAATAGATTGTAAAAACTGTTGTTTCCTATAATTTTTACAGGTAATCCTTCTATTGTTTCAGGAATTACAACATTTTTTTTTGTTGCCAACATATTTGGTTATGGCAACAGAATCTGCTCCTTTTACATATTTGAATTCACCATATTCAGATGGTGTAGAACCATTGTTATTATTTTCATTGTTGTTTCCATTGTTATTGGAATTATTATCATTACCATTGTTGTTTCCAGTATTACTTTCATCAGAAGAACTGAAAGAAGAAAATTCTACTTTAGAAACAATCTGTTCTGTCAACTTATTCAACAGATAGGAATCTGAAAAATCAATTGTTCCATCTGATTTGATAGTTCCACTAATCTTATTTAAAATACCATCATTTTCATTAGAAAAATAAATAGTAAGTGTCTGTCCGCCTAATGAAGAAGCAGTGTAGCCCTTGACAGAGGCAGTAATAGTATATTTCTTGAACATCTTATTTGATTTAGTGGAATTTGCTATTTCATCAAAGCTATTTTCTTTTGAAGTCAAATTGATTGAAGAAATATGAACTTGATAAGAGTTTATTTTCCAATCAAATGAGGTATTAGGGTAAACAGAAAGCGTAGATTCTGCTTGTTGCTTGATTAACTGTATGACATCATCTTTTGTTAAGATATTTTTTTGGATGAGCGTATTTAGCTCTTTTTCAGACCAGTTTTTGATAACAATGACTTTACATTTATATTTTTTCTTATTATTTTTCGCAGTGATAGTTGCAACACCAGAAGATTTCGCAGTTACTCTTCCTTTTGCTGAAACAGTTGCAATTTTTTTGTTGGAACTTGTCCATGTGATTTTGCCTTTTGATTTTGATAGTTTTAGCGTATAGCTTTCTTTGGGTATTAATATAATTCGTTGTTGTGATAAGGAACTAGCTGATACTGGTTGCTGAGATAATAAAAGGGTTGTAGGCATTATTAAATAAAATACTAACACTAGAGAAAGAATTTTTCTCATTCTTTTAAAGTTCATAAAGAATTTTTCGTGTTTTTGGCATTTGGGGTGAATAATACATTCCTCATCAATAATTTCACTACAATGCTTACAATGTTTTGTTTTTTCTTTCATACATGTATCCTCCATTTTAAAATATATAAATATTTATAATGTAACATAATGTGCAAGAAAATACTATGATTTTTAAGAGAATTATAAAAAAATTATTAAAATAAAAAAGTATTTAAGAATTGAAAAAAGGAGAGCCTTATTTCAGACTCTCCTTAATTTAACTATTAATTTTTTTCTATAATAAATATGCCATTAATTAAAGACTCTGTGTCTACTTTCAGTGCATATTTAAAAGATCCAATATCACATATCTTAATATTCTTATGAAGATTTTAATATACCTTTATATAAACATGAGTAATGTAACGAGTGTTCTTTATTTAATCACACAATTTTTAATTAATACATTTCCGAACTTCCCATCACACTTTCCTTGTATAGTGATTTTATCACCTTTAGAAAGTTCCATAACTTTTTTGATTTCCTCTTTATCTTTAAAGTAACATTGGACAGCGGTTATTTCAAATTCGCTTTCTCTTTCAAAGGTAATATAGACATCTTCAAGAACATCTTTTCCAATATCGCCAATTTTTCCAGTTAGTTGCATCATTTTTCCTTCATAAATTTCATCACCTTTTACTTCGTTTGCTTCATAATCGGTGATAAGAGTTTCAGGATCGATTTTGATAATTTCTTCTTTAGGCTTTTCTGTTTTCTTTTCAGTTGTTTTCTCTGATTTTTTTTCTTTTTTATTAGCCTTAGATGTTGTTTCAGTGCTTGCAACATCGGAGGTAGTATCCTCAGTGTCACTAGTTGAGCCAAAGATTCCAATAACAATAATGATAGCAATGACAGCTATTATCCACCCTTTGCCTTTCTGTTTCTTTTTACAGTTAGGACAAATTTTAGCATCTGATGGAATTTCGGTTTTACAATATTTGCATTGTTTGGTTGTTGATTTTTGTTTCATATAGATTTCCTCCCTGATTTTGCTGACATAAATACAGCATATTTTATATATAAGTGCAATTATATGTAAAATAATAATCATATAAGAAAATGTATAAAAATAGAATGATTTTTTTAGGGAATTATAAAAAAATCTATCGAAAATAAAAAACATATAAAAATTAATAAAAAGAGAGAAAAAAACTTGAACAGAATACATATTTGCATTCTAATGAGATTAGCTATCTTAGAATGTACGTTTGTATATTGGATGGGGAGTCAATTGGATTACATTTCTGAGATTATAAAATTGGTATAGAATGTAAAAGATAAACAAATATTGATAAGAATTTATATATATGTAAAAACGCTTGTATCTTAAAAAAAGATCAGCCAAATCAAAAATAATTGATTGAGCTGACCTTTTTATAAAGTGCTTAACAATAGTAAGAGATTTTACCAAAGAATGAAAACCACTTGTTAATAATATCTTGTGAACGAGATTCCAAAATATCCATAATATCTCGAAGGGATTTTGTTGGAATATTAGAATTATTATTGCATAAAAGGCATTTTCCACTCTTGGTAATCCATATTTTTGTGGCATTGGCAGAAGGAGTGCCTTTGTTGACATGAACATGAATCGGTTCTAAAGGATCGCATTCGTTAGCCCAAAAGTAAACAACATAAGAGCCGATTTTAAAAATTTGAGGCATTGTCAAATCCTCCTTCACCAGCTAAACGTATAATAATATGGGCAACGGATTCAATGAAACTTTGATAGGATTCTATTTCTTTGGAAGTAAATCCTTCAATGTTTTCCCAACGATATTCAGGTAAATAACATTCCGCAGAGCAAAAACCTCCATTGATCGGTTTTTCAATATAGACTTTAACACTTTTCCCATCCTCCAATAGTTCAGAATGTACAATTTCTGTCTTGTCTTCTAAAGTCATAAATGGATACATCATAGGAAGATTCCTCCTAGTATAATAATGATGTAGTCAATCAAGACTACTTGGTTAATAAGTTTCTATAAATTAGATAACAGAAGAAGGCTTTCTTCCTTCATCAG
>CASDVE010000025.1 GCA_949284175.1 uncultured Eubacteriales bacterium
ATAATCATAGAATCCATTCTTCTCTTGGTTATTTAACACCAAAAGAATTTGAAAAACATACCCTTAAAAAAGTTGTCTGAAAAAGTGTTGACAATCCATCATGTATATTTCTAAATACTATATTTTTTCTGTATATTCCAAGAGGTACTCATAAAAATCCCTATTCTTTAGAATATATAAAATTACAACAAAAACGTCTCAAAATTATTTCTATTAGTTTAACAATCATTGCTATATTATCAGATTCTATATTTCGTACAACAATTTTAATTTCCATGTCTATTGTAGCAATATTATTATTGCCTACATTTCATCATAGATCTCCAGGGTCTGTATGAAATACTTGTCTCCATACTCTGTGTCCATAATCACATTATTATAACTATTGATTATGGACTTTATATTATATAGCCCTATTCCTCTTCCTTCTCCTTTAGAACTAACACCCAAATTACCCAATCTGCTATAATCTAAGCTTTGTCTTACATAAGTATTTTTTATTACTAAGGTTATATTTTCATCAAATTTTATAATACAAAAATCAATACTTGGTTTCTTACATACTTGACATGCCTCAATCGCATTATCCATTAAAATCCCAACTATTCTAACTAAATCGATAATTTTTATATTAACCTTGTTAATCCTTTCAATGATTTCAACATTAATATCTATATGTAATTTTATTGCACGATTTAACTTTACTGAGATTAGACTTTTTAATTCTATGATATCCAAATTGTGTAATTTTGCTATGGCATCTTTCTCTTTATCTAACTGTTCCTCCATAGGAAAAATATATGTATCATAATACTTTTTCAAACCCTCTATATCATTCGATTCAATATATCCTACCATACTAACCATTATATTTGCATAATCATGCCTAAAAACACGGAGTTCCTGATAGAACTCTTCCATCTGCATTATATACCCTTGAAGATTATCATAGGAATGTTGTTTCAACATAATCTTAGCATTTGTTTCATAATATCTTATAATCATTGTTATCATCAAAAATGTTAAAATGAAGTAGGCAATATATAGTATAATGCTACTAAGAAGAACGGATGAGGATGAGCCTGACTGCTCTGTTACCGTTATATGTATAACAAAAATAAACATACATAAAACTAAATCTATACCAACAATAGCTAAAACTTTAGATTCTAATGCTAAAAGATTTTCACTTTTTATTTTTGTCACGTTTTTAGCAGCAAATCGACATATCATATAAAAAATAGGATAATCGATAAGCATATAGATAAACCAATGCTCAGTGAGATTTAGTCCTATTAAACTCCAAATTAAATGAGTTAAATTATCTACAATAACGAATGATGTATACGAAAATATGATCAAGAAGATACTTGATAACCACTCTTTTTTTTTAATCCATGCTATATATACAATTACAAGCAAAAACATAGGTATAACAAATAAACTTCCTATTTTTTCATTAATAAATACTATATTTATCGTAAGTATAAATGTGATAACAATATTATTAATAAATGTTAGTCGAAATGTCAAACAGCTATTAAATAATAATAAGTATGTGATAATACTCATAATCTGCACTTCCATATTAATTCTCTCCCTTTTATTGATACTATGCAAATTATTATATTTTTTCAGCTTATACAACTTCATTATACATTTATATTATATAATATCAAAACAAATGTTCTATGTCAATATAATCATAAAAATATGCTCTCTCCTAAGTAACAAGCTTTTTATTATTTCACTTGTCTACCTAGAAGAGAGCATATCAAATATTATCTATCCATTTTTACAACGGCTCTCTGTTCTGTCACCTTATCCTTTAACTCCCGTATGAGCAACCCCCTCAATAAATTGTTTTTGGAAAATGAAAAATAATACAATCATCGGAATAACTGACATCACCGCTCCTGCCATTTGCACAGGGAAATTAGTTGTAAACTGCCCGCGCAATAAGGAAAGGGCTGGTGCTAATGTCATCTTATCTGGATCGGTATTTACGATTAATGGCCACATAAAATCATTCCATGCAAACTTGGATGTAAAAATAACAAGCGCTACGATTCCCGGTTTTACTAACGGTAGCATAATCTTTCCAAAAATCTGAAAACGATTACAACCATCTAATACCGCAGCTTCTTCTAATTCCTTTGGCAATGACATAAAAAATTGTCGCATTAAAAAAGTTCCAAAAGCACTAAAAAGGTTCGGTAATACTAAAGCTGGTAATGTGTTGATAAGACCTAGCTTCTGAACAATTAAATACTGTGGCAATAAAAAAATCTGCCCCGGTACCATTAAAATAGATAAAATAATAATAAAAATAATGTTTTTTCCCGGAAATTCAATCCTTGCAAAAGCATAAGCTGCCATCGTACAAAATCCTACTTGAACTACAACCGTTATAACAGTAGCAATAATAGTATTTACATACACTTTAGCAAATGGTAGTTTATCAAAAATCTCAGTAAAGCCATGAATATTCCATGTTTTTGGGAAAAAAACTGGAGGTATTGCCACAGATTCAGGAACCGTCTTAAAAGCGGTAAGAATCATCCAAAGGAATGGAAAGACCGTAATACCGATTCCAAGTATTAAAATAATATGGATCGCAATTTTATTTTTCTTAGCATTCATTTTCTTCCCCCTTTTAATCATAATTCACCCATTTTTTCTGTCCAATTAATTGTAACACTGTGATAAACATAATAATTAAGAACATAAAGACAGAGATTGCCGAAGCATATCCTTTATATCCATACATAAATCCATTGCGATAGAACATAACATTCAATGTCTGCACTTGTTCAAAGATTGGATTATCAATTCCCACCAACATATAGATGCTGTCAAATACTTGGAATCCTCCAATCAATCCTGTGATTAAGACGAAAAAAATGGTTGGAGAAAGCATCGGCAATGTCACCTTAAAAAACTGCGTTATAGCACCTGCCCCATCTAAAGCAGCAGCCTCATAATAAGACTTTGAAATTCCTTGCATTCCAGCTAACAAAATGATGACATTATATCCAACCCCACTCCATATCGCCACAATCATAACCATATAAAGGGCGGTGTTAGCATCGGATAGCCAACTTCTACCCTCTATGCCGAATACACTTAAAAAACTGTTCAAAATTCCATAGTCCCCATTAAAGATAAATTTCCATACGAGGGAAATTGCCACAGGCATTGTGACAGAAGGCAAAAAGTAAATGGTGCGATAAATGGACTTCCCTTTAATATCACTATTTAATAATGTAGCGATAAACAAGGATATTGCAATGGTAATCGGTGTCGTAATAATCACATACTGAAACGTATTCCATGTGGCATTCCATAAATTCTTATCTGCAAATAGTTTTTTATAGTTTTCAAGCCCTATAAATGTGGCAACATTAAACTTATTCACTTCATTAAAACTAAACCAAAAATTTTGAAGAAATGGCCAAATATAAAATACAGAAAGTCCTATCACTAAGGGAGCAATAAAAACATATCCTGCAATCCAATCTTCCCTTTTTCTTTTACTCACTGTTTTCTTTTTTACAACTGCCTTATTCACATAACTTCCCTACTTTCCATTCATCTTATCGAGAAGTGGCTGTTCTTCTTGTGCAATGGTTTTACAAGCCTCTTCTAATTCCATTTCTCCTGTCCATGCTTTATCTAAATATGTTTTCTCAATGGTTGAAAGTTCTGAAGTGATTTTACAAAAATCAAATAACTTTGTCTGATCTAAATTTGCAAGAAAGATGCCCAAGTTCATATCAGGATATGCGTTAAGATATAATTGCTGTGCGTCGTTTCTAGCAGAAATTACTACACCGCCTTCCGCTTGAATCTTCATGGCTTCTTCTCCGCCTAACCATGCTACAAACTTCATAGCTTCTTCTTCATGTTTTGTACCTTCTGCTACCGCATAACCTAATCCATTAATAATATCTGTATTTTTCCCATTAAAGGTTGGACGCTGTACCACACCAATATTTTTTAAATCAAGGGTACTTGCAAACTCAGGAATCATATAGTTTCCAGCAATGTACATGGCTAACTTTCCAGCACCAAACATGGCATCTGGACTTGTATCGCTCATTTGTTGTAAATTAGGAGAAAGTCCATCTTTTACAATCTGAAGCCAAGGTCTAATCGCCTCTATGGTTTCCGTTTCTCCCCATCCAGACGTTGTCTTATCATCACTTAACAGATATCCTCCATTGGCATCAACGGAAGAGTAATAGGTTGTTTGCCCACTATTGCGATTGATCGCTGTTGGGTATACCCCTTTGTCCAATCCAGCCTCTTTTAACTCTTTACATTTTGCAACAAAATCATCAAATGTCATACCATCTGTTGGATACGCTACACCTGCTTTATCAAAAATTTCTTTGTTATAAAAAATACCGTTGGTATCAAAATCTTTTGGAATCGCATAGAGCTTTCCATCTACGGTATATCCATCAACGAGTGCCTCTGGATAATGTTCTTGTACGCTAATTTCTTCTCCCACTTTTGTCAAGTCTTTTAAAATGCCAGCGTCTACGTATTCCTCGATATGTAATACATTGAGCCATAAGATGTCAGCAGGAGTTCCACCTGTGACACTGGCCTCTAATTTTGTCCAATACTCTGTCCATGTTGTCACTTGTACATCAATTTCTACATTGGGATTTTCCTTTGTGTAAGCCTCTCCCATTTTTTCCATAACTGGAGCTTGCTGACTATCCCAACACGCCATAGTAAGGGTGGTTTTTCCATCCTTTGCTTGGTCATTACTGCCCCCACATCCTGCTAACATACTAGTTGCCATAACGGCTGATAACAAAAGTGCCACTGCTTTCGTTAATTTTCTCTTACTCATATTTCTCCTCCTACATACCCATACATTTAACAGTTCCCTTTTCTCAGTGTTTCCAGCTGTACAACAGCTCCCCCGAGTACTCTTGATTGTTCCGCACCAAGAGCCACATAATGACTTTCCACTGACTGATCAACAGATGTGGTTCGATTGGTTGGTTCTGTGTTATTGATAATCATATCTAAAAATTCTTCCACCATACGATTATCCCCTCCACCATGACCTGAAAAATCGGTTGCCAATTTAGAAACATCAATCACTTCTGTGTCTTTCTTTCCAAACTCTGTAATCTTAATGGTATTTTCTGTCATATCTGCAATAATTTCACCTTTTGTTCCCATAAATTTTGTATAACGAGAACCTGTTGCTGTAAATCCACACATCGTGTGGCTAATGGTAGAACCATCTGTCATATTGAGATTTACAACTTGATGATCCACCACATCATTATCGCAATAATAAACACATCTTCCATATGGTCCTGTTTTGATTGCTTCTGTTACGCTCTCCACCGTTGGATGCAAGGTGAGTACATCTAACGGCCACTGGTTATAACCATTTTCTGCCCCAATTTTATGATGTTTTAAATAGATCTTTTCCGCATCAAATGGACAGTTTTCTTTCACTTTACATCCATCCATACAGCGATGGGTTGCCCCTTTTGGTGCACACTCTTCTTTAAATAAATAGGTACTTCCAAAAGAAGAAACAGACTCACACGTTTTTCCAGTTAGCCATAACAATAAATCCATATCATGACAACATTTTTGTAAGATCATAGGACTTGTGGTTTTGGAATTTCTCCAGTTACCACGAACGAAACTATGGGCTTGATGCCAATATCCCACATTTTCAATTGACATAACCGATACAACATCCCCAATGACACCAGAATCAATGACATCTTTTAATTTTGAATAAATTGGTGTATAACGTAACACATGACATACAATCACTTTACGATTGCATTCCTTTGCTACTTTTACAATCTCTCTACACTCATCCAAATCAGGAGAAATTGGTTTTTCTAATAGGATATGGTATCCTTTTTTTAATGCTGGAATGGCTTGTGCCACATGCTGTTTATCCTGTGTCGTGATAAACATAGCATCTGCCAACTTATCTTGTGCAATCAACTCTTCTGCACTGGAAAAACAGGCTTCTTTTGGAATCTGATACTCCTTTGCTACCTCTTCCACTTTTGCTGGATCAATATCCGCAATGGCTACGATCTCCATCTTCTCTGGAAATAATTTAGCGGTCTTTGCATAAGTATCCTTTCCCCTGCTCCCCAAACCTGCCAATGCTACTTTTACTTTCTGACTCATAGTTTCCTCCAAAATCACATAACTTTTTGTTTATTTTTACCTTTTATTAAACATTATTATATCTTTTATTATACAAATTCGCTTGTACTTTTATCCTTATTTATTGTCAATTCATCCATTTATATCTTTATTTCTCAATAATTCCATTGATTATTCCTATGATTCCATTGATTCAAACAATAGAAATGATTCTCTTTTATTGTCATTTTATTTTTTCTTTGCTAAAATCATTACATAATAATAGGGGGGAAATACGATATGACGTATATCAGCACAAAATTAAAAAAAGAAATAACAATCACTGAAATTATCACTATTCATTACTTTGAATACATGAAAAATATTACTTTTTCTGGCGAATCTCATGATTTTTGGGAACTTTTATATGTGGACAAAGGGTGTGTCTGTGTTCAAGCAGGGGATAACCAGTATCAGCTTTGTTCTGGTGATATCATCTTTCATCAACCAAATGAATTTCACGCTTTTAAAGCACAAGGAAAGATCGCTCCAAATCTGGTTGCCATCTCTTTTTTAACTGCTTCTCCTGCTATCAACTTTTATCGAAATCGCTCTTTTACCTTGACATTGGAAGAGCGGACAATTATTTCCAAAATTATCCATGAGGCAAGACACGCCTTCTCCACCCCACTCCATGTTCCTTCTGTTGAACAAGTTCTTCCTTCGGATAACGCTCCTTTTGGATCGGAACAACTGATTCAACTCTATCTTGAACTCTTTCTCATATTGGCAAAACGAAATCATACAACCTCTAACTCAGCCAATCTCATACACCATCCAACTCCTATCGAATTGTCCATACACTCTAAACGAGTGGAATCTATTATTGAATACATGAATTTACATATTCGTGAAAAGTTGACCATTCAAGATATTTGCGAGGAATTTTCCATCAGTCGTTCCTGTTTGCATTCCCTTTTTTATAAAGAAAAGCATTGTGGCGCTATGGATTATTTCAATCACTTAAAACTAAATTATGCCAAAGAAATGATGCGACATAGTACGATGAACCTGACAGAAATCGCTCATTCTCTTTCTTATAGTTCTTTGCAATACTTTTCAAAACAATTTAAAAAATCAACTGGTATGTCACCTTTAGAATATTCTTCCTCAATCAAAGGAATCTCTCAGTCCTTTTACTTGCATTAACGATGAAAAGCAAAAAAACTCCTTGTGAAATCCATCTGTTCCACAAGGAGTTTTTTCTTGTTCTATTTTTTATCAGCTATTGCCTTTTTTCTTCCTCCCAAGCACCGCATCCACAAGAATGGCAATGGCACCATCTCCTGTTACATTACAAGCCGTTCCAAAACTATCTTGTGCCATATAAAGAGCGATCATAAGACCGGTTTCTACATCTGTAAAGTTCAACATGGTCATAAGCAGTCCAAGTCCTGCCATAATTGCTCCCCCCGGAACTCCCGGAGCTGCAATCATAGTCACACCTAACATGAGAATAAACGGAAACATAACGGTAAATCCATGGTCTGGAAATAGATCCTGTTTCAGCATCATAATAGCTAGAGAACAACTGGTAAGGGTAATGGTAGAACCACTTAAATGAATGGTGGCACAAAGAGGAATCACAAAGTCAGCCACACTTCCTCGAACCCCATTTTGTTTTGTCTGAGCCAATGTAATGGGAATCGTAGCAGCCGATGATTGTGTTCCAATGGCTGTCATATAAGCGGGAAGCATTGTTTTGATACATAAAAATGGATTCTTCTTTGCTACAATGCCAGCAATACTATATTGTATACAAATGATAACCCAATGAAGCACTAGTATCAATAGAAATACTTTGATAAATACTTTTAAAATTACAAATACCGTACCTTCATATGCCATATTAGCAAAAATACTGAACACATAAACTGGCAAGATTGGAATGATCACACGATGGATCACCTTTGTAACAATCTCTTGTAATTCACTAAAACATTCCTTTAACGCTGTACTCCCTGTTGTTGCAATCCCTAACCCAAGCACAAAGGCAAGAAGTAAAGCCGACATAACCGCCATAATTGGTGGCATATCAATGGAAAAAAAAGGTTCTGCTACCTTCTCGTCCTCCACAGTTGGAAGAATCGAACCATTTAGTAAAATGTGAAAAACTGCCGAATCCACAAAATAGGCAAAGACTCCCGCAATCACTGTGGATACATAGGCAATCACTGCGGTAATGGCAAGAGTTTTTCCAGCTCCTGCTCCCAATTCCGCAATTCCCGGTACAATAAACCCAATAATAATCAATGGGATGATAAAGGTTAAAAAATTACTAAAAATTTCTTTAAACGTATTGGTCAATCGAATGATATTGGCATCCCAAATATCTCCAAGTGTTAACCCTATGACAATACCTAGAACAATAGCAATAATCAGCTTTGGTAATAGACCGAGATTTATCTTTTTTTCCATAAGCCATAGGGATTCTATTATAAGAATCCCTTTCCTCCTTTCCATCTGCTATGTGCCTCGTTACCTTCTTACAAACGATGAAAAAGTACCTTCGTACAAATTAAAAAATAACATACCCTGCTTCTCTTAATTCTCTTAATAACCGTTCTTGGTGTTCCACATTTCTTGTTTCCAAAATCATATGGACAAGACAGCCATTCACTTCCACACGAATGCTCTCCCTTTCATGATTAATGTTGACAATATTGGCTCCTACATTCGTAATAATCTTCAACATATCTTGTAAAGCCCCTACTTTATCCACAAGTTTTGTTGTAAGCTCTGTCAAACGTCCTGTTGTAATCAATCCTCTTGTAATAACACGATTTAACATGGTAACGTCAATATTTCCACCGGATACAATACAACAGACTTTCTGCCCCTTTGTTTCCACTTTTCCAGCTAAAACAGCCGCTACGGAAGTTGCTCCTGCACCTTCTGCCACCGTCTTTTGCTGTTCCATCAAAGTTAAAATAGCAACCGCAATTTCATCCTCTGTTACTGTCACAATTTCATCTACATATTGTTCACACATATCAAAGGTAATATCCCCTGGCTGTAATACATGGATTCCATCTGCAATGGTAGAAGCATCCTCTACTTTCACAACTCGCCCAGCTTCTCTTGATGCTGCCATACTTGGTGTAGCACAAGTCTGAACACCTATAATTTTACACTCTGGTTTTAGTTGTTTAATGGCATAGGCAACACCGCTTATTAAACCGCCTCCTCCAATTTGTACCACTATGGTATCCACATCAGGAAGTTGCTCAAGAATTTCAAGACCGATGGTAGCTTGCCCTGCAATGACTTTTTCATCATTAAATGGCGCTACAAATGTGTATCCTTTTTCTTCTACAAGGCGTGTTGCCTCTAAAGCTGCATCATCAAATGTCCCTGGTACTAAAATAGGCTCTCCACCATAGGATTTTGTGGCTTCGATTTTCGCTAATGGGGCATAAGCTGGCATACAAATATAAGATTTTACCCCCATTCTTGTACAAGCAAGGGCAACTCCTTGTGCATGATTACCAGCTGAGGCTGCAATAACACCTTTTTCTTTTTCTTCCTCTGTTAAAGTGGACACTTTATAATAAGCTCCTCTTAATTTAAATGATCCTGTGAGCTGAAGATTTTCTGATTTCAAGTACAAATTTTCATTTATCTTGTTGGCATGAATCATCGCGGTTTCTCTTACCACTCCCTTTAATGTCTTTTGTGCATCATACACCATATCCAATGTTATCATACTGACCGTAGCCAAAGTTACAAAAAACTTACTTCCTTATATTCTAAGTTTTATTCTATCATGTACTTTGGCATTCTCCTTTCCTTTTCCATTTCATAAAAGTATGAGCTCCATTTCTACTACAAAAACGAGAACACATCCGATTCTATCTTTATCTAACGATAATAGTTCTATTTTACCGCAAAATTCTTAATTTATCAATCTACTTTGATAAAGTATTCTATGACAATAAAAGCAGGAGGAAGTCCCTACTCTCTTCCTCCCGCTTTCGTCCGTTCTATTATGTAATTTTATTCTTTTACTACTTATCTAACAGCGATAATTTCAACTTCACAAAGAACTGCTTTTGGAAGAGCTTTTACTGCTACACAAGAACGTGCTGGTTTTCCTGTAAAGTATTTAGCATATACTTCATTGAAAGCACCAAAATCGCTCATATCTGCTAAGAAACAAGTTGTTTTGATAACGTTTTCAAATGTAAGTCCATTTTCTTCTAAAATAGCACTGATATTCTGCATCACTCTTTCAGCCTGTTCTGTGATAGCTCCTTCTTGCACTTCTCCTGTTTCTGGAACAAGTGGAATCTGTCCTGATGCGAATAAGAATCCGTTTGCTTCAAGTGCTTGAGAGTATGGTCCGATTGCTGCTGGAGCTTTTGCTGTATTTGTTACTTTAAACATTGTAAATTCCTCCTATAATGCGATAACTTTTTCATTCCGTTATTTTGCCATAATATCCAAAAGTTTCTCTATGACAAAGTTTTCATTGTGTTTTCTCGACACGTACATTATAGTATTTTTTAAACTTTTAGTCAATATGTTTTTTTATAAAGAGTTTCTAATTTCGAAATTGTTTATTTTGTATATTCATCATGTGTATTTATTATCTTCTCTCTATTTTGTCTTTATATGACGGACAAATCTCCTTACTGAACCTCTTCCTCCACAAACTCTTTTAATTTAAAATTATTTTTATGAAATTCCAATACCCCTTCATCCCGTAATTTGCTAAGAGCTGATGACATAGCACTCCGATCCACCGCTAAATAATCTGCCAACTGTTGACGGTTTAAAGAAATTTGGAAAGAACGGCTTTTTTGCTTTTCCGATTGAGCGGATAAATAAGAAAGTAATTTATCCCTAGTAGTTCTCTTTGACATATGACGCATTTTCTGTGTCAACATTAAGTTTCTCTCCGCCATGACTTTTAACAAATTTTGAATCAGTCGGTTATGAAAATTACAAGAGGCAGAGCAAGTTGTCATCACCCTCTTTACATCTAAAAATAACACATCGGTCTTCTCATTTGCCATAACATTATTGGCAATCACTTCACTTTGTAAACACGCATATACCTCTCCAAATAATTCTCCTGGTTCTGCTGTTCCTAAAATGGTACGATTTCCCCAAAAATCATCCTCCAAAATACAAATATTTCCAGATAACACAACCCCAACATTTTGAATCACATCTCCACTGTGATAAATGATTTCTCCTTTTGTATAGGAAATAAGACGGCCATCCAAACAATGAATTAAACTCATAAAGTCCTTTTCTTGAATACCCCAAAACAAGGTTGAATATCTTAAAATTGATAAATATTTTTCCATAATTTTCTCCTTTTGTTGCAAATACAACATATTTGTTCCATATTCTTCATTATACTATATGTTATTATAATGTTCAAGAAACTCTTATAAGAAAACAGTACCATTTCTTATATTTTAATTATTTTAATGAATCTATCTTTAGGAGGTTGTATGTCTAATACTATGTTTTATTTTCAAGGGGAACCTAACTCCAATTCCTTGGGCTACGGTTCTTATATCACCAGTCCAACAACACAAGGGAAAACTACGGATCTCGTTGCCTTACAAAATGAAGTCATCGGTCGACTTGTTGGGCTAGCAAGAGCTTTATATGCCGATGAGGCGTATGCGGATACTCATGAAATTATGATTGTAGGATTAAAAGAAGTCGTTTTAACTGAAAATTCCTCTGTTTCTAAATTTCATGAGATTATAGAAGAGCTAAAAAAGAATAAACTGCTTTTAACGCCAGATTGTGCCATGTGCGGAATGTGCACACGCACCCATGATTATCAAATGGAATCTTTTTGGAATGATACAAAAGAAACTCGTTCCTTAAAATTTTTACTTTTATTAGGTCTTCAAACCCTTGCTACTTTTGCTCATGAATCCATGCTCCTTGGAAAAGAAAATAAAAAAATCAATGATTTCTTTTATAAAGGAATGTTCGCCTTTGGCGAGGACTGGTCTTTTGAATATCTTTTGCCAGTGCTAAAAGAACTGGGGGCTATGATCTTTTGTGGAATGGAATTAAGTCAATCAGAAACTATCAAGCAATTATATTCCATATTAAAGGGTGAAACCGTACAAAAACAACAACAAACGTTTCACTGGGAATCTCCAGAATCTGTTGGCATTTTCCTTGCACTGTTAGCATTAGGAAAAGAAGTTTCTATTTCGAAATCTTTACCTCCATTTTTATGTGAACAAACCCTTATGGAGTTAAGAGAACATTTTTCCATCCAGATCATAGAATAGTACATTCTTCACACATAAAAAGAGGCTGTCCCACTAAATAATTAGTGGGCAGCCCCTTTTTGGTTTTTACTATATTTTTTTTGCCTGAATTTTTATTTTATGAAATATTACTGCCAGTACCACACCAGCTAACGATGGAATCACCCAACCAAATCCTAATTCATAAAGTGGAATGGATTTCACCCATGTAGTGATACCCAAAATATGAATGCCCTTTTGTGCTAGAGCCGATACAATGCTACTAATCCCACAGCAAGCGATCACCCATGGATAAATTTCCATATAATTTTTTATCAATGGATGGGCATATGCTAATATGATTAAAACGATGGCAACTGGATACAATGCGTTTAAAACGGGAACGGATAATTCCAATATGTTTTGTAATCCTACATTGGAAATAACCGCAGAAATAAAAGCGAAAATAAATACCCAATTGCGATAGCTGATCTTTGGCACGATGGAATTAAAATACTTTCCACAGCAACTTAACAATCCAATGCAAGTGTTAAGACAAGCAATCACAAAAATAATCGCAAGTAATAAAAGTCCTACTCTTCCAAATAAAAATTGTGTAAGAGAAGTTAATGTTTCTGTTCCATCTTTTGCTCCTGCAAATGTTTCACTGGAAAGAGCCCCTACATAGGCAAGCATTCCATACACACAAAGGAGAATGACTCCCGCAATCCACCCAGCATTGATGGTTTCTTTCATAATAGACTTTTTAGAACTAATTCCTTTAGTTTGGATATTCATTGCAATAATCATACCAAAGTTTAAACCTGCTAAAGTATCCATGGTTTGATACCCATTTAAAAATCCTGTAACTACTGGTTGTCCTTGATACTCTTTTGTCGGAACAGCAAAGTTGCCCGCTGGATGCACAAGACATCCAACAAAGATCACTAAAATTAAGATCAAAAGACAAGGTGTTAATTTTTTTCCAAGATATTCTGTCAATTTCTCTGGTTTTAATGCAATTAACATGGCAATTACAAAAAATACAATGGAATAAATAATCTGATACTGTCCTTTTGTTTCTTTTACAAACGGTACCACTGCCATAGAAAAGGAAGTGCTTGCTGTTCTTGGAATGGCAAGACATGGACCAATGGATAAGTACAAAAGTAAAATATACATAAAGGAAAACTTCTTATGTACCCTCGATGTCAGTTCTTCTAGCCCTCCAGATTTTGTCACCGCAATGACACCTAAAATCGGAAGACCAATGGCACTAAGAGCAAATCCAACCATGGCTTGTACCGTTGCTTGTCCTGCTTGTGCACCTAAAAATGGTGGAAAAATCAAATTTCCCGCCCCAAAAAACATGGAGAATAACGTCATCCCCATCAATATTTTATTTTTCTTATTGAGTGTTTCCATTAATCTTCTAAGCCCTCAAACTGTAAACGATAGTATTTTGCATAAACATTATTTTTCTTCAGTAATTCCTCATGAGTGCCTCGTTCCTCAATTCCATTTTCCCCAATGACAATGATCTCATCCGCATTTCTTATCGTGGATAGTCGATGGGCAATGGTAATACAAGTACGATTTTTCGCAAGGTCTTCTAAACTTTTTTGAATATGGCGTTCACTCTCATTATCAAGAGCACTGGTTGCCTCATCAAGAATTAAGATTTTTGGATCTTTTAAGAACACGCGGGCAATGGAAATTCTCTGCTTTTGCCCACCGCTTAAACGAGTTCCTCTCTCTCCTACAAAGGTGTCATATCCTTCTGGCAAACTCATAATAAAATCATGGATATTGGCTTTCTTTGCTGCCTCCATAATCTGTTCTTTTGTCGCATTTGGATTCCCATAGGCGATATTGTCACGAACCGTTCCTGTAAATAAATACACATCTTGTTGTACAATTCCAATCGAACGTCTTAAGGATTGTAATGTCAGTCCTCTGACATCTTGTCCATCAATTAAAACAGCACCGCTATTCACATCATAAAAACGTGGCAATAACGAACAAATCGTTGTCTTTCCTCCACCACTTGGCCCTACTAGGGCAACGGATTTTCCCGCTTCAATATGAATATTAATATGATCTAACACAAGATCATCGTCACCATAACTAAAGCATACATCTTTGTAGTCGATGACACCTGTTACATGAGTTAAATCTTTGCTATCTGGTGCATCTTTAATTTCAACCTGTGTTTCCATCACTTCATTAAAGCGTTTGAAACCAGAATATCCTTTTTGAAGCATTTCTGTAAACTCAATCAACACTTGGATTGGTTCAACAAAGATGCCGATATAAAGGGCATACGTAGCAAGAGATACTGGTTCTAATGTTCCTTTTGCTACAAAGTATCCACCACCGACTAAAATGGTCACGTATAAAAGTCCTTGTAAGAAACTATTTCCTCCTTGGAAAAGTCCCATACAATTATAGTTGTTGGTTTTACTCTGCACATATTCTTCATTGCTCTTTGCAAACTTCTCTCTTTCAATCTCCTCATTGGCAAATGATTTCACAACGCGAATGCCTGCTAACGTATCTTGTAATGAGGCATTGACACCAGCGATTTTTTTTCGATTGTCCATAAATGTTGCTTGCATTTTCTTATTTTGTACTGATGAGAAAATGAGCATACAGATTGTTACCGCTAATAAAATCAAGGTCAATGGCACATGGATATACGCAAGTAAAAGGAAAGATCCAATGATCTTTAAGAGAGAAATAAAAATATTCTCTGGCCCATGATGAGCAAACTCACAAATTTCAAACAAATCACTGACCAGTTTACTCATCATCTCTCCCGTATTATTTTTATCATAATAAGAGAAAGAAAATTGTTCATATTTATCAAACAATTCCTTTCTCATATCTCGCTCCATATGAACTCCCATAATATGGCCTTGAGCGGAAATATAATATTTACAAACAGAACGCACTGCATACATTACAATTAAACCAACGGCTAATGTAAAAAGACTGCGTAAAATGATCTGTGGATCCGCATTAAATACATGGTTATTTAAGTATGTTAATATTTGCGGAAACGCTAAGTCAATAATACTAATCAACAGCGCACAGAACATATCAATAAAAAATACACTTCGATATGGATGATAATATCGAATAAATTTTTTCATGATCTTCATGGTTTTTTCCCTTTCTATTTTTTCATATAATTCACAATTTTTTATTATAACACAAAAAATGAGCCAAAGCATCTTTTTGTTTGACTCATTTTTTATGAATTGATATTTTCTTATGGTTGTTGATTCATTTTCTCAATATATTCATTCCATTTTTTCTCTTCCCTCTTCCACCATAAAATACTATATTGATACATTACAAAGGCAATCAGTATAAACATAATAATAGAGGCTATGATGATATGAGGCTCCATTGGAAACCAATGAAATCCTATGCTAACAACCAAAAAACTTATTAAATATCCTACCATAACGGTCTGATATTTCCATTCTTTTTTCTCCCGTATTTTCTCTATTGCAAAAAAATCCAACGCTTCCATTAGTATAATAAAGCCCACGAATTGTAATAAAAATTTGCTAGAAAATACATACGTATCTTTTCCCCCCGTTAAAATCAGAGAATAAATAGCAGTTAATACAACGCCTAGTGTTGCAATTAAACCAATATAGGTTGTTCGTTCTAAAAAAAATTGTTTCATAATGGGTTTTCTCCTCCTTCACTCAATTTTTTGAGCATTTCTTTTACACTTGCTAAATACGTTCGATTTACGATTAGACACTCTCCATTCAATAAAAAAACTTTCATTCGATGGTTTTTATCCGCCTTTACGCCTTTTAATTTTCTACAATTTAAAATACAACTCTTACTAATTCTAACGAATCCAAAGTTTTTTAGTCGGCTTTCGAACTCCTTTAATGACTGCTGGCTTTCATAAAATTCTTCTTTTTCATATAAAAAACACTTTCCATCTATCACTTCAATATAGTAAACATTTCTGATTGGAATCCGATATTCACAATCTTCTTTTTTTCCATATAGCTCCATAGAGTATTGTTTGAAATCATGAATGAATTTTTCTAAAGACTTTGTCATTTTATAGGCACGAATAATAATTTCTTCTTTGCCTTCTTGGATTCGCTCCCACCTAAGCTCCATTTCCCTCTCCTTTCTGCTCTTATTTTTCTTTGATGAGTCCATTATAGAAAATTCTTTTATTTAGCACAAGAAAAGAACCCCAAGTTGCCCTTTTTTAACCTTATCTTACCTATTTTATTTCAATAACCCATTGCTTCACTGTTATCGTCCATCCATATACCCATGGATGGATGTAACACATCGTTTTATGGCTTCTTCTATTTGTTCTTCTTCAATAATCAATGGCGGATTAAAATATAATACATTGCCAAGAGGACGCAATAACAGCCCATTTTTTAATGCCTCTTTATAAATTTGATAACCTACTCTCTCTTCACTGTCAAACCCTTCTTTTGTCTTCTTATCCTTTACAAGCTCTATGGCATGAATCAAGCCAATATGACGAATTTCTCCAACGTATGGATATTCAAGCAACGCTTCCTTTAATCGTTTTGTCAGATAAACTGCTCTTTGATTCGCCTTTTCTATGATGTTCTCTTCCCTCAATATTTTTTGGACTGCCAATCCAGCTCTGCACCCAAGAGGATTGCCACTATATGTATGGCTGTGCATAAATGCCTTTCCTTCTTTATAATCCGCATAAAAAGCACGATAGATCTCTTCCGTTGTAATGGTAATCGCCATCGGCAAATATCCACCTGTTAGCCCTTTTGAAACACACATGATGTCTGGCGTAATTTCAGCATGATCACAAGCAAACATCTTGCCTGTTCTTCCAAACCCTGTGGCAATTTCATCGACAATCAGCAATACATCATATTCATCGCATAACTTCCTTAATTTCTTTAAATACATGGCAGGATAAATTCTCATACCTGCACTCCCCTGTAACAATGGCTCTACAATAATGGCACAGCACTCCTGTGCATATTGTTCAAATGCCTTTTCTGCTTTCCTAAAGCATTCTGTATCACAACATTCTCTTGTCTTCCCATAAGGACACCGATAGCAGTCCGGTGCTTCGATTTGAATGGTATCCATTAACATCGGCTGATAGAGCTTTGCATAGAGATCCATTGCTCCAACAGAAAGGGCTCCTATGGTTTCCCCATGATACCCTTCTGTTAGACACATAAATCTTTTTTTCTCTCGTTTGCCCACTTGATATTGATACTGAAATGCCATTTTTAAGGAGCATTCGATGGCTGATGAACCATTATCAGAAAAATTAAATTTGGTTAATCCTTTTGGCACATTCTCACTTAACTGTTCACAAAGTTGGATGGCAGGCTCATGAGAAAAATTGGCAAAGATAACGTGTTCTAAACAATCCAACTGTTCTTTTATGGCTTTATTGATTGTGGGATTACAATGTCCAAGCAGATTACACCACCAAGAACTTACAATATCGATATATTCCTTTCCATTCTTATCATAAAGATAAATACCTTGCCCCTTTTTTACAATAATCGGTGGCAATTCTTCATAGTCCTTCATTTGAGAACATGGATGCCAAATATAGTTTAAATCTTTTTCTTCTAATGTCATCGTCTTCTTCTCCTATTGCTTTTCCTTCTCCCATGCTCCTGTCTTCCTTATCCTGTCTATCATTGTTTCTTCTAATAGAATTTCTTTTGCATTGGGAGCGATGACAGAAAGCACAGGAACTTTCGTTATTTCCTCAATCATTTTTATATTATCACGTTCCATTTCACTTCCTGTATAACGATTAATAAAAATTCCTTGTATCCCAATTCTTTTTTGTCGCAAATATTCTACCGTTAAAACGACTGCATTAATCGTTCCAAGCCCTGCTTCCGCCACTAAAATCGTATTAAGTCCCAGCTCTTTGATAAAATCCTCTAAAAAAATCTTCTCTTCTTCATCATAACGAATGGGACAGACAATGCCTCCACTTCCTTCCATAACAACAAAATCATGTTCCTCTGCTACCTTTTGAAAATCTTCCTTCACCTTCTTTAGCTGAACAGGATTGCCTTCTAACTTGCTAGCCAAATGAGGAGAAACAGCATTTTGATACAAATAAGAAACTAAAGTATGCTCTTCTTGCTCTAAGCCTGCCACTCGTTTTACGTATCCTGCATCGCTTTCTTCCATGGATCTTGCCCCACTAATCGCTCCTTTATAATAGCCAACTAAAATACCCAGTTCCTTTAATTTCTTTACAAGGAGTGCCGTCACATAAGTCTTTCCAACATCAGTCCCTGTTCCTATGATGAAAATACCTTTCGTCATCCCAAAGCTCCTTTCGGTATCCAAGTTCTTCTATCATATTTAAATCGTTATCCACAGTAATGCCTGCCGTTGTCAACATATCGCCAGAAATAACCGCATTAGCACCCGAAGTAAAACAACTTCTTCCTTTATCTTCTAATAATCCCCGCCCTCCTGCCAAACGAATGGAAGCATCCGGAAGTAAAAATCGAAATACAGCAACTGCTCTTCTTACCTCTTCCATCGTTAAAGGAGTTTGATTCTCATATGGAGTTCCTAAAATAGGATTTAATACATTCACTGGCACAGAACGAATCCCCAGTTCTCGAAGAGAAAGTGCCAAATCAATGCGATCTTCTATGGTTTCTCCAAGTCCTAAAATCCCGCCACTGCAAACGCTTAATCCCACCTTTTTTGCGGAACGAATGGCTTTTATTTTATCCTCATAGGTATGGGTGGTACAAATGTTTTTAAAATTCCTTTTGGAAGTTTCTAAATTATTGTGAATGCGACTGACACCTGCATCTTTTAATTTTTGAAATTGTTCCTCTTTTAAAAGTCCTAACGAAGCACATACTGCAATTTCTGTTTCCTTTCGTATCTGACGTACGGTTTCACAAAGCTCTTCCACCTCCTGATCGGATAACGTCTTTCCCGATGTTACAATGGAATATCGTAAAACACCTTTTTCATCATTGTACTTTGCCCATGTTACAATTTCTTCCTTACTAAGCAAAGGATATTCTTCCACTTTAGTAGGATAATGAGCCGATTGTGCACAATACTTACAATCCTCCGAACATCTCCCACTTTTTCCATTGATAATGGTACAAATATCAAAAATATTTTCACAAAAATGTTTTCTAATCTCATCAGCACTCTGACAAAGTTGTTCCAATGGTGCTTCATAAAGCACCATCGCCTCTTCTTTTCCAATCCTTTCTCCCGATAATACCTTTTGTTTTAACTTTTCTACCATATCCATCATAGCAATTCCCACTTTCTTTCTTCTAAAACTACCCATTCATACCCCATTTTAAAGGCTATTTTGCCACCTCTAGTTCCCTTCTTATAATGGGAATCAGCCGTTTTCCAAAGGTTGCTGTTAAACAACATAAAATAATATCTCCCGGAGCAGATAAGAAAACACAGTACAAAAATAACGCCCAAATTCCCATATCTGTCTTTAAATAAAATGTCATAATAATCCAGTAATACGCGGTACCACAGATATAGATAATTCCTAGTCCTAAAAGACAAGCCACTAAAATACGCTTTCTGGAGGGATTTTCTCCTTTTTGAACAATCATCCCTGTGACATAAGTTCCAATAATAAACCCGATCAAATAGCCAAATGTGGGTTGAAAAATATATCCAATGCCTCCTCCCGATGCAAACACTGGAAGTCCTAATAACCCCAATGCCACATAAAGAGCAACACTCATCGCACCTAATCTAGCCCCTAAAAATATCCCTGCTAATGTAGTAAATAAAAACTGTAATGTAAACGGTACAAAAGGAACTGGCACTTTAATAAAGGCTCCAACTGCAACTAGTACGGTAAACATGGCACATAAAATCATATTTCTTGTTCGATTCATCCTATGGTTCTCCTCTTTTTCCTACACTCGAATGCTCACTTCTCCACTGGATAAGTATTCTATGGTTCCATCTTCATACTGTACCTTCAAATGACATTGATCATCCACTTCTAACGCTTTTGCATTTCTTTTTTGTCCCATTCGCAATACAGAAATATCTTTTCCTACTACAAAAGAGCGTTTCTTGTATTCTTCTAAAAATTTTCTTTCTCGAATTTCCCCATAACAACTCATAAACTGATTTATAATCTCCCCTGCCAACTGATTTCTCAAATTTTCTTTTTTTATTGCTTTTGGAAATACAGAATGGGCAATATCCTTTAATTCTTCTGGAAAACCTTGTGCAGGCTCTGTCACATTAATTCCAATTCCAATAATGGCATATTCCAGTTGTCCAGATTCTAAAGAAGTAGAGGCTTCTGTTAAGATTCCTGCTATTTTTCTTCCTCTCATCCAAATATCATTCACCCACTTGATTTGTGCCTCTTCTCCACTTATCTTCTCAATTGCTTTTGCAACTGCCACAGCCGCTGAAATGGTGAGCAATTCCCCTTCTCTATACTGAAGCTGTGGATGCAACAAAAAGCTCATATAAAGTCCTGTTCCATAAGGAGAAAAGAAGGCTCGTCCAAATCGACCTCGTCCCTGTGTCTGCTCCTCAGCTAACAACACCATATCCCTATGTTCCCCTTCTGTTACCATCTGTTTTAACCGGGTGTTGGTGGAGTCTATCTGCTTCTCCACTTCCACGTGCAAATATTGATTTTCCTTTAATAACTCCTGTTTAATTCCCACCGCTGATAAAATATCTGGCATACTTTGTAAAGCGTATCCCCGATTTGTTATGGCTTCAATAGGATACCCTTCTTCTTGTAATGCTTTTATCGCCTTCCAGATTCCTGCTCTTGTCACTTCTAGCTGTTCAGCCAGCTCCTGTCCTGACAAAAACTCACCTTCTCTTGTTTTTAACAACAATAATACTTTTTCTTTTAACTTCATAGTTCCCTTCCTTTCTTGTTACAGCAAGTATACCCGATTTTTTAAAAATTGTAAACTATTTTTTTATTTTAGTTTACAATGTATCAAAAAAAGAGAGAACCGTTTTTCACAGTCCTCTCTTTTTTCGTTTTATTATTACATATCAGCAATAAAAAAACGATTTTTTCCTCCTAACTTTGCTACATACATAGCATGATCCGCCTTTTTATATAGATCATCATAGGTACAGACTTTCTCTGATACATAAGTAGCACCAATGCTAAGTCCAACTTTTAATTCACTATATGCTTTAAAAACACATTCATTGGCTTGAATCATAAAGTCATTCAGCTTTTCGTTCAAATTGTCAAAAATAATATTCGTATGAAGGAAAACTAAAAACTCATCTCCACCCAGTCTGCATTTAATATCTTCTTTTCTAAAATAACCTTCGATAAATTGACTAATCTCTTTTAATAACTGATCACCCACTGGATGCCCTAAATTATCATTGACTGCCTTGAAATTATCAATATCAAATAAAATTAGAACTCCTTTTGAAGCATTTAACTCCAATAAATGACTGATGTATTCTTCGGCTCCCGCCCGATTTAATAACTTTGTTAGTGTGTCACGCTTTGAGCGTTCCAATAATTTATAACGCTCTACCACTTCTTCATCCACATTATAAATTTTTCCTAAAGCATAGGAAGCTACGTTGTCCTTATTCTTTATTACTTTTAGTATCACGCGATACCATTTATCCATTCCTTCATCGTTTAAAACAAATTCATAACTTCCGTCTTCTTTAGCACTGATCATATTTCTCAAAAATTCATACTTATTATAAGACATATAATTCTCTATGATATGCTTTTTCTCAAACATAATTTTATTATTTTGAATTCTTAATATATCTTCCGTATAACTGTATTCAAATAAACACTCATCTGTCAGATTTGATAATTCATTAAAACGCTTATGCTGTATCACAATTTCATTGAGCATAGCAGATTTCATTCTCATATTTCTTGCGTAAATTAAAATACCCAAAAATAAAATAAACAAGATGATAACAAGAATTTGCCAACGATACAACCGAAAAATATCAGACAATGTATAATTTACATGAACAATGGTGTTCTCATATATTATTTCGTGTTTTTCTTCTAAACTGACTGTGCTCATAAAGCTATTAATGATGGATAACAAATACATTTTTTCTTTATCCACCAAGCCTATGGAATATTGTATTTCATTGGTATCATTTACATTTAACGTGATATTCTTATATTTATCTGTTTTTTGCAAATAAAAATTAGCACAATAAGAATCCAAATACGCGATCTGCTTGTTGCCTTTTTCCATCTGATCTAGCGTTGCTTCTGTATTATAGATAAAGTCTTTTTCTGCACTATATTCTTGAACACTTCTCTTATTGGAAATTAACACTGAATAACTATCCAAATAGGGAAGAGAAAGGGTTAAATTCAATTTACTGATTAAATCCGAATTACTTGGAATCCCTACCATTAAATCAATATCGCCTTTTTTGATCTTTTCCATACAATCATCGTAGTTTTCTGCTACAATCACTTCATATTGTAGTCCTGTGGCTTTTTTTAACATTTCCAAATAACTAATGGAAACTCCCTTTGCTTCTTTATCATAAAACTGAATGGGTGCATTTCCATCAATCATTAATACTTTGATTGTACCAAGAGATTTTATATACTGTTTATTCTCTTCTGAGATAAAAAACTTATTATTAACAGTAAAGTACTTCTCATATAAGGTAGCTTGTAAATAAGGATTTCCAGAATCAATATTGGATAGAGCCGTATTCAATTCTCTAACCAATTCTGAATTCCCTTTACTCACTGCAAAATAATAGGGAACTGGTGAAAACTTTGCAATACTCTTTAAATCATTCGGCATGGCAATATCAGCTAATAATGTAGCATCCACTTCTCCTGATCTTACTTTTTCCATTAACTCATCATACGTATTGAATTTTACTAGCTCATATGTGAACCCATTGACATTAGCAAATTTCTCTAGCTCCTTTGCTCGTCTTTCTAACCCAGGATAAATTCCAATTTTAATGCCATTCCAATTTTGAAAATCATCCGGTATCCATTTACCATCGTCTATCCTGACTGCAATGGTTGTATAAACCATTCCATAATTATAACCAGGGTAATCATATATCTGTGCTAAACTATCATTATATACCATACCACCCATCAAATCGATTTCTCCACGAGCTAACATTTCCAATAGTGTGGTTAATTGTTCATTAATAGACCCCTCTACCTCTACAAATTTATAATCCCATCCTGTATATTTCTTTATTTCATTGAGATAGTCAACCGTATATCCAATATAATTGCCTTCTTCGTCTTTTTCTGTTAAGCCCCTCTGTATTGGATAGCCAACCTTTATTACTTTTTTATTGGCTGAATGCACTGGTACCACACTTGTTAATACAAACAATAACACAACAAGCATACAGCACCATCTTTTGATTCTTACTTTCATTCCATTACCCCTTAAACCCTATTAAAAATTGTATCTGTCATAGTGTACTCCACTATTTTTTTACTATATAAACACTTCTTTTAAAAGTCAAGCAAAAAAATCCCCGAAATATAAATATTTCGGGGATTCTGTATACACAAGAACTCTTGTCCGCTGTTCCAAAAACTAACGTTTTGAGAACTGTGGAGCACGACGAGCTGCTTTGAGTCCGTATTTCTTTCTTTCTTTCATACGTGGATCACGAGTTAAGAATCCAGCTTTCTTTAATACTGGGCGGAATTCCCCATCAGCTTGTAATAAAGCTCTGGAAATACCATGTCTAATTGCACCAGCCTGTCCTGTAAATCCACCACCATGAACGTTTACTAATACATCGTATTTATCTGTTGTATTAGTAGCTGCTAATGGCTGACGAACGATTAATTTCAGAGTTTCTAATCCGAAGTACTCATCCATATCTCTTTTATTGATAGTTACTTTACCTGTTCCAGGTACTAAATATACTCTTGCAATACTGCTTTTTCTTCTTCCAGTTCCGTAATATCTTGCACTTGCCACGATCTATTCCTCCTCAATTAATATTTAATAACTAATTCTTTTGGCTGCTGAGCTGTGTTTGCATGTTCTGGTCCAGCATATACGTGTAATTTTTTGATCATAGATCTTCCTAAAGGTCCTTTTGGAAGCATACCTTTTACTGCTAACTCGATAACTTCTTCAGGTTTTTTAGCCATTTTTTCTTTTAATGTTGTTTCTTTCATTCCACCTACATAATCAGAGTGATTATAGTAGATTTTCTGATCCATTTTTTTACCAGAAACTTTAATTTTATCAGCATTGATAACGATTACGTTGTCACCGCAGTCCATGTGTGGAGTATAGATTGGTTTATTTTTTCCTCTTAATACTTTTGCGATTTCAGATGATAAACGTCCTAATGTATGTCCTGTAGCGTCAACTACATACCATTCTCTTGTAATTGTTGATGGGCTAGCCATAAAACTCTTCATGAGTGATCCTCCTTGTAAACTATCAAATGTTTTTATATTCCAACCACCGCGCCGGGGCTATGGCTCGATGCTTTTCTATAATTTATGGTAAAACAGGAAATGTCCGAACCTGTTTCCTACATGATGTCACATTTAAACATTATATTATACCTATCCACGTGTGTCAATATGTTTTTTCCAAATATCGGCGAAAATTTTAAAGTTATCCACAATCTATTTTCCGTTAAAAAACTTTATCCACCATAGGGTATCCTTTTCCTAACATTTTCCTATTTTTTACGGTTTTTACTTATAAATATTTGATCTCCGTGAGCATAAGACCTCTTGCTGGAGCCGTTGGCCCTGCCTTTGCTCGATCTTTAGCCTCTATAATCTCTTTCATATCTTTTGGCTTTCCATATCCCATGCCAATTCTAGTCAAAGTTCCCACAATAATTCTTACCATATTATATAGGAAGCCATTGCCTGTTATTTTAATGTGGATGACATCATCCTGATCTTTTTCCACTGTCAGATCATAAACGGTTCGAACCGTTGACTTCACTTGGGCTCCAGCAGAACAAAAACTTTGAAAATCATGCTCCCCTATGACATACTGACACGCTTTTTGCATGGCTTCCACGTCAAGAGGATAATGAATGAAATCTGCATAGAGCCGATACATAGGATCTGGAAAGGTGCGATTTAATATTTTGTATTCATAAGTTTTTATCGTATCACAAAACCGCGGATGAAAATCATTTGGCACCTCACAAGATTGCTGAATCACAATATCCTCTGGTAACCTCTGATTTAACGCATAGGAAAGTTTTTCTCCTGGAATTCTCGTTTCTGAATCAAAGACTGCAACATTTCCTTTGCCATGTACGCCAGAATCGGTTCTACTCGCCCCGATCACAACAATTTCTTCCTTTAATAGCTGACTTAAACAGCGATTTAATTCTCCTTCAATTGTTCTTCCATTCTTTTGTACTTGCCACCCACAATAATTTGTTCCATCATAGGCAACCACTAATTTAAAACGCTTCACGCTCTATTCTTCCTCCGTCTTTTGTATTTCACATTCTCTTATCATTGCTATTCTTGTTATGCTATGGCTCTGACTCTCTTTCTTATCGTAAGAAAAGACGAACCAAAATTATGATAAGCAGATAAAAAATAAGAACTCCATAAGCAAGACCATCCTCTTTTTGATAAACAAGCGGTTTCATTCTCGTTCTTCCATCTCCTCCATGATAGCATCTCGCTTCCATTGCCATGGCTAAATCGTTAGAACGACGAATGGCGGATACAAAAAGAGGCACTAAAATCGGAATCAAACCATGTAATTTTTCTTTTAACGATCCTCTGTTAAAATCAGCTCCACGAGCCGCCTGTGCCTTCATAATCTTATCCAGTTCTTCCGTTAAAATTGGGATAAAACGCAACGCAATTGCCATCATCATGGCAACCTCATGGACAGGAACTTTTAATACTTTTAAAAAGCCAAAGAGTTTTTCCAAACCATCGGTTAACGCTGTTGGCGTCGTTGTAAATGTCATAAGCGAAGAACCAATAATTAAGTATACAAGGCGAATCCCTAAAAATAATGCTAGTTTGACCCCTTGCTTTGTTATTGTTAAAAAGCCAAAGGAAACGATGGCATCCCCTGGTGTAAACAACATATTGATTCCGATGGAAAATACAAGCAAAATAACAATTGGTCGCAACCCTTTTACAATAAACTTTAACGGCACTTTTGATACTTTTATCATGAGGGCTAAAAACACAGTTGCAATTCCATAGGAAAGAACAGAATCACCAATAAATAAACTGATAATGAAAATGACCGTTCCTAGTATTTTGGTTCTTGGATCAAGGCGATGAAGAACTGAGCCCGATGGATAATACTGTCCAATGGTAATATCTCTAATCATGAACGTTGTCCTCCTCCCTTTATTACATTTAAAATCTCTCGTTCTGCATCATCCATGTGAATCACATCCGTTGAAACAGGAAATCCTTTTTGCTTTAATTCATCCATAATATAGGTGACGGCTGGTGCGGATAGCCCAATCCATTCCAGTTCTTTATAATGAGCAAATACGTTTTTTGTCTTATCATCAAACACTTTTTCACCATGATTCATAACAATCATGCGATCCACATAATTGGCTAAGTCCTCCATGCTATGAGAAACCAAAATAACAGCAATTCCCTTTTCCTCATGAAGTCGTTTAATCTGATCAAGAATTTCTGTTCTTCCAATTGGATCAAGTCCTGCTGCTGGTTCATCGAGAATTAAATAATCTGGATTCATTGCTAGCACTCCCGCGATAGCAACTCTCCTTTTTTGTCCCCCTGAAAGCTGAAACGGAGATTTATCATAAAACTCTTTGGAAAGACCAACAAGCCGTAGTGCTTCTCTTGCTCTTTCTTCCACTTCCTCTTTATCAAGTTTTTGGTTCTTTGGTCCAAAGCAAACATCTTCAAATACTGTTGGCTCAAATAGTTGATATTCTGGATACTGAAAGGTAAGTCCTACTTTCATGCGAAGTGCATCTAAATCAAAATTTTTATCATAGATATTCTGTCCATCATAGGTAATCGTTCCTGATGTGGCCTTTTCAAGCCCATTTAAGTGTTGAATCAATGTGGACTTGCCAGAACCGGTATGCCCTGCAAGTCCAATAAACTCTCCTTTTTGTATCTCCAAAGTCACATCTTTTAATGCTTGTTTTTCATAAGCAGTTCCTTGGGCATAAATATAATTAACGTTTTCTAATTTAATTGACATAATTGTTCCACCAACTCATCCTTTGTTAAAATATCCGTTCGAATGGACAATCCAGCCTTTTTCAGGCGATAAGCAAGTTCTGTTGGTGCTGGCACCTCCAATCCGTATTGTTTCATTGTTTCCACATCGGAAAAAATCTCTCTTGGCGTTCCTTTTAATACGACTTTTCCATGATCCATCACATACACTTTATCAGCACCGATCACTTCATCCATATTATGTGTGATCAAAATAATCGTAATCTTTTTCTTCTGATTCAGTTCCGTTATGGCTTCCACCACATCTTTTCTTCCTAATGGATCCAGCATCGCAGTAGGTTCATCTAGCACAATACACTCTGGCTCCATTGCCATCACACCGGCAATGGCAATTCTTTGCTTTTGTCCACCAGAAAGTTTATTTGGAGATTGTTCTCGATATGCAGTCATATTCACCGCTTCTAAACTTTTTAAAACTCTATCCCATATCTCTTTGGTAGGAACACCAAGATTTTCTGGGCCAAATGCCACATCTTCTTCTACAACCGTTCCAATAATCTGATTGTCAGGGTTTTGAAATACCATTCCTGTTGTTTGACGAATGTCGAGTAAGTAGCGGTCTTCTCGTGTATCCATTTCTTTTACATAGATTGTCCCTCTTGTTGGCTTTAAAATGGCATTCAAATGTTTTGCAAGTGTGGACTTACCAGAACCATTATGGCCTAAAATGGCAACGAATTCTCCCTGTTCAATATCAATGGTAACACCTGCCACAGCTTGTACTGTTTCCATGACTTCTCCATTTTCGTCACGCTTGAAATATTCATAAATGGCATCCTTAATTTTGATAATACTCATTTCGAACCTCGATTCCTTTGTTGTCTTTCTTGTGCAATTGTCTTTTTGTCAATTATATAATAAGTATCTATTGTTTACAAGAAATGTTTCTCTCCCCTTTGTTTTTATACGTTAATGTGATAATAAACTTGTATTTTCTTATAAAATATGATATTCTAGTGAAAAAATAGTAGTTTTTTAAAATATTGGCTCTTATCCATGATTTGACCCAATGCTTTAAACCACTGCTATTATTTTTTTGTCCGATTCATAATAGAGTGAAAAATTGGCACCCTATATTAAAGGACACATGAATTATTTCATAATAAGGAGGAAATTTATTTATGTTAAATGAAGTATTAACTGCAATTAATGACTTTATGTACACGTATCCTTTGTTACTTTTATTAGTAGGAGCGGATATTTACTTTACCATTCGCACACGCTTTGTACAAGTCAGACTTTTAAAGAACTCCATTCAAGTCATTGGTGAAAAAGCACAGGAGGAAAACGGAAAAAAACAAGTTTCATCCTTCCAAGCACTTATGATTTCTACGGCATCTCGAGTTGGTACAGGAAATATTGCAGGAATTGCAACTGCAATCGCTGTGGGCGGTCCTGGTTCTGTATTTTGGATGTGGTTAATGGCACTGCTTGGTGGTGCTTCTGCTTTCATTGAAAGCACACTAGCTCAAATATACAAAGTACGTGATGGAGAAGAGTTCCGAGGTGGCCCATCTTATTACATGGAAAAAGCGTTAAAAAAACGTTGGCTCGGTATTTTATTTTCTATTCTCTTAATTATCTGCTTTGCCTATGGCTTCAATGGACTTCAGTCTTTTAATATGTCCTCTGCCCTTGCATACTATATTCCAAATTATAGCGATAGTATTTTCCCTGTTGTTGTAGGCTTTCTTTTAGCATTAGCAACAGCTTTTGTCATTTTTGGTGGTGTACATCGAATCGGCTTTATCTCTTCCATTATTGTGCCAATTATGGCTGGTTGTTATCTATTAATGGGACTTGTAACTATTATTTTAAACATTACCGATATGCCTCATGTATTTGCTCTTATCTTTAAAAATGCTTTTGATTTTCAAGCAATTTTTGGAGGGCTTGCAGGTAGTGCTGTTGTGATTGGTATCAAACGTGGTCTTTTCTCCAATGAGGCTGGTATGGGTAGTGCTCCAAACGCCTCTGCATCTGCAAGTGTTAGCCACCCGGCAAAACAAGGTCTTGTTCAAGTATTATCTGTATTCATTGATACACTTTTAATCTGTTCTGCAACTGCCATGATGCTTTTATTATCTGGAGTTGAAGGTGTTCCTGGTACACTGGATGGAATCCCATTCGTTCAAAAAGCCATTTCTGCCAATGTAGGAAATTGGGGAATCCATTTTATCACATTCTCCATTTTTGCATTCGCCTTTAGCAGTCTTATCGGCAATTACTACTATGCAGAATCGAATATCTTATTCATTAAAAACAATAAAATTCTTTTATTTGTCTTCCGAATTACGTGCCTTTTAGCAGTATTCTTTGGGGCACAAGCGGACTTCTCCGTTATTTGGAATATCGCTGATATTACGATGGGATGTATGGCGACAGTGAATATCATTGCCATTCTCTTACTTGGAAATATTGCAATTAAAGTTTTAAAAGACTATGAGAAACAATTAAAGTCTGGAAAAGATCCAGAATTTCATGCTAAAAAAGTGGGCATTGAAAATACGGATTGTTGGAACGATTAAAACAGGATGAAAAAAATCCCGATAGAAAAACTCTATCGGGATTTTTTCTATCGGGAATATAATAAATCGTGTACAGATTATACTAATTCGATGATAACTTCCATAGCACCATCACCTTTACGCTGTCCGATTTTAACGATTCTTGTGTATCCACCGTTACGTCCAACATATTTTGGTGCGATTTCTTCGAATAATTTGTCTGCTAAGTCTACTTTCTTTGTGTTAGCTTTCTTTTTAGCAAGTTCTGTTGGAACTTCTGTCACTGGGTATAAGTAGCTTAACATCTGTCTTCTTGCATGTAAACGAGAAGGCATATCTTTTTTAATTTCTTTAGAAACTGTTTCATAAACAGTTACTTTCTTTCCATCAACAACTTCTTTTACTCTCTTACCGTTTTCGTCTTTTTTAGCAACTTTTGCTTCAACAGTAACAGTTTCGAAGTTATCTTTTTCTCTAACAGCTAAAGCGATGAAAGATTCAGCAATTTTTCTGATTTCTTTTGCTTTTGCTTCTGTTGTACGGATTTTTCCGTTGTATAAAAGATTTGTTACTTGATTTCTTAATAATGCTTTTCTCTGGTTAGATGTTCTACCTAATTTTCTGTATTTAGCCATAATTCAATGGACCTCCTATGGTTTGGTTATTCACTATGCCTACTATTCTTCAGCCTAAGTGGGTCGTTATAGTTTATCTATTAAGCCTCTTCGCTTGCGTTAAGCTCAAGACCTAATTCTTTTAATTTTGCTAAAACTTCTTCTAATGATTTACGTCCTAAGTTACGAACTTTCATCATATCTTCTGGAGTTTTATTTGTAAGTTCTTCAACTGTATTGATACCTGCTCTCTTTAAGCAGTTGTATGAACGAACAGATAATTCTAATTCATCAATGTTCATTTCAAGAACTTTTTCTTTTTCATCATCTTCCTTTTCCACCATAACTTCTGCTGTTTTAGCATTTTCAGAAAGATCGATGAAAAGATTCAGATGTTCACTTAAAACTTTCGCTGCAAGAGAAACTGCTTCATCTGGTGCTAAAGTTCCGTTTGTGAATACATCTAATGTAAGTTTATCATAATCTGTAATCTGACCTACACGAGTGTTTTCTACTGTTAAATTGACACGTTCTACTGGTGTATAAATGGAATCTACCGCAATTACATCAATTGCACTATCTTCATTTTTATTCTTATCAGCACCTACATATCCGCGTCCTTTTGTAATGGTTAATTCCATATCAAGTTTACAGTCAGCTCCACCATTGCATGTTGCAATTACTAAATCTGGGTTTAAAATCTCAATATCGCTATCAACATTGATATCCGCTGCTGTAACAACCCCATCACCTGCAAATTCAATATAAGCATGTTTTGGTTCATTTGTTGTACTGTTGTTTTTAATTGCTAATTCTTTGATGTTTAAGATAATTTCTGTCACATCTTCTTTTACTCCAGGAATGGAGCTGAACTCATGTAAGACACCTTTGATCTTAACAGAGCTTACAGCAGAACCAGGTAAAGAAGAAAGCATAATTCTTCTTAAAGAATTACCCAGAGTGGTACCGTAACCTCTCTCTAATGGTTCAACAACAAAACGACCATATCTATTATCTTCTGAAATCTCTGCGATTTCAATTCTTGGTTTTTCAAATTCAAACATTGCGGACCCTCCTTATGGGTGATCTGATTCTTTGAGGGCAGCCGTTCCAAACTGCAACCGATTTTGAAATACAACTATTGACAGGCTTTTTGGAACACGCCTGTTAACGTCAAAACCCATGCGTAAAATACGCATGGAGTCTTGAACAATACTTGCTGTCTTTTATATTGCTCTACTCTTTTTTCTCACTGATACAACTCCCAACCATGAGAATCATATCAAACAAAAGCTCTTTGTCCTAAACAATGAAAAATACGTTTCACATATCTTTCATGTTCGCATGTAACGTCAAACGGAAATGCTTGCATTTCCATTTGACTTATGCTTTCGCGTAAATCAGGAAAAAACCAGTAGCTCATATAAAACCACCAAATATTCCTATTATTTAGAATATAATTCGACGATTAATGTTTCATTAACTGGAACGTCGATCTGATCTCTTGTTGGAAGTTCTTTCACAACACCAGATAAATTTTCGTGGTTTGCTTCTAACCAACCTGGTACTAATCTACCTTCTGTTACTTCTAAGATATCTTTGTATCTTTGAGAAGATTTGTATTTTTCAGCGATTTCGATTACATCGCCTGGTTTTACTAAGTAAGAAGGAATGTTTACAACTTTACCGTTTACTAACACATGTTTGTGGTCAACGATCTGTCTGCATTCTTTTCTTGTTCTTCCGTATCCAAGACGGAACATTACATTGTCAAGTCTTGATTCTAAGATGATCATTAAGTTAGGACCTGTTAAACCTCTCATTTTAGAAGCCTTTGCAAAATAGTTTCTGAAAGGTTTTTCTAAAACACCGTAAATGAATTTCGCTTTCTGTTTTTCACGAAGTTGAAGTCCATATTCGCTTAATTTTCTGTTTGCTCTATTTAAAGTTCTGTTAGATTTTTTATCGATTCCCATATAAACAGGATCAAGACCTAAAGATCTACATCTTTTCAGGACTGGAGTTCTATCTACTGCCATTCTCGTATCCTCCTATTATACTCTTCTACGTTTTGGTGGACGGCATCCGTTGTGTGGTACTGGTGTAACGTCTTTGATGCTTGTAACTTCAAGACCGCAAGCCTGAAGCGCACGAATTGCTGCTTCTCTTCCTGAACCTGGTCCTTTTACCATAACTTCAACTGTCTTTAATCCGTGAACCAATGCTGCTTTAGTAGCTGTTTCAGCTGCCATTTGTGCTGCGTAAGGAGTAGATTTTCTTGAACCTCTGAATCCAAGTCCACCTGCACTTGCCCAAGAAAGAGCATTTCCTTCTGCATCGGTTAATGTAACGATTGTATTATTAAAAGATGACTGAATGTGAGCCTGTCCGCGCTCAACGTTCTTACGAACACGTTTCTTTGTCACTTTTTTAGTAACTTTTTTTGCTGCCATTACTTAAACCTCCTGCTGGTTTATCTATCACATGTTAATTAATTATTTCTTTTTGTTTGCTACTGTTCTCTTAGGACCCTTACGAGTTCTAGCGTTTGTTTTTGTCTTCTGTCCACGAACTGGAAGACCTTTTCTATGACGGATTCCTCTGTAACATCCGATTTCTTGTAAACGTTTGATGTTTAAAGCGATTTCTCTTCTTAAATCACCTTCAACAGTATACTGCTCATTGATAACTTCGCTTAATCTTTTAACTTCTTCGTCTGTTAAGTCGCGTACACGAGTATCTGGGCTAACGTTTGCTTCTTTAAGGATTTTATCTGCGCTTGGTCTACCGATACCATAGATGTAAGTAAGACCGATTTCTACACGTTTTTCTCTTGGTAAATCAACACCTGAAATACGAGCCATGTGTCTTTGCACCTCCGCTAATTTTTCGTTGTTTAAGGAAAGTTCTATGTATCCGCGTACGGTGAAATGTTCATACATACCACAGTCCTTAATCCTGATTGTTTCTAATAATTTTTATATTTTAATGACGATTTTATATTTTTAATTAATACGAACAACCCAGCCTGGTGGTTCGCATTACAGCCGCTTGCTAATTTAAAATACCAAATTGGTATTATACATGATTACACAACAAAAAGCAAGGGGAAACCTCTCACTTTTTCTGCACAGTTCTAAAAAATTAGCCCTGTCTTTGTTTGTGTTTTGGATTTTCGCAAATAATTCTAATTGCGCCTTTTCTTTTGATTACTTTGCATTTTTCGCAAATAGGTTTTACAGATGCTCTAACCTTCACAGCAATCTCTCCTTTCAAAAAAAGTTCCCTACTAGCATATCACTAAAATTTGTAAATTGCAAGAGGAAAATTACTTATCTCTCCAAATAATTCTTCCTTTTGTTAAATCATATGGAGACATCTCTAAAGTTACTTTATCACCAGGTAAAATCTTAATGAAATTCATTCTTAATTTACCACTGATGTGCGCTAATACGATATGTCCATTTTCCAATTCTACTTTGAACATCGCGTTTGGCAATTTTTCAACTACTGTTCCTTCAATTTCAATTACATCGGCTTTAGCCATAGGTTATTCCTCCTCTAAATTTCCATATTATCCTTGTTCTATTTCATCACCAATTGTGAGAAATTCTGGTTCTCCTTTTGTAATCAGCACTGTATTTTCATAATGTGCTGAAAGAGAGCCATCTTCTGTTACAACTGTCCAATCATCATCCAGCCAGCATACATCATATGCACCTTCATTAATCATTGGTTCCACAGCTAGTGTCATACCCGCTTGAAGACGGATACCCCTTCTTCTTGTTACAAAGTTTGGTATCTGTGGTTCTTCATGAAGCCTTGTTCCAATTCCGTGCCCTACCAGATCACGAACAACAGAATATCCAAAACTTTCTGCATATTGTTGGATTGCTCTTGCAATATCAACTAAATGATAACCTTCCTTTGCATACTTCATTCCTTCAAAAAAGCTCTGTCTTGTAACTTCAATTAACTGCTTTGCTTCTTTGCTGATCTCTCCAACTGCATGAGTTCTTGCAGCGTCGGAATGATAGCCTTTGTAAATACAACCGCAGTCAAGGCTGACAATATCGCCTTCTTGAATCATTCTCTTCTCGTTTGGTATTCCATGAACAACTTCATCATTAATGGAAACACACACTGAGGCCGGATACCCATTATAATTTTTGAAATTCGGAATACAGCCATAACTTCTTATGACCTCTTCACCTATACGATCGATGTCTTTTGTGGACATTCCCGGCTTTAATGCCTTTTTCATTTCTTTATGTGTGATGGCAAGAATTCTTCCTGCTTCACGCATACATTCAATTTCTCTCTCTGATTTGATTGTTACAGACATTTCTATGCTCCTAAAATCGTAACGATTGCATTAAAAACATCTTCCATGCTCTGTGTACCATCAACAGTCTTTAAAATACCTTCTTCTTTATAATAGTTAATTAAAGGCTGTGTCTGATCATGATAAACAGTAAGACGCTTTTTCACTGTCTGTGGTTTATCATCTTCTCTTAAAATGAGCTCTTTTCCACAAACATCACAGATGCCTTCTGTTTTTGTTGGATTATATACGATGTGGTATGTGGCACCACAAGAAACACAAGCTCTTCTGCCTTCCATTCTCTTTATGATATTCTCATCTGGAACATCCACATCAATGGCAAAATCAAGTGCTTGATTTGCATTTTTTAAAGCCTCAGCCTGAGAGATTGTTCTTGGGAATCCATCTAAGATAAATCCATTTTTGCAATCATCTTTTTTAAGGCGATCTACGACAAGATCAACTGTTAGTTCATCTGGTACTAGTAAGCCCTGATCCATGTATTCTTTTGCTTTTCTTCCCAGTTCTGTACCTTCTTTAATGTTCGCACGGAAAATGTCCCCTGTTGAAATATGAGGAATATCATATTTCTTGGAAATCATTTTCGCCTGTGTGCCTTTTCCGGCTCCAGGTGCTCCCAACATAATAATTTTCATAATTAAGAATACCTCCAAATCTGCAACTATGAAAACGATGCAACAAACGCAAATAAGCCGTAGTGACACTACAGCTTATGCGTTACTTAATCGTTCAAAAATCCTTTATAGTGACGGACTAACATTTGAGACTCAATCTTTTTAATTGTTTCAAGAATTACACCAACCACAATGATTAAAGATGTACCGCCAAAGGATACTTGTGCACCTGCAACACCGGATGCAATAATTGGGATGATTGCAACGATAATGAGTCCGCAAGCTCCAATGAAGATAATATAATTTAACATTTGTGTCAAATATTCTGATGTTGGTTTACCCGGACGAATCCCCGGAATAAATCCACCTTGCTTTTTCATATTATTCGCAACTTCCAATGGATTGAAAGTGATTGAAGTATAGAAATAAGCAAAGAAAATCAATAATCCAATATAAATCAATAATCCAAGTGTACGCTTTGGATGATCCGCATCAAACCAAGTTGTTTGATTTAAACTGATGATTGCTTTTTGAATAAATCCAGTTGGTTCCAGATCAAAAGAAAATAAATTACTGATAATTGTTGGCAACTGCATAATGGAAGATGCAAAAATAACTGGGATAACACCAGCTGTATTCACTTTTAATGGAATATGACTGGATTGTCCACCGATCATTCTGCGTCCCTGCATTTTCTTTGCGTACTGAACAGGGATTCTTCTCTCTGCCTCTTGTAAAATTACAACTAAAATAGTAGTCAATAAAATAACTGCAATAATAATTACCGCAGCAATTACTCCGCTTGTAATTGGCTGACCTTTTACGAATGTTTCATACAATCCGAATAAATCAGCTGGCATTCTTGATACAATATTGATTAAAAGGATGATAGAAATACCATTTCCAACACCTTTTTCTGTAATTCTTTCGCCAATCCACATAACAAGAGCTGAACCAGCTGTCAAAGTAACAACCATGGATACGATAATCAAGTATGGATTCATATCGCGGAACAGTCCTTGGCGTTCAAATGTAATAGCCAAACCTAAACTTTCGATTATAGATAATGCAATTGTCAAATATCTTGTAATCTGAGTCATTTTTTTTCTTCCGGACTCACCATCTTTTTGCATTTCTTCCAATGCTGGAATCGCAATGGTTAAAAGTTGGATGATGATGGAAGATGTAATATATGGTGTTACATTGAGCGCAAAGATTGACATACTAAGGAAAGATCCTCCGGTGAAAGAGTTGATCAAACTGAAAGAATCACCAAGAGACGCCTGCAAAAATTGCTTTACGGCTGCACTGTCAATACCTGGTAATGGAAGCTGGCTTCCAATACGGACAACCAGCAACATTAACAGAGTAAAGAGTAACTTCTGTCTGATGTCTTTTATTTTAAGCGCGTTTCGTAGCGTCTTAAACATATTAGATCACCTCAGCTTTTCCACCAAGAGCCTCAATTTTTTCTTTAGCGCTAGCACTGAAAGCAGTAGCTTGAACAGTCAGCTTCTTAGTAAGTTCCCCGCCTCCGAGAATTTTAATTCCATCAATTCCTCTGTTAGGAATTCTAACAACACCAGATTCATGTAATAAATCAACTGTTACAACTGTGTCGTTATCAAATACTTCTAAATCAGCAACATTGATTGCGATGATATCTTTTGTATTTCTGTTATGGAAGCCTCTCTTTGGAAGTCTTCTATATAAAGGCATCTGACCGCCTTCGAAACCAGGTCTTACTCCGCCGCCTGAACGTGCTTTCTGGCCTTTGTGTCCTTTACCAGCTGTTTTACCATTTCCTGAACCATGTCCACGACCTCTTCTGAAATCGTCTCTTTGTCTGGAACCTTCAGCAGCATGTAAATTTGATAAATTCATCTCTTTTGCACCTCCTTACACGCGATATTAGATTTCTTCAACTTTTACTAAATGTCTAACTTTCTGGATCATTCCTCTAACTGCCGCATTATCTGGCATTTCAACTGTTTTGTGAAGTTTGTTAAGTCCAAGTGCTTCAACAGTTGCTCTCTGTTTCGGAATGGCACCGATTGTAGATTTTACTAAAGTAATTTTTAATTTATCTGCCATTTTGATTGCCTCCTTAGCCTAAAATCTCTTGAACAGATTTTCCGCGAAGTTTTGCAACTTCTTCTGGAGTTTTTAAATTCGCAAGACCATCAATTGTAGCAAGAACTACGTTCTGCTTATTGTTTGATCCTAAAGATTTTGTACGAACGTTTTTGTATCCAGCTAACTCAAGTACGATACGAGCAGGACCTCCTG
This sequence comes from uncultured Eubacteriales bacterium, assembly GCA_949284175.1. Lineage (GTDB taxonomy): Bacteria > Bacillota > Clostridia > Lachnospirales > Lachnospiraceae > Scybalomonas. The sequence continues at coordinate 38,087 of CASDVE010000025.1, forward strand.
CGATGATACCAGTACCTTCTGGAGCTTTCTTTAATAATACATCAGAGCTTCCGAATTTTCCGAAATAGTCATGTGTTACAGAACCATTTTCGTCCATAGCAACAGAAACGAGTTTCTTAATAGCATCTTCTTTGCCTTTACGGATTGCTTCTGGAATTTCAGTTGCTTTTCCTAAGCCAGCACCTACATGGCCATTTTTATCACCAACTACAACAAGAGCTGCAAATCTGAAGTTACGTCCACCTTTAACAACTTTTGTTACACGTTTGATGGCTACAACTTTTTCTTCTAACTCAAGCTGACTAGGATCAATAATAGTGCGTTTCATGTATGTTTCCTCCTTTATTAGAATTCTAGACCAGCTTCTCTTGCTGCATCTGCTAATGCTTTGATTTTACCTTGATAAATAAATCCGCCTCTATCGAATACAACAGTTGTAATACCTGCATCTAATGCTTTTTTCGCAATCACTGTACCTAAGTATGCAGCTGCTGCAACATCATTAGTTTTTTCAAGCTGTCCTTTTACTTCTTTTTGAAGTGTAGAAGCTGAAACTAAAGTATTACCAACTGTGTCGTCAATAATCTGAGCGTACATATGATTATTACTTCTGAAAACTGCTAAACGTGGTCTTTCAGCAGTACCGCTGAAACGGTTACGAAGTTTCATGTGTTTTTTAACACGAACTTTTGTTCTTGATTGTTTGCTAACCATTCTATCTCACTCCTTTAATTATTTCTTACCAGTCTTACCAACTTTACGTCTGATAACTTCATCAGCATACTTGATACCTTTGCCCTTATATGGTTCTGGTCTTCTGAGGTCTCTGATTTCAGCTGCATACTGGCCAACTTTTTCTTTATCAATACCTTTGATAATAATTTTGTTCTGTCCATCCATAACAGATTCGATTCCTTCTGGATCTGTCATCTCTACTGGATGAGAGAAACCTAAGTTGAAAGAAATAGTTTTGCCCTGTTTAGATGCTCTGTAACCAACACCGTTGATCTCAAGTACTTTCTCATAACCTTGAGTTACACCAATGACCATGTTGTTGATCAAAGTTCTTGTTAAACCATGTAAAGATTTCATTTTCTTTAAATCGTTTGGTCTTGTAACAACAACTTCGTTATTTTCTACTTTAACGTCCATTTCTACTGGTACTGTTCTTTCTAATGTACCTTTTGGACCTTTAACAGTCACAACGTTACCTTCTGCAACGTTTACTTCAACTCCTGCTGGAATTGCGATTGGTAATCTACCGATACGTGACATGTCTTTACCTCCTTAGATTGATTAATGTTTGATTAAGTTTCAGGATTTACTAAATGAATATATATATTAAAGTAAGTTTCCTTACGATAATCCCTCGTTGGGCCATCCCTCGCATATGCGGGGATGATTTTCTTCAATTCGCCACTTTCTTTTTCATGTTATGAAAATCAAATGGTATCCTAATGAAACAAGCTCTTTTTTGTCATCATGACATCTTCTCACAACGTTGCCAGGTGGCTCTTCTCTTTTCTTAGAAAAGTTCCAATCTCGCTCCGCAGAGCTCATGGAGAGTTTTTTCACATTTTGTGCCGTTCTATCTATTTTTCTCTAATCGAGATAACAAATTACCATACAAATGCTAATACTTCGCCACCAACGTTAAGTTCTCTTGCAACTTTATCTGTTACAACACCTTTGTTTGTGGAAATAATTGCAATACCGAGTCCACCTAATACTTTAGGAAGATTTTCGGAGTTTGCATATACACGAAGACCTGGTTTAGAAATTCTCTTAATACCAGAGATTGTTTTTTCATTTTTATCTTTACCGTATTTTAATGTGATTACGATATTTTTGAATGCTCCATTTTCAACTACTTCATAGCCTTTGATGTAACCTTCATTTAATAAGATTTCAGCAATAGCTAATTTCATTTTAGAAGCTGGGATTTCAACTGTATCATGTTTCGCAGTATTTGCGTTACGGATTCTAGTAAGCATATCTGCAATTGGATCGCTCATTGTCATGTGATGGTGCCTCCTTCCTATCTATCTCAATCTTACCAAGATGCTTTTTTAACACCTGGAATCTGTCCTTTGTATGCTAATTCACGGAAGCAGATTCTGCAGATTCCGTATTTTCTTAAATAAGCATGTGGACGACCACAGATTTTACAACGATTATATTCTCTTGTGGAGAATTTAGCAGGTTTCTGCTGTTTGTTGACCATTGCCTTTTTAGCCATGGATCTCCCTCCTTTTATTTCTGAAATGGCATACCGAATAATGTTAATAATTCACGAGCTTCTTCGTCTGTGTTAGCAGTAGTAACGAAAATAACGTCCATACCTCTAACTTTATCAACTTTATCGTATTCGATTTCTGGGAAAATTAACTGTTCTTTAATACCTAAAGCATAGTTACCTCTTCCATCAAAAGCGTTAGGATTAACACCTCTAAAGTCACGTACACGAGGTAATGCTAAGTTGATAAGGCGATCAGCAAATTCATACATTTTTTCGCCTCTTAATGTTACTTTACATCCGATTGGCATACCTTCTCTTAATTTGAAGTTAGCAACGGATTTTTTAGCTCTAGTTACAACAGCTTTCTGTCCAGCGATAATTTCCATATCTCTTACTGCTGAATCTAAAACTTTTGCATTGTCTTTTGCTTCACCAACACCCATGTTGATCACGATCTTTTCGAGTTTTGGTACTTGCATAACGTTTTTGTATCCGAATTTCTTAGTCATAGCTTCAATGATTTCGCTATAATAAGTATCTTTTAATCTACTCACGGTTTTAAGTCCTCCTTTCTTCTATTAGTCGATAACTTCGCCTGTTGCTTTCGCTACACGAACTTTTTTGTCGCCTTCTACTTTAAAGCCAATTCTAGTTGCTTTACCATTGTGAAGGTACATAACATTTGAAATATCGATTGGACCTTCCTGATGGATAATTCCACCTTGCTGATTAGCCATGCTAGGTTTCGCATGTTTTGTAATCATGTTAATCCCTTCAACTAATACAGTGTGGTTCTTTTTGTTTACGGAAATAACTTTTCCTTCTTTACCTTTATCTTTACCAGCGATAACTTGAACCATATCGCCTTTTTTGATTTTCATGGTAGCCACTGTGACACCTCCTTATAATACTTCTGGTGCTAATGAAACGATTTTCATGAATTTCTTTTCACGTAATTCTCTTGCTACTGGTCCAAAGATACGAGTTCCCTTTGGATTCATATCATCTTTAATGATTACAGCAGCATTTTCATCGAATTTAATATAAGAACCGTCTTTACGACGAGCGCCTTTTTTACTACGAACAACAACGGCTTTTACAACATCGCCTTTTTTAACAACACCACCTGGTGTTGCATCTTTAACTGAAGCAACGATGATATCGCCGATATTAGCATATCTTCTTGTAGAACCGCCCATTACTCTGATGCAAAGTAATTCTTTAGCACCTGTGTTATCAGCAACTCTAAGTCTTGATTCCTGTTGGATCATGCCTATATCTCCTTCCGCACGAAATTATTTCGCTTTTTCTACGATTTCAACAAGTCTCCATCTTTTATCTTTAGATAAAGGTCTTGTTTCCATAACTTTTACTCTATCACCCATACGACATTCATTGTTTTCGTCATGAGCTTTTAATTTATAAGTTCTTTTTACGATTTTACCGTATAAAGGATGTTTTACGTTATCTTCAATAGCAACAACGATAGTTTTATCCATCTTGTCGCTGACAACTCTACCTACACGTGTCTTTCTCAGATTTCTTTCCACGACAGTTGTTCCTCCTTCTAGGATTATTCAGCAGCATTTGCCTTTTCAGTGATAACACCCTGAATTCTGGCAATATTTCTTCTAACTTCTCTAATTCTGCTTGTATTGTCTAATTGATTTGTTGCGTTTTGGAATCTTAAGTTAAATAATTCCTTTTTAGCAGCTACTAATTCTTCATTGAGTTCTGCAGCTGATTTACTTCTTAAATCTTCTACATACTTAGTTGTTTTCACTGTTATCACCGCCTTCTAAATCTGCACGAGATACGATCTTACATTTTACTGGTAACTTATGCATAGCTAAGCGAAGAGCTTCTCTAGCTGTTTCTTCTGGTACACCAGCGATTTCAAACATAACACGACCTGGTTTTACTACTGCTACCCAGTATTCTAAAGTACCTTTACCAGAACCCATACGAGTTTCTGCAGGTTTAGCTGTTACTGGTTTGTCTGGGAAGATTTTGATCCAAACTTTACCACCACGTTTGATATAACGAGTCATAGCAACACGGGCAGCTTCGATTTGGTTTGATCTAATCCAAGCTGGTTCCATAGCAACGATACCGAATTCACCGTTGCTGATTTTATTTCCTCTTAACGCCTTACCAGCCATGGAGCCACGGAACTGTTTACGACGTTTTACTCTTTTAGGCATTAACATTATTTATCGCTCCCTTCCTTAGTTTCCTTAGTTGGAAGAACTTCACCATGGTAAATCCATGTTTTAACACCGACTTTACCGTATGTTGTGTCTGCTTCTGCGAATCCATAATCAATATCAGCACGAAGTGTCTGAAGAGGAATTGTTCCTTCGCTGTAAAACTCTGTACGAGCCATATCAGCACCACCTAAACGTCCAGATACAGATGTTTTGATTCCGAGAGCTCCGCTTCTCATTGTTCTCTGCATGCAAGATTTCATAGCTCTTCTGAAAGAGATACGATTTTCAAGCTGTGCAGCGATATTTTCTGCTACTAACTGAGCATCTTTGTCCGGTCTTTTTACTTCTTTGATGTCAATTAATAATTTTTTAGCAGTCATTTTCTGAACTTCTGCTTTTAATGCTTCGATAGAAGCTCCACCTTTACCGATTACGATACCAGGTTTTGCTGTGTAAACGATAACTTTTAATCTATCTGATGCTCTTTCGATTTCAATTTTTGAAATTCCAGCATTGTATAATCTTTTTTTCAGGAATTTTCTGATTTTCTGGTCTTCTACAAGATTTCCAGCGAACTCAGCTTTTGGTGCATACCATCTTGAGTCCCAATCCTTAATAACACCGACTCTTAAGCCATGAGGATTAACTTTCTGTCCCATGATTGTCCTCCTTATCTTTCATCCAGCACGATTGTGATGTGGCTCATTCTCTTTTCGATTCTATAAGCTCTACCCTGTGCTCTTGGTTGAATTCTCTTCATTGTTGGTCCTTTGTTTGCATAGCAAGCTGCAACATAAAGGTTTTCTGGGTTCATGTTGTTGTTATTTTCTGCATTAGCGATTGCAGATTTTAAAAGTTTTTCTATAACTGAAGACGCATATCTTGGGCTGTATGCTAAGATACCAAGTGCTTCCTGAACACTTTTTCCACGAATTGCATCTAATACGAAGCAAGCTTTCTGAACTGACACTCTAGCGTAAGATAATTTCGCTGATGGTCTAGTTTCACGATTTTTAAGATTTCTCTCTCTTTTGATTTGGGATCTATGTCCTTTAGCCATGGATGTGACCTCCTTTCACTATCTAATCAATTAACGAACTTTTGATTTCTTTTCGTCTTTTCCATGTCCTCTGTAAGTTCTTGTTGCAACGAACTCTCCGAGTTTATGTCCAACCATATCTTCTGTAATATATACAGGCACGTGTCTTCTTCCGTCGTGAAGGGCAATTGTATGTCCTACGAATGAAGGGAAGATTGTGGAACGACGTGACCAAGATTTAATCACTGTTTTTTCATTCGCTGCATTTAAAGCATCAATTTTCTTTAATAAGCTTTTATCTGCAAATGGTCCTTTTTTAAGTGAGCGAGCCATAGGTTACCTCCTTATTATTTTACGTTCTTACCGTCTCTAGTTCTTACGATCATTTTGTTAGATT
>CASDVE010000026.1 GCA_949284175.1 uncultured Eubacteriales bacterium
CTCAACTCTATTATACCATATCCAGTGAGGAGTTATTTGATTTTTAGGAAGAAAAAATGCCGTATTTATACGGATTCTGGCGTTTCGCAAACGCCTATTTTTATACAGATATAAGAGGGGAGAACTTTGATTCTTTATGTTTATTATAAAAAAAGAAATAAATTCGTAAAGTATTATTATGGAAAAATTAAAGTCAATCTTTTAGAATATTGGTATAATCTACCATGAAAATAACACAAAGAAGATACATAGAGATGAAAGACAAGAGTATTAATAAAAAGCATTTAATAAATAGTAAGGAGTTAGGAAATATGAAAAAGATAGCAAAAAGAGTAGGCGTTTATGTATTAGCTGGAATGATGATGACAGGAGCAATTGCACCATTGTCTGTTCATGCTAGTGCGAGAGTTCCAAAAATAACAATCCAAAAAAAGGAAACAAAAAAAGATTTTTATGATGTCTTAATGACAGCTTATGAGCCTTCTGAAGTAACATCTTATATTAAAACTCATATTGCAAAAGCGAGCCAGACAGAAATTGATGAGTATATGAGAGGACTTTTTAGTTTTTGTGATGATATAAGAGAAGTGGATTTTACAGAGTTAAAATCCGTAAGTAAATACCTTCCAAAAGATGTAAGAGCAGCATTACCACTTTTAATCAAAGAGCATAAACAACCATCCATTCAAGATGGAGTATCAAAGATTTCATTAGGTGAACTGTTAAGCCGTTCCTTATCATATGAAAATTATTTAAAGAAATATAAGTCTGGAACTGGAGCAAAAGCCATTAAAAACTTATATGAAGAAACACTTGCATTTGCTATTACAGGTGGATATCACAAAGAAATGGGATTGCCAAATGTTTATATGAATGATGCTGGAACAAAAGTGGATGGAAGAGCTAGAGATATATATGAAGAATTTGCAACAAAACATGCAAAAACAAAGACAGGAAAAATTTTAGTAAAATATGAAAAAGTTCTCGATAAATCCAATGGAAAAATTACAAAAAGTGTAGAGAATTTTTATAACAATATCTATAATTTAATGAAATAAGAACGATGAGAAGCACGCTTTGCGAACTTCTCACGTTCGTGGGCGGCGTCAACATGATAAATGTTCGCGGGCAGTCGTCATAAACTTATGCAAGCATAGTTTCTGACTCGTTGCCTTCGCGTAAAAATAGAAATGCAAGCATTTCCGCTTGACTTATGCCTTCCACGCAAATAAAAGGAAAAGGGCTTTGGTAAATGATTACCACAGCCCTTTTCCTTTATGAATGATAGATTAAAAGAGCAAATAAGAGCATGAGAATGAAAAATATCATATTATATGCGGTAAAGGTGAGAAAATATTTGCTTGGTTTTGCATCCTTGCAGTTATTATATTGTTTCCAAGAAATTAAACTGGCTAAAGAGGCGATAAGCGTTCCCAGTCCGCCGATATTGACACCCATAAGAATTGCTCCATAAGAGGTTGTGAATCCAGAGAGCAAAATAGAGGCTGGAACATTGGAGATCACTTGGGATGCTAGAGCGGATACGATGATTTCTCGTCCGCTTAATATACTTTGTAAAAACTGTTTTACTGGCTCTAATTGCCCCATATTTCCAATAAAAATAAAAAAGCAAACAAAGGTTGCCAACAATCCGTAGTCCACCGTTTTAAAAAGAGAACGGGCAAACAGGAAAATGACAACAAAAACAAGAAGCAATAAAATTTGCCATTGTAATAGGTGAGCTACTGTGAGCAAACAAAGTAAAAATAAAACGGTATATAAGCACAGAGGTCTTTTTTGTAATGGTGGAGCGACGGTATTTGGGGCTTTCATTCTAATTTTTGGCAAGGAAAGGTTACAAGCTATAATCAAAAGCAAAAAGGAAAGAGCCGTTAGAGGTGCCGTATACTTAAAAAAAGTGAAAAGGGACATTTCTGATAGGGAATATAGATAAAGGTTTTGAGGATTCCCAATGGGGGTTAGCATACTCCCCAAGTTAGCAGAAATGGTTTGTAGTACAACGATAACAATTAAAATATGGGAATGTTTGTGTTTTAACAGATCATTTTCCTTAACAGCCTGTTCTATGACGAGGATGGATAGAGGAACAAAGGCAATTAATGCTACATCATTGGTAATGAACATCGCTCCAAAAAAGGTAATAAAAATTAAAATTAAGGAAAGCTGTTTTACCGAGTGTGCCCGTCTTAATAATGTATTGCTGATCCAATCAAAAAGTCCTGTTGTTTGAAATCCTGAAACGACGATCATAAGACAAAAAAGGAGTGTGAGAACCCGAAAGTCAAGATAGTCCATATAGGAAAGAGAGGGGGGAATTAGGAACATGGAACAAAAAGCCAATGCTCCAGCAATACAAAGTACAGCATTTTGTTTTAATAAGGATAACATAAGATAAAAAAATCCTTTCTAGTTTCATTTTTATATAAGACGTTTCCATTATATAGCAATAGAGGAAGATTGTAAAAGAAAAACTTTAGAAATAATGGATGGATTGCACATATTCAGAATGGACAGATTGTGGTATGATGAAGAAAAGAGATTGAAATTACGAAAGGAAAAAACTATGCTGGATAATCGAATTGCTACATTTTTAACGGTATGCCATCATATGAATTTTACAAAAGCAGGAGAAGAACTTAGTTTAACACAGCCAGCAGTTTCTCAACATATTCATTATTTAGAAGAGTTATATGGAGTGAAATTTTTTGAGTTTAAAGGGAAGAAAATGTTCTTGACAGAAGAAGGTAAGACTTTTTTAAACTATGCAAAGACAATGCGTCATAATGATATTTGCTTAAAGGAAAAATTGGATATGATGAAACAGCAAAAAACATTACTCAATTTCGGTGCTACATTGACCATTGGAGAATTTTTAATGCCTCAGTGTTTGAGTGCATATTTAAAGAAAAATCCCAATCTTATGGTGAAGATGCAGGTAGCAAATACAAAGGAATTATTAGAAAAGATCGATGAAGGAGAGATTGATTTTGCTTTTGTGGAGGGATATTTTTCAAAGGAAGAATATGATTCCATGCTCTATTCTAGGGAAGAATACATTGCAGTTTGTGGAAGACAGTATCCGTTTAAAAAAGAACCCATTTGGCTTGAGGATCTTTTTTCTGAACGGATTATTATAAGAGAAAAAGGTTCCGGGACAAGAGAGATCTTTGAAAAGGCGATTTCAGAGCAAAATGTCAGCATTGATGATTTTTTGTATATTGCAGAAGTTGGAAATATTCAGACAATAAAAAGGCTCACAGAAGAAAATTTAGGAATTACGTTCCTTTATCGAGCGGCTGTGCAAGAGGAAATTGAAAATGGAAAACTTCGGGAGTTAAAATTAAAAAACTTTCAAAGCAGTCATGATTTTAATTGCATTTGGAGAAAAGGAAGTATGTTTGAAGACAGGTATCGCAAAATTTTTTATGATATGAAACAACAAGAGAAAGAATAAAAAAATTTATGATTCAATAAAAAAGGACAAAATAGAGATATTTCTGAATCTTGGTAAACTGGATTGCATAAAGAAAAAAGATCTTGTATGATAAAGAAAAAAGAAACACGTAGTATAAAATATTTTCTAATATTATAAAAGAAGAAAGGAAGAATGAAACATGAAGTTTATTTGTTATAAAAAATGTAGTACTTGTCAAAAGGCGAAAAAGTGGTTGGAAGAAAAAGGAATTGATTTTGAGGAACGTCCTATTAAAGAAGAAAATCCAACAGCAGAAGAATTAAAAAAATGGCATGAAATGAGCGGGTTGCCATTAAAAAAATTTTTCAACACAAGTGGATTGTTATATAAGAGCATGAATTTAAAAGATAAGCTAAAGGATATGACACAAGAAGAACAATATGAATTGTTGGCAACAGATGGAATGTTAGTAAAGCGACCATTGCTTGTTGGGGATGATTTTGTGTTAGTCGGTTTTAAAGAAGCAGAATGGGAAGAAAAGTTGCAATAGTAACAGAACAAAGGAGGAGAAAAATGGAAAAAGAACTGCAAGAAATATTCGATTATTATAAGGAACAGCCAAATCCAAAAGAACAGGATACCCTTGTTGCAATGCTAAGAGAGATCCAAGAACTGATGGGATGTATTCCAGTGGATGTGCAGAAAAGAATTGCAACAGAGTTTGATGTAAAGCAGAGCATACTGGCTACCATTATCAAATTATATCCAAGTCTAAAGTCAGTGAATTATAAACATAGAATTATTGCTTGTAGCGGAGCCAGATGTGGGGCAAAAGATGGTGGGAATATTCTTATGGCAATTCGAAAGGAATTAGGAATTGAAAAAGACGGATTATCAAAGGATGGAAACTTTTATTTAACCGTACAAAATTGCTTAAAACAATGTAAGACAGCCCCAAACTTTTATATTGATGGTGTTTTATATCATAACGTAAAAGAAAGCGAAGTAAGTAAGATTTTAAAAGAAGTGAGAGGATGAGCAACGATGACTTATGCAAGTATCGTTTTTGGTTCATCACTTTTACGTAAAAAAAGAAGAAGCGACTGGGAAAGTCGCTTCTTCTTTTTACAAAAAAATGAGGGGGAGAGGATTTCAATATATGAAAAGCTCTTACAGGTATTATAATACTTATAAAATGTGAAAATTCTGTGTCTTTGAAATGAAAAAAATGTGAAAGGTTTGTGAGGATTTTGTGTGAAAAACAAAAAAGAAATAAAATATCCATTTGACTTTTTGTTCGTGATATAATGAAGGCAAGAAGTATTTGAGAAATACAAGAAGATACCATACTATTATAGTATATCGACAAGGTTTTATAAAAGTTAAGTGAGAAAAGAGCGAGGGATGATGAGAGGTAATGGGACTCGATAAAGTGGAAAAAATGGGACAGAAACAGTATAGAAGAAAGAGGATGTAGCATTGAGAGTAAAAAGCAAGAATGAAATTTTGACAAAAGCAAAGATCAATACGATCCGATATGGAAATTGCGATAGACCAAAAGAAATTTTAGGATGTCATGAAGTGAAAGAAGGAATCTTAATCTGTGGATGGAATCCTTTGGCGAGCAAACTTTATGTGTATGAGAAAGAACAGAATATCAAGTATGAAATGAAAGAGATAGAGGAAGGATTTTTCATCGCACTTTTGGAAAAAAAGAAGGATGAAAAAGGCATGGTTTTAGTTCCAGATTATTGCTTTTTTGCAAAGTTAAAAAAAGAGGAGATGCCAAAGGATGGTTGGAAGCAGTATGAAGATTCCTATCGATGGGATTTGGATATTTCACTTAAAGAGCGACTTTCCTTTGAACGAGGAGAAAATTTCCATCTTTATAAAGTGTTAGGAGCACATTTTTATGAAAGAGATGGGATCAAAGGGACAAGATTTGCCGTATATGCACCACTTGCAAAACGTGTGAGCGTTCTTGGGGATTGGAATGATTTTGATCCTAGGATTCATTTAATGGAGCGATGTGATGAAGGGGGGATTTTTGAATTATTTGTCCCAGAAGCACAGCCTCATATGGCATATGAATTTGAAATTAAGACAGCCTTAGGAGAGGAGATCCTCCGTGCCGATCCGTATCGGGTGTGTCAACATAAAAAGAAACCAATGCTTTCTGTTATACAAGAGAATAAAGCATATGCTTGGACAGATGAAAAATATCAAAAGAACAAGAACGTACCTGATATTATCTATCAAGTGCAACCTTCTCTTTATAGAAAAAAAGGAAAAAGGGTAACGCGTCCCTATACCTATAAACAACTTACAAAAGAGCTGGTACATCATATGAAAAAAATGGGGTATACAGCCGTTCAGTTGGGTGGTGTCATGGAACATGATTCTTCTTTCTCTCTTGGAGAAGATGTGGTGGCATATTTTGCACCGTCTTCTCTTTATGGTACAAAGGAGGATTTCAAGTATTTAATTAATACCTTGCATCATCATAATATAAAAGTGTATATGGAGTGGAATATTGCCACATTTTCACCGGCACAAAATGGTCTAGCTTATTTTGATGGAACGGCAGTCTACGAATATGAAAATCCCCTTCTTGGTATCAATGTAGAAGGCACAGGACATCGTTTTTGTTATCAAAAAGAGGAAGTGCGTTCCTTTTTATTTTCCAATGGGTGCTACTGGATTCAAGAATACCATATAGATGGACTTTTTATTGATTCCATCGCTTCTGTTTTATATCAAGATTATGGAAGAATGGGTGGAGAATGGGTGAGAAACCAATATGGAGAAAAAGAGAATTTGGAGGCAATTTCTTTTTTTAGAGAATTGACAGAACAAATGAAGCGAAGATTCCCCCATATCAAGTTGATGATACAAGATAATTCAGGATGGGTTGGCACCACAGAAACAAGAGAAGTAGGAGGACTAGGATTCGATGGAAAATGGTCGAATACATGGCTAAAAAATTATATGGGGTATTTAGAGAAGTATCCAAACTATCGTGCCTATGATTTTTGGAAAATGCAGTATGAAATGATGGTACAAAGGAAGGAAGCGTGTATTTTAACAATTTCTGAGCGGGAAAATGTCCTATGGAATAGTACGTTGATACAAAAAATGCCAGGGGAATATTTTAATCGCTTTGCCAATCTTCGGGCTCTTTATGGATATTTCTTTGGAATTTGTGGAGAAAAACTTTTATTTATGGGGGAGGATTTTGCCCATTGGCATCCATGTGACATGGAAAAGGGACTCACGTTAGAGTTAGAAGAAGATCCTATCCATGGCTGTTTTCAAACCTATATGAAAGATTTAATTCAATTTTATAAAAATCAGGAAGTACTTTGGAAGAGGGAAAAAGATGGAGAATCCTTTGCTTGGTTTCATACAAAGGAATCCGAATATGGGATTTTTTCCTTCTTAAGAAAGACAGATAATGGAAAGGGCAATCTTCTTTTTGTCTTTCATTTGAGAATGGAACAATCAAAAGGATATCTATTAACTGTTCCAACAAGAGCAAACTATGAAATTGTATTTCATAGCGATAAAAAAGAGTATGGAGGCGTTGGCAACAGTGAAGAAGGGATTATTAAGTTGGAAAAAACAATGGTGGATACAGAGCAAACACCATATCTCATTGTCGATCTTCCGCCCCTTTCTATGGTCGTTTTTTCTTATGATGAAACAGAATGAACAAAATGTTTTTCCTTGCCAATACCAAAAATTTGAGATACAATGAAACAAAGAATAGGAGATTATTATAAGAAATAAGGGAAAATCTTCCCAGTGAAACAGTAGGAGGAACATAAGAAATGAAAGAGGATTGTATTTTTTGTAAAATTGCCAATGGAATGATTTCGTCTACGACAATTTATGAAAATAGTGATTTTAAAGTAATTCTTGATGTGTCACCAGCATCAAAAGGACATACATTAATTTTACCAAAAGAACATTTTGACAATATTTTTGATATGGATGCCGATACAGCGGGGAAACTCTTCTCCCTTGCAGCAGCAGTGGCAAGAGCGTTAAAGCAAGCGACAAACTGTGATGGAATGAATATCGTTCAAAATAATGGAGAGATCGCAGGACAGACAGTGTTCCATTTCCATATGCACTTAATTCCAAGATATGAAGGAGATCAAGTGCAAGTAACATGGAATCCAGGAACAGCCACACAAGAAGAATTAAATGAAATCGCTGCTGCGGTAAAAAAAGAACTGTAAATCGGATAAAAAGTAAGATTATATTTTTATCATACAATCCGCCATATAGTAGGAACTGAAAAGTATGTATGCTTTCCAACTTTCTTATATGGCGGATTTTTGTCACCTAAAATAGAACATAGTGAGAAAGGAAAGAAAAAGATGGCAAGACAACATTGGAAAGGCGGAAATATGCTCTATCCTGTTCCAGCAGTGATGGTGAGCTGTGGAAGGGAAGGAGAAGATCCAAATATCATTACCGTAGCGTGGGCAGGAACGGTTTGTACCAATCCTCCTATGCTATCCATTTCTGTTAGACCGGAGCGATATTCCTATGATATAATAAAAGAAACAAAAGAATTTGTTGTGAACTTGACAACAAAAGAACTCACCTTTGCGACGGATTACTGTGGAGTGCGTTCTGGAAGACAGGTGAATAAGTTTAAAGAAATGAACTTGACACCAATGAAATCACAGCATATAAAAGCCCCAGCAATTGCAGAAAGCCCTGTGAATATCGAATGCCAAGTGGTGGACATACAAGAGCTAGGAAGTCATCATATGTTTATCGCCAAAGTGTTAGGGGTGACAGTGGAAGATGAATATATGGATGAAAAGGGCAAGTTTAATTTAAATGAAATTGGGCTTGTGGCTTATTCCCATGGAGAATATTTTTTATTGGGTGAAAAATTAGGAAAGTTTGGATATTCCGTTCAAAAAAAGAAAAATCCAGAGAAAACTTCAAAAAAATCCGATAAAAAACAAAAAAACAATACAGAAAAAAGAAAAAGTAATCGGGCAACAAAAAAACAAACAAAAGGAAGAAAGGTGGGGACATCGAGGAAAGAGAAGTGACAATCGCACATATACTGACTAATAAGAATAACTAGGAGAAAGACAATCAATATGGGGGTGCATTTTATGAAAATCAGTTCCTTAATAATTGAAAATTTTAAATCCATTCATCGGCTGGAAATGAAAGAAATTGATCAAGCACTTATTTTGGTGGGGAAAAATAATACGGGAAAAACCGTTGTTTTAGATGCAATTTTAGCACTAGAAGGCACCTATAAGATAAAAAAAGAAGATTACAATGTGCCATATAAGCCGATTAAGATCACCGGAAAGATCACGTTAGAAAGTGGAGATTTAGAGCTGTTTCATGAAAAAGGAATGGTGAGCCGGTATCATAAGCCGAAATCCTGGTACGAAGATTTTAAGAGGAAATTACCTTCTTTTGAACCATTTGATGAGGAAGAAGTGGAAGGAGAGTTTCTTGGTGGTGAGGTTTCCTTCACTTATACCGTTCCTTATGAGGGAAAAGAAGAGTTCGGGGATGGATTTCGCAAGAACAACCCCAATTTAAGAGTTATTTTTCCAAAAATTTATTTTGTTGATCATATTCGAAATATTGCGTCGATTCAAGAGGATATTTTGGAATTTCAAGGAAATGAAGAATTGCGGGATCTGCGGGATGAAGTCTGTATGTTTGATAAATCGAAAGCCTGTAACCATTGTTTTGCGTGTATTGGAGAAATGCAAAACAAATTGCCAGAACAGCTTTCCATCCATGAAACTACACGTTTATTGGAATATAAGCTATTTCAGCTGAACTTAAATCAATTTTCGGATAAATTAAATGCCAACTTCCAAAGAAATGGTGGGGCAAATCAAGAGATCCAATATAACATTAAATTGGATGTGGATGAATTGATCAAAGTGGAAACGTTAGTTCATCATAAAGAGCGTGATGTGTATGGTTCGATTGCAACACTTGGAGCAGGGTTAAAAAGTATTTATGTGCTGTCTTTATTAAAAACGTATATTGAGGAAAAGGATTACACCGTTCCTTGTATTATTATGATGGAAGATCCAGAGATGTTTCTTCATCCACAGTTGCAAAAGACAGCTAGTGAAATTCTCTATCAGCTTTCCAAGAAAAATCAGGTGATCTTTTCTACCCATTCGCCAAATATGATTTTTAATTTCGCTGGAAAACAGATCAAACAGGTGATGCTGGATGAACATTATGAAACGGTTGTAAAAGAAGATACAGATGTGGATGAAATTTTAAATGATTTAGGATACTCTGCCAATGACTTGATGAACGTCAATTTTGTTTTTATTGTGGAAGGAAAGCAGGATAGTTCAAGACTTCCGATGTTGCTTGAAAAGTACTATTCTGAAATGTATGACGAAGATGGAAAATTACAAAGAATTGCTATTGTGCCTGTCAACAGTTGTACCAATATTAAGACCTATGCCAATTTAAAATATATCAATAAGTTATATCTAAAAGATCAATTTTTAATGATACGGGATAGCGATGGAAAAGATCCTAACGCATTAAAACGGCAACTCTGTCATTATTATCGAGAGAGGGAATCACAAGATCAAAATAATCTTCCAAGAGTACAGCCGAAAAATGTGTTAATTTTAAAATATTATTCCTTTGAGAACTATTTTTTAGATCCAAAAACCATGGTGAAAATTGGTTTGTTAAAAAATGAAGAAGAATTTTATAAGATTTTGTATACAAAATATAAAGATTATTTATATCGGCTTGGCAGTACGAAGAGAATGATAAAGGCGACGGGAATCCGAATTAATAACCGTCAAGATTTAAAAGAACATATGGAAGAAATTAAGATTTATGTGAGAGGACATAACTTATTTGACATTTTTTATGGAAGATATAAAGGTGGAAGAAAAGACGATATACTAAGGCAATATATTGATGTTGCACCAAGAGAAGTGTTTGCTGATATTTTGGATGCCATTGATAGTTTTGTCTATTTTGAGAACCGAAAAAAGGGGAAAGAAGAAGAATAGGAAAAAAATGCCCTTTACATTTGTTTCAAAACTTGATAGAATGGGAATGCTTTAAATGTTACAAAAATATTACAAAAATGATGAAAAATGTAAACGATGAGAGTTTCTCACGTTGGTAATCAGAGTCAAAGAGAGTGTTGACTGGAGGAAAAAATGAAACAGTTAAAACAAATTCTATCAAAATCTTATCAAAAGAAAATTTGTGGGGGCATAATTGGTGTCACTGTAATAGCAGTTGGTATAGGGACAGGTATCGCCATTGATAGAAGTAAAATACAAGAAATCAAAGTAGATGGCATAGTTGTCGGTTATACGAAGTCAGAAGAAATAGCAAATGAAATTTTTGAAACAACAAAGCAAGAGATTAATAAAGAAAATGGAAACCAAATCCGCTGGGCAGTGGATTTGACATTGGAAAAGGGAAAAGGGAAGAAAGTAACAAAAGAAGAGGAATTAAAAGCCTCTATGGAAAAAGCCCTTGATCAGTTAAAAGAAGAGCAAGAACAGCTTTCGTATACGATTAAAATTGATGATTATGAAGTCACACTAAAAACGAAACAAGAAGTAGAAGAAGTGTTAGAAAAGACACAAGAAAAGTATAGTCATTCCGAAAATGTTGCCATTGAGTTAGTGGCAGATAAAGAAAAGAACAAAAATAGTCTTGTTCCACAGGTGAATGTCATAACAAAAAGTGAAAAACAGCAGGATATGGTGATGGCATCAAAGGCTACAAGCAAAAGTACAAAAGCTAAGACAGCCGCAGAAAAGACAAAGAGTACATCAGATGATACAAAGACAGAAGATAGTAAAGTTGTAAAAGTTGCCTTTGAAGAAGAGATCGAAGTGAAAAAGGTCTATGTAAAAAAGGACGAGCTTACAACGGTAAATCAAGCTGTACAAGAGATTACAAAAGAAAAAGAAAAGAACGAAACATATCAAGTGCAGTCTGGTGATACGATTTCAAGCATTGCAAATGGAAATGGAATGACAGTAAAAGAGTTTATGGAAATCAATGATCAGATTGAAGATCAGGATAAGATTATGCCAGGGGATGAAGTTATCATCGAAGTGCCAAAGCCAGAACTTTCCGTTATTGTACAAAAAGAAGAAACTCATGAAGAAACATATAAGGCGAAAACCGTCTATGTGGACAATGCTTCCATGTATGAAGGCGAAACAAAGGTAGTGAACAAAGGAAAAGCAGGAGTTTTAAAAGTTACAACTCTTGTAAATTATAAGAATGGCGATGCCTATAAAACAAAAGTTACGGATAAAGAAGTTGTAAAAAAGGCAGTACCTACGACCATTGAAAGAGGCACAAAAGTTCGACCAACGTTTATAAAGCCAATTAGTGGAGGAACGTTAACTTCTTCTTATGGTCAAAGATGGGGCAGAACACACGAAGGGGTTGACTGGGCTTGTTCCGTAGGCACTAGTGTAAAGGCATCCTCTGAGGGAACGGTGACACAAGCAGGATGGATGAATGGATATGGTTATTGTGTTACCATCTCTCATGCCAATGGAATGTCAACTCGCTATGGACATATGAGCAAAGTGGCTGTTTCAGTAGGACAAACTGTGTCACAAGGAGATATTATAGGATATAGTGGAAACACAGGAAGAAGTACAGGTCCACACCTTCATTTTGAGATTCGAAAAAATGGCGTGGCAATGAATCCGTTTGACTATTTATAATTAATTGTAAAAAGACTGTCAGCAAAATCGAAAACGACAATTCAAATCGAAAGGATGGAATTGGAGTGGGATGAGCTGGCAGTTTTTTGTATGATAGGAAATTATATGAAATAAATGGAGAATAAAGTCTGAAAAGTTATGCAGAAATTTACACAATTCGTACAGAAAGAAAAGAAGAGGAAAAAAATAAAAATTTGGATATCTGTTACAAAAATAAATAATTTACAAACAGATAAATTGTGTTATAATGTATCATGATAATGTGGGTGAAACCATAGGAAATTCAGTAAACAGATAGAATTTAGTAACAAACGGATAAAAAAAAGCATAAGTTTAAATATAGAAATAGCAGAGGTGCGTAATGGAGCAGTATATAATTAAGGGCGGAACGCCATTAAGAGGAGAAGTAACAATTGGAGGTGCAAAAAATGCAGCTCTTGGAATATTGGCAGCAGCCGTTATGACAGATGGTGTTTGTGCCATTGAGAATATGCCAGATGTTCGTGATACCAATGTATTACTTCAAGCTATTGAAGGGATTGGTGGAACTGTTGTTAGAAAAGGTGCTCATGAAGTTGAGATCAGTGGAAGATTTATTCATGCCAATCGTGATATGATCATTGATTATGAATACATTCGAAAAATTCGGGCGTCCTATTATTTACTTGGAGCATTGCTTGGAAAATATCATAAAGCACAGGTAGCATTACCTGGTGGATGTGATATTGGAAGCCGTCCAATTGATCAACATATTAAAGGATTTAAGGCACTTGGAGCGGAAGTTGAAATTTCACATGGTATGATCAGTGCAAAGGCAGATCGTTTGGTAGGAGCTCATATTTATTTTGACGTTGTAAGTGTTGGAGCTACTATTAATGTGATGATGGCAGCAGCATTAGCAGAAGGAAACACTGTGCTTGAAAATGCGGCAAAAGAGCCTCATATTGTAGACGTTGCCAATTTCTTAAATAGCATGGGTGCTAACATTAAAGGGGCTGGAACCGATGTGATTCGTATTAAAGGAGTTAGTTCTTTTAAAAGTACAGAATATTCTATCATTCCTGATCAGATCGAAGCAGGAACTTTTATGACAGCAGCCGCTATTACCAAGGGAGATATTTTAGTTAAAAATGTGATTCCAAAACATTTAGAGGCAATTTCTGCTAAATTAATTGAAATTGGGGCTACGGTGGAGGAATACGATGATGCAGTTCGGGTTGTCGTTGACAAACGACTGAGTCATACAAACATAAAAACACTTCCATATCCAGGATTTCCAACGGATATGCAACCACAAATGGCGATTACTTTAGCACTTTCTGAAGGAACCAGTGTTATTACAGAGAGTATTTTTGAAAATCGTTTCCGTTATATTGATGAATTATCAAGAATGGGAGCAAAAGTAAAAGTAGAAGGAAATACAGCCATTATTGAAGGGGTTGAGAAGTTTACAGGGGCAGTTGTACAGGCTCCAGATCTTCGTGCTGGTGCAGGGCTTGTTATGGCAGGATTATCTGCGGATGGTTTCACAATCGTAGAAGACATTCAGTACATCCAAAGAGGTTATGAAGATTTAGAAGGTAAGTTAAGAGCACTTGGCGGACAGATCGAAAAAGTATCAACAGAAAGAGAAATCCAGAAGTTCAAATTGAAGGTAGGTTGATGAATGAGAAACAAAATCAATGACAAGACGTATCGTATTGTCGAGTATTTGGAAATGGGGGTTGCAATTTTAGTTGCCATTTCTATTGGTTTCGCTTTTCTTTACTTAGTGAAAGAATTATGGGGGAGTCTGTTACAATCCTCAAAAATTGATGGTATGACACATTTTATTGAGGATGCACTCACTGTGGCTGTGGGAATTGAATTTGCCAAATTGCTTTGCAAACACAAAGCGAGTACGGTTGTCGAGGTATTAATTTTTGCGGTAGCTCGTCATATGGTAGGAGAGCATACCACAGTGATTCAGAATTTAATTTGTATTTTAAGCATTGCTGTTTTGTTTGCTGTACGCAAATATATGCTTCATAAATATGATGAAGTAGAAAAAACAGTCTTTTTTCCAGGAACAAAGGTAAAGAGTGTCAATCAGGTATGTTCCGTTCATATTCCATATAACGAGGATGATGAAACATTATTAAAAGTATTTATGGAAAATTATAATGAAAATGTGAACTGTATTACAAAAGGAACCTGTGTCTTTTTTAACGGTGTTGCAATTCGTGTTTCCAAATATCGGAATCATGAAATATTAGAATTGGAGATTATTCGTTCTGTTAATTCTGATGTGGCACACTATAATTTGTAGTTATAAGGCGAAAGGATGTGCAATCAAACTACGGTTGTGAGCCATCCTTTTGCCTTTTTATATTTATGTGAGAATCTCGCAAAGCGTGCTTCTCATGGTTTACGTGGAAGGTGGCAAAGCGTACCTTTCATGGTTGTCATAGAAAAAATACTTAGAAGAAAAGGAGGTATGAAAATGGCAGTCATTGATAGTGAAAAAATATTTTATATTATGAAAAATACATTTAATCGAATTGATGATAGACTTGTTGACCATGGTCAAAGAGTGTCAGAATTGGTGATTAAGACGTTAGAAGATAGGGGGGGATATTCTCAAAAGGAATTACGGGACATCGCTGTTATTTGTTATCTGCACGATATCGGGGCGTATAAAACAGAAGAAATCGATCAGATTTTGAGTTTTGAAACAGAAGAGGTTCATGAGCATTCTCTTTATGGATATTTATTTTTGAAGTATTTCTCATCATTAGAAGAATTTGCAAAAATTGTATTATACCATCATGTTCCGTGGAAGTTTATTGATCGGTATGAACCGGAATATCAATATATGGAGGTAGCACAGCTGTTATATTTAGCAGATCGCATTGATATTTATGTGCAACTTTCTCATAACACCAATATATATCTGATGCTTGAAAAATTCAGAGGAAAACTTGTAAAAAGTGAGATTATTGATTGGTTTTTAGAAACGGATGAAAAACATCATATTATGGAACAAGTGTACATAAAAAAAGAAGAATGGTTACCAAAACAATTGAAAACAGAACCATTTACCGAAGAGGAAATTGATAGCTACTTGCGGTTAATTAGTTATGCCATTGATTTTCGGAGTCAGTATATGGTGTCCCATACAATTACAACGACAAGATTTAGTTGTGAACTAGCTAAATTATGTGGATGTTCCAAAGAGGAAGAAAAGCTGATTCGATATGGTGCTTTACTCCATGATGTAGGAAAAGTTGCAATTCCTAATAGGATTCTGGATTATCCAGGAAAGTTAAGTAAGGTGGATATGGATACGATGAGAACTCATGTAGATCATTCCATAGAGATTTTAAAAGGGGTTATTAGTGATGATGTGATGGAGATTGCGGTAAGGCATCATGAGAAATTAAATGGAAGTGGATACCCAAGAGGGCTAACAGAAGAAGATCTCACCATCCCACAAAGAATTGTAGCGATTGCCGATATTTTAAGTGCTTTAGTTGGAAAAAGAAGTTATAAAGAAGAGTTTGATGATGAAACCATTGCAAAGATTTTGCGAGAAATGGTTGGGCGACACGAAATAGACGGAAAGATTGTAGAGATTGCTATTGCTCATATGAGTGAATTGAGAAAAAAAGTCAAAAAGCAATGTGAGCCGATTCTTCAGAAATACTATCATTTATGGGAAGAGTATGAAAATAATATTGACAGGTTTCAACAAAAGAAAAATAATTTTGTTGACGCAAGGGTTGATTTATAGTATATTATTTATCGAACATTTATATCAATTGTTAACAATGTCAAAATGAGATACTTCTCTTATTCAGAATGATGGAGGCAGAAGGGCCTATGAAGTCATGGCAACCCCGTTACTGGAAGGTGCCGACCTGAGCGATTTAGATCGAGCAATAAGAGGATTTGAGTAGAGATAAATTCAAGTCCGATTATTCGGACTTATTTTTTTACGCAAAGACAATGAGCCATGCGAGAGCATTGATACTCACATATGGCACTGTCCGAGAATGTGAGAAAGTATCGACCACGAAGAAAAGGAGACGAAAATGGAAAGATTATTATTTACATCTGAATCAGTGACTGAAGGACATCCAGATAAGATTTGTGACGCTATCTCAGACGCGATCCTTGATGAGTTGATGAAACAGGATCCAATGAGTCGTGTTGCTTGTGAAACTGCTTGTACAACAGGACTTGTTGTCGTAATGGGTGAGATCACAACCAATGCTTATGTGGATATTCAAAAAATTGTTCGGGAAACAGTAAAAGAAATTGGATACGATCGTGCAAAATACGGATTTGATGGAGATACTTGTGGTGTTATGGTAGCTCTTGATGAAC
This sequence comes from uncultured Eubacteriales bacterium, assembly GCA_949284175.1. Classification (GTDB taxonomy): domain Bacteria; phylum Bacillota; class Clostridia; order Lachnospirales; family Lachnospiraceae; genus Scybalomonas. The sequence goes on from CASDVE010000026.1 coordinate 16,555, forward strand.
AGTCAAGCGACATCGCTATGGGTGTTGATAAAGCATTAGAAGCAAGAGAAAACAAAATGACTGATGAGGAATTGGAAGCCATTGGTGCTGGAGATCAAGGTATGATGTTTGGTTTTGCAACCAATGAAACAGAAGAATATATGCCATATCCAATCTCTCTTGCTCATAAATTAACACGTCAGCTCACAAAGGTTAGAAAAGATGGAACTCTTTCTTACTTAAGACCAGATGGAAAGAGCCAAGTGTCCGTAGAATATGATGAAAATGGAAAACCATCCAGATTAGATGCGGTTGTATTATCCACACAGCATGATGAAAAAGTGACACAAGAACAGATTCATGAAGATATTAAAAAATATGTATTTGATGCAGTCCTTCCAAAGGATATGATCGATGAGAATACAAAATTCTTCATCAATCCAACAGGACGTTTTGTTATTGGTGGACCTCATGGAGATAGCGGTTTAACAGGACGTAAAATCATCGTTGATACCTATGGCGGATATGCTCGTCATGGCGGTGGTGCGTTCTCTGGAAAAGACTGTACAAAAGTTGACCGTTCTGCTGCTTATGCGGCAAGATATGTTGCAAAGAACATCGTAGCATCAGGATTAGCGGATAAATGTGAAATCCAATTATCTTATGCGATTGGTGTTGCACAGCCTACATCTATTATGATCGATACCTTTGGAACAGGAAAACTATCTGATAGTAAACTTGTAGAAATCGTTCGTAAGCATTTTGATCTTCGTCCAGCTGGAATCATTAAAATGTTGGATTTAAGAAGACCAATTTACAAACAAACAAGTGCTTATGGACATTTTGGAAGAACAGATTTAGATCTTCCTTGGGAAAGACTTGATAAAGTAGAAGAGTTAAAAAGCTATTTAGCATAAAAGGGGAAAAGAGCGGAGTGCCATTGAGAAAAGGAGTGGTACTCCGCTTTTTAATTATTAAATATTCATAAAATTCAAAGAAAACTTTCACAGTTCTATGGAAATTATGATATGATGATACATAAGGATACCAAAAGGTATAAGAAAGGTGGATATGACATGAAAATCGTAAAAAAAGTAAAATTATTATTCTTTCCAGCAATTATTTTGCCATTGCTGTTGATGATGATTTCCACTGTCATGATTAGCGACCTTTATGTGAATACGACTGTTGATGCCGATGTCAATGGACTTGCCTATGTATCCAACCCAACAAAGGCAGTGGATCAATTGACAAATGAAATTTTTAAGGAAATGTGGCAAATGGCAAAAGAAAAACCAGAAAAACTTTTAGAAAAACCATATTTAGATTCTATGAATAAACGATTAAAAAGACGCTTTTCCTATTTGATTATTCGAAAAAATAATGAAATTATATATCGTGGGACAGAAAAAGAACATAAAGAAGTGGAACAATATCTACCTGAGTACGGAAGTGATTATATGCACGCCAATGGAGGATTATTCATTAGCAGTCCAGAGAATTTTTTAATTAAACAAGGAGATTTTAAGACTCAATCGGGGGAAGAGGGAACGTTCTTTATTATGACTTGTCTTGAAGAGTTGACTCCCAAATTTAAAGGGATTGTGATACAAGTCATTCTTGCAATTGTAGGCGTGTTGATTTTTTCAAGTTCTTTAATTTCTGCTTTTATGTATGCAGAATTTATTCGTCCGATTCGATTGTTAAAAGAAGGAACGGATCGAATTAAAGAGGGGAATTTGGATGTGGATGTAGAAGTGAATAATAAGGATGAGATAGGGGAACTTTGTGATTCCTTTAATGAAATGCGAAGAAAATTAAAAGAATCCATTGATTATCGTTTGCGATATGAAGAAGAGAATCGAGAATTAATTAGCAATATTAGTCATGATTTAAAGACGCCGATTACCGCTATTAAAGGTTATGTGGAGGGAATTATGGATGGTGTTGCTGACTCTCCTGAGAAGATGGAACGCTATATTAAAACCATTTATAATAAAGCAAATGATATGAACGTCTTAATTAATGAGTTATCCATTTATTCTAAAATTGATAGTAATGTTATTCCATATAATTTTACTAAAATTGATATTGATGCTTATTTTGCCGACTGCGTAGAGGAACTAAGCGTTGATATGGAGGATAAAGGGCTTGTTTTAACCTATATTAATTATTGTAAGCCACACATTCTTGTGGTAGCCGATGCTGAACAGGTAAAACGTGTCATCAACAATCTTGTCATTAATGCCATGAAGTATAACGATAAAGAAAAAGGCTGTGTCAATATCCGATTAAGAGAGGATGGCGAATTTGTACAAGTGGAAATCGAAGATAATGGACAAGGAATTTCAGAACATGATTTGCCTTATATTTTTGATCGACTTTATCGGGCAGACGCTTCCAGAAATTCTTCAAAAGGAGGAAGTGGACTGGGGCTTTCCATTGCCAAGAAGATCATCGATGAACATGGTGGAAAAATTTGGGCAACAAGTCGTCCGGGTTCAGGAACGACCATTTATTTTACATTGAGAAAGTACAAGGAGGATCTACTGGATGAATAGAATCTTAATTATTGAAGACGAAGAAAGCATTGCAGAACTTGAGAAAGATTATTTAGAACTCAGTTCTTTTGATGTGACCATTGAAAATAATGGACAAACAGGTCTTGATCGGGCGTTATCAGAGGAATTTAATATGATCATTCTTGATTTAATGTTGCCAGGACTGGATGGATTTGAAATCTGTAAAAGAATTAGGGAGGTAAAAAATATTCCGATCCTTATGGTTTCTGCAAAGAAAGAGGATATTGATAAAATTCGAGGACTTGGATTAGGAGCGGATGATTATATCACAAAGCCATTTAGCCCAAGTGAATTAGTGGCTCGTGTGAAAGCCCATATTGCTCGGTATGAACGATTGATTGGAAGTGCCACAGTGGAAAATGACATCATCGAAATTCGTGGGCTTAAAATCGATAAGACTGCAAGAAGAGTTTATATCAATGAGGAAGAAAAAGCCTTTACAACAAAGGAATTTGATTTACTCACCTTTTTAGCTAGCAATCCTAACCATGTGTTTACAAAAGAGGAGTTATTTAAAGAAATTTGGGATATGGATTCCATTGGGGATATTGCCACTGTAACGGTGCATATCAAAAAAATTCGTGAAAAAATTGAATTTAATACAGCAAAACCTCAATATATCGAAACGATTTGGGGGGTTGGATACCGTTTTAAAGTGTGAGAATAGAAAAGAATAGTGTGAAGAAACGAGGAAAGAAAGTCTATGTCAGCGGAGAAAGTTAAGATTTTATATGAAGATGCCGATATTATTGTATGTGTAAAGCCACAAGGGATGCCATCTCAGAGCGATAAAACAAGAGATCTTGATATGGTAAATTATTTGAAAAATTATGTTTGTGAAAAAGAGGATTTGGAGGAAGAACCTTATATTGCCGTTGTCCATCGCTTGGATCGTCCAGTTGGAGGAATTATGGTATTTGCAAGAAATCAAAAGTCAGCCAGCAATTTAAGCGATCAAGTGCAAGATGGATTGATGGAAAAAGATTATCAAGCTGTTTTAACAGGAGAACTTCCAGATCAAGAAGGCACTCTTATCGACTATCTTGTGAAAGATGGAAAGAGCAATACATCTAAAGTGGTGCCAAAAGGAACAAAAGGTGCTAAGCGGGCAGAACTTCGATATGAAGTGCTTGATGTACTTGAAACAGAAGAAGGACTTTTAAGCTATGTGTTAATCGAACTGATAACAGGTAGACACCATCAGATTCGAGTGCAGACATCCAGTCATGGTGCTGGTATTTGGGGCGATACGAAGTATAATGATAAATTTAGAAAAACAAAAAGAGTATATCGGCAAATTGGACTTTTCGCATCAAGAATCGCCTTTACGCATCCTGTTACAAAAGAAAGAATGGTATTTAAAGAAGAACCTTGTGGAGAGGCATTTGAACTGTTAGATGCACAAGACTTCTAGGGAGGAATGATCATGAAACGGATCGTGAAAATGATAATAGCAAGTTTGCTTTGTTTTTGTTTAGTGGGGATACCGAATGTAATAAGAGCTGATACATCAGGTACATTAACAGAGCTTCCAGAGATTAATTCTTTAGCACCGATTAAAGAAAATGAAACGATCAATGGTGGATTAGCTCCAAATTTTAAAAGTATGACATATCGATATGAGGTAAAAGACGATAGCGATGTCATGCTGGATTTAACCATTACAAGCTATATGACCAATACAGCCGTGAAGATCTATGACAATTACAACCGTAAAGTTTTGGATGAAACTATCAGCAAAGATCAAAATACGGTGAGCAAATCATTGAAGAAACAAATCTGTCTTGGAAAAGGTGTGTATTATATTTGGGTTATCTCAAATGGAGATACCACAGGAAGTTATACGATTACAACAAAGACAGAAAAGTTATATAATCAGGATGTTATCAAAGATCCCATCGATGAAAATGATACAATAAAAAAGGCAATTTATGTGCCTGTGAACACACCATATACAGGTGCCTTAAATTTCAGTGAAACGGCAGATATTTATAAAACAAAATTGACCAACAGCGGAATTTTTACTTGTCAATTTGATTATTATTTTACAAATTGTACTCTTCGGATTCTTGATAAAGATGGAGCGGAACTTTTTAAAGAATCCTTGACTTGGAATGAGAATCTGAGTGCAGGAACCTATACATATAAAACGGCATTGGAAGCGGGAGAGTACTATTTTGAAGTCAGCAGAAATAGTACAGCATCTAATACAACATCCAATACTGGAAAGTATCGTTTTGATCTAAAATATGAGGCAGTTACAGTGAATGAAACAGAGCCAAATGATGATCTTGTCAATGCAGAAGTGCTTGGAATTGGAGCTAGAAAGCAGTCATTGATTACGCTAGGCGGTGATGTGGATACTTATAAAATTCAAGTTCCTTCTAAGCAAGTTTTGACGTTTTATGCGGACAGTGATATGAAAGACTATCAATGGACTTTGTATAATCGAAAATATGAACAAATAAAAACTGCTTCTATGACTTTGAATACTACCGAGCAAGATGAGGCACAGAGAAATAAAATGGGGCTTATTTACGAGTTGTCAGCAGGTACGTATTATTTCCAAATAAAGAGTAATAGTACAGGTGCGTATTCTGTCAGGGTTGTAACTACGAAGAAACCGGCAAAAAGTGCGATTACAAAGCAAAAGACAACCAAAACACAAAGTATTTTTTCTAGCACAGCTAATTATTCCATGACAATATGGTGTAAAAAGGTGAGTGGAGTTGATGGGTATGAGTTTCGTGTTGCCAATAATAAATCATTTAAAAATGCCACCATCTATGACACAAACCAGACTAGTATCCAGTTTAGTGCGGAAAAAGGAAAAACCTACTATGTACAGGTGAGAACCTATAAAAATACCGATGATGGCAAGAAATTATACAGTGCTTTTAGTGCAAAGAAATCTTATACTATAAAAAAATAAGCAATAGAAAAAGTTTGGTATAGAATAGATTGAGAAAGAGGTGCAAAAATTCTATGTCAAGTACGCTCGTGGAAAGTTTGAATAATAAAGAATATCCAGATACCATGTCGTTAGAGGATATTTTTTATGATCTTACTCCGAAAGAAAAGCGAGAGTATGTGTTTGTGGAAATGAATATTAAAAATTTCCAATATTTTAATGCAAAGTTTGGTCGTGAATATGGAAATAAAATTCTAAGCGAAGTTGATAAAATTTTACGCAGTTTTTTAGATAATAGAGGATATATTAGAAAAGAATATGGGGATACCTATCATTTCTTTATTCAGTGTCCATACCAAGCAGAACAAGAAGATATGGTGGCACAAGAAGCCAATTTATGTGATCAGTTTTTAGTGGATTTGACCGATCAATTATTTTATAATAAGCTGGAGAATATCAATGAAAATATTTATATGTCATTTGGTATTATATTGGCAGAAGACTTTGGAGAAGATTATGAAGAACTTCTTATAAAAGCAGGGATTGTGCGTAAAAATTGTCCTGAATTAAAAAAGAGAAGTTATAGCTTTGAAGTTTTTACACAAGAAAAATTAAAGAAATATTTGGATCGATATGATTTGATTCATCGGGTCACATCTGCAAGAATGAACGATGAATTTGTCATCTATGTTCAGCCCAAAGTGGAGATTGAAACAGAGAGAATCATTGGAGGAGAAGTGTTATTGCGTTGGCCACAAAGCGGAGGAATTTCTCTTTATGACTGTTTTTCTGTTTTAAATGAGTTAGGAGAAATTTATTCCCTTGACCTTTATAATTTTAAAAAGGTGTGCAACTATTTAAAAGAAGGTCTTGATCGGGGAGAAGTCCGAGTTCCAATGAGCTTTAATGTACCCAATATAACCATTATGGATGTGGATTTTGAGAAGGACTATATGTCAATTATCAAAGAAATTGGTGTGCCAAAAGAATATATTGAATTTGAGTTTTTAGAAGACATTCAATTTAATGATGGAAGTCGGATAAAGGATAAGATTCATTCCTTTAAAAAAGAAGGTCTTCAATGTACGTTAGATGACTTTGGAGCGGGGAACGCATCTTTTTCCGTTTTATTGCGTGGGGATATTGATACAATCAAGATGGATCGTATTTTCTTTCGGGATGAACTGACAAAAGAACGAAAAGAAGTCATTAAAAATGTCATTGGAATTGCCACATCACTGGGAGTAAAAGTGATTGCAGAAGGTGTGGAAGAGAAAGAGTATATTGATTTTTTAAAAACAACCGACTGTCATGTGGTACAAGGCTTTTATTATTATCGCCCAATGCCTATGGAAGACTTTCAAGAGTTAATTGAAAAACAGGAAAAAGAGCTGGTTCATTAAGAACGTAAAAAAGAAGGAGCATTGCTCCTTCTTTTTTATGTTCTTATAGATCACAGTTATTAACTGTACGAGGGAATGGAATAACGTCACGAATATTGCCCATTCCAGTTAAATACATAACACAACGTTCGAATCCAAGACCGAATCCAGAATGTCTTGTAGAACCATATTTTCTTAAGTCAAGATAGAATCCATAATCTTCTTCGTTAAGACCGAGTTCTTTCATACGATTTACAAGTTTATCGTAATCGTCTTCACGCTGGCTACCGCCGATGATTTCACCGATTCCTGGTACTAATAAGTCCATAGCGGCAACGGTTTTATTGTCATCATTTAATTTCATGTAGAATGCTTTAATATCCTTTGGATAATCGGTAACGAAGACAGGTTTTTTGTAAATTTCTTCTGTTAAATAACGTTCATGCTCTGTCTGTAAATCTGTGCCCCAAGACACTTTATATTCGAATTTATCATTGTTCTTTTCTAAGATTTCAACCGCCTCTGTATAAGTAACACGAGCGAAATCAGAAGTTGCCACATGATGTAAGCGATCGAGAAGTCCTTTGTCAATAAACTGGTTAAAGAAGTTCATTTCTTCTGGTGCGTGTTCTAATACATAGTTGATAACATATTTTAACATATTTTCTGCAAGGATCATATCATCTTCTAAATCAGCAAATGCGATTTCAGGTTCAATCATCCAAAATTCCGCAGCATGTCTTGTTGTATTGGAATTTTCCGCTCTAAATGTAGGTCCAAATGTGTAGATATTTCTAAATGCCTGTGCAAATGTTTCTCCGTTTAACTGACCACTTACTGTCAAGTTGGTAGGTTTGTTGAAGAAATCTTGCTTAAAGTCAACAGCTCCATCTTCTGTTTTAGGAACATTGTTTAAATCAAGTGTTGTCACTTGGAACATTTCTCCAGCTCCCTCAGCGTCACTTCCTGTGATGAGTGGAGTGTGAACATATACAAAATCTCTTTCTTGGAAGAATTTGTGGATAGCATAAGCGATTAAAGAACGAACACGAAATACCGCTTGATATGTGTTAGTTCTTGGACGAAGATGAGAGATAGTTCTTAAGTATTCCATAGAGTGACGTTTTTTCTGAAGTGGATAATCACTGCTGGATGCTCCCTCTACTAAAATTTCTTCTGCCTGAATTTCAAAAGGCTGTTTTGCATTTGGAGTGGCAACAAGTTGTCCTTTTACGATGATAGCAGAACCGACATTTAATTTTGTTAATTCAGCAAAGTTAGAAAGTTTTTCTGCACTGTATACAACTTGTAATGTTTCAAAAAAAGTACCATCGCTAATTACGATGAAACCAAAAGATTTTGAGTCACGATTGCTACGAACCCAACCGCCAGCAGTAATTGTTTTACCAATATAGTCTTCACGTTTTCTATAAAGATCTCTAATTGTTACGATGTCCATAGTACCTCCAACTGCGCAAGATGCGCTTTTATTTTTCAATTATATAATAAGAGTTCTGAGTGATGCAAAGAGAACAAGTTAAGCATTATTGCTTATAAAGGCAATCAATAAAACAAGTTTCTTACTCAAAACAGAACAATAGCTAAAAATATGCTTACTAAGTATCATAGTAGAAAAGCAAAGAAAATACAAGGGCTTTCTTTGAAGAAGTATAAGAAAATGGGAGAAAATAACATAGAAAAAACGAAAATGATTGTAAAATGTATTTGTGATATAATGGAAGTAATAAGACAAGCAATAGGGCTAGTGAGTATCCAATCGTGATTATGAGTTATGTTATAGATGGATTTTGGAAATTGCTCATTGACAGAATGTTATTTTTCTCATACAATAATTGTATTGAAAAATGGCGTGGATAAGGGATAGTAAGCAGTGATACTGCATATACAGAGAGAAAATCCGTTTGCATTTGCAAGATGGCTGAGAGATTTTTATGAAAGAAATTGCTGAACCTGCCTTTGAGCTGTCTGTGAAAACAGAACGTAATTCCTGCGTTAAAGGAAGAATGAGAGAATAGCTCATTTCTTTGAATATCTTGTTAAGAGAATTATAATCTAAGATAGAGAGCTGTTAAGCAGGGTGGTACCGCCGATATTTCGGTCCCTTTTATGTTGAGAGGGAAGAAGTATCGGCGTTTTTTATGCCATTTAAAAACTTTCCACTCAACAATTCTATAAAACGATATTTGTAATAAAAGAAGGAGATTAGAAAATGGCAAAAGAAAAGAAATTAGTAGAAGCGATCACTTCTATGGAAGAAGATTTCGCACAGTGGTATACGGATGTTGTAAAAAAAGCGGAATTAGTGGATTATTCTAGTGTAAAAGGTTGTATGGTCATTAAACCAGCAGGATATGCGATCTGGGAAAATATCCAAAAAGAATTGGATAGACGTTTTAAAGAAACTGGCGTGGAAAATGTGTATATGCCAATGTTCATTCCAGAGAGCTTATTACAAAGAGAAAAAGATCATGTGGAAGGATTTGCACCAGAAGTTGCATGGGTAACCCATGGTGGTCTAAATGAATTACAAGAAAGAATGTGTGTAAGACCAACTTCTGAAACATTATTCTGTGATTTTTATGCAAGAGAAATTCAGTCCTACCGCGATCTTCCAAAACTTTATAATCAATGGTGTTCTGTTGTTCGTTGGGAAAAAGAAACAAGACCATTCCTTCGTTCTCGTGAATTTTTATGGCAAGAAGGTCATACAGCTCATGCAACAGCAGAAGAAGCAAAAGAAAGAACCATTCAAATGCTCAACGTTTATGCAGATTTTTGTGAAGAAGTTCTCGCTATGCCAGTTGTAAAAGGACAAAAAACAGAAAAAGAAAAGTTTGCCGGTGCAGAAGCTACCTATACAATCGAGGCATTAATGCACGATGGAAAGGCATTGCAGTCTGGAACAAGCCATAACTTTGGGGATGGATTTGCAAAAGCATTCGGCATTCAGTTCACCGATAAAGACAACAAGTTAAAACACGTTTATCAGACATCTTGGGGTATGACAACTCGTCTGATTGGAGCGATTATTATGGTGCATGGAGATAATTCAGGTCTTGTTCTTCCACCAAGAATTGCACCAACACAAGTTATGATCATTCCTATTATGCAGAAAAAAGAAGGAGTTCTTGAGAAAGCAGAAGAGTTAAGAGGACTCTTAGCTTCTAATTATCGTGTGAAAGTGGATGATTCTGATAAGAGTCCAGGATGGAAATTCAGCGAACAAGAAATGCGTGGTATTCCAATTCGTATTGAAATTGGACCAAAAGATATTGAAGCAAATCAAGGTGTTATCGTTCGTCGTGATACAAGAGAAAAAATTGTGGTTTCTCTTGATGAACTTCAAACAAAAGTTGGAGAAGTATTAGAGCAGATCCAACATGATATGTTTGAGCGTGCAAAAGCACATAGAGAAGAACACACGGTTGTGGCTAAGAACTGGGATGAGTTCAAAGAAGCTATTGCAGAACAAAGAGGATTTGTAAAAGCCATGTGGTGTGGTTGCAAAGAATGTGAAGAGGCCATCAAAGAAGAAACAACAGCCACAACACGTTGTATGCCATTTGAGCAAGAAAATTTAGGAGAAACTTGTGTCCACTGTGGAAAACCAGCGAAAGCTATGGTTTACTTTGGAAAAGCATATTAATTTACGCCAAGGCAACGAGTCAAAAACTATGTTTTTATAAAAGAGCGTAACCATTGAAAGGAAAAGAGCCGATTCAATGGTTATGCTCTTTTCTTATCATTTTGAGTCATTTGGCCTTTCTATTTGTTATATTTTGTGATAAAAATAAAATAGTCAGTTTAAATATCAATTATTAAGAAATAGACTTGAAAAATAAGTTTAATATGTTAATATAAAAACAATATGGTGTAAAACTAAGTACTGGGAGGAAATGACATGAAAATTTTTATTGACACAGCTAAAATTGATGACATTAGAAAAGCAAATGAAATGGGGATTTTATCTGGAGTGACAACCAATCCGTCTTTAATTGCAAAAGAAGGCAGAGATCCAAAAGAGGCTTTGCTGGAAATCTCCTCTATTGTGGATGGACCAATTAGTGGAGAAGTAAAAGCGTCAACGGTGGATGCCGAAGGGATGATAAAAGAAGGAAGAGAGATCGCTAAGTTGCATCCAAATATGGTTGTAAAACTTCCAACAACACAGGAAGGGTTAAAGGCTTGCCATGTGCTTTCTAAGGAAGGAATTAAAACAAATTTAACGCTTATTTTCACTCCATTGCAGGCACTTTTAGCGGCAAGAGCGGGAGCAAGTTATGTATCTCCTTTCTTAGGGCGATTGGATGATATTGGAACAACAGGAATTCAATTGGTAGAAGATATTGCACAGATTTTTGCTATTCATAACATTCAAACAGAGATTATTGCAGCCAGCGTAAGAACGCCAATTCATGTATTAGAATGTGCAAAGGCTGGTGCTCATATTGCTACCATTCCATATAAAGTAATCGAAGCCATGTTGCATCATCCATTAACCGATCAAGGAATTAAGAAATTCCAAGAAGATTATAAAGCAGTATTTGGAGAATAAGAAAAATCTTACCATTAGAGAATCAGGAAAAATTTCAAATTATACTATCTTTCATAGCAAGTTTATGTTAGAATGAAGACGAATCGACAAGCGGTGTATCCTATGCAGAAATGTTTATGACACACAGCTTGTTTTTCTTTCGTATTCTATTTCTATTTGTGGGGAAGCAACGAGTTATAGAGAAAACGAAAGAATAGTAAGATGAATATAGTTAAGTTATTGAGCGAGGAAAGGTGAACAAATGAGACTAATTTTACACTACTTAAAACGTTACAAGCTCCTCGTATTTCTGAATATCGTTTCGGTATTTGGATTCGCCTTAGTGGAGCTTGGAATCCCAACTGTTGTATCCGATATGATTGACAACGGTGTGATGAATCAGGATGAAACGTATTTAGTTCGTATGGGTATTCGTATTGCAATTATTTCTATTATCGGGGTTCTTGGTACGATTTTACTCGGATATTGTTGTGCTAAAATATCCACATCCGTGACAAGAGATATTCGTCATGATGTATTTCAAAAGGTGCAGTCATTTTCTCATAGTGAAATGAATCAATTTGGTGTTGCTTCTTTGATTACGAGAACCAACAATGACGCCTTTCAGATTATGATGTTTTTAAATATTATTTTAAAAACTGCTTTGTTAACGCCAGTTATGATGGCGGTAAGTTTTACTCTTACCATCACGACATCCTTAAAACTTTCGTTGATTATTGTATCGACGATTCCAATTATTATTCTTGGAGTTGTTTTGGTAGGGAAAATATCTATGCCAATCAGCGAAAAGCAACAGGCGTCTTTGGATTCCATTAACCGTATTTTTAGAGAGAACTTGACGGGAATTCGCGTGATTCGTTCTTTTAATAATGATGCTTATGAGAGTGAGCGTTTTGATGATGAAAACGTGAACTTCATGAACCAGTCAAAGCGGTTATTTAAGTTGATGTCTTCCACAGAGCCAATCTTTTTCCTTTTAATGAATTTGGCAGCGTTGCTCATTTATTTTACAGCCAGCCATATGATTGAAGCTCAGACATTACAAGTTGGAAAACTTGTAGCATTTATGGAGTACTTATTCCATGCTATGTTTTCTGTTATGCTATTTTGTATGGTATTTATGATGTATCCAAGAGCCAATGTATCGGCAAAACGTATTATGGCAGTGCTTGATATGGATACGAGTATTCATAATGGAGCATCAAAAAAAGAGGAGAAAACAGCAGAGCATTCGGTTGTATTTGATCATGTGGATTTCGTTTATCCAGATGGAGAAGAGGCGGTATTAAAGGATATTTCTTTTGAAGCCAAGGCAGGGGAAACCGTTGCTTTCATTGGAAGCACTGGTTCTGGTAAGAGTACGTTAATCCAATTGATTCCAAGATTTTATGATGTGAGCAGTGGTCATATTTTCATTGATGGTGTGGACGTACGAGATATGGATTTTTATGAATTACGAAATAAAATCGGTTTTGTGCCACAAAAAGCCAACTTATTTAGTGGAACCATTGAGGATAACATCCGTTTTGGAAAAGAAGACGCCACAATGGAAGAGATTATTCATGCTACAAAAGTAGCACAAGCATATGATTTCATTATGGAAAAGCCATTACAATTTAAAGAAAGAATTGTGGAGGGGGCGACCAACGTATCGGGTGGACAAAAGCAACGTCTATCCATTGCTAGAGCGTTAGTTCGAAAACCCCAGATTTATATTTACGATGATTCTTTTTCAGCCCTTGATTTTAAGACAGATGCAACACTTCGGGCGGAATTAAAAAAGGAAATAACAAATGAAATTGTCTTTATTGTAGCACAGAGGGTATCCAGTATTATGGATGCAGATCAGATCATTGTGTTAAATGAAGGAAAAGTGGTAGGAAAAGGAAAACATAAAGAGCTATTAAAATCTTGTGATATCTACTATGAAATCGCATCATCTCAGCTCAGTGAGGAGGAAATGTAGTATGAATGAGAAGATAAACTGGAAAGTTTGTATGAAAGGTTTCCTCCATCATGTAGCACCTTACAAAGGAAGGCTTATCATTGCTATTTTAGCACTGGTTTGTTCCACCGCTATTTATGCTGGAAACCCTTTAATTGAGGGTTCGATCACAACCCAATTGACAAAAGATGCCAAAGAGATCATGAATCAAGTGGAAGGGGCTCATGTCCATTTCGATATTGTAATAAAGACGATTATAACACTTGCAATTCGCTATGGATTGAGGGCGTTTTTACTTTTAGTATCCGCATTTTTCTTAACCAATGCTATTCAAAGCACCATGCGAGATCTCAGAAATTCTCTGCAAACGAAGATACAGCGACTTCCTGTGCGGTATTTTGATAGCCATGCCTTTGGTGATGTGCTTAGTACCGTAACAAACGATGTGGACACGTTAAGCAATGCCTTACAGCAGACTTTTACAAAGGCGATAACAGGCGGATTGACCTTTATATTGGCTCTTTCTATGATGTTTAAAATCAATGTCACAATGGCAGTTGTTTCACTGATTATTATTCCGATGACCGTATTGATTACGAAGATCTTTGTAAAACGTTCCCAAAGATTATTCCATCTTCAACAAAAGACAGTGGGAGAGATGAATGGAACTATTACAGAGCTTTATGGCGGATTTAATGAGATTTTATTATACAATAAGCAAAAAGATGCCATAAAACAATTTGAAGAAGTGAATGAAAGAATGGCAAAATCTGCATTTAAAGCTCAATTTATTTCTTCCATGATCTCCCCATGTATTTCTCTTGTTACCTATTTAACCATCGGTGGTGTAGCGGTTTTAGGCTGTATTTTTGTGATTCAAGGAACAATAGTGGTCGGTGGTCTACAAGCGTTTATTCGTTATATTTGGCAGATCAACGATCCCCTTTCTCAAGTATCCCAATTATCCTCTCAAATTCAGGCAGCTTTTGCAGCAATGAGTAGAATTTTTACACTGTTAAATGAAGAAGAAGAGGAACAAAAAGGTACGGTTTCCATTGATGCAAAAGAAATGAAAGGAAATGTATCTTTTGAACATGTGCAGTTTGGATATGAAGAGGATCTGCTGATGAAGGATGTAAACTTTGAAGTGAAAAGTGGACAAATGGTCGCCTTAGTAGGTCCTACGGGAGCAGGTAAGACAACACTTATGAACCTATTGCTTCGGTTTTATGATGTAAAAGGCGGGGCTATTAAAATTGATGGTGTGGACATCAAAGATATGAATCGAGAACAGCTTCGTTCGTTATTCTCCCTCGTATTACAAGATACATGGTTGTTCAACGGAAGTATCTATGATAATATCCGTTATGGACGGTTGAATGCGAGAAAGGATGAAGTCATTGATTCGGCGAAAATGGCAAATGTGCACCACTTTATTCGAACATTAAGCCATGGATATGATTCCATGATCAATGAAGAAGCAAATAATATTTCACAAGGAGAAAAGCAACTTTTAACGATTGCTCGTGCTATTTTAAAAGATCCTCAAATTTTAATTCTTGATGAGGCGACTTCTTCTGTGGATACAAGATTAGAAAAGATGTTACAAGATGCCATGCAAAAAGTGATGAAGGGAAGAACTTCTTTTGTCATTGCACATCGTCTTTCCACAATTAAAAATGCAGATTTAATTCTTGTGATTAAAGATGGAGATATTATTGAGCAAGGCACTCATGAATCTCTATTAAAACAAGGGGGATTTTATGAAAAATTATATAATTCCCAATTTGCCAATAAAACCGTAGAAAGTTAAAAGGATGAGGAACATATTTTATGTGTTCCTCATCCTTTCTTCGTTTTCAAGAAGAATAAGTTCCTGTATAATAAAAAGAAAAACAGGAGAAAAAAGAAAGGTGTGAAACGGTGTCATAAGAAAAGAAAGGAAGAAATATGAATTTAGATACACAAAAAAAGCAATATTATACAACAGGTGCCTTTGCAAAAAAAGCATCTGTTACGATTCGAACCATTCGGTATTATGATAAGCAAAATATATTAAAACCAAGTTATAAGAATGACAAAGGCTATCGTATGTATACCGATGAAGATTTTGCCAAGTTACAAAGGATTCTTGTTCTAAAATATTTGGGGTTTTCTTTAGAGGAAATTCGAACGATGCCATTGCAAAGTGGGGTTTCTGATATGAAAGATTCTTTTCAAATGCAGTTGCGTTTGATTCGACAAAAAAAAGAGCACTTAGAGCAGATAGAACAGGCACTTTGCGAGGCACAAAATCTTTTGCAAGAAACAAAGCAAGTGAATTGGGATGAGATTTTACATTTGATTCATATTACCAATTTGGAAAAAAGTTTGGTAGAACAATACCAAACCGCTACCAATTTGGATATTCGGATCGAACTGCATAGGAAGTATTCTGTCAACAAAAAGGGATGGTTTTCTTGGCTCTATGAACAGCTACCAATAGAAAAAGTGGATAACATTTTGGAAATTGGATGTGGGAGTGGAGAACTATGGATTGGAGCCGACAAAAAACAACTGTCGGGGAAACATATTGTCTTAACGGATATTTCACAAGGAATGATTGCGGATGCTAAGAAGTTGATGGAAAAGCATGGCTTTCCCTTTGATTATCAAGTGATGGATGGTCAAGAATTACAGTTTCCCGATGAGCAATTTCAGTTAATCATTGCAAACCATGTGATGTTCTATATGAAAGATCAAAAAAAGGCATTGTCGGAAATCGTTCGCACTTTAAAAAAAGATGGAGTGTTTTTTGCCAGTACCTATGGGAAAGAACACATGAAAGAGATTACAGAAATGGTACAAGAATTTGATAGCAAAATTCGGCTTTCCGATGTGAAATTATATGAGCAGTTTGGCATGGAAAATGGAGGAGATTACTTAAAACAGTATTTTCGTCATGTACAATGGATTCCCTATGAAGATGGATTGGTTGTGGATCAAGCGGAGCCTATTGTCAACTATGTGCTTTCTTGTCATGGCAATCAAAGAGAACTTTTAGATGGAAAGACGGAACAATTTAAGCAGTTTTTAGAGGAGAAGATAAAAAGGCAAGGGAAACTTTCCATTACAAAATCAGCAGGGGTTTTTATATGCCAAAAATAAAAGTATGGATAGAAGAAAAGGAGAAAAGGTATGATAGAATCATTTTTAAATCATTTTTATAAGGTGATTTCTTTTGAAAAAGGAGAAGAATTTAAGGCGGAAGAATTTCGTCAGATGTTTCTTGAAAAGGCTTCTCTTTTGGAGGAAAACGAACAACAATATGAAAGACAGACAGTGGCACAGTATATAAAACAATTTCAAAATATTTATGAAGCCTATCCAGAACTTTTTTTGGAAGGGTTTCATGAGCATCAGATTTCTTATGAAGTGATAGAAACAGAAAATAGCTACTTGGTTGCCAGTCGATATGAGAAACGATATACAAGAGATGGTGAGCCAATCATAGAATACGGAACCAATAATTTTATTTTAGTTTTAGTGGAAGAGAAGTTAAAAATCGCAAGTGTTTTATGGTAGAAGAGGAACGATGTAACGTATGGAGAAGAAACATAGAATGCAAAAGATTTTATTTTTCCTTTGTATTATTGTTTTTTTATATTCTGGATGGCAGTTATTAAACTATTATTTGACTATGAAAGAAGTGGAGCGAGAATTTCAAGTTGTAAAAACAAAGGCATTTCCAGAGGAAACGAAACCATCAAAAAAAGGAAACAAGAACCGAAAGATCTTTGATTATGAGGCTTTAAAGGCACAAAATAAAGATACCATTGGATGGATTCAAATTGAGGATACAAACATCGACTATCCGGTGATGTATCGAAAAAATGACAATGAATTTTATTTGAAGAAAAACTTTCAAAAGGAATATTCTGTGGCAGGAACGCCATTTGTTGATGGAAGATGGGATCCGCTTAATAAACAGGAAAATATGATTGTATATGCCCATCATATGAAAGATGGAAGTATGTTTGCAGGGCTTGAACAATATAAGAAGAAGGAATATTATGAATCTCATAAAACGATACAATTGTGTCTGGAAAACAAGCTCCATACATATGAGATTTTCGGAGCTTTGGTTATCAGTGCAAAGCAGCATGCTCCACTATATTATGTGATGGATATTACATCAGAAGAGGAATATAAGCAGTATATAGAGGAAGTTACGCCTCTGTTTTTATATGAAACAGGAAAAGAGCCAAAGAATGGAGAACCGATTCTTATGCTTTCCACCTGCGAATATACAAAAGAAGATGGAAGAATGGTTGTACTTGCAAAGAGAATTTCATAAATAAAAATAAAAAATTAAAATTTTACTTGCAAAAAATGCTCTGTCATGTTAGAGTGAAGAAGTCCACATGATCCATAACAGTTGTGGACACTCTGGAGAGTCTTCATTTTACTTGAAAAGTTCAAAAAATGAGCTTTTCATCGTTTAAGAAGCGCCGAAGGTGTACGGCAAGAAAACGTTAGACTTACGTTTTGTTGTTAATCTCTCAGGCAAAAGGACAGGGCATATCAATAAAATGCAAATGTTCTACTCTTTAGAGGGCTGATTTAAAAATCAGCTCTTTTTTCGTAATAACAGGACAAAAACCATAAGAAAACGCGATTCTTATGGTTGTGAATGGACTGTTTACGAGCTGGAAGCAATTCTAGTTGTTCGCAAGAGGCGGAGGTAAAGAGGAGAAAAATATCGATGAAAAGGGATTCCAATGAATTCTTCTCAGATGATCTCAGTCTAATATTGTGAACGAAAGCGATTAAATTTAGAGAGGAAGAATGAATATGGAAACAATTTTAAGTCTAGTAAACAATGTAAATGATCTACTTTGGAACTCAATACTTCTTATCCTGTTATGTGGTACGGGAATCTATTTTACCATTCGGTTACGATTTATTCAGGTTAGAAAATTTGGAGAAGGCATGAAACTTGTCTTTGGAAATATGATGTCAAAAGGTGAAAAAAAGGGAAAAGGAGAAATGACACCTTTTCAAGCCCTTGCAACAGCAATTGCTTCACAGGTTGGTACTGGTAATTTAACAGGAGCAGCAACCGCTTTGATTGGTGGTGGGCCAGGGGCAATTTTTTGGATGTGGGTTAGTGCATTTTTTGGAATGGCGACCATTTATTCAGAGGCTAGCCTTGCTCAAAAATATAAAGTGACCAGTCATGGAGAGGTAACAGGAGGGCCGGTTTATTATATACGTCAAGCATTTAAAGGAACGTTAGGAAAAGTGCTTGCCACTTGTTTTGCCATATCTATCATATTGGCATTAGGATTTATGGGAAATATGGTGCAGTCGAATTCTGTTAGTTCTGCATTTTATGAGGTGTTTGCCAACCGGAACATTCAGATTCCACCAGTTGCTATTGGAGGCGTGCTCGCTATTGTAGCTGGATTTATTTTTATTGGTGGAACGGAGCGATTAGCCTCTGTGGTTGAGAAATTTGTTCCGATTATGGCAGGAATCTATGTAATAGGAAGTCTTATACTGATTTTTATGAACGCAAGAGAAATTCCCCATGCCATTTCCTTAATTTTCATATCCGCTTTTGATCCAAAAGCAATGCTTGGAGCGGGAGCAGGGATTACGGTTCGAGAAGCGATACGCTTTGGTGTTGCAAGAGGGCTGTTTTCCAATGAGGCTGGTATGGGTTCTACGCCACACGCCCATGCAAGAGCGGTTGCAAAGAATCCTCATGAACAAGGATTGGTTGCTATGGTCAGTGTTTTTGTGGATACGTTTGTGGTTTTAAATCTAACTGTATTTTCTATTTTGACAACAGGGGTGTTGGATAGTGGAAAGGAAGGAACAGCACTGGCACAGACTGCTTTTATGAGTGCTTTTAAAGGATTTGGCGATATTTTTGTAGCCATTTGTCTTTTATTTTTTGCCTTTTCCACGATTCTTGGATGGCATTTTTTTGGAAAGATCAATGTGGAGTATTTATTTGGAAAAAAAGCAGGCATTATCTATTCTATCCTTGTTGTAGTTTTTATTATCATAGGTTCCACATTAAAAGTGGGAATTGTTTGGTCACTTTCTGATCTATTCAATGGTCTTATGGTAATTCCAAATGTCATTGCACTATTAGCTCTCAGTGGGGTTGTAGTGGGGATAAACAAAAAATATGGCAGTCAAAAATAGAAAAAAAGGGGATTGTCTTTTTAACCATCCATTGCTATACTTAAAAATAAATATAAATATAGCCTTTGGATGACGGATTTGGGAGAGCCTGTTTTAGACAGCACCGAAGGGGAAAAGCACAAAAACTCTCAGGTAAAAGGACCGAATCTTGACAAAACTCTGGAAAGCGTTAGCACCCAAGAAGCAATCGGGCAACCGAGAATCTTTCAGGTACCAATACAGAGGTGTAATTATAGGGAAACTATAATTACACCTCTTTTTTTACGCGAAGGCAACGAGTCATGCAAGAGCATTTATGCTCTTATATGACGACTGCTCGCGAACGTGAGAAATTCGCATAGCGTATTTCTCATCGTTTATGTAAAGGCAACGAGTGAGGTAAAATAAGAGTTTTTATCCAAAGTCAAGTGAAAAACGCATAGGAGGAGAAGTAAAATGAATATTTTAGAGGCAATAGGCGTTTTTGCCTTTGCGATTTCTGGTGCAGTTGTTGCTATGGAAGAAAAGTTTGATTTATTTGGAATTTATGTTATGGCAGGGGTCACTGCTATGGGAGGTGGAATTTTAAGGGATGCCATTTTAAATGAAGGTCTTCCTATTTTTTTCACAAGCAAGTGGACATGGGGTGTCATTTTAATAGGAGCGAGCATCGCAATTTTTCTTCGGAAAAATATTTTAAATCAGATGGTCTTTGTTATCATTGATGCCATTGGACTAGCTGCCTTTGCTGTTTCTGCGGCTTCCACCATGATGGCACAAGGAGAAAACAAAATGGTTATTGTATTTGCTGCCTGTGTAACCGGTGTTGGTGGTGGCATGATAAGGGATATTATGGTGAATCGTAAGCCAGCCATCTTTTGTTATGATATTTATGCGGTGGCAGCAGTGATAGGGGGCGTTTCTCTTATTTATCTCAATCGCTTTTATGACATGAGAACTGCGGTGGTTCTTTCATTGATACTTACGTTTGCAATTCGCATGATCTGTTTTTGGAAGAAAGTACATTTGCCACGGGTTGATGTAAAAATGTCATTGGAGGCTTAAAAATTTTATAACGAGGATAAAAGAAAACATGAAAAGTACAATTTTTACTTATGAACACGTGCAAAGACTCAGTGAAACGGAGATTCAGATTTATCATTATGTGTTAGCCAATAAAGAAACGGTACTTTATTTGACTATTCGGGAGTTAGCAAAGAAAGTTCATGTTTCCACTGCTTCTATTTTACGATTTTGTCATAAAATGGATTGCGAAGGATATAAAGAGTTTCAAGAAAAATTAGCAGTATATTTTGAAGAAATGAGTCCAATAGAACCAAAGGATGACTTGGGAGAAATTTTACACTATTTTGAAGGGGTGAATACACAAGCATTTGAGTGGGAGATAGAAAAAGCGGTAGAACTTTTAAAAGAAGCACAAAGCGTTTTATTTGTGGGGATGGGGACATCGGGTAATCTTGGAAAATATGGTGCTCGGTATTTTTCCAATTTTGGTAAAATGTCGTTGAGTATTGAAGATCCGTATTATCCTGTTTTAACTGATCCACAGAATAAAGTGGTGGTTGTTGTGTTATCAGTATCGGGGGAATCAGAAGAAGTTGTTTCTTTATTAACAAGGTTTCAAAAGCATCATTGTAAAATATTGAGCATTACTAATACAAAAACTTCTACCATTGCAAAAATGTCCGATTGGAATATTTCTTATCATTTTAAGAAAAAAATGATAGATGATTTTTATGATATTACATCCCAAGTTCCAGTTGTTTTTATTATTGAGGCGTTGGCAAGAAGATTGGTGGAATGAGATTGTAACACCCTGTTACTTGTTGTGTAACAAAAGGAGAACTACAATAAAAGCAACAAGAAAGCAGGAGGTTTCAGATTATGGAAACAAGGAATCATACTATATTATGTAAGATCACAAACGTAGAGCAATTTTTTCATATGATTGATCAATGCAAAAAAAGTGTTTTTATAAAATCACCATGTGGTGAGATAAAACAACTGAGGAAAAATGTGTGGTTACAATTGCAAATGTTTTGGACAATTCCAATTGGACGATTAGAAAAGGTAGAACTTTGGTTTGATTCAGAGGAAGATATGAAAAATGTAATATATGGGATAAAATGGATATAATCATTTGAGATTTCATGTATAATAAGTGCAAGGATATTTTGTTATCCTTGCATTTTTTATCATTTACGCGGAAGCAACGAGTCATGCAAGAGCATTTATGCTCTTATATGACGACTGCTCGCGAACGTGAGAAACTCGCATAGCGTGTTTCTCATCGGAAATACGATAGGGGTTATAAAAAGAAAGGAAACGCTGAAATCAGCAATAGGAATGTTATGAAAAAAAGAAAAAAAGCACAATATCGATATTATGAAATACCAGAAAAAGAAGTCGTATTAGCTTTAACTGGAAAGGAGTGGATTCGGGAGTATGGAAATGACATCGATTGTTTACATTTTCATAACTATTTAGAAGTGGGGATTTGTTACGGTGGAGAAGGAGAGATCATACTAGGGCAAGAAACCTATTCTTTTGAAGAGGGGAGTCTTGTTGTGGTTCCGCCTTATTTTTTACATACAACAAATTCAAAAAAGGGGACAAAGGCGTATTGGGAGTGGTTTTATTTTGATGTAGAATCTGTGATTCAAGAAATGGATGGAAAACAGAGTGGGGAAATATCGAATATCAAGGGAAGAATTTTTTTAAAAGCACATTATATTGAAAAAAAGAAAAACCAAAGGTTAAAAATGTTATTAGAGCAAATTCGATTGGAGTGCTTGGAGAAAAAATATTTTTATGAAGAAAGTGTGAAAGGGTTGCTAAAATCGTTTCTTATTGAAATACTCCGGATGAATGAGGGAGAAAAGGAAAGTTTTGGGCAGACAATTTTAATTACACCTGCTATTTCTTATGTGAATGATCACTTTCATGAATTATTATATATCTCAGATCTAGCAAAAGCCTGCAATATGAGCGAAAGTCATTTTCGAAAGGTGTTTGAAATGAATATGAATATGAAGCCGTTAGACTTCATTCATTTAGTGAGAATACAAAATGCTTGTAATTTAATGAAATGGACGGAAAAGTCCATGAAAGAAATTTCTTATCAGATTGGATTTGAGAATATATCCACATTTAATCGAAACTTTAAGAAATTATTAGGGATTTCCCCATACCAATGGAAGAAATCTGCCCAAAATTATGAAGGAAAATTAAAAAATTATAGGATAAGTGCATATAGAGGATGGTGAAAAAGAATCGAAAATGCACATTTTTTCATTGTATCTGATCACAAAAGATGGGAAAGTGTTGATATAATTTACATATATCCAGTAAAAACTATTTCATATATGTGCACATTATACAATAGTTTTGTGGTGGTTAGCAAAAATTATCAGGGAGGAAAATAAGATGAAAAAGAAAATAATAGCATTTTTATTGACAATAACAATGGTTATTTCTCTTGTGGCTTGTGGTCAAAGCTCTGATGGTAGCGGGGAAAAAAGCACAAGTGGTAATTCTTCTGATGGAGGAGATAAAACATTAACCGTATGGGCGTGGGATAAGGCTTTTAATATTTATGCCATGCAAGAGGCAGAAAAAATTTATCAAAAAGAAAATCCAGACTTTAAATTAAACATTGTAGAGGTAGCATGGGATGATATGCAAACTCAATTAGGAACGATTTTGTCATCTGGAGATTATAGCCAGTTGCCTGATATTTTATTAATGCAAGATTTTGCATATCAAAAATACATTATGACTTATGGGGACTTATTTCAAGATTTAACAAATTCAGGAATTGATTTTAGTCAATTTTCAGAAGGAAAAGTTGCAAACTCTGTGGCAGATGGTAAAAATTATGGAGTGCCATTTGACAATGGAACAGAAATTGCGGCGTATAGAACGGATATTTTAGAACAGGCAGGATACACAATAGAAGATTTAACAGATATTACTTGGGATCGTTTTATCGAAATTGGAAAAGATGTGTTGGATAAAACAGGATACTCTCTATTTTCTTCTCAAGCTGCCTCCGCTGATATTTTAATGCAGATGATACAATCAGCCGGTGGAAGCATTTGGAAAGAAGATGGAACGCCATATTTTGTGGATAATGAAATTTTAAAAGAAAGTATCAAAGTGTATAAAGAGTTAGTGGATACAGGAGTTATGGCACGTACAAACAGTTGGGATGAGTACATCGCTACGTTTACCAGTGGAAAGACACTTGGTGCTATTAACGGATGCTGGATTATGGCAAGTATTGAAACAGCAAAAGATCAATCTGGACTTTGGAATGTGACAAATATGCCAGCCTTACCAGGAATTTCAACAGCGACAAATTATGCAAGTCAAGGTGGAGCTACATGGGGTATTACAAGCAATTGTAAAAATACAGAGCTTGCAATCGATTTCTTAAATAAGACATTTGCAGGAAGTAAAGAGCTTTATGATACCATTCTTCCAAGCTCTGGTGCTATTGCAACATGGACTCCAGCAGGAGAAAGTGAAGTCTATGCAGAGCCACAAGAATTTTATGGTGGAGAGCCAGTATTCCAATTGATCACAGAATTTGCAACAAAGACACCGGTATTTAATACGGGTATTTATTACACAGAAGCCAATGATGCGATTGCTGTTGCTGCTACAAATGTTTGTGCAGGTGCTGATATTGACTCAGAATTAAAAACAGCAGAAGAAACTGTTTCATTTAATATGGGAAATTAAGGATAGAAATAGGGGTTATCGCATATATGCTATGACCCCTTTTCCTTTCAGAAACGATGAGAAAGGGGTTTTTTGATGAGTTTGAGAAAAAAACAAAATATAATGGGATGGCTATTTTTAGCTCCAGGGGTAATTTTAATCCTTTGCCTCAGTTTTTACCCTGCCATTCAGGCGTTGATGCTGTCTTTTAAAACTGGTACAGGTACAAATATGCAGTGGTGTGGACTGCATAACTATATGCGTATTTTTCAGGATAAAGTATTCAGACAATCCATTAAAAACTGTTTACTTTATTTAATTATTCAAGTGCCAATTATGCTAATTTTAGGAATGATCTTAGCATCCATTTTGAATAAACCGAACTTGAAATTTAAAGGGCTATTTAGAACGGCCATCTTTTTGCCTTGTGCCACTTCTCTTGTAGCCTATGCTATCATCTTCCGTTCCCTATTTGCCACAGATGGCTTTATCAATGCCATTTTAATGAAATTAGGAATTTTAGAGCATGGATATAATTTCTTATCTCACCCAACCAGTGCTAGAATTGTGATCATCATTGCACTGATTTGGAGATGGACGGGTTATAATATGGTCTTTTATTTAGCAGGATTACAAAATATTGAGTATTCCATTTATGAAGCAGCTAGAATTGATGGTGCAAATTTATTCCAAACATTTTTTAGAATCACAATTCCTCTTTTAAAACCGACTATTTTATTGACTGTTATTATGTCTACCAATGGAACGCTACAACTCTTTGATGAATCCGTTAACTTGACAATGGGTGGACCTGCCAATGCCAGTATTTCTATGTCACATTATATCTACAATAAAGCATTTCAAGGGGTTCCAAACTTTGGATATACGTCAGCGATGTCTTTTGTCATTTTAATTATGGTGGCTATTTTAGCATTATTGCAAATGAAAGTGGGGGATAAACGTGATTAAGAAAAGAGAAAGTTTTTTTACTTATACATTTTTAATTTTAGTTTCCGTTCTCTCTATTTTTCCATTGGTGTGGATGATCATTGCTACAACAAATGAAAGTGTGGATATTGTTGGGGGCAAGATGACATTGGGAACAAAATTTTTAGAGAACTATGCCAATCTAACAGCAGAACAAGATGTATGGAGATTTTTTGGAAACTCCTTTAAGTATGCCATTTTAACAACAGTTCTTTCCTTATTGGTTTGTTCACTTGCCGGATACGCATTTGAAATCTTCCATGATAAATGGAAAGATCTATTATTCAAAATTATTTTAATGACCATGATGTTGCCATTTGTTTCTTTGATGGTTCCATTATTCCAAATGTTTTCAAAAGCCAATCTTTTAAACTCAACATTGGGATTTTTATTACCATCTATCTCCACTCCGTTTTTAATTATGATGTTTCGCCAGTGTGCAAAATCGTTTCCACTTGAAATTATTGAAGCAGCCAGAATTGACGGATTAAATGAATGGCAAATCTTCATAAAAATGTTTATGCCGACGATGAAATCCACCTATGCAGCTGCTACCACCATTACCTTTATGAATGCTTGGAACAATTATTTGTGGCCAAAAGTCATTATGACCAAGGGCAATTCACAGACAATGCCAATGATGCTGTCCAGTCTGACATCTGGCTATGTTACAGATTATGGAATGTTAATGTTAGCGGTACTGATTACGACGATTCCAACAGCGATTGTATTTTTTGTATTACAAAAGAGTTTTGCGGAAGGAATTACAGGAGCGGTGAAATAGCATAGAAAAAGACACTTTGTTTTGTAGAAAAAGAATAGATAAGGAGATGATTATTATTTAATAAGAATATATATAAATATAGTATAATATAATCACAGAAAGGTTGTGATTATATTGAGTAAACATTATAAACCTAATGAATTTGCAGAGTTGCTAAACGTATCTGTTATCACTTTGCAAAGGTGGGATAATAATGGCATATTAAAAGCATTTAGGAGCCCTACGAATAGAAGATATTACACTTACGAGCAATATCTTGAATACAAAGGTATTAAGAAAGAAGATAACAATAGAAAAACTATTATTTATACAAGAGTTTCAACTTCGAATCAAAAAGATGATTTAAAAAATCAAGTAGAGTTTCTTAGACAATATGCTAACGCTAAGGGAATCATAGTAGATGAAGTGATTGAGGATTATGGAAGTGGATTAAATTATAATCGTAAAAAATGGAATAAGCTGATTGATAGTTGTATGCAAAATGAAGTAAATACAATTCTTATAGCGCATAAAGATAGATTTATTCGTTTTGGTTATGATTGGTTTGAAAGATTTTTGTCTAAATTTAATGTAGAAATTATAGTTGTAAATAACGAAAGTCTTTCACCACAAGAAGAATTAGTTCAAGATCTCATATCAATACTACACATATTTTCTTATAGAATATATGGTTTAAGAAAATACAAGAATAAAATCAGAAAGGATGAAGAAGTTGAGACGAGCATACAAAATAGAAATGAAACCGACTCAAGAACAAAAAAATAAGATACATCAAACCATTGGTGTATCAAGATTTCTATATAACTTTTATATTGCTCATAATAAAGAAGTGTATGAAAGAGAAGGAAAGTTTATTAGTGGAATGGATTTTTCCAAATGGTTAAATAATGAATATATCCCTAATAATCAAGATAAAAAATGGATAAAAGATGTAGGAAGAAAAAGATATTGAAGTGTTAAAACCCACAAATGAGGGAATTGGAATTGATTTAGGAATTAAAGATTTTGCAATATGCTCCAATGGAGTAAAATTTAAAAATGTAAATAAAACTTCTACTGTCAAAAAAGTAGAAAAGAAATTAAAAAGAGAACAAAGAAAACTTTCAAGGAAATATGAGAGTTTAAAAATAAGAAATAAAAAAGAGAAAGGAGAAGTTACTCGTCAAAATACTCAAAAACAAATATCCAAAGTACAAAAACTTCATCAAAGACTAACTCATATAAGAAGTGATTATATCAATAAAACAATATTTTCAATTATAAAGCAAAAACCAAGCTATATAACAATTGAAGATTTAAATGTCAAAGGCATGATGAAGAATCGGTATTTATCAAAAGCAGTTGCACAGCAGAAATTTTCTGAATTTAGAAAGAAATTAGCATCAAAATGTAAAGAAAAGAATATAGAGCTTAGAGTGGTAGATAGATTTTATCCATCAAGTAAGATTTGTAGTCAATGTGGTGCTATTAAAAAAGATTTAAAACTAAAAGATAGAATATACAAATGCAGTTGTGGAATTATGATTGATAGAGATTTCAATGCGAGTATGAATCTTAAAAATGCTAAAAAATATAAGAGAGCTTAAAGACAAAAGCACTTATATATGTACGGAGGGCTAACTTCGGAATGTAAGCCTTTGGAGAGCCATATCAAATCGTAGTAGCTTAGGCAAGGCGAGGTTCTATGAAGAAGGAAAAATCTCGATATGGGTATATTTGATTATATTTTGAGTAGCAGTAGGTGAAATGAAACAGTATGGAAAGCAATTCGGGGTATACTGCCTGAATCGAGGATGGAAATTTATTGAAAAGGATTTTTCTGTGCTTCCTAAAGGAAGAAACCATGATGATGTTTATGGATTTGCAAAGGGGGGCGCTATGAAAGGTCCAGCAGAGAATAGTTTTGATGATTCTGATTGGGAAGTGGTAGAATTACCCCATGATTGGGTGACAAAAAAAGATTTTATACAGTCTGGTTCGCCAAATCAAGGATATAAAGAAAGAGGAATTGGTTGGTATCGTCTAAGATTTGGATTGAGTGAAGAAGATAAGCAAAAACAAATTGTATTAGAGTTTGAAGGGATGTCAGCTGACGCACAAATTTATGTGAATGGAATGCTTCTAAAGAGAACGTATTCTGGATACAACAGCTTTTGTGTGGATATAACAGATATGGCGAACTTTGGGGTTGTACCAAATACCATTGCTATTCGAATCGATGCTTCCGCTTGGGAAGGCTGGTGGTATGAGGGGGCTGGTATTTATCGAAATGTATGGCTCGTGAAAAAACCGGCAGTTCATATTGGGTATCAAGGTGTTTTCATAAAACCAGAGAAGCAGAGCAATAACGATTGGATTCTTACGATTCAAACAGAGGTGGAAAACAGTTTTGAATATGAAAAAGAGGTACAAATCCTTCACAAGGTCTATACAAAAGATGGTGTGGAAATTGGGTCTTGTAGAGCTGAACTCCAAAGCAAAGCCTATGAAAAAGCGATTGTTTCGAGTCAAATTGTAGTGAACAATCCAGAACTTTGGGATATAGAACATCCTTATTTATATGAAGTAGTATCAGAATTATCTTATGATGGTCAAGTACAAGATTACCAGAAACATCAAACAGGATTTCGAACGATTGCCTTAGATCCAGATACAGGATTTTGGTTAAATGGAAGAAATATTAAGTTAAAAGGCTTTTGTAATCATCAAGATCATGCAGGCGTTGGTGTGGCAGTTTCTTATAACCTACAAGAATTTCGTGTGAAAAAGTTAAAAGAGTTGGGAGCTAATGCTTATCGCTGTGCACATAATCCCGATCCAGCGATTTTAGAAATCTGTGATAGAGAAGGTATGTTAGTCATGGAAGAAAATCGCACGTTTAATTCGGCAAAAGATGTTCTTGAAGAAGTAAAAGGAATTGTAAAAAATGCGAGAAATCATCCTTGTGTTGTGCTGTATTCTGTTTTTAATGAAGAACCATTACAAGGAACAAGAAAAGGACATCGTATGGCAGGAAATTTAAGAGCGGTGATAAAAGAGATGGATGACACAAGACCAGTGCTCGGTGCCTTCAATGGTGGCTATATGGAAGAAGAGGGAGCAACTACCATTCTTGATGCCGTTGGAATCAACTATAATCCAAAACGATATGATGATTTTCATAATAAATATCCAAAGATTCCACTTTTGGGTTCTGAAACTGCCAGTGCTTTTATGGTGCGTGGAGAATATGAAACAAAGCTAGAAGATAATATTATTGATGACTATGATAGCCAATGTGCCCTTTGGGGAACAAAGGTAAGAGATACTTGGCGATATGTCAATGAACGACCATATGTAGCTGGAAGTTTTGTATGGACGGGGTTTGACTATCGAGGAGAACCAACGCCATTTGAATGGCCGAGTGTATCCACTTTTTTTGGAACGTATGATAGCTGTGGATTTGAAAAAGATGCTTGCTATTTATATAAGGCATTTTGGAAAACGGAGCCGATGATTCATTTAGTATCCCCTTGGGTAAATCCAGAGTGCATAGGAAAAAAAGTAAAAGCCATGGTCACAACAAATTGTGAAGAAATAAACGTATATTCCAATGAACAATTGGTGTTTTCTGGAATGCCAGATCAGTATGACCAAATTGCATTTGAACTTGTATGTGAAGAGGGAACGTTAAGAGCAGAAGGGTTACAAAAGGGAGTCGTTGTGGCAAGGGATGTACAAAAAACAGCGGGAAAAAAAGAGAGAATAATAATAGAACCGGTGCAAAGAACCCTAAAGAGTGGTGGACATGAGATAGCAATTTTAAATGTAAAAGTTGTGGATGATAGCGGAATTGTTGTCCCAACAGCTAGCGATCTATTACAAGCAGAGGTGGAAAATGGAACCGTTGTTGGAGTCGGAAATGGAGATCCAAACTCTCATGAGCCAGATGTAGCACCATATAGAAAGGCATTTCATGGTCTTGCTCAATTTTTAGTTAAGCCAAATCATAAGGAAGAAAAGCCAATAAAAGTTCGTATTTATGCAGAAGGATTACAGGAAGATCAAGTGGAGATTTCAATTGAAAAGGTGGAAGAAATTCCATATATAAAACCGATTGAAGAAAAGATTGTGGAAGGTTGGGGACTGTATTATCAATTGTTCGATGAGATGCCAGATGCCACGATGAAAACGAAACGAAATGACATGAACAGTTTTGAACCTGTCATATTTACAAACCAGCCACAGCCAGAACTTTCTGGAAAGTTAGGAAAATATGCCATGTATCGAACCCAATATGATTTTGGAAAAAGAGATACAGGACGAAATCTATATTTCACAGACGTAAGAGGATATGTCTGGATTTATCTTGATGGACAACAAGTGCTAGAACGAATCGATAGTTTTGGTGGGGAAATGATTGTTCCATTAGCAGATGATATAAAAGGGGTTCATGAACTCACTGTTATTGTACATAATGGCAATCCAGAATATCCAGAAGCTGGAATTTGTAATACCGTCTTAGTTACAAAAAGAGAAGAGAACGAATAGACGAAGAGAAATCCTTATGTTATATTGAGATAGAATATAAGGAAAGGAATGTTACTTCATGGGTGAGGATACCCATTCTCATCGTCAAGACTGTAAGTAACAATGGAATGGATGAAATGACAGAAGAAAAAAACTATGAATTGTTGATGTTAGGAACTGGAAATGCAATGGTAACAAACTGCTATAATACTTGTTTTGCCATTCAATATAATGCAAACTATTTTTTAGTGGATGCAGGTGGTGGCAATGGTATTTTACGTCAGATGGAGCAGGCGAATATGAATATTGGAAATTTGCATGATATGTTTGTGACCCATGGGCATACGGATCACGTATTAGGTGCAATTTGGGTCATTCGTAAAATTGCCTCTATGATGGAAAACAACGGGTATGAAGGCAACTTTACTATTTATTGCCATAATGTCGTAAAAAAGATGTTAGAAACTTTTTGTGAAATGATGCTCACAACAAAGCTATTGCGTTATATTGGAGAGCGTATTTTCATTACGGAAGTAAGGGATGGAGAGCAAATAGAGATTCAAAATATGAATATGAAACTCTTTTTCTTTGATATTTTATCCACAAAGGCAAAACAATTTGGATTTCGAGGGGAACTTGGCAATGGAAAGGTGATCACTTGTCTTGGGGATGAGTCATTTAATATTGCGTGTTATGCCATTGTGATGGGAAGTGATTGGCTTTTATCAGAGGCGTTTTGTCTATATGAAGATAAGGAACGATTTAAGCCATACGAAAAGCACCATAGTACAGCCTTAGATGCTGGAAGACTTGCCAGTGAATTGATGGTGAAAAACCTTGTCCTATATCACACAGAGGATAAGACATTGGATACGAGGAAAGAACGCTATACAAAAGAGGCAAAAGAAAATTTCCGAGGAAATGTCTATGTGCCAGACGATTTGGAAACCATTGCTTTAGATTAGTCTTGAATGACTACATCATTATGATACTAGGAGGAGAAACACGGATGACGTGTTTCTCCTCCTTTTCTTGCGTCCAGCATGGGTGCAATCTAATGGGTTAAAGTTCAATAACTACTCGAAATCATTTCATGTAAATGCGGTGGATAGATGGTAGGGAAAAAACTTGATTATTGGAATCGATATTGAAAGTGAAGCTCACTATTTTTGTACAAGATATAGAGAAATATCTATAATGAAAGACAGGTAAAACATATGAATGAAAAATTTGTTGAAAATTTGATTTGAAAGCCAAGATTCTGCATAAATTCTTGATTTTTTAGAAATTTTGAGATAAAATTTGCTTAAAATTTCTAAAAACGAGTATCTCATCTTAAAACAAAGATTCGTGGGTTTGTTGTGGATGGAAGCTCATTTATCTGAGATAGAAACTTAAAAATTCCTTGATTTTAAATGAATGGAAGATGAGATAAATACTATGAGCTGATTGAAGTATATAAGGGAGTGGATGCATTAGTTCATTATATAAGCTGTTAAAAAATGGGTAAGAAGCGAAAAAATAAAATAAGAGGACATAAGAGGAGGATAAAAATGTTGAACATAGCAATCTGTGATGATGATATTCAAACCACAGGAAGGATGGAGTTGTTGATACAAAAAATTGCAAAACAAAATTTTGTTGATACAGAAATCGAAGTGTTCTGGAATGGCGAAGGTCTGGTAGATGCTGTTATAGAAGGGAGTGGTTTTGACATTATTTATCTTGATATCGAAATGGATAAAGAAGATGGGATTTCGGCTGCTAAAAGAATTAGAATGTATGATAAAAATGTTCTAATTATTTATGTCACGAGCCATGAAACCCATATGAGTGAATCTTTTTTGGTACGGCCTTTTCAATTTCTAGTAAAACCAGTGAGTAAACAGCAAATGGAAGCGTGTTTTAAAGCGGCATATGAAGATATAAATAGTGGAGACTTCTATTTTCGATATAGTTACCAGCGAGTAAATCGTAAGATTCCAATTCGAGATATTTTGTATTTTGAAAGCAATAAGCGAAAAGTATTTATCGTAACAGAAAAAGGGAACTTTGAACTATATGGAAAATTAAACGAGATTGAAAATAGTTTACGAACCGGAAAAGTATCATTTTTGCGTGTTCATCAATCTTTCCTTGTGAACTATAAACATGTGATTGGACAGGCTTATGATTTTGTTGTACTAGATAATGGAGAGAAAATTTCAATCAGTGAAGATAGAAGGAAGATGATCAGCGAACAGTATTGTTCAATGGAGGATACATTTTATGTTGATGAGTAAAGTAGTGATATGTGGAATAGATATTTTGCTCATAGTTTTTTCAGTATATCTGTTTTTCTATTATTTTGATATATTTTTGGCACGGAAAAAAGATAAGGTGTCATCTACAGTTGGATTGGCTATATTTGTAATATGGCAGTTTGTAATATCAAGTATTAGTGTGTTTCCAGGATATGTAAATATTGGCATAACAATTATAGTTACACTGCTTGCGTCTTTATCTATTTATGAGGGGAAATGGTTGGACAAATGTGTTTTCGCAATTGGTTTTAATGCAATTTGGATGTTAATAGAAATCTTATGTAACTATATGCTAATGATCTATTGTAAGCAATATGCTATGAATCAAGAGTTGGGTTCCTTTATGTCTAAATCTTTTTTTCTCATGTTTACGATTGGATTAAAAAAAGTATTTATGGATGACGAAATAAAGGAACTTCCTGTTAGATATAGTATTATGCTTGTTTTAATTCCGACAGGAAGCATTTGTATTATGAATAATATCTTCATGCTTGGATATAAGGTCAATACGAATCGTGCATTTTTTAGCTCTGCAATTACTTCTATTATTTTACTGTGTATGAATGTATTGATTTTTTATATTTACATCAAGATAGCTGATGACTTACGGTTAAGGCGTATGAATTCTGCTTATGAGCAACAATTGGAATTATGCGAACGTCATCAGCAAGAAACGGAAATATCTACGTTGCAGTTAAGAGATGTAAAGCATAATATGAAAAATAATCTTATATCAATTCTTGCTTATGCGGAAAATGGAGAATGTGAAAAGATTATAGAATTTGTTAATGAAGTAATGGAGGAAGGCGGAATGACAGTTTCTCCAATTATAAATAGTGGAAATATCGTGATTGATTCATTGATCGGGTATTGGTATGTGATTGCGAAAAAGAAGGAAATAGATTTCACGGTTAAGATCAATATTCCAATGAAAATGGCATTTAAGGGTGCAGATATATGTTTGATACTTGGCAATTTATTAGAGAATGCTGTAGAAGCTGCTCAAAAGGCAGATGGAAAAAAGTACATAAAACTTCAAATGAAGTATGATAAAAATAATCTGCTAATATTTGTGGCGAATAACTATAAAGGTAAGCTTATAAAGACAAAGGGCAAAAGATTGAAGTCCACGAAATCAGACGCAGGAAACCATGGTGTTGGTCTATCGTCCGTATATCGGGCAGCAGCTAAATATCATGGAACAGTGGTTGTTGATGATTCTGTGCTAGAACGATTTTTGATTAGGGTTGTATTATATGGAGAACAGGAATAATTACATGAACAGTCAGAATTATTACATTATAAGTTGTATAGTGAAAAAAGTGATAGAATAAGAAAATGAATTTGTTATTAAAATGTTATGGTGGTGTGATATGAAGAAGGTGTTGTTGTTTAGTAATCATAAAGAAATATTCGAGGTAACCAATAAGATAATAGAAGAAAAGTATAAACTGTTATGGAGTACCTATGACATATTGAAGGAAGACCAGTACTTCTATTCTGATGTTGTCATTATGCATTTTGATAAAAAGATGATAAAAAGAGGAACATTTGAATCTATTATTAAAGTAAAAGGGAGATTAGGACATGCATTACCGATTCTAGCTCTAATAGAAGGTGCTACAATACAGGATATTTTTTCTATACTTAATGCAGGCGTATACGATTATTTGGAGACAGTGGAAGATTTACAGGAATATCAGAAGAAAATAGAAGACATTATTTTATGGAGCTGGTATTTAAAAAAATATAGGTGTGGAGTAAAGTAGCAATGACGATATGTTCATTGCTACTTTTTTGATTAATGGACTTTAGTCTGTTGAACATAGCGGAGTTTTTCAAAAGGAAAATGAAGCTATGTGAAACAAGAAACCACCTGCCATGCGCAACATCATAAACTTAAGGGGGTATGAAGGAATTTATTTATAAATAGTCAAATTTCTTCTTTTATGATAAAATATAGACAGGGATGCATAT
>CASDVE010000027.1 GCA_949284175.1 uncultured Eubacteriales bacterium
AGTATATTTTTCAATATGCCAAGTCAGGTGGTAGTTTTAACGAGTTATTAAAAATGATAGGGTAGTTTTGTGCATTTTTTCAAATTTGCTCATTTATAGTTTTTAAATGTTCTTTATTTAAAGAATCTGATTTTACGCAAGGAAGAACAAGAAGTGATCGCCATTGGAGAGTATATGTATGCTCAAAGTCATAGCAGTCGGTTTTTATGGGCAGAACTTAATATTCAATTGACAAGAGCAGTGGCATATCATAGAATAGGAAATAATAAACAAGCTACCGAACTTATGAAGCAAGTACTTGATTTAGCAATTCCAGATAAACTTTATTTCCCCATTATTGCATATTATATGGAACTTATTGGGATTTTTGAACTTCTTTTTCATATAGAAGAGTATCGAGAGAGCATTGAGGAGATTATGGAGATCTATAACAATGTGAGAGAAATTCGAGTAACAGGAAAAAAACAAGAGGAAAAAGAAAAAAATGTATACGGTCTTACCAATCGAGAGCTTGAAATTGCAATGTTAGGAGCAAAGAGATATAGCAATAGTGAGATTGCAAAACGTCTTTATATATCAGAAAATACAGTGAAATATAATATGAAGCATATTTTTCAAAAGCTTTCCATAAAGTCAAGATTGGAATTAAAAGAATTTTTTAAAGAATAAAAAGAATATTTTTGTCTTTTGTGGGAATACTACCCGAAAAGGGGGATGTGGCATTCCTATATCTATCATACAATAAAGGTGTGGGGTAGAAAATTTTTTGATGGGAGTATTTCCAATATTAAAGTTCATGTTCTAATAAATTAGGAGTTTTATTATGATCATGAGCTTTTCGGATAAAGTTTAGGGAAGACTATCCGACTACTCAAAAACAGTCTGAACATTTTGTCAGGCTGTTTTTTTTCGCTTTTTTTGTGTTATAATAAAAAACGAAAAAATTATCAATTTTAGAATCAGTATTATAAGGTTAATAAAATAGAAAGAAGATGGTAAAACTATGAAAAGAACTAGAAGACTTAGAGTCAATGAATCCATGCGTGCCCTTGTTAGAGAAACAACGGTTTCTATTTCGGATCTCGTCTATCCAATCTTTGTTGTGGAAGGAAAGGATCAGAAAAATGAAATTCCGTCTATGCCAGGAATTTTTCAATGGTCACTGGATCGACTTCCTGAAGAGATGGAGCGAGTGAAGAAAAGTGGCGTAAAAGCAGTTCTTTTATTTGGGATTCCAGCCCATAAAGATGAAAAAGGAAGTGAGGCATACAATCCAGATGGCATTGTACAAAGAGCCATTCGTCAAATTAAGCAGTTTGATGATTCCATCGTGGTAATTGCAGATGTATGTCTTTGTGAATACACCTCTCATGGACATTGCGGTTTGATTCATGGACAGGAGATTTTAAATGATGAAACACTTCCACTGTTAGCAAAGATGGCAGTCACTTGTGCAAAGGCAGGAGCGGATATTATTGCACCTTCTGATATGATGGATGGGGATGTGATGACAATTAGAAAGGCACTGGATGAAAATGGATTTATTCATACAGCCATTATGGCATATAGTGCCAAATATGCTTCCGGTTATTATTCCCCATTCCGTGATGCCGCTGACTCTGCCCCTTGCTTTGGAGATAGAAAAACTTATCAGATGGATGTGTGCAATGGAAGAGAGGGGATTCGTGAAGTGCAAAAGGATATCGAAGAGGGGGCTGATATTGTGATGGTAAAACCAGCCCTTGCCTATTTGGATGTACTTCATGCAGTATCCGAAATAACCGATTATCCAATCGCTGCTTACAATGTGAGTGGAGAATATTCTATGGTAAAGGCAGCTTCCATTCATGGTTGGATTGATGAAAAACGAATTGTTATGGAAAATATGATCGCCATGAAGCGTGCAGGAGCAAAAATTTTAATCACTTATCATGCACTTGATGTTGCAGAGTGGTTGAAAGGAATGGAAAAATAGGGTATAATGACACTATAATGTAAAAAATTTAACAGGGGATAGAAGGTCTAAAAGGATTTAACAATGGGAGAGCCTATTATTTGGTTGTAAGAACGACCGATATAAGGATAAATAACAAGACAATACTTAATTTAATATGGAGGAATTTAGTATGTTAGTATCAGCAAGAGATATGTTAAAGAAAGCAAAAGAAGGACACTATGCAGTTGGTCAGTTCAACATCAATAACTTGGAGTGGACAAAAGAAATCTTATTAGCAGCAGAAGAAATGAGAGCACCAGTTATTTTAGGTGTTTCTGAAGGTGCTGGAAAGTATATGACAGGATACAAAACAGTTGTAGGTATGGTAAATGGTATGTTAGAAGAATTAAATATTTCTGTACCAGTTGCTTTACACTTAGATCATGGTTCTTATGAAGGATGTAAAAAATGTGTAGAAGCAGGATTCTCTTCTATTATGTTTGATGGTTCTCACTTTGATATTGAAGAAAACAAAGAAAAAACAAAAGAATTAGTTGCATTAGCTCACGGAAAAGGAATGTCTATCGAAGCAGAAGTTGGTTCTATCGGTGGAGAAGAAGACGGAGTAATCGGTGCTGGTGAATGTGCAGATCCAATGGAATGTAAAACAATCGCTGATTTAGGTGTTGATATGTTAGCAGCTGGTATCGGTAACATTCATGGAAAATACCCAGAAAACTGGGCTGGATTAAGTTTTGAAACATTAGATGCTATTCAACAACAGACAGGTGCAATGCCATTAGTTCTTCATGGTGGTACAGGTATTCCAGAAGATATGATCAAAAAAGCTATCTCCCTTGGTGTTGCTAAGATCAACGTAAATACAGAATGCCAGTTAGCATTTGCAGAAGCAACTCGTAAATATGTAGAAGCTGGTAAAGATTTAGAAGGAAAAGGATTTGACCCTCGTAAATTATTAGCTCCAGGTTCTGCTGCAATTAGAGCAACTGTAATTGAAAAAATCAAATTATTTGGTTCTGATGGAAAAGCTGATTGCTAATCCAGTGTTTGCCATGTAATTTACGTGGAAGGCATAAGTCAAGCGGAAATGCTTGCATTTCTATTTTACGCGAAGGCAACGAGTCAGAAACTATGCTTGCATAAGTTTATGAGGACTGCCCGCGAACATTTATCATGTTGACGCCGCCCACGAACGTGAGAAGTTCGCAAAGCGTGCTTCTCATCGTTGATATAATCAAAAGAATATAAGATATGCCCCTCTTATGATGGAAACGTAAGGACGTTTTGTCATAAAAGGGGCATATTTGTTTTGTGTGTAAGGCATAAGTTTATGAGGACTGCCTGCGAACATTTATAATGTTGACGCCAAGCACGAACGTGAGAAGTTGGCAAAGTATGTTTCTCATCGTTTTAGGAGAAAGACTGATCGGATAGGAAAGGAGAAGGCAAATGGAATTTGAACATGAGCTTATTATTCCCAATGAAGGATTTCCATTTAAATTATTTCAATTTGAAGGAAAGAATGGAAACTATGTTAGAGGAAAGCATTGGCATCGTTCCATCGAAATTTTTGCTGTTTTTGAGGGGAGGTTAACGTTTTATGTGAACGAAGAAAAACGTTTTTTAAAAAAAGGAGAATTTATTCTGTTGAATTCCAATGAAGTTCATTCTATTTTATCACCAGAGCCAAATAAAACAATCGTTTTACAAATCCCATTAAAACTATTTGAAAATTATTATATAGAAGGAAGTCAATTCTTGCTGTTTACCCACCAAAAAAGGGAGCAGGATGGAGAAATTATGCGTCTTCTAAGGGAGATGTATGAAGGAGTCTGCCAAAAAGAGATCGGCTATGAATGGAACGTGCAAAGTGGATTTTTTAAAGTACTCTATCTGCTCATTAATTTCTATCGAAGAGAGGAAATACCAAAAGAGTTGGTAAGAAATCATAAAAAATTGGATAAACTCTCCATGATCGCCTCCTATATTAGAGATAATTACAAAAAAGAATTATCATTAGAAATGATAGCAGAAGTGTTTGGATATTCCCCTTCTTATTTGTCCAGAATGTTTCAAAAATATGCGAAAACAAACTATAAGACGTATTTACAAAGTGTGCGATTAGAATATGCCTTTCAAGAGTTTGTGAATACAGATCATACGGTAGCAGAGATTGCCATGAATCATGGATTTCCAAATAGCAAAGCCTTTTCCAAAGAATTTAGAAGAAAGTATAGAATGTTACCAAGTGAATATAAAAAAAGACAAAAAAATGCCATAGATTAGCCAAGTTTTTGGTCGAAGGGTACCGGTTTCCTTGCTATAATCATAGTAAATAGAACATAAAGCTATGAAAAGCCGATAGGAGGAGGTATTATGCGAATAAAAAGTGTATTGGATGATGAGTTTTATCGGTATGGAAAAGTATTAACACAATATGATACGACAGAATTAAGGAGAGAAATGGAGCATACCCCATTACCAGAAGATGTCATATATGTGCCATCAGATGAAAGGTTGGAATCTCTATTAGTAGCGAAAAAATTTGAACAATATGGCTATGGAGGACTTCCGATTCAAATTGGATATTGTAATGGGAATAACCATAAGTTGAACGCATTAGAATATCATAGAAGCTCTGAAATCAATGTTGCGGTAACAGATCTCATCCTACTTCTTGGAAAACAAGAAGACATTACAAAAGAATGGACGTATGATACAAAAAAAGTGGAAGCATTTTTCGTTCCAGAGGGAACAGTTATTGAGATCTATGCAACCACACTTCACTATGCACCATGTAATGGAGGAGAAAAAGGGTTCCGCTGTGTCGTTGTTTTACCAAAAGGCACAAATGAACCATTGTCTTTTGTCCCTCTAAAAGAAGGAGAAGAAAGACTTATGACAGCACAAAATAAGTGGTTAATTGCTCATAACGATGCACAGATAGAAGGTGCTTATGAAGGATTAGTCGGGGATAATCTGGAAATGAGATAAAAGAAATTATGTTACTTACATACTAAGGGGGATTTTTTAGGATAGCTTCTCTAAGAGTGTAGTTTGAGAAAAACATGGGAAAAGAATTGGCTTTGACTTCTTAATATGCCAGAATTTCACATTTATCCAAGGGAAGGAACCTATTTGCTTTGGATGGATTATTCAAAACTAAACTGTACAGAAGAAGAATTAGAAGAATGGTTTCTTAAAAGGGCAAAGGTCAGTGTTTATATGGGCAGTGTTTTTCAAGAAGAGGGCAAAGGCTGTATTCGAGTGAATATTGCTAGTCCAAGAACCTTATTGGAACAAGCCTATGGGCAGATGGCACGTGTATATGTGGAATTAAAGAAATAGTAAAAATTATCGATTTCTATGGATAAATGGTTTAAAAAATTTAAGAAGGAATCGTAGGAGGAAGTAAAATGAGTTTAAAAGACAATATGCCAAAAGTGAAATTAGGTATTGTAGCAGTGAGCCGTGACTGTTTTCCGGAAAGTCTTTCTGTAACAAGAAGAGAGGCTTTAGTGAAGGCTTATGCAGAGAAATACGATGTAGAAGATATTTATGAATGTCCAATCTGTATTGTAGAAAGCGAAATTCATATGGTACAGGCGTTAGAAGATATTAAAAAAGCTGGATGCAATGCTCTTTGTGTTTACCTTGGTAACTTTGGACCAGAAATTTCTGAAACATTATTAGCAAAACATTTCGATGGGCCAAAAATGTTTATTGCGGCAGCAGAAGAAACAGGAAATAACTTATGTGGAGGAAGAGGAGATGCCTACTGTGGAATGTTAAATGCCAGCTATAATTTAGCACTTCGCAATGTAAAGGCATATATTCCTGAATATCCAGTTGGAGATGCTAGTGATTGTGCGGATATGATTCATGAATTTATCCCAATCGCAAGAGCAGTTATGGCACTTTCTGATTTAAAAATTATTAGCTTTGGACCACGACCACTTAATTTCTTAGCTTGTAATGCTCCAATTAAACAGCTTTATAACTTAGGCGTAGAAATCGAAGAAAACTCAGAACTTGATTTATTCGAAGCCTTTCATAAACACGCGGGGGATGAGAGGATTCCTGCTATTGTAAAAGAAATGGAAGAAGAATTAGGGGAAGGAAATAAAAAGCCAGAGATTCTTGAAAAACTTGCCCAGTACGAATTGACTTTAAAAGACTGGGTAACCGAACATAAAGGATACCGTAAATATGTTGCCATTGCAGGAAAATGTTGGCCAGCATTCCAGACACAGTTTGGATTTGTACCATGCTATGTAAATAGCCGCTTAACGGATCAAGGAATTCCAGTTTCTTGTGAAGTTGATATTTATGGTGCGTTAAGTGAATTTATTGGAACCGTAATCAGCCAAGATACGGTAACCCTTCTTGATATTAACAATACGGTTCCAAAAGATATGTATGAAGAAGATATTAAAGGAAAATATAATTATACATTAAAAGATACTTTCATGGGATTCCATTGTGGAAATACAGCAAAAAGCAAATTGTCATTCTGTGAAATGAAATATCAAATGATTATGGCGAGAGCCCTTCCAGAAGAAGTGACACAAGGAACACTAGAA
Source organism: uncultured Eubacteriales bacterium (assembly GCA_949284175.1). Taxonomy (GTDB): domain Bacteria; phylum Bacillota; class Clostridia; order Lachnospirales; family Lachnospiraceae; genus Scybalomonas. Next base: position 6,541 of record CASDVE010000027.1, read on the forward strand.
GGGGATATTATTCCAGGAGATATTACATTCTATCGTTTACAAAGCACTGCTGACAACAAACTTCGCGCTTATATTGCACAAGGAGAAGTTCTTCCAGTTGCCACAAGATCCTTTGGTTCTATCGGAGTCTTTGCGATTCCAGAGATGGGAAGATTTTATCGCCATGTATTAATTGAAGGAAATTATCCACATCATGGTGCCGTTGCATTTGGACATTTTGGAAAAGAATTATATGAAGTATTCAAATATATTGGTGTTGATGTAGAAGAAATCGGATATAATCAACCAAAAGGTGTTCGTTATAAAACAGAAAATCCATTTGCATAAAAGGACATGGGTGTTTTTAGGGAGAAAATAAATTTACATATTGGGTGAAGGAAAAAAAGGCAGGTTTTCATAAAAAGCCTGTCTTTTGTAAAAAGTGGAGGTGCACTTTATGTTATATATTGGTGTTGATTTAGGAACATCAGCGGTGAAGTTACTGTTGATGGATGAGAAAGGAAATATTAAAAATATTGTTTCCAAAGAATATCCTCTTTCTTTTCCAAAGTCTGGATGGTCAGAACAAAATCCAGAAGATTGGTATGAGAAGAGTGTAGAAGGAATCAAAGAATTAGTAGATGGGTTCGAAAAAGAACAAGTAGCCGGAATTAGTTTTGGCGGTCAAATGCATGGCCTTGTTACATTGGATGAAAAGGATCAAGTGATTCGTCCTGCGATTCTTTGGAATGATAGTCGTTCTACAAAAGAAACGGATTATTTCAATGAAGTCATTGGAAAAGAAACACTTTCAAAATATACAGCAAATATTGCATTTACTGGATTTACCGCTCCAAAGATTTTATGGATGAAAGAAAATGAACCAGAAAAGTTTGCAAAGATCAAAAAGATTATGCTTCCAAAAGATTATTTAGCGTATCGTTTATCAGGAGCGTTTTGTAGTGACTATTCCGACGCTTCAGGAATGTTATTGCTTGATGTAGAGCATAAATGCTGGTCAAAGGAAATGATGGAGCTTTGTGGGATTACAGAAGAACAGTTACCAACTCTTTATGAAAGTTATGACGTTGTTGGAACGTTAAAGGAAGAAGTTGCAAAAGAATTAGGACTGCCTGCCACGGTAAAGGTCATTGCAGGAGCTGGAGATAATGCAGCCGCCGCTATTGGAACGGGAACGGTTGGAGAAGGAAACTGCAATATTTCTCTTGGAACAAGTGGGACTATTTTTATTTCTAGTAAACAATTTAAAGTCGACCCACACAATGCGCTTCATTCCTTTGCCCATGCCGATGGACATTATCATTTAATGGGTTGTATGTTAAGTGCCGCTTCTTGTAATAAATGGTGGATGGAAGAGATTTTAAAAACAACGGATTTTGATAAAGAGCAAGAAGAGATCGTAACGCTGGGAGAAAATCAAGTCTTTTATTTACCATACCTTATGGGTGAGCGTTCCCCTCATAACGATCCAAAAGCGAGGGCGACTTTTATTGGAATGACAATGGATACAACGAGAGAAGAGATGACACAGGCGGTATTAGAAGGAGTTATCTTTGCCCTTCGTGACTCTTTAGAAGTGGCAAGAAGTCTTGGAATTAAAATTGATCGCACAAAGATCTGTGGTGGCGGTGCAAAAAGTCTCCTTTGGAAGAAGATGGTGGCAAATATTTTAAATTTAAAAGTAGAAGTCATTGAAAGCGAACAAGGACCAGCTCTTGGAGGAGCAATTTTAGCCGCGGTAGGATGTGGGGAATATGAAGATGTAGAATCTGCTGTTCGTCAGTTTGTAACAGTAGTGGAAACGATTGAACCAGAACAAGAGCTTGTGGAAAAATACGAAGAATGTTATCAGAAATTTAAACAGATCTATCCTGCATTAAAACCAGTATTTCAAGTATTGTCCGAATAAAAAGAATAGAAACTATGAGAAGATAGTTAAGCTCATTAGGAGCTACAAGGGATATGGTATTCGCATATTGGATAATCTAGAGAGAGAAAAAAGAATCATAGAACTGCATACTACTACAACCATTCTGCCACTCGATCTAGATTATCTTAATATTATAAGGAAAAGAAAGAGGAAAAGGAGAAGTATTCATGAGATTTTTTATTGATACAGCTAACGTAGAAGATATTAGAAAAGCAAATGATATGGGAATTATTTGTGGGGTTACAACAAATCCATCTCTAATCGCAAAAGAAGGAAGAGATTTCAATGAAGTAATTAAAGAAATTACTTCCATTGTAGATGGACCAATTAGTGGAGAAGTAAAAGCAACAACTGTAGATGCGGAAGGAATGATCGCAGAAGGAAGAGAAATTGCGAAAATTCATCCCAATATGGTTGTGAAAATTCCAATGACAGTAGAAGGATTAAAAGCGGTCAAAGTTCTTTCAAAAGAAGGGATTAAAACCAATGTGACTCTTATCTTCACAGCAGCACAAGCGTTATTAGCGGCAAGAGCAGGGGCTACTTATGTGTCTCCATTTTTAGGACGTTTAGATGATATCTCCATGGCAGGAATTGATTTAATTGATGATATTACAGAAATATTTCAAGTGCATGGAATCGAAACAGAGATTATTGCAGCAAGTGTAAGAAATCCAATTCATGTCATTGACTGTGCAAAAGCAGGAGCAGATATTGCAACCGTTCCATATAAAGTGTTAGAACAGATGACAAAACACCCTTTGACCGATCAAGGAATTGAAAAATTCCAAGCGGATTATAAAGCGGTATTTGGAGAGTAAACATTGCTTATTTCCATTTTGGAAAAGACCAGTGAATATACGATAGTGTCAATAGGCACAATGAATATAAGATTCATGTAGCAAAAAATTTAGAAATTTATATTTTAGGATAGAAGATAGAGCTATCACATAAAGTCAAATTGGTATAAAATATAGAATTGTTCTCTATGAATCATTTCTGTATCTAGTATGAGATTTCCTGAATGTGAGAGCTCTATTTTTCTTATTGATTTTTTCTAAACAGGTAATTATATTAATCAAATACAGAAATATAATTTGTATTTAGGGAAATAAATCCCCGAATAGCAAAAAAAATGAGTATTTTTGAAAAAACATGATATAATACAAAACAAGGCTATTAAAACTTATACAAAGAAAAATTAATTAGTAGGAGGAAAAGAAATGGATGTAACCTACAATAGACTTTTTAAACTGCTTATTGATAAAGAACTGAATAAGACAGAATTTGCAAAAGAAGTTGGGATTAGTACCAACACACTTGCAAAACTTTCAAGAAATGAATTTGTATCGATGGAGATTCTCGTAAGGATTTGCAGAAAATTAAACTGTACCGTAGATGACATAATGGAGATCCTCCCTGAAACCAGAGAAAGATCGTAAGGGGGATTTATATGAATAGTACATATCCGTATATTGCATCACTAACAGGAGAACCTTTTTTATTTTATGAGATGCGGACAACGGCAAAATTATTGACAAGCGGGTTAGATGAAGAAGAAGCCGTAGCGCAGATTAAAGCAGATAATCTCTTTCAATATCCGACAGAAAAGTCGCTTACTCGTATGGCAAAGGCTTGTATCAAAAGACTTCATGCAATGGAAGATGTGGACTTAATCCATGCGATTGCAACGCAGCCAACAGAGATAGCAAAACAGATTTGCCTATATGCCATGATGAAGCAGAGCCGTTTGGTTTGGGAATTCATGCTGACAGTTATTGGAGAAAAATACCGATTAAAGGACAGTTCCTTTGGTAGAATTGATTTGAATATTTATTTTATGCGATTGCAGGAACAAAATGATACCGTGGCATCTTGGAGTGAAGGAACCATTACGAAGTTAAAACAAGTAATTGCCCGAGTTTTGGTTGAAACGGAGTATCTGGATGATATTCATGCAGATCATTTGAATCCAGTATATCTGTACCCGATTTTAGAAAATGCTATCAGAAGCCATGGTGATTTGGCTATTTTACCGGCATTTAATTGTTTTTGTAAGGAGGTTCAGTGAGATGAGTCATATTGAGGAACGTTTGGATAAGGTTAGAGACTTAATTCAAGAACCTGAGTTTTTAGAAGGAAAAGGATTAAGTAATGAAGTAAATATTCGTATTTTCTGCTATGATCCAAAAGATGAAATGGTGGTTCGTCATTTTATTGAACAGTTAGAAACAGACCATTCTTTATCCTGTCGATTGAGAATCTGTAATCTGTATCAGACCTTCCTTTCGGTCTGCGAGGATATGGATATTATTGATGCAATTCCAGATATGGAAGCGGAAGATGGAAGTATTTTTCTCCTAGAACAGCTTCATGCTGCCATTGGCGAAGGAGAGTTTATTGATAAAATTCAATATGAACCGCATGAAAGTGGTGACGTACTGATGCTCACTGGTGTGGGTGAAGTTTTCCCGTTTATGAGAATCCATGTCCTTTTGGAAGCTCTGCAACCACATTTTTCGGATGTTCCTATTCTGGTGATGTATCCAGGTGAGTTTGACGGACACCAAGTAAAATTGTTTAATAGATTACAGCCCAATGATTATTACAGGGCTTTTAATATTGTATAAGGAGATACAGTTATGATAATTCGTGATATGTTCGCAGATGACATCAATCGAAAAATCAATGGTGTCATCAAAGTCGATCAGTCTGCTGATGAAGTGATTGAACAAGAATTAAATGAATATGTAATTACAAAGGAACTGAAGAAGCACTTCATTACCTTTTTCAATTATTATAGTGACGCTTTGGATGAGCCTACCGCTGATACTGGCGTATGGATTTCTGGCTTTTTTGGAAGTGGTAAATCTCACTTTCTGAAAATGCTGTCCTACTTGCTGGAAAACAAAGAGGTAAAAGGTATTCGTAGCGTTGAATGCTTTCGCAAAAAATTTGAGGATGATCCGGCAACCTATATGATGATTGATCGTTCCACGAAGGTGGAAACAGAAACCATTTTATTTAATATTGATATTGAGGGGTCTATCAACAAAGACAAAACTGCCGTACTTCGAGTTTTTGCTAAGACTTTCTATAAGCATTTAGGTTTCTTTGGGGATAATCTGAAAGTTGCCAAGCTGGAACAATACATTGACCAGCAGGGAAAAACCGAACAGTTTCGTCGTACTTTTGAAGAAAAGAAAGGAATGTCCTGGCTGGAATCCCGTAAGGCATTTGCTTTCAACGGAAAGTATATTATCCCTACCTTAGTAGAAGTGTTGGACATGAGCGAAGAAGATGCCAGAGCGTGGTTCAATGACAAATCCGCTATCGAATTTTCTATTGCGCAGCTCGTAGATGACATCAAAGATTACCTGAGAACAAAACCAAACGACTTCCGACTCCTTTTTATGGTAGACGAAGTTGGTCAGTATGTTGGTACAGATACGGATATGCTTTTGAACCTTCAGTCTTTGGTTGAGAAAATTGGTAGTGAATGTGGCGGAAAAGTGTGGGTTGTCTGCACAGGACAGGAAGCAATTGATGAAATCATCAAAGTTCGTGCAGATGAGTTTTCTCGTATTCAAGCTCGTTTCAAAACCCGTCTGAGCCTTTCTTCTTCCTCCGTGGATGAAGTGATTCAGAAGCGTATTCTGAAAAAGAAAAAAGTGGTAGAAACAGAACTGGAAAGCATTTACGATAAAAACGATTCTGTTCTCCGTAACCTATTCAGCTTCACTGACTCTATTTTGGATATTAAAGGATACTCTGGTTCTGGAGAATTTGCAGCAAACTTCCCGTTTGTACCTTACCAGTTTATCATGATGCAGAAAGTTTTCGCTGAGATTCGTAAACATGGTAATTCTGGCAAACATCTTTCCGGTGGTGAGCGTTCTATGCTTTCTGGTTTCCAGGAAGCAGCGCAGAAAATACAGGATAAAAATGAGTATGCTCTTGTGCCATTCTTTCATTTTTATGATACCGTACATACCTTCTTGGACGGTTCTATTCGTCGTGTCATTGAACGCTGTCAGAGAGCAGCGGACAATGGGGATGGCATCGAAGAAAAGGATGTTGACGTTTTGAAACTCCTTTATCTGATTCGTTATATTGACGACATTCCAGCAAACTTGGATAATATCGTCATCTTAATGGCGGACGATATTCGTATGGATAAGATTACCATGCGTGAAATTGTTCGCGACTGTCTGAATCGTCTGATGAGCCAGAACTACATCGGAAGAACAGGAGAAGTTTATAACTTCCTCACCGATGAAGAACAGGACATTCAGAGAGAAATTAAAAACACTCCAGTGGATACTGCCGCTATTGTAGAACGCATTGGGCAGATGATTTTCGGGGGTATTTTTACCACAAAAAAATATCGCTATGGAAAATATGACTTTGCCTTTGACCAGATGGTAGATGGCATTACCATAGGCAATATCACAGGTGGAATGCGTTTGCGCTTCCTGACAGTTGCCACGGATACTGCGGAAAAATCTGATTTGAGGTTGATGACAGAATCCAAAGGCAAAGAAGCGATCGTTGTCCTTTCTGAAACGCCATACTATGAATCTTTGGAGAGCGCTATGAAGATTCGCAAGTATGTAAAACAGCGAAATGTAAACCAGCTGCCAAAGTCTGTTCAGGATATTATCCAGAATCAGCAGGAGGAAGCAACTAAGTATGAACAGACTGCGATGGAAGATTTGATAAAAGCTATTGAGTCCGCACAGTTCTACGTAGACGGTGAGCATATCGAAATCAAAGGTGGTAACGCAAAGAGTAAAATAGACCAGTCCTTGGAATACTTGGTTTCCCATGTATATAGTGAGCTGTCGCTGATTGAGAAAAATGCGGATACCGATGCAGATATTATTGAAATTCTGACCGGTGCAGATAATATGATGCCTGGTATGGAACCGAACCGTGGAGCTGCTACCAAAGTTGAAGAATATTTGGAAATGCAAGCGATGAAAAATCTTCCGACTTCTATGGCAGATATTCAAAGCCGTTATAGTACAATTCCTTACGGTTGGAAAGAAATCGACATTGCAGCAGTGGTTGCCCGATTGATTTATGATCAGAAAGTAACCATCAAATATGCAGGCTCTACCATTCAGCCGGATAATCCGAAACTGCCAGATATGCTCCGTAAAAAGAGCGAAATTGGCAAAACTAGCATCAGCAAGCGCCAGATGATTACCGCTACGAAGATACGGGCAGTGAAAGAATTACTCCGTGAATACTTCGATGTGATGGATGTGCCAGACGATGAGGATGGTCTGGTTGCATTTGTTGTACAGAAGTTTACCAATTTGAAAGATCATTATATCGAACTGAAAGGCAGATACGAGGGTCATAAGTATCCGGAACAGAATCTTGTTCTTACTTCCATTGAGCAGATGGACAAAGTTCTTTCTCAGAGAAAAGATAATATTGCTCTGATTGATGCTGTTTTGAAAGAGGAAGATAACCTCTTTGATAATAAGGAAAAGATGCAGCGTGTAGAAGGCTTCTTTAAGAATCAGGTTCAGGTGTTTGATGCCGCAGTTAAAATGGAAGAAGAACTAAAAAATGATCTGGGCTATCTCAGCAAAGAACTGGAAGCCAATGAAGCTCTCAATCAGATTCGTTTGATTACTGTGATGCAGAGCGACCCGAAAAGCATTTACCGCAGAATACCGGAACTAAACGGACTGATGGATAAGGTCCGGGAAGGACAAAGCAGACTGTTGGACACAAAGCGAGCTGAGCTTTTGGAAATCATTCGTCAGTGTATGGAAGAAGTTCACACCCAGTCAAACGGGGATGTTATCTGCAATGAACTGGTGAAAAGAGGCGATGCCTTCTTCGAACAGCAGAAAGTCAAAATCCGAGAACTTCAGAGCCTTGCCTTGTTAGACAGTTTGGTTTCACAAATTTGGTCTTACAAAGATGACATCTGTGGTCATATTGAAGCTGCTAAGAAGCCAATGGTAGTTGCTGAAAAAGAGCCATCTTATGGAAAAGAAAAATCAACTACAAAAAAAATAATTAAGACAGTGTACCGTCAGGTTGCATTCCCCGCAAAAGTTCTGGAAAGTCAGGAAGATATTGATGCTTATGTAGAGCGTATGAGAAACTATCTGACTGATATGATGAAAGATTGCGATGGAATCAAGTTGAGTTAAAACGAGGTTTATTTATGGGTGAATTAGAAAATTTGCTTGATGAACAAATTTTAAGAAGTAACGTAGAATTTGCTGCTCTTTTTGTATTGAATTTTGAATCTTTCAAAGAATATATTGTGGATCAAGTGAGAGGATTTTATTTAAATTCAATAACATTCGACAATGGCGAATTAACATATAATGAATCCGAAAAATACAAAAAAGAAGTACGTAGTTTGGATAAAAAAATAGATACAGCTTCTTTGAAGTGGTTTGTGCAGGCTGGTGCCATTACAGACAAAGAAATTGATTTATATCACTTGTGCAGAAAAAGACGAAATGATATAACGCATGAATTACTGAAAAATTTGTCTTTGGGATTTCATGAAAAAGATATGGAGCTTTTCATCGATATGGTGCATTTATATCAAAAAATTGATAATTGGTGGATAAATGAAATAGAAATTCCTACTTCTGCTGATGAGATTCCAGAAGATTATGACAGAAATCAAGTAGTAGGGGGACAAGCGATTATCTTATCTGTTGTAAATGATATTATATTGGGAAACGGAGCCACTAAATATAATGAGATTTTAGAACTGCTCAGAAAAATGCAGAAGGAGAAAAGTCATGGACAAGAATGCAATTAAAAAATTCGCTGTCTGGGCAAGACGAGAACTGATCGAGCGTGTGTCCCAGAAAGCGATGCAATATGGAATTATACAGGATAACGTCATTGATGCTGCAGCTGACAACATCAATGGCAACGTCCTGACTGATGTTCAGAAAAATCAGCGCAGAGCGTTAATTTCGCAAATTAACAATAAGGGTTTTGAAGAAGTGATGGAGGAGATTGCCTATACTTGGTTTAACCGCTTTATCGCTCTGCGTTTCATGGAAGTCAACGGCTACCTTCCTACCCGTGTGCGAGTATTTACCAATGAAGAGAACAGCTTCAAGCCGCAGATTATTGATGAAGCACTTCATCTGGATTTGAATGGCTTGGACATGGAGCATGTATATGAACTGAAAAACGCTAATCAGACCGAAGAACTGTATAAATACCTGTTGATTACCCAGTGCAATGCCTTAAGTCCTATTCTGCCAGGAATGTTCCAGCGAATTTCGGACTACACCGAGCTTTTGTTCCCGGACAATCTGCTCAGGGAAGGCAGTGTTATCGAGCAGATGATTTCGCTGATTCCGGAAGAAGACTGGAAAGATGCGGTGCAGATCATTGGCTGGCTGTATCAGTATTACAATGCCGAGAAAAAGGACGAGGTCTTTGTGGCGCTGAAGAAGAACGTCAAAATTACAAAAGAAAACATTCCGGCGGCAACCCAGCTGTTTACACCGGACTGGATCGTCCGCTATATGGTGGAAAACTCTCTCGGTCGCCTGTGGGTGGAAGGACACCCTAACGATGAACTGAAAGCAGGCTGGAAATATTATCTGGAAGAAGCCGAGCAGGAACCAGAAGTACGAGCACAGTTGATAGAAATTCGCAAGGAATATGCTTCCATGACTCCAGAGCAGATTAAGTGCATCGACCCCTGTTGTGGTTCCGGCCATATCCTTGCCTACCTGTTTGATGTGCTGGTGCAGATTTATGAGAGTTACGGTTACACCACCCGTGAAGCGGTGGAAAGCATCGTGAAAAACAATCTGTACGGTTTGGATATTGACGACCGTGCGGCACAGCTCGCCTATTTTGCGGTGATGATGAAAGCAAGGCAGTATGACCGCCGCTTCTTTAGCCGTCAGATTCAGCCCAACGTCTATGCTATTCGGGAAAGCAACGGAATTGACCGGTATGCTTTGAAATATTTCTGTAATGGCGATGCCAAGTTGAAAGAGACGATGGACAGCATTATTACGGAAATGCACGATGCCAAGGAGTACGGTTCTATCCTGAACATTACACCTGTGGACTTTGTAGCCCTTTATACCCGTTTTGACAAGGTGCGAGACGATATTAACATCAGCCGTGAGATTGTGTTGAATGAGCTGTTACCGTTGGTACAGGTAGCGGAAGTACTGGCACAGAAATATGATGTGGTTTGCACGAACCCGCCGTACATGGGTGCATCTGGTATGGGTGCAAAGCTGTCAGAATATGTGAAGAAAAATTATCCGGAGAGTAAGAGTGATATGAGTACCGTTTGTATGGAAAAGACTATTTCTATGTGTAATCGGTATGGTTATATGACAATGATAAATATTCCTGTTTGGATGTTTTTATCAAGCTATGAAAAACTAAGAGAAAACTTGTTATCAAATAACACTATAACAAGTATGGTTCATCCAGGCAGAGGAATTTTTGGTTCAGACTTTGGCACAGTTACTTTTGTATTCCGAAAATCCAGTTTTCAAAGTTATCGTGGTGCATATCGCAGATTGTTTGACCAGCAAGGAGAAGTAAAATCAAACGAGGAAAGAGAGTTAGCATTTTTAGATGGAAAAGGAGCTTTTACTGCCCAGGAATCCAACTTCTCCAAAATTCCAGGAAGCCCGGTGGCGTATTGGGTAAGCGAAAAGTTTATTGCAAACTTTGAAAAAGGAAAGTTACTTGGTATTTTGGCTGATTCAAAACAAGGACTAGCTACAGCTGATAATAATCGATTTTTGCGAGAATGGTATGAGGTTCAGGTCTCTAAGATTAAATTTGATGCCATGAGTATTGAAGATGCGGCCCAATCAAACCGTAAATGGTTTCCTTACAATAAAGGTGGAGAATTTAGAAAGTGGTACGGAAATAATGATTATGTAGTTAACTGGGAGAATGATGGATTTGAAATACGAAATTTCAAGGATGATAAGGGGAAGCTGCGTTCAAGACCACAGAATACAGATTTTTATTTTAAAGAATCTGCAAGCTGGTCTCTTGTTACTTCTAGTGTAGCTGCATTTAGATACAAGCCACAAGGGAATATTTTCGATGTGGCAGGAATGAGCTTTTTTTCAAGTAAAAATCTGTTTTATCTTTTGGCGTTATGTAATACAAAAGTTGTTATGGAAATATTGAAGGTAATTGCTCCTACAATCAATTACCAGTGTGGAGATATTGCTAATATTCCTGTGTTGCTTGATGAAACACAGAAGCCTGTCATAGATTCAACTGTTCAAGAAAATATTGCTATTTCTAAGTTGGACTGGGATTCCTTTGAAACTTCGTGGGACTTTACAAAGCATCCTCTCATCCGCCCTGTTTCCACTGTTGCTGATGCTTTTGCTCAGTGGGAAACCGAGTGTGATGATCGTTTTGCTCAACTGAAAGCCAACGAGGAAGAACTCAACCGCATTTTCATCGACATTTACGGTTTGCAGGACGAGCTGACTCCGGAAGTCGAGGATAAGGATGTGACTATCCGTAAGGCAGACTTGCAACGTGACATCAAGAGCCTGATTTCCTATGCTGTGGGCTGCATGTTTGGCAGATACTCTCTGGATGTGGAGGGATTAGCTTTCGCTGGCGGCGAGTGGGATAACAGCAAGTACATTACCTATCCTGCGGACAAAGATAACATCATTCCAATCTGCGATGATGAATATTTTGATGATGATATGGTCGGTCGATTCGTGAAGTTCATCGAGACAGTCTACGGAAGCGATACATTGGAAGAAAACCTGAAATTTATTGCCGATGCACTGGGCGGAAAAGGTCAGCCAAGAGAAGTAATCCGCAATTATTTCTTGAGTGATTTCTATAAAGATCACTGCAAGATTTATCAAAAACGCCCGATTTATTGGCTGTTTGATAGTGGTAAAAAGAACGGTTTTAAGGCACTTATCTATATGCATCGCTATCAGCCGGATACGATCGCCCGCATCCGCACCGACTATGTGCATGAACAGCAAAGCCGTTACCGCACTGCTATTGCGGACATGGAGAACCGCATTGCGGCAGCGGCATCCACCAGTGAGCGTGTGAAGCTAAACAAGGCACTGACAAAGCTGAATGCCCAAGACACCGAGCTTCGCACCTACGAAGAAAAAATCCACCATCTGGCAGACCAGATGATTTCTATTGATCTGGACGATGGTGTGAAGGTCAACTATGCAAAGTTCCAGGATGTTTTGGCAAAAATTAAGTAGGGAGGTAAAGTTTTGTGAGCGATGAATTTCACATGACTATTTCGATACCTACCGATGATGAGGGTTACATTCTCTTGCGATGTGAACATTGTGGAACATTTTTCAAGGCTACTCCTTCTGATATAGAAGAGGATGGAGTATTACATTTGTTCTGCCCTAGCTGTGGATTGACCAGTGAGAATTATGTTACAGAAGATGTCATAGAACTTGCTATGAAGATGGCAAAAAATAAGGTTAATGACATGCTTTATGATATGTTCAAAGACTTAGAGCGTCATAATAGGCGAAATAGTATAATTAAATTTAAAGCAGGAAAGCGTCTTAAGCATGAAGCAGAGGAGCCGATTCGCTCAAGCATCGAAACATTAGAGGTCACGACTTTTCAGTGCTGTAGACGTACTGCCAAGATTAAACCATTATTAAAAATGACGGGGGCGTATTGCCCTTTTTGCGGAGTGAAAAACTATGAGATTGAATAGAAATGAATTGAAAAAAATCCAGTACGATTTCAATAGCTTTTCCAATCGTTTATTACAAGCTGATTTTCAAGACTATACGGATGTGCTTGGAAAATTTTTGGATTTTATCAACAGCACTCCAATAATTCTTGATTATATTTCGGATTGTGGACAATGCGATTGGAATTTGGAGGAAGAAGTCAAGGAAGTACAATCTTCTTATGGTAGGATGATTTTCTCAACAGGAGATAACGAGGAAGAAGAAATCCGGAATGTCTATGCAGTTTTACAATATATAGTAGATAAATCTATAGTCGTGTATTATGGAATAGGTATGGGGTATTCTTCTTCGAATAAATTTCAAGATAAGATTAAAGGATTTAACGAGCGTTTTGTTATGGTGTTGATTCGCCATATTGAACGCTATCTTACGAAAGTAGGGATAGATATGGGATTGGATGATAAGATTACTTATAATGTTACAGTGCAGAGTGGACAGGCTATTATAGCAATGGATCATTCCACTGTAACTGCAACAAATAGTGTAGGTGTAGATACTGATACACTTTCGAAGCTGATTGCTGATGTGCGAGCTGCATCAAGCGGCTTAACTTCAGAGGAACAAGAAAATGTAGCTGATAGCTTGGAGGTTATTGAAGCTGAAGCATCAGCAGAGAAACCGAAAAAGGGGATGTTGAGAACTGCTATTGCGACATTGAAAAGTATAAAAGGCATTAAGGAATTTGGTGAAGCAGTCGTTGAGTTATCTGAGTTTGTTAATTCCTTGATAGGATAAGTAACATTTTGGCTAAAATAAAGTAAGAGCAGCAAAAGCTGCCATAGAAAGAGAGGTGTATCCTATGACCATAGAAGAAATCCTTGCCGGGGAATCTAAAAATGTTCCTTGCCGGGGAATCTAAAAATGTGGAATTTAAGGAAAACCTGCCAGAGAAAAGTATCAAATATATGAAGTCTGTGGTTGCCTTTGCAAACGGAACTGGAGGAAAAATCATTTTCGGAATTGCTGATAAAACCAAAGAAGTGATTGGCTTTGACAAGGAAGATGTGTTCAAAAAAATGGATGCCGTTGCCAATGCAGTGTCAGATAGCTGCGAACCGGCGATTATTCCGGATATTACTTTACAGACGGTTGACGGCAAGACGATTATTGTAGTAGAGGTTTCTGGGGGCAGACAGCGACCATATTATATCAAAGATCTCGGTAAAGATGGCGGCGTATATGTCCGTGTCGCCGGAACTACCCGCCTTGCCGATGAGTACATGATAAAAGAGTTGATGTTTGAGGGTAGCAACCGCTACTTCGATCAGGCCCTGTGTACCGGACTGAATGTCACAGATGAAGATATTGATGCTCTTTGCAAAGCCATGAAGGAGCAGGCGATCAAGAACGCTCATAATGAGGAGCAGAAAGCATCTGTCAAAGATGTTGGCAGACAGCAGCTCCGTTCCTGGGGTGTTCTGATTGAGCGTGATGGAAAAGATTATCCGTCCAATGCCTATGCTATTTTAACAGGATGCGGAGGGCTTCATGTTGCAACGCAATGTGGCGTGTTCAAGGGAACGACCAAAGAAGTTTTTGTTGACCGCCGGGAGTATACCGGTCCGATCTGGGCACAAATAGAGGAAGCATTTCAGTTTGTTCTGCGAAATATTCATCTGGGTGCTACCATTGTGGGGATTTATCGCCAGGATATTTATGAAATTCCGCCGGATGCCATTCGTGAGCTGATCATCAATGCGGCGGTGCATCGTAGTTATCTGGATCATGGTAATATACAGGTTGCAGTGTATGACAACAGATTAGAAATCACTTCCCCTGGGAAATTGCCAATGGGACAAACTTTGGAGCGTATGAAGGAGGGATATTCCCAGATTCGTAACGAAGCTCTTGCTTATGCGTTTTCTTATATGAATTTGATCGAGCATTGGGGGAGCGGTGTTCCGAGAATCATAGGTAAGGTAAAAGCCGCTGGTCTGAGGGAACCGGAGTTCATTGGTGGAGAAGTTGATTTACGTATCAATATCTATCGAGGTCAGATTGACGGCAATGTTGACCTCAATAATGCCGTTAAAATGCCGTTAAATCGCCGGGAAACCGCCGATAAAATGCCGGCAAATGAACAGGAACAGCAAATTTATAAGTATGTGTTGGAAAATACCAGTATTACAACAGCACAGGCGATGAAGCTTCTTGGTATAAAACAGCGTAGAACCAGAGAAATTTTAAGAAAAATGGTTGAAAGTGGCTGGTTGAGAAAAGAAGGCGCTTCACGAAGCACAATTTATGTAAACAATACGGAAAGGAGGTAACGTAGCGTGGATATAGAAAAAATAATACAAGAACTAAACGGCAGATTTGCGTTGCCTTTACCGGAATATTATCACCGCCGCATTATCTTCTGGCACGATGAAGAGCGGGAGTTTGAGGACAAGCTGGATGAAATTCAACTGGACAATGCAAAGATTGTTGTGTTAACAGGAAGCAATACTTTCGTGGTGAAAAAGTTGCTTTCCCATGATGATCTGACTTCAAATTATTTGGTTTATAATCCGTTGTTTTTTGATAGACCGGACGATGACTGGTTACTTGATATAAAGTTGTACAGCGAAGAGTTTCGTGCCGATCTCATTTCCATTTGGATGGATGAAATGGGTATTCCATCAAGTATTCCTATGCGCAAACAGGTGAAGTATTATCGTAAATATTTTAATGCAAAAGACCGCCGTGCAAAGATTATGGCACAAAGCAAAGTGCCTTCGAATCCTTCGCAGCTCCATCTGGCGGTTATGGCAGCGATCTGCGGTTTGAAGGATGCCCAGCCAAATCAGATTATGCAGAGTATTTTTGGTGCTGGTTTAGATAAAGACAGTAATTCGCTGTATCAAAAGTTCGTAAACTATAGCGCAAACGATGCGTTCTGGGAAATAGTTCGTCGGGTAACTGGTTATTGTGAGGAGGACGGAGATATTGGTCAGCTTGCAATCCACTTGCTGCTGACTGCCTCCACTCGTACTTTGTTTCAGGAACATTTGGCAGGGCTGGATAAATTCCTCTCCCTTCCTCATCAAGCATACTGCTATGATTTTGTATCCGATTGGATGCGGAGTGAAGATGAATGCCAGCTTTATGAAATTGCCCGTTATGTGGAAGAAGAAGCCCATCTTCTCCAGCGTTTCGGACAGTTGCCGTTAGAGGACTTGATGGATACGGAATGTTTCCCTTGTATCAATGAAATTATTCTGACAAAGCTGATGACGGAAATCAGCAATCAGATCATTGATGTGGATTTGATTACAAAGGTAGTGGAGAAACGTCGCACTTGTGCATGGTATGAAGGATTTTCCGATTTCTACGATGGCATTTTGCAGGTAGCGAAGATGCAGGAGTTTTTCAAAGAACATTCTACTGGTTTCCATTTGGCACAGGCACGTGAGATCTGGAAAAATTACACGGAAGATTATTACAAGATGGATCAGTATTATCGGCAGTTCCATCTTTGCTTCCAGAGAAGCCTGGAAACGTCCAATATTCTGCTAGATGACCTATTTAAACACGTTGTTGACCAGGTGGAGGGGCTTTATTCTCACTGGTTCCTTGGCGAGCTGGGGAACAACTGGTCAGATATCTGTGCCGATGAACTGGAACAATACGGAAAAATTCTGGAGATTCCTCAGCAGGAAGATTTCTATCGCAGCCGTGTGAAAAATGCGGATTCCAGAGTCTTTGTAATTATTTCCGATGCTATGCGGTATGAAGTGGCGGCGACACTTGCTGACGAACTGCAAAGGGAAAATCAGGGGCAAGTAAAACTTCATAATATGCAGAGCATTTTCCCATCCATTACAAAGTTTGGGATGGCTGCCCTTTTGCCACACGCTAAACTGTCTGTCGAAGTAAAAAATGAATTGCTCGCTGTGTTCGCGGATGGACAGTCTACTGTTAGTACAAACCGTGATAAAGTACTAAAAAGCGCCAATCCTGCGAGTGTAGCATTACAGTATAAGAATATCATCGGTATGAAACAGCCAGAAAGAAGTGCGTTAGTAAAGGGCATGAGAGTGGTCTATATTTATCATGATACGATTGATGCAGCAAGCCATACTTCGGATACTGCTGTTTTCGCGGCCTGTGAAAAGGCAATCTCAGAGCTGAAAAACATGGTTCGTATTATTGTGAATCAGTTTAGTGGAGCCAACATTTTGATTACTGCCGATCATGGATTTCTATACACATACAGTCCTTTAACAGAGGACAGCAAAGCTGATAAGACCAGCTTTAACAGTATGGATGTGGAATATGGTAGACGATATGCCATCATGCAAAAAGGTGCATCGCCAGATTATCTGATGCCAGTGAAATTCTTGGGTGGGGAAACGAAATTCGATGGATTCACTCCAAGAGGAAATATTCGGCTCAAGATGAACGGCGGTGGTTTGAACTTCGTTCATGGCGGCATCAGTTTGCAGGAAATGGTAGTTCCAGTTATTGACTATCATCATTTGAGAAACGATTCGATGGAGTATAAGCGTAACAAGCAGAAATACGATACCGAACCGGTTACTGTGAATCTGCTGTCCGCAAGCAGAAAAATCAGCAATATGATTTTTAACCTGAACTTCTACCAAAAGGATGCCGTGGGAGCTAATCGGAAAGCTACAAATTATCAGGTCTACTTTGTAGATTCCAGTGGTAAGCAGATCAGCGATGTTCAGAAGATTATTGCGGATAAAACAAGTGAGAATGCTACAGAGCGTACATTCCGGTGTACTTTTAATTTGAAACCGTTAAAGTACAGCAATACCGAAATCTATTATCTCGTCATTGCAGATGAGCAGGGGCTTCAGCTTCTACAGCGTGAAGAATTTCAGATTGATATTGCTTTTGCAGTGGATGAGTTCGGCTTTTTCAGTTAAATATCGCAGGGGGAATAGAGAATGGAACATTTGAATGAGTGTGAAAGCACTCGTGAAGCAATAAAAGAAAAACTCCGCCAATATTTTGACGGAAAGGTTGTCCGCAAGGACTTGACGAAAAAAATTAAAGAAGGTGCAAATGTCCCAGTTTATGTTTTGGAGTTCTTGCTGGGACAGTATTGCAGTTCGGATGATGAAGAAGTGATTGAGGACGGAGTTCAGAAAGTCAAACGGATTCTGGCGGATAATTTTGTTCGTCCAGATGAAGCACAGAAAATTCTTTCCAAACTGCGTCAGAAAGGTAGTCATACGGTCATTGATATGATTACTGTCCATTTGGATATTAGGAGGAACTGCTTTTTTGCTTCTTTTTCAAATCTGGGACTCTCCAATGTACCGATTGAAGATGAATATCCAGAAAAATATGATCGTCTACTGTGCGGTGGTATCTGGTGTATTGTGCAACTGGATTATGAATATGTGGAAGAAGAAAAGAAGAACGGTTATCCTATTCAGATTCGCAAACTAACTCCAATTCAAATGCCTCATATTGATATAGCGGAACTAAAACAGGGACGAAAAGCATTTTCAAAAGACGAGTGGATTGACATTATGCTCCGTTCTATTGGTATGGAGCCAGATGCGCTTTCCTATCGTGAAAAATGGCTGATTTTAACCCGCATAATTCCGTTGGTAGAAAATAACTTTAATTTTTGCGAACTCGGTCCTCGTAGTACCGGTAAATCACATTTGTACAAAGAGATTTCTCCTAACAGCATTCTGGTTTCTGGCGGTCAGACAACAGTTGCAAATCTTTTCTATAATATGGGAAGGAAAACTGTCGGATTGGTTGGTTTATGGGACTGCGTTGCCTTTGATGAAGTGGCGGGTATTCGATTTAAGGATAAAGATGGTATCCAGATCATGAAAGATTATATGGCTTCCGGTTCTTTTGCCCGTGGCAAGGAAGAAAAAGCCGCATCTGCATCTATGGTATTTGTCGGTAATATTAATCAGAGCGTCGATGTCCTTCTGAAAACATCTAGTTTGTTTGACCCCTTTCCATCTGAGATGGGAACGGATACCGCTTTTTTGGATCGTATGCACTGCTATCTGCCTGGATGGGAAATTCCGAAATTCAGACCGGAGCATTTCACCAACGATTATGGGTTTATCAGTGATTATCTGGCTGAGTTCATTCGTGAGCTTCGCAAAGAGCAATATGGAGATGCGATTGATCACTACTTCAGACTTGGCAAGAATCTGAATCAAAGGGATACCATTGCAGTTAGAAAAATGGTGGATGGATATCTGAAATTGATTTATCCCAATGGAGAATTTACAAAAGAAGAATTGGAAGAAGTTCTCAAACTTTCTTTGGAGATGCGCCGCCGGGTAAAAGAACAGCTGAAAAAGCTGGGTGGTATGGAGTTTTACGATGTGAATTTCTCTTATATCGACATGGAGGATATGTCTGAGCACTACGTATCTGTTCCGGAACAGGGCGGCGGCAAACTGATTCCAGAAGGAATGTGCAATCCTGGGCAGGTATATACAGTTTCTCAAGGGAAAAGCGGTATGATTGGAGTGTTTCGTTTGGAATCTCAGATGCTCCCAGGAAATGGTAAATTTGAACGAACGGGTATTGGAACAGATCGTGATGCAAAAGAATCCACCAATACTGCATTTAACTTCCTAAAGGCAAATGCTAACCGTATCAGTGGCAGTATCAGTACAACTATGAAGGACTATATTATCAATTATCAGGATTTACAGGGTATTGGTATGACCGGGAAATTGGCGTTACCTACTTTGATTGCATTATGCTCCATCGCATTGGGAAAACCTGTGCAAAGCTCTCTTGTTGTGCTAGGGGAGATCAGCATCAGTGGAACTATGATAAAGGTGGAGGAGCTTGCAAGTACATTGCAAGTTTGTCTAGATAGCGGCGCAAAGAGAGTGCTGATACCAAGCACTTCTTTCGTGGATTTTGCGACGGTGCCCCCTGATTTGATGAGTGCGTTTCAGCTGATTCCATATCAGAGCGCAGAGGATGCAGTTTTTAAGGCATTGGGGGTAGAGTGATACGTGGAGTGCTTGGAAAAATCCGATGAAAGAATCAAGTTTATGAATACTCTTAGAAAAAACGATGTAGATAAATACGCTTATCTTGTCTCTTATGAAGAGATTGAGAAAAATACTTTTCAACGGTATAGGATATAAAAATAGAATTTTAATGATAAAGAGCAAAAATACTCACAACCATGAAATATGGTATGATTCATCCCTTCTATTTTTTATGTGATAGAAAATTAGTTGCAAACTGTTTGTACGTGGCAAAGTATGCATTGCTGAAAGTAACTTAAAGTTAGGAAGAATGGGTAAATCGGACTCTGTTCTATCTAAAAATCGTTCATACTATATAAAATAAAATTCATGAACATTGTATCAATGACAGTGGAAGGAAAAATGCTTGTAGAAAAATAGAGATAATATTGCTAGAAATTTAAACAAATTTATTCTATATTTAAATTTTTAGTTTAACGTTGTAGTAAAAAGTGCGTCCATATAGAACTATGATGAAAAATAATTTTATAAAAATGAGTGGAAATCATAGTACATAAAATAAAGTCTACAAATGAAATAGGGTATACCACGAAGGCTTTCTATGATAAAATAAAATCATAGGGGCCTTTAAGTTTATCATTTATGCTGGTTGGTGACAAACTTATGATACATGCGAGGAAAAATAAAATGTTGAAAAAAGTAGTAAAAGATGTATTTAAAATCAATCGAAATCCTATCTCATGGGAAAAGCCAATTGGGGCAGCCATCTGTGGAGCGTTTCCGATTTTAATGGGATTGCTTTTTCATCAAATCCGGTACGGGCTTTTGGCGTCGATGGGTGGATTTGCATACTTATATATGTTTTATGAACCCTATGCCCAGCGTATGAAGAAAATGTTTTTTGTATCTATTGGTATAACAGCATCTGTGGCGTTAGGAATCTTTACAAGGCCTTATCCTATTTTAGTGGTAGTGACGGTTGCTTTGATAGGAGCAATTGTTCTTTTTATATGCGGTACGTTAAAAGTCGCAGGTCCAGGTCCTGTCTTCTTTGTTATGATATTTATGATGTTTACAGGAATGGACTTAGAGAAACAAGAAATCCCTATTATCATCTTCCTTATTTTTCTAGTTACTTTATTGTGCTGGGGAGTTAGTATGATCGGGTACTTTTTTAATCCCCATGGTCCAGAACTGAAAAAAATAAAACAGTTATATTTAGTTTTAGGACAATTTTCAGAAGCAATCGGAAGCTGTGATATAACAAGTGTTCGAAACAAAGTTGTTAAGACATTAAAAGAAACAGAAGAGATATTAGCCATTGGACATATGCCGTGGAAAGAATCTGCATTTTTTGAGCGTTTAGTTTTACTGAATGAGCAGGCTAATTTTCTTTTTTTAGAGCTGTCAAAGATTCATTCCAATAAGAACCAAACATTACCAAAAGAGCTCACAGAAAGAATTAAGAAAATATCTTCTTATCTTCCAATTGATGATAAAATTGAAATAGAAAAAAAACAGATACAACATGATGAAATATATACAGAATTATTAGAAATTATCTATGGCATCGAGACAATCATAATGATGCCAGAACAAGAGATGAAAAAAGAAGTAAATCTTATAAAACCTTCGGTATTTCATAAGCTAAAGGAATTTTTTCATAAAGATTCTATTATATGTTCTTACTCGATACGATATGGTGTCGTATTGGCTATGTCAGCCGTAATCGCTTATCAATTAGATGTTATAAAACCATATTGGATTACTTTATCTTGTGCTGCTGTTATGTGTGGAGCTACGATAGCGTCTACATTAAATCGAGCCATACAGCGTTCCCTCGGTACGATAATAGGAATCTTTTTGTCCATTGTGATTTTAAGCATTCAGCCAAAAGGAATTTTACTTGTCCTATTTTATATGGTATTAACCATATTAATTGAAGTCGCTATTACCCAAAATTATGCTTTAGCAGCTATCTTTATAACGGCAAATGCCATTTTAATCGCTGAGAATTCAGCTCAAATCTATAATACAATGTATTTTGCGGGTTATCGTATTACCAATATTATTATTGGATCGCTCATTGGTGTATTAGGTACTTACATTATTAGTTATAAATCTGCATCTAAGAGAATTAACTATTTAATTGCGGAATTACTTAGAAGCCATGCAAGAGTGCTTGTTTATCTACAATATAGTGATGAAGAGCATAATGGTAGTATGATAAAACAAAAATTGGATATGGATTTTGATAACTTAAAAATGGCCTATACCTATGCTCTTGGTGAATTTTCAAAAGAAAGCAAAAAACTTGACAGATTATGGCCAGCATTTTTTGCCTTAGAGCATATGAGCTATTTGTTATCAAAACATTGTATTGATAAAGGAAAACTAACCTTAGATGAAAAACAGTTAGGAGAACTCGTTCTTGTATATATTCGAATGGCAAATGATATCGAACAGAATCGAGAGATACAATACAAGAACGTACAGGAAATAAAAGAGATTTCAGAATTTTGTAGAGAATTAAGTCTCTTTCAAGAGGCTTATAAAATTAGATAGTGTGCATTGCTAAAAGTAACTGAAAGTTGGTAAGAGAGTGCAACACACACTTTACTTTACAGAAAGACAGTCGCCATATAAGAGTATTTATGAACTCGTATGGCGACTGTCTGTAAACATGAGAAGTTTGTAAAGGGTGCTTCTCAACGTTTTTGTCAAGCTAATAGGAAGTTATGAATACTCGCAACAAAAATCTGTAAAAGTTCCAACCCCATTTTCTTCCGAATCAATAGCATAAAGTCCAAAGAAGACCCCTGTAAAACCACCAGCTACCTCGGAAGAAAGATAACGGGTACTAGCTTTTCCAAGAGAAATTTGTTTTTCATTCTCGATTAAAAAGAAGTGATAATATTCGTTATCAAATTGAATAAAAAGAGTTATTCTATTTTTTCTGGCAAGAAACAAATCATGATTTGTCCAAATGATAGGGCTTAAAAACGCTTCACGACCAAAATGGTGAAAAGGAATCCATTTTTTAATTTGGCGAAATCCAAGATGAAAAATCCATCAGTTTCTATTGGTATCTTCGATTTTTAAAAGCAAATAGTTAAAGCGTATTTTCAAGGCAAGAGTGAGAAAGACTTCCTTGTTAAAAGTATATTGTTCCATCATCAAGTAACATTAAGAGATGATGGGATAATTATAAATCCTTTGGAGAGGATAGTTTATTGTGTACTCGAAAAAAGCCAATGAATGTATCAAAGAATAAGAAAGAGATAACTTTTGTTGAAAATAATCCAATGGATACCAGTGCGGAGTAAATAAAACGATTTGAGGATGAATGACTCAAACTCCGAATAGAGAATGCTTATTTAAAAGAATTGAGGAGAATGGCTTTAGAGGGGGAAAACCTTCAAAAGCCTCCGAGGAGAGTTAGAATTAAAAGATATTCTCACAGTTCTTCATTTTCCAAAAGCAACCTATATGTATTGGCAAAAAAGATTTGATAGAGAAAATCTTGACAGGGGCTGGAAAATAAAATATTAAAAATCCATGAAAAGAATAAGTCTTATGGTTATCGTCATATGTGTGGGGAATTTCGTAATCAGGGACTTATGATTAATAAGGAGAAAGTCAACGAATTATGCAAAAGTTTAAGCATAAGGTATTTCTTTTACTAGAAAAAATTAATAATAGTGTTTTTACGTAGTCACCAAATACTACATAGTATTTGATGTGAAAGTGATAAGAGGTTTTATTTGATGGCAGAGAAAAGGGAAGAAAGTGTTAGTGAAAAAATAAAAAATTACCAAGTGATTTTTTAGATATGTGTAAGAAATGGCGTAAATATAAGGTTTTATGGTAGATAGGAAAAAAAGGGGATCGGCTGGTAAAAAAGAGAAAAAGGTTGAATTTTAAAGGGTTGAAAGATATAATGAAAAATAAGAATGGCATAAATGCTATGTTTAATGAAAACAGAAGTTGTATTGAAATCCGAACCCGAAAGCGTTAGACAGGCGTTAGAATCATGTTTAATGAAAACAGAAGTTGTATTGAAATACAGAAGATATTTGTAAATTACCCATCCAGGACATAGTTTAATGAAAACAGAAGTTGTATTGAAATCATAAAACTAGGGTTATAAAGGTGCAAAAAAAGTGCGTTTAATGAAAACAGAAGTTGCATTGAAATTATTCTTTCTCTAGGTTCTTATAAATATCCGAATAAAGTTTAATGAAAACAGAAGTTGTATATAAAATACATATGTATTTTACTTGAATCAACAATATACCTTTAGTACAAAAAAATGTCTGTAAATAATAGAAATTAAATAGTGAATAATGATAAAAATTGATAAAATATCTTGCAATTTATTGGATATATATTATAATAGAGATAACATATCTAAAGTGATGGGGAGGTAAAATAAACATGAATTTAGAGCAATGTCTTGATTTATCTTTAACTATTTATGCACATTCACATGAGCAAAAAGAAAAAGAATTGTTGCAGGTACATACAGAATTATGTAGTAAATATTTTGATAGAATTTACAAAGAAAAAAATATTCGAAAAAGGTTACATAGGATCTGGAGAATTACTATTCCTGATCTATCAAATGATGAGATTGAGTTTTTAGACGATGCTTTTAGAAGTAGTATCGTTGCTCATGACATTGGTAAAGTTAATCCAGTATTTCAAATTAAGAATATGAATAATCCAAGTAAATGTTGGAAAGAATGGGGAGCCGTTGCAGGGCAGGAGTCCGCACATTCTTTGTTATCCAGCTTTTTTTACTTGGATTTTTTTTATGCTAAATTAAAGGAGAAAAAGGTAGGAAAAGAAAAGGAAAAATATTTTCGGTATATTCTATGGTTGAATTCCTATGTTATTTCTAGACATCATAGTGATTTGAACAATGTAGGAGAATATTTGGAAAAATTTAAAGAGAGAGGAGAAGTGGAAGGGCTTGTTGAATATTTTAAGAAAAATAGGCCGAATTATTATAAAGGACTATTCTTCTTTAATGAGAAAGTTACTCCTGCAAAAACATTGGGGAAATTAAAGAAGGCTAAGGATAGTTTTAATAATCAGCAAACGATTTATCTATTTTTCTATATTCGGTTATTATATTCTGTGTTGGTATGCTGTGACTATTATGCCACAAATGAATATCAAACAGATCAAGAGATGAAATCTTTTGGTGATATTTCTAACAGAGAATCTTATTATAAAGAATTTAATGGAACCGATGTAAATAAAAGTATTCGAAAATATGAAGAGGAACGAGGGGGGCATAGAGAAATAAAAGAAGATGAGGATAATATTAACATCTTAAGAAGTGAATTATTTTTAGATGCAGAACAAGTATTGAAGGAAAATAAAGAAGAATCTGTTTTCTTTTTGGAAGCTCCTACTGGAAGTGGGAAAAGCAATACTGCTATGAATCTTAGTTTTGAATTTTTAAAGGATGAAAAGCAAAAAATTTTTTATGTTTATCCATTTTATGCTTTAGTGGAACAGAATAAAAAAACGTTAGAACAAATATTTCAAAATAGCGATATTAAGAATCAGATTGTGGTGCTAAATTCTATTTATCCTATTCATGAGTCTGTGGACGAGAAAAATTATGAGAGGATGCAAGATTATTATAATCAGATACTATTAGATAAGCAGTTTTTAAATTATCCATTTATTTTAACGACTCATGTGAAATTATTTCTAACTTTATTTTCAGAACGAAAAGAAGATATTTTTTCTTTTTATCAGTTGACGGATAGTGTTCTTGTCTTTGATGAAATACAAAGTTATCGTAATGAAATATGGACAGAGATTATTATCTATTTAAAAGTATTGGCTGATATTATGGGATGTAAAATTATTATGATGTCTGCTACTTTTCCAAATCTGGATATTTTAAGTGAAGAATATAGTAAAAGTGTATCATTAGTAAAAGATAGAAATAAATTTTTTAAACATTGCTTATTTAAAGATAGAGTTAAGATTTCCTATGAATTATTAGAGCAGGATTTTGATTTAGAGATTTTAAAAGAACATATAGAACAACAAGCAAAGATTCATAATAAAATTTTAATAGAATTTATAAAAAAGCAATCTGCAAAAGAGTTTTACCAGATGATGAAGGAGGAAAAGGGTGTCTTTTTAATCACTGGAGATGATAATTTGTATGATAGAGAAGAAATCATTGATAAGATTCGAAATAATAAATTAGAAAAAGTGATTTTAATTGCAACACAAGTAGTGGAGGCAGGAGTCGACATCGATATGGATATTGGATACAAAGATATTTCTATTTTAGATAGTGACGAACAATTTCTTGGTCGGATTAATCGTTCAGCAAAAAAACAAGGAAATGTATTCTTTTTTTCTTATGATAGTGCAGAGGCTATTTATAAAAAAGATGTTCGAACGTCAAGAAGTGTGACATTACAAAATGATGAAATGAGAGAAATCTTAAAAAATAAAGAGTTTGATGTCTACTACAATAAAGTTTTACAAATTTTACAGGATAAGAAAAAGGGAAATAAAGAAAATGGAATGAACAATTTTTACGAAAAAAATCGTTACTTAGAACTAAAAGAAATTTCAAAACATATGAAATTAATTGAGGAAGATCAATGGAAAAAGAGTATTTGTTTTTGTAGAAAGCTGAATATAAAAGGAGAAGAGTGGGACGGTAAAGAGATTTGGGATACTTATAAGAGTTTGTTATCAAATGCAGAACTATCTTATAGTGAGCGAATGGTGAAATTAATGGATGCTAGAGCTAGGTTACAATATTTCATATATGATGTTCCGAAGCAGGTAAATATAGCATACGATGATCAAATTGGAGAACTACTTTGTATCGAAGATGGAGAACAATATTTTGAAGATGGAAAATTAAGAGATGATATTTATGATAAGAGAGGGGAATATTAAAGGAAAAGTTAATATAAAAATATACAGATCAATTAATATCTTATAGTGTTATAGAAATAATAGATATGGTTTTTTGTAATATAGTATTTTCTGTTTTTAATTGTTTGATTTCCTCCATTAATTTTTGATACTCTTCCATAAAGATTTCATTATTATATAAGTTTTTGTAAGGTGAATAATTTCTTATCCAATTATAAATAGTAGATTTACTTATATAGTATTTTTCACTTAATTCATTTACAGGGTGACCTAAATGATATAAAGTAAGAATTTTCCGTTTTAAATTTTCAGAATATAGAATTCTAGTATTTCCCATAATAATACACCTTCCTTACAATGATAAGTGCTCTTACTAATATTGTATACAAGTTTACATATAAATGGAGAAAAAATAAAATCTTTGAAGAGTTACACAACTTCTGTTATTATTAATACAGTATTTTACAAAAACATTAATCATTTCAAAATACCATGAGTGTTATAATTGATCTGTATATTTTATATAAGAATATTATAACATAAAATAGAAGAATGTTTAATATAAATGCTACTAAAAAACAATAATCTAAGAATACATATATCAGATTATTATTTTTTAGTGAGAAAGGGGATATTTATTAATGAAGATATATGAGATTACAACAAAGGTTTTTCTAATGGAAGATATAGTTGCACAAAAAGCTAGTACTAAAATAGCATATTTTATAGATAGCATCTTAGTAAAGGATGATGTCTACAAAGACTTTCATGGAGAAAACAAATTAAAAGGTTACACAACGGATTTACTTTATCCAATGGAAAAGGATGGCTTATATAAAAAGCACAAAGTATATGCTTTCCGAATTCGAACATTGGATCAGGAGTTAGCTGATTATTTGTTGAAAAATCTTTCCAACCATTCTACAAAAGAGATGAAGGGGCTAGTAGCTGAGATTCGTATGATTAAAAAAAGACTGTTTGAGAAGTTGTATACCATAACGCCAGTTATTGTAAAAACACAAGAACATTGCTATTGGAAAGAGTGTTTGTCACTTGAGGAATATGAAGAGCAACTAAAGAAAAATTTATGGAAAAAGTATCGTAATTTCACAGAAAAAGAACCTGACGAAAGTTTATCAATTTGGGATAGTCTTGTATTTAAAAATCAAGGGGTTATTCCATTTCCGTATAAAAATATTACATTACCAGGGGATAAGCTAGAACTTTTTATCTCTAATAATGAACAGGCACAAGAAATTGCTTATATGATGTTGGCAACAGGACTTGGAGATTTAAATAGTAGGGGGGCTTCGTTTATGGGGTATCGTTATCTTTAAAAAATACGAATCATAAGTTCAGATAGGCTACTTAAAAATAGAATTTATATAGATAGGAGGTATTAAGGGTAAAGAATGTTACAAGAGTGTATTAATGTATTTAAGAGTCAGTTACAAGAGCCAGATGGGGAAACGTTAATTCTTGATCAGTATGTTCCAAAAGATGGAAGTTATTATCTGATTACAAGAAAAGAAGAGCATACGTTTGAACTGGATGAACCTTTAGAGATTTCTTATGACAAAAAGAAGAAAGAAATCATAGGGACAATGGATGAGCGGTACGAGTTTATTAAATTTCTAGATTATCATAGCAAGTTGCTAGAAATGAATAAACCAATTGATCCAAAAAAACAAATCCATTCTAATAATTACTTGTCATTTTTTGTAAAAAAAGATGCTTTAAAAGATGGAAAAATCACAAAAGAGATTATAGAAGGTTATTATAAAATATTAGAAGATCCAACAATAAAGTATAAAAAAGGAAATGCAAGAAAAATCTATGATAAAACAGTGCAATTAATTGGAGAGTTGGATAGAGAATTTTTATTAGAAATAAAAGAGTGGATTTTAAGTTTCGATTTTTCAAGGCTTGTGGCTGGAGCCGATAAAGGTTATCTAAAGTTATTTTTTATATTGGAAGATAAAAATACTACAAAACAATTGCATGAAAAAGAAGGAAAGCGGTATCTACTGCCTAATCTTTTCAAAAATAATGATTTTAATGTTGAGGTAGAAGGAGAAATATGGGGACTTCCCAATGATAACTTAAACATGAATGAGAGTAAGCCTTTACTAGGGCATTTGGATCGAAATGAGAAGGTACCATGTCTAATTTCGCAAGAAGATGCTTTGCTTCGCTCTCAATTTTTTGATTATTTAATGGGACTAGCTTCTATTGAAAAGTATAATATTTATGTGGATTTTGAAAAGAATAAAATTGATGGTTATCGAAGTGGAGAAAATCCAAAATCCATTGACAATGGTTGCTTTTTAAGAATTCAAAAAGGAAAAACAGAAGTGGAGATTCAACTTGTAGAGCAAGTTGTGAATTTTAATAGCAATATGAGGAAATCATTTTATTATATTAATTATTTTGGATTGAAAAAGGAAGATATATTAAAGCCAGAAGCATTAAAAACTATGGGGGAGATAGAAAGTAAAATTAATACAATATTTTTTAATGGGAAATTAATAAGTAATTATTTTACTAAGGGAAAAGATATTACATTGTATGATTCTATATTAAAGCAATACATTTTAAGAGCAAGAAATAGAATTTTTACTTACTTTCATACAAATCAAGAAGTAAAGCTAATTGGTATAATGAAAACTCTTATGTGGGAATTAATTCATAATGTTTTAACAGGAGAAGAAAAGGAGTTTGTAAAGAAAGAGAAGTTAAAGAAACAGCTTAATTTGCGTTGGGCATTGCTGAACTATTGGGATGATGAAGAGGAGGAAATTAGTATGCAAACAGTTAGACAAAGTGTTAGGGAAAAAATTAATACAAAAGAAGATTGGGGGTTTGCATCAAAAGAAGAATATTATTATGCAGCCGGACAGATTATATCATATTTATTTTCTTTAAGCAAAGCAAAGTCAATACCAGCATCAGCGATCAATCAATTTCTAAATGTCAAAAATAAAGAGCAATTTTTAGAACGATTATTGCGTATTTATCAAAAGTATAATTATAGATTTAAATTTATAAATCGTTTTCAGAGAACATTTGCAAGATTGCAACAGGTGAGAGAAGAATGGAAATTGGATAAAATTTGGCTTGTGGCAGGTTTTGCAGATGATAATTTATTTTATGAGGAATCAAAAGTAGAAAAAAATGAAGATAGTGTAGAAATAATGGAGGAGGAATGATTTTATGATGAATAAGAGAGTGTATGGAGTTTTAGGGATTGCTTCTATTATGGCTAATTGGAATGCGGATTTTACGGGATATCCTAAAAGCACAAGTGAAGGAAAAATTTTTGGAAGTGATAAAGCGTTTAAATATCCAATGAAGAAAATGTGGGATCAACAGGGAGAAAAAGTATTATATATCAAATCATTACATTTTGAAAATAAGACAGGAAATTTAGTTCCGATGAAATTAAAGGAACGATATGAATTTATTTTTGGTGTAAAGGATTTAAAAAACCAAAAAACAGTAGTTACGAATTTATTTCAAGCGATTGATGTAAAAAATTTTGGTGCTACTTTTGCAGAAAAAGAGAATAATATTTCTATTACAGGTGCAGTGCAGTTTGGACAAGGAATGAATTATTATGAAGAATCAGAGGCTCAAGAACAGCAAATTTTATCTCCATTTATCGATCCAAAAGCGAAAGATGCGAAAAACTCCACTCTTGGAACAAAGATTGTCAGTGATGAGGCTCATTATTTTTATCCATTTTCTGTAAATCCTTTCGCCTATAAGGAATATGTGGAATTAGGGGTAACGGAGGGATATACAGAAGAAGACTATGAAACGTTTAAGAAAACTTCTTTAGTTGCAGCTACCTCTTATGCGACTAACGCAAAAGAAGGTTGTGAAAATGAGTTTGGTCTTTTTGTAGAAACAGCACCTGACTGTTATTTACCAAATCTAACAAGTATGATTCGTTTTGAAAAAGGAGAAGATAAAAATAAAATTTCAGTGTTCTGTGGAAGTTTATTAAATGAAATGAAAGAGCAGATTGAAAAAGTTGAAATTTATTATAATCCATCCACAACAGAAATTGAAACCGATATTGAGGGAGTGAAATGTTATCATATCTTTACACAGAAAGAGGTGTAAAATATGAGGTTCGTAAAATTCACATTAAAAGGAGAACACGCATTTTTTAAAAAACCAGATGTGAATTCTTATGTTTATTTTACATATAATCAGATTCATAAGGTTGCTTTGCTAGGAATGTTTGGAGCAATTTTGGGATACAAAGGTTATGAATCCCAAAAGGGAAAGGCATATCCTGAATTTTATGAAAAGTTAAAGAATTTAAGGTTGGCAATTATTCCAAAAAGTAAATATGGTATTTTTCCAAAGAAGATCCAAGTATTCAACAATTCCGTAGGTTATGCTTCTTTTGAACAAGGGGGGAATCTCATTGTAAAGGAGCAGTGGATTGAGAATCCTGAATGGGAGATTTATTTTGCAATAGTTGATGAAGTGAGTGAACAACTAGCAGATTTTATTTTAAAGAGAAAATGTATTTATATCCCTTATTTAGGAAAGAATGATCATCCAGCAGAGATTTGGAATCCAGTTTGTTTAGAGGGAAGAGAGAAAAAAGAAGAAGGTATAATGATTCATAGTCTTATGCCAAAAAATGAAGTACAATGGGATCCAGATGTTGAGGAAGAGGAGATGGAGGAACTTTTATTCCGATATGAGGAAGACTTGCCCACTGGTTTAACAGAAAATGTAAATACGTATCAATTGACAAAGTTGATTTATACGAATCAGCCCATCGAAGAAAGTATATCTCCAATTTATGAGGTGGAAGGTAAAAATATAATATTGATATAAAAAGAATAGAAAGATGGCTATTACAGGAAGCATACAAAGATACCGAATGTAATAGCCTATCTTTGGTATAATATGGAAATAATATTAAAGTAGGGAGTGTGAATATGGAACAATTTTATATATCAGAATTAAAAATAAGAAAAGTTCGTCATTTAAATAATATGACAATTTCACTATCAAAAAATGGAATGAAGCATCTGATTATTACAGGAAAAAATGGTAGTGGAAAAACTAGTATTTTAGAAGCGATTGTTCAACTCTTTCAATCAATTACATCAATAAATGATACAGTATGGAAAAATTTTACTTCTGTTCAAGAACAACAATTTGTAGACCATTTACTGGAGCAACAAAATGTAGAAGTGGAATTTAATGTTCCATTAAAAGAGATAAACATACAGTTTAGAAAAGGCGCTTTTATCGTTGGATATTATAAAGCAGAACGTAAATTTGAAGCAGAGATTCCAAAGCATGTAGAAAAAGTAGATATAAAAGAAAATTATGGAGTTACAGAAACTCCTAGAGAGAATTTTATTAAATATTTATTGGATTTAAAGATGACACAGGCATTAGCGATAGCTGGAGGGAAAGCAGAAAAAGCAGAGAGCATTAAAGAATGGTTTGAGAATTTTGAGCATCTATTGCAAAAAATCTTTCAAGATTCTACTTTGAATTTAGAATTTGATGAAGATACTTTTACTTTCCATTTATATCAAGAAGGAAGAGAGGCGTTTGATTTTAATACATTATCAAGTGGATATGCGGCTATTTTGGATATTGTAGTTGACATTATGCTTCGGATGGAAAAGTATACTAATAAAAAATTTCAATATGATATGACTGGAATTATTTTGATTGATGAAATAGAAACACATCTGCATTTAAAATTACAAAGAAAAATTTTAGATTGGTTAACGACAATCTTTCCTAATATTCAATTTATCGTATCCACCCATTCACCATTTATTTTAAATAGTATAGAAAATGTGGTGATATACGATTTAGAACAGCATACTTTAATCGAGCATGGATTAATTGATGTGCCTTATGAGGGAATAGTGGAAGGATACTTTAAAGCGGATTCTATGTCCGATTTATTAAAAGAAAAATATGAAAGGTATAAGGAGTTAGTAAAAAAAGAAGAGCTTTCTGATGAAGATTTCGAAGAAATCGCTAAGCTAGAAATATTTTTGGAGGAGATACCAGATTATTTAGCTTTTGATATCACGACAGAATATAAGCGGTTAAAATTGGAGTTTGAAAATAGAGAGGATATATAATGGTTAAGATTAAAAGAACCTTTCCTGCCCCAAAATCTTTAGCTTTAGAATACAAAAAAGTCAATGGAAGTTATTCAGAACCAGATGTTGTAGCACAATTATTACATGATTTTCATGAAAAATGTTATATATGCGAACTAAAGGAGTTACAAGATCCACAAGTGGAGCATTTACTTCCCCATAAAAATGGAAAATATAAAGAGAGAAAGTTTGACTGGGAAAATTTATTTTTATCATGTGGACATTGTAATGGGGTGAAAAATAAAGAGAAGTATGATGAAGTTATATTAGACTGTTGTAAAAGAGATCCAGAGGAAGTCATTGAATTTCGATTAGAAGAGAATAATGTTTGTATTCAGTCTAAGGATAGTTCTGATTTAAAATCAGTCAGAACAGCTGAGTTAGTGCAGGAAGTATTTAATGTATGTGATACGGGAATGCGAATTTATAAAAGTAAAAAGAGATTGGAAAAATTACAAGAAGAGATGAATGTTCTCTATACGAAATTAGATTCTTATAAAAAGCAACCGAATTCAAAAGTAACTTTGAGGACATTAAAGGCACTATTAAAGAGAGAATCACAGTTTGCAGCCTTTAAGCGAAATTATGTTAGAGAACATTTGGATAAATTTCCGAAATTAAAAGAATATGTGGAAGATTAGATAATAAGCTATGCAAGGGAATGGATTCTCTTGTGTGGGTTATTTTTATTTACGTGAAAGCAACGAGTCATGCAAGAGCATGTATGCTCTTATATGACGACTGCTTGCGAACGTGAGAAGTTCGCAAAGCGTGCTTCTCATCGTTCTTATACAATCAATTATTAAGATTTTAGTTGCTATTTTAGTAAGACTATTTTACAATCATTCAAGGATAGACATAGCAACTAGAAAGTGAATAGGAAAAGAAAGGAATTATATGAAAGAAAAAAAATATTTGTTAGGAATTGTCGGATTGCTTGTATTATGTGTTCTAGCATGGTTTTTATATTCTCATTTTAAACCACAAGCAGTAGAAGGTGATAAGACAATTAAAGTTTTGGTGGTACATGGAAATAAAGAGGAAAAAACATTTGAATATCAAACAGATGCCGAGTATCTTGCTGATGTCTTAAAAGTAGAACATTTAGTGGAAGGAGAAGAGGGAGAGTATGGTCTTTTTATCACTTCCGTAGATGGGGAAGAGGCAGATGATACAAAGCAACAATGGTGGTGTATTACAAAAAATGGAGAGCAGTTAAATACCTCAGCAAGCCAAACACCGATTATGGATGGAGAACAATATGAACTCACATTGAAAGAAGGATATTAAGTGATAAGTTTAAAGACAAGAGAACTTGTTCTCATGGCAATTTTTACTTCTATTTTATTTGTTTCCCAAGTGGCATTAGGCTTCTTACCCAATGTAGAAGTAGTGAGTCTACTCATTATTTTATATACCATTCATTTTAGGAAAAAAGTATTCTTCATTATTTATGGATTTGTATTGTTGGAAGGTCTACTCTATGGATTTGGGCTGTGGTGGATTAGTTACTTGTATTTATGGAGTATTTTAGCGGTGATAACATTATGCTTTAAGAAACAGACTTCTGTTCTATTTTGGAGTTTTCTTTCAGGAGTATTTGGAATCACTTTTGGAGCACTTTGTGCCTTACCTTATCTAGTATTAAGTGGAGTAAAAGCCGCCTTTGCTTATTGGGTGGCAGGACTGCTCTATGATATTCCACACTGCATTGGCAATGTGATTGTTTGCTTCTTATTATTTAAACCATTGGATAAGCTCATAGGCAAAGCGGTTTATTCAGAGCGATACAACAATGAATGAAACCAATTGGAAAAGGAACTTTTATTCCACAAAAGGCAACTCGGTAAAGGGTTGCCTTTCTTTTGTTTATGCAAAGACAACGAGCTATGAGAGAGTATGTATGCTCACCTATGGGGACTATCTGCGAGTCAGAGAAGTTCCCAAAGCGTGCTTCTTATTGCTTCGAAAATCCCCTGGTGTAACACCATATTCCTTTTCAAACAGTTGATAAAAATGTGTTCGATTGGAGAAGCCTAGCTCTAAACAAATAGATGCAATGGAAGAATTGGTAGTGGCTAAAAGTTGAGAAGCCTTTTTTAAACGAAAAGTGAGTCCATATTCATATAGTGATACCCCTGCATATTTTTTGGAGATGGTGTTGAGATAATTTCCGCTATAATTTAACACTTGCTCAAGATCAGAACGTGTTAAACATCCGTTAGTATCTTCTAAAAGATGAGAAATGCGAGAAAATAACAAATAGTCTGATCGGGTTTTTAGCTTTACTGGTGTAATATGGAATAAGGATTCTGTGTTCAAATAATGGAAGAGTTCACAGATTGTATTTTTTACTGCATAAGTGCTTCCTAATTTTGGATATAGCATTTGGCTTAACAAGAGCTCGGATAGAAGATGCAGGTTTTCCACACTATTTTGATTTTGATAGGAAGGAAAAAAATCCAGATAGTTTTTTTGTTCCGAAGTTTGAATATTTTCTTCCATAAAATGAAAAGCAAAATTTTCTTTTAAATAATGGTTATGTAAAAAATAGTCTTGTTCTTCTTTAAATATTTGATTGATAAAATCTATGGAAAGTCCAATAAAAAGCAGTTTTGCTTCTCCTATAAATTTCTCACGATGAACAATATTTCGATTAATAAGACAGCAACTACCTGTGGTATATAAGTAATCTTTTCCTTCTATTTGTTGATAAACCTCTCCATTTAATACAATCATGAGTTCATAAAAGTTATGCCTGTGGGGCGAGCGTGTATTGAATTTATTTAGGGAAGTACCTGTATCATATCGGTAAAAGAATGTTTCTTTGGGAGAAAGCATGAGAATATTTAGAAAATCCCCTTCTCCTGCACCACGACAGTATTCTAATGTGAGTTGAATTGGCACCAGTAGATCCATATAGGAACTGAAATGATCGTTGGTGTTATGTATTTGTATAATATTTCCAGTGACGAAATTTGAATTGTTATGAGTAGTTGTTCGTTTCTTTTCCACTTTGTCCCCTCCAATAAAAATAAATATTCACATATATGATACAAAAATGAGTGGGAATCCCATATTTATGACATTGTTTGAATTGTGCATATTTGCTAATATTTATTTATTATATAACTTAGTATACATAAAAATGCTGAAAATGTAAAGAAATGGAGGGACTTCATATGGAGGAAAAGAAGTATTTAAAGTGGTATCAAAAGGTTGCGTATGGTTCGGGGGATATGGCTGCCAATTGTGGATATGGATTAATGTCCAGTTTTATTATGATTTATTTGACGAATACCATCGGGCTTAATAGTTTAATGATTGGTACTTTAATGATGGTATCCAAGATATTTGATGGTTTTACCGATGTCATATTTGGAACTATCATGGATCGAACGAAAAGTAAAATGGGGAAGGCACGCCCGTGGATGCTGTATGGACAGATCGGGGTATCCATTACACTGTTGTTATCTTTTTGTATACCGGATATGGGAAAAACAATGCAGTATGTGTATTTCTTTGTATTTTATACGGCATATAATGCGATCTTCTTTACGGTAAATAGTATCTCTTATGCGGCGTTGTCTGCAAAGATCACAAAAAATTCAAAAGAGAGAGTGCAACTAGGTTCCATTCGTTTTATATTCGCAACATTTACAACCCTAGTCATTGCTTATAATACAATGGGATTGGTGGAGAAATTTGGCGGTGGTGCAAAAGGATGGGGAACTGTTGCTCTTATTTATTCGATTATTTCTCTTGTTGTTAATACCTTTAGTGTTTTAATGGTAAAAGAAGTGCCAGATGAGATCATAGATGAAAATGGAGTAGAAAAAAAGGGAGAAGATGTACAAAAAATTGGCTATATGGAATCTTTTCGATTGCTTGTTAAAAATCCTTATTTTATTACCATTTTATTAATATACCTTGTCAATTATATTTATAGTGGAATTACCCAAGGAGTAGGCGTTTATTTTATGACTTACTATATGGGAGATCCAGCGTTGCTAGGAACGTTTTCTTTAGTCAGTTTGATTCCTGTTATGTTGATTCTTTCCTTTACCCCCGTCTTAGTGAAAAAGTGTGGAAGTATGTGGAAATTAAATCTCATCACTCGTATTCTTTCTTTCATTATGGGAATTGGATTTATCTTAGCTGCACTCAATAAAAACTTAATGCTTATGCTTGTGTTTGCGTTTTTACGAAATATGGCAGGTGGGCCACTCATTGGAACATTACATGCTTTTGTTGCAGAAACTAGTGATTATACATGGAGAACGCAAAGAAAGAGAATTGACGGCGTTATGTTTAGTTGTTCTTCTATTGGTGTAAAAATCGGTGGTGGAGTTGGAACTGCTATTTTAGGATGGATGTTAGAAGTAGGAGGATTTGATGGAATGGCAACCGTTCAGACTGCAAGTGCCATCAACATGATTTTTGTTTTATACGCAGTGGTACCAGTTATTTTTGGAGTGATTTTAATTATCTTGCTCTATTTTATGAAGGTAGAAAAAGCAAATAGAGAATGGGATAGGATACATATAGAAGGAGAAAAGGCATGATTCGAGAGAACTTTAATGATCAATGGCAGGTGTTAAAAGAAGATGGCAATTTAGCTTTGAATGCTTATATGGGAAAATCAGAAGCAAAAGAGGTGCATTTACCATATGATGCTATGATTTATGAAGAGCGGACACCGGATACGCCAAATGGAGCACAAACGGGATTTTATCCAGGAGGAAGATATTGTTATCAAAAAACATTTGTAGCACCAAAAGAGTGGGAAGAAAAAGAAGTGACTTTGGAGTTTGAAGGGGTCTATCAGACGGCGGAAGTTTATATCAACGGAGCTTTTGTTTTAAGAAATTTATATGGATATTCTAATTTCTATGTTTTACTGAATCCATGGTTAAACTATGGTGTGGAAAATACGATTAAAGTCATTGCGGATAACTCCATGATGCCAAATAGTCGGTGGTATACAGGCAGTGGAATTTATAGAGATGTCAAGTTGATGGTCGGAGAACGAATCCATTTACAGACAGATGGATTGCGGATTCGAACGGTTATGGCGTCAAAGGAATCCGCCATTGTGCAAGTGGAAACAAACATAAAAAGCATTTCTTGTAAGAGAGAGAAGTTTCAGGTGCAAGTGAACCTATTAAGAAAAGGGAAATGGGTTGCACAGGATCAACAGACCATCGTGTTTTATCCAAAGGAAGAAGGAAATACCTATCATTCTTTTTGTATTGAGCAACCAGAGTTATGGAGTTGTGATTCTCCAGAGCTTTACGAGTGTGAAGTGGTCATCCTTTCTCATGAAGAGATTTTGGATAAGACAGTGGAGAAGTTTGGTATTCGTACTCTGACCATTGATGCAAAACATGGTGTACGGATTAACGGAAGAGAGATAAAATTGCGTGGAAGTTGTATCCATCATGATAATGGAATTTTAGGAGCTACCACGTTAAAAAAGGCAGAAGAGAGAAGATGTCGTCAGCTAAAGGAGGCTGGATTTAATAGTGTAAGAAGTTCCCATCACCCTATGAGTAAGGCATTTTTAAACGCGTGTGATAAGTATGGCGTTCTTGTCATGGATGAACTCAGTGATATGTGGACCGTACATAAGAATCCGTATGACTTCGCCTCTCAATTTGAAGCCTGTTGGGAAGATGTGGTAGAAAAAATGGTGGCAAAAGATTATAACCATCCATGTGTTATTTTGTATTCTGCGGGAAACGAAATACAAGAAGTTGGTTCAGAGGCAGGAGCTTACTGGAATCGAAAAATATGTAGTAAATTTCATGAGCTCGATTCCACTCGGTATACAACCAATGGACTAAATGGTCTGATGGCAGCAGGATATCGACTTCGTCCGATTATGAAGGAGATGGCAGAGAAATTTGGAACTACCAACACTTCGAAACAAGGCAATGGAGAGGGAAGCAATGCTTTAAATAGTTTTATGAGTTTGATGGAAGGAGAAAAGGGAGATTATTTTTCCAAACATCCATTGCTCTCTGAGGCATTAGAAGGCTGTGCGTCCACTTGTGATGTGATAGGACTAAATTATCTGACAGGGCGACATGAGATGGAAAAAGAACTGCATCCAAATAAGACAGTTGTCGGTACGGAAACTTATCCGGCGGATATTGTCAGACTTTGGAGTATCGTTAAGAGGAATCCTCACGTGCTGGGCGATTTTACATGGACAGGATATGATTATCTTGGAGAAGCAGGATGTGGTATTTTTCACTATGATGGAACAGCTAACTTTTCAAGTGTATATCCAGAGAGAACTGCTTATATAGGGGATATTGATTTAATAGGATACAGACGTCCCATCAGCTATTTAAGAGAAATCGTATACGGATTGAGAAAACAGCCTTATATTGCCGTAGAACGAGTGAACCGATATGGATTAGAGCATTCAAAAACCCCTTGGATGGATAGGGATACCATTGAAAGCTGGACATGGACAGGATATGAAGGAAAACCAGCAAGAGTGTATGTTTATTCTGATGCAGAAGAAGTGGAACTGTTTTTGAATGGACAAAGCTTAGGAAGAAAACCAGCAGGAGAGCAGAATCGCTATACGGTTTGTTACGAAACGGTATATGAGTCTGGAGAGCTTAAAGCAATTTCTTATCGCAAGGGAAAAGAGGAGGAGAGTTTTTCACTGTTTACTGCGAACCAAGAAGTTGAATTAGATTTGGAAACCGATGGATTGGAGTTAAAGGCAGATGGAGAAGACCTTGCTTTTATTATGATAAAGTTAAGAGATAAGAATGGGGTTATCAATCGGGAAATTAAGAAAAAGATAACGGTAAAGGTAAAAGGGGCAGGATATTTGATGGCACTTGGCAATGCAAATCCAAGTTCAGAAGAACGCTATGATAGTGTGGAGTGCGAAACGTATGATGGTTATGCGTTAGCGGTGGTGCGTGCGGGAAAAGAACAAGGAATGATTCAAGTGGAAGTGGAGGCTGAAAGTTGTAAAACAGCAGTTGTCCATATAAAAGTGGGAGGAAGCGTATGAGATATGGAAAAGAGGGGATTTTTTGTATTTTAATGTTCTTTGGAAAATTTAGCCAATATAGAGCAATATTCTTATGGAAAATGGGATAGTCAAAAATGGTACTTTGAAAAAGTAGAAGGAAACTATTATAAAATTATCAATAAGAATAGTGGAAAAGTATTGGATATAAAAGGGTTATCAACAAAAGAAGGAGATCCTTGCATTCAATATGATGATAATGGCGGTTGGAATCAGATGTGGGAAATCATTGCGGATGATTCAGGACAATATAAGATTAAAAACAGATGGAGTGGTTTATATTTAGGAATTAAAGAAGCATCAGAAGATAACGGAGCTATCTGTGTGCAAGTAGCAGATGATGATAGTAGCAATGTTAAATGGTATTTTCTTGTAACAGAATGATGAAAGAAAGCAACAAAAGTAGGTGTTGAATGTTTATTCTTCACCTACTTTTTGCGTTTATATAAACGATGGAATCTATTCTAACAGTTCCTGCAATTTGAAATGAAAACCATCACCCTAAATATTTGAAAGTATTATAGACATTAATTAAAATAATAACTCCCATCAATAAAATAAATAGCTTGTCTACAATGGCATCATCAATCTTTTTGTTAATTGCCCGTCCCGCCATAGCACCTAAAATTCCACATAAAATCATACCAAATAAAAGCAAGTGGGAAACGTTAGGCACACTATTTGTGAATACTGTCGTAAAAAAGTTGGATGCCTGTGAAAATAAAATAATATAAAGAGAATTTTGAGCTGCTACCTTTGTTGTCATGGAGAAGAAATAATAAAGAACAACAAGGTTAATCGGACCACCTCCAATTCCTAAGAAGGAGGACATCACCCCTAAGAAAAATCCAATGACCAAGCAAAGAATAACACTATGAAATTCATGGGTTTTTATCTTATCTTTTTTGATAGTATAAATAAGGGTTAATAAAGTAACAAAACCAAGTAAAATTGCCTGAACCGCTCCAATGGTGTTTGGATCAGAAAAAAGAGAAGCCACAAAATGATAGAGATTCTTTCCAGTGATTCCCCCAACAATGGCTCCAATGGCTAAAGGAGTTCCTGTTGTCATATCAATACTAGAATTTTTAGATAGCTTAGAACGGATGACAGAATAGCAAGACATAGCAAGTACTGTGCAACCAGATAAAAAGCTGATGGAAGATACGCTAAGGATTCCAAAAGAATCTAGGACTGGTTTAATAATGACACCGCCTCCAATACCACAAATTGCTCCAATAATAGATGCCCCAAAACTTACAATAAAAAATATTGCATACACAAAAAACATACCTTTACTCCTTTGTTAAAATATTATTTGTCGTTCTTTACTATACCACAC
The DNA here is from genome assembly GCA_949284175.1 of uncultured Eubacteriales bacterium. Taxonomy (GTDB): domain Bacteria; phylum Bacillota; class Clostridia; order Lachnospirales; family Lachnospiraceae; genus Scybalomonas. The sequence goes on from CASDVE010000027.1 coordinate 47,674, forward strand.
AAAGAAATCCTAGTAAATATTGGGTAGAATATAGTATGGACGAAATGTTATAAAAAGATGTGGGGACTTTGTAAGAAAATAGTATAATAAAGTTAGTAAATAATGGATAGGAGGGAGCATTATGACAAGTGAAGAATTTCATAATCAGTATTATGATATGTACGATAAGAAAGTAAAAGTTACATTTACCAATGGTCAAAAAATAATCGGATATTTTAATGATGAGTTTTATGAGGAACATTCCATTATGATTAGTTCTGATAAGATAGTTATTATTAACATTGATGATATATGGAAAATGGAATTAGTAGAAGAACAATAATCTTACTTATAAAATAAAAAATTTTTATGCAATTTGAGAAGGGTGAGTGAGATGAAAAATATAGTATTAGTGATATTAGGTATGATATCCATTGGATTGCTTTTAGGAAGCCTTGTTGTAGGAGAATTATATGGGGAGATGGTTGAGGATATTTTACGCCTATGTGGATGGATTTTTTGGTTAGTCTTTATAGTCTTAAAATCTATGGGAAAAAATAAGAGGTAAGGGAATGTGTAGATAAGGTAAGAATCTCTTTTATATTAATAAAATAGAAAGATATATTGATATAGAAAAAAGAACGTATGTTTGTAAAATGATTGATTTCTCTCACCTCCTATGGTAAGATAGCTTATAGTATATGAAAGAATGACGCAAAATGAGTGAAAGAGGATTCGATTAGAAAAATATTTACAAGGAGGTTTGTGTTTATGAAGCAGTTTGAGTTAGTATCGGAATATCAACCCACAGGGGATCAGCCACAGGCGATAGAACAGCTTGTCAATGGATTTAAAGAAGGGAATCAATTTCAGACACTTCTTGGAGTGACTGGGTCAGGAAAGACCTTTACTATGGCAAATGTGATTGAAAAGTTAAATAAGCCAACGCTGATTATTGCCCATAATAAAACCCTTGCAGCACAGCTTTATAGTGAATTTAAGGAATTTTTTCCAAATAATGCGGTTGAATATTTTGTATCCTATTATGACTACTATCAGCCAGAAGCCTATGTACCATCCACAGATACTTATATAGAGAAAGATTCCGCAGTCAATGATGAGATTGATAAACTTCGTCATAGTGCGACCGCAGCATTAATTGAACGAAAGGATGTCATTGTTGTGTCTTCTGTTTCCTGCATTTATGGGATTGGTAGCAAAGAAGACTATACAGAAATGATGATTTCTTTGCGTCCTGGAATGCAAAAGGATCGGGATGATGTCATTCGAGAATTGATTGATATTCAGTATGTGAGAAGTGAGTTGGATTTTAAAAGAGGTAGTTTTCGTGTAAAAGGGGATGTATTGGAGATTTTACCAGTTTCCACCTTTGAAGATGCAGTGAGAGTGGAATTTTTTGGTGATGAAGTTGATCGCATTGTTCAAGTAGATGTGTTGACAGGAGAAATGAAAGCGACATTAAACTTTGTTGCCATTTTCCCAGCCTCCCATTATGTCGTGCCTCAGGAGAAAATTGAACAAGCTGTCGTTGCCATTAAAAAGGAAATGGAAGAGCAGGTGGCTTATTTTAAAGAAAATGATAAGTTATTAGAGGCACAAAGAATTGCAGAAAGAACCAATTTCGATATGGAAATGTTAAAAGAAACTGGTTTTTGTTCTGGAATTGAGAACTATTCTAGGCATTTAACTGGTGGAAAGGCAGGAGAAGCACCGAATACATTAATTGATTTCTTTGGGGATGATTTTTTAATTATTGTGGATGAATCTCATATCACAATTCCTCAGATTCGAGGGATGTATGCAGGGGATCAAGCTAGAAAATCCACGTTAGTTGATTATGGATTTCGTTTGCCATCAGCAAAGGATAACCGACCACTTAATTTTAGTGAATTTGAAAGCAAAATTGATCAAATGCTTTTTGTTTCCGCCACTCCAAATGTATATGAAGGGGAGCATGAATTGTTAAGAGCGGAACAGATCATCCGACCAACAGGATTATTAGATCCGAAGATTGAAGTGCGACCAGTGGAAGGTCAGATTGATGATTTATTAGCGGAAGTTCATAAAGAGGTTGCCAATGGACATAAAGTCCTTGTTACAACCCTTACAAAACGGATGGCAGAAGATCTGACCGATTATATGAGAGAAGTGGGGGTTAAAGTAAAATATCTCCATTCTGATATTGATACGATGGAACGTGTGGAGATTGTTCGCGATCTTAGAATGGGCGTATTCGATGTTCTTGTAGGAATCAATCTATTGCGTGAAGGACTTGATATTCCAGAAATTACATTGGTGGCAATTTTGGATGCGGATAAAGAAGGATTTTTGCGTTCAGAAACTTCTTTAGTGCAGACCATTGGTCGTGCGGCAAGAAATAGTGAAGGACACGTGATTATGTATGCCGATACGATTACTCGTTCCATGAACTTTGCCATAACGGAAACAGAGCGAAGACGTGCTATTCAAGAAAAATACAATAAAGAACATGGAATCACGCCAAAGACTATTGTAAAAGCAGTGCGTGATTTGATTAAAGTAACCAATGAAGAAGAGGTTATAAAACGAGAAAAAGAAAAAGACATTGAGTCCATGACCGAAAAAGAATTAAAAGAAGAGATTGCAAAAGTGACAAAGAAAATGAACCAAGCAGCAGCAGAACTTAACTTTGAACAGGCGGCAGTTCTTCGTGATGAGTTGATGGAATTAAAGATTGCTCTTCGGGATTATCATAAGGAATAACGATGTAATGGTAATGAAAAGCGTGGATAGGGGGCGTTTGGAATATGAAAATGAGAACAGAACAAGAAATGTTTGATTTGATTCTTACCACTGCAAAAGAAGATGAGAAAATTCGTGCTGTCTATATGAATGGATCTCGTACCAATAAGTATGCTATTAAGGATATTTTTCAAGACTATGATATTGTGTATGTGGTAACCGATACAAAGCCATTTTATGAAGATAAGAACTGGATTTACAAGTTTGGAGAACCGCTTTATATGCAGATGCCAGAAAAACTGGATTTACTTGTTGGAAAACCTTGTAATCTTGAGGAAAGTTTTGGATGGCTTGTTATCTTTCAAGATGGAAATCGTATCGATCTCCATGTAAATTCCATTGCCTTTGCAAAGAAGACAATGAAAGAGGATAGACTGTGTCAGGTGTTTCTTGATAAAGATGGGCTTTTTTCTTCTGTGGAAAAAGCGACTGATGAGCAGTACTATGTGAAAAGACCAACAAAACAAGAATTTGCTTGTCAGTGTAATGAATTTTGGTGGTGTTTAAATAACGTGGCAAAGGGACTTTGGAGAGAAGAAGTCCCTTATGTCATGGATATGCTGAATTTTTATGTACGCCCTTGTCTTGTTATGATGCTCTCATGGCAAGCAGGTATTATGACTAACTTTTCTTGTAGTGTTGGTAAATCTGGGAAGTATTTATATCGGTACTTACCAAAAGAATTATATGAAGGTTTATTAAAAACTTATTCAGATAGCACCATTGAGCATATATGGCAGTCCGTTTTTGTGATGTGCGATTTATTTGCCAAAGTGGCGAGAAGTGTTGGGAAAGCACTTTCTTATCCTTATGAGGAAAAGGAAGAGGATGGGGCTAGATTCTATTTACAACAAGTTTATCATTTACCAAAAGATGCAACGAATGTCTTTTTATAGTGTCCGTTTTATACATCTTTGGGTTTTAGGACAATGGGACAGAAAACTTCTTATAGAGGAATTGTGTATACACCGATGAAATTAACTTTGCAATGAGAAAAATGAGGAAGAAGAAATTAAGAATACAAACGATATCAAAATAGAAAGAGGCTAGTATGAGCGAGAAAAAAGAATATATCAAGATTAGAGGAGCAAGAGAACATAATTTAAAAGATATTAGTTTACAGATTCCAAGAAATGAATTTGTTGTGTTAACGGGGCTCAGTGGTTCTGGGAAATCTTCTCTTGCATTTGATACGATCTATGCAGAAGGGCAAAGACGTTATATGGAATCGCTGTCTTCCTATGCAAGACAGTTCTTAGGACAAATGGAAAAACCAGATGTGGATAAAATTGAAGGGTTATCCCCTGCGATTTCCATTGACCAAAAGTCTACCAATCGAAATCCGCGATCTACGGTGGGAACAGTAACAGAAATTTACGATTATTTCCGATTGTTATATGCTAGAATTGGAATCCCACATTGTCCAAAATGCGGAAAAGAGATCAAAAAGCAGACGGTGGATCAGATGGTGGATGAAATCATGAAACTAGAAGAAGGCACAAAGTTTCAGTTATTAGCACCAATCGTAAGAGGAAGGAAAGGAGAACACGTGAAAGTGTTCCAAAATGCAAAACGCAGTGGCTATGTGCGTGTGCGTGTGGATGGAAACTTATATGATTTATCCGAAGAGATCAAGTTGGAGAAAAATAAAAAACATAATATTGAAATTATTGTGGATCGCCTTGTACGAAGAGAAGGCATTGAAAAGCGACTTGCTGACTCCATTGAAACAGTATTAGAACTGGCAGAAGGTCTGATGATTGTGGATATTATCGGTGGAGAAGAGATGCAGTTTAGTCAAAGTTTTTCTTGTCCAGATTGCAACATTAGCATTGATGAAGTAGAACCGAGAAGTTTTTCCTTTAACAATCCATTTGGAGCGTGTCCAACCTGTCATGGTCTTGGTAATAAAATGGAATTTGATATTGAACTCATGATTCCAGATACAAAATTAAGCATTGCAGAAGGTGCAATTTCAGTGATAGGATGGCAGTCTTGTACGGATAAAAAAAGCTATACAAGAGCCATTTTAGATGCCCTTGCAAAGGAATATCACTTTAGCTTGGATACACCATTTGAAGAGTTGACCGAAGAAGTAAAAAATATTCTCTTATATGGAACAGACGGACATGAAGTAAAGGTATATTATAAAGGTCAGCGTGGGGAAGGCGTGTATGATGTGGCATTTGAAGGGCTGATTAAAAATGTGCAACGCCGTTATCGAGAGTCTTCAGAGAGCATGAAACAAGAATATGAAACCTATATGACAGTAACTCCATGCGAAACGTGTCATGGTCAGCGATTAAAGGCAGAGTCTTTAGCGGTTACAGTGGCGGATAAAAATATTGCAGAAGTGACAGAGATGTCTGTTGATCATGTCAATGAATTTTTACAAAATATGCAGTTATCAGAGCGACAGGAGTTCATCGGAAAAGGAATCTTAAAAGAGATTCGAGCAAGAATTGGATTTTTACTTGATGTCGGGCTTGATTATTTATCCCTTGCAAGGGCGACGGGAACTTTATCCGGTGGAGAGGCACAGAGAATTCGCTTAGCCACACAGATCGGTTCTGGACTTGTTGGGGTTGCCTATATTTTAGATGAGCCAAGCATTGGACTTCATCAAAGGGATAATGATAAGTTGATTAAAACTCTTAGAAATTTAAAAGATCTTGGCAATACGCTCCTTGTAGTAGAACATGATGAGGATACAATGTGGGCAGCGGATCATATTGTGGATATTGGACCAGGGGCTGGTTCAAGGGGCGGTATGGTCATTGCACAAGGAACGGCAAAAGAGATTATGGAAGTTCCAGAGTCCATAACAGGAGCTTATTTGAGTGGAAGAATTAAAATTCCTGTTCCAAAAGAAAGAAAGAAGCCAGATGGATTTATGAAAGTCATTGGTGCTTCTGAAAATAATTTAAAGCAAATTGATGTGAAGTTTCCACTGGGGATTTTTACTTGTGTTACCGGAGTTTCTGGTTCTGGAAAGAGTTCTCTTGTCAATGAAATTTTATATAAACGCCTTGCAAAAGAGTTGAACCGAGCAAAATGTAAACCGGGGGCTCATAAAAAAATTATTGGAATAGAAAAATTGGATAAAGTGATCAATATCGATCAATCTCCAATTGGGCGAACACCACGTTCCAATCCAGCAACTTATACAGGCGTGTTTGATCAGATTCGTGATCTCTTCGCCATGACAAAGGATGCAAAAGCGAGAGGATATGATAAAGGTCGCTTCAGTTTTAATAAAAAAGGTGGACGATGTGAGGCTTGTAGTGGGGATGGTATCATTAAAATAGAAATGCACTTTCTCCCAGATGTCTATGTCCCTTGTGAAGTGTGTCATGGACATCGTTATAATCGAGAAACATTAGAGGTAAAATACAAAGATAAAAGTATCTATGATGTGTTAGAAATGACAGTGGAAGAGGCGTGTGATTTCTTTTCCAATGTACCTTCCATCAGTAGAAAGATAGAAACCCTTCGGGATGTAGGGCTTGGATATATTAAGTTAGGACAACCATCCACAACACTTTCTGGTGGAGAAGCACAAAGAATCAAACTTGCCACAGAACTTAGCAAACGAAGCACAGGAAAGACTATTTATATTCTGGATGAGCCAACAACAGGTCTTCATTTTGCGGATGTTCATAAATTAGTCGAGATCTTAGAGCAATTAAAAGAAGGTGGCAATACCATTGTTGTGATTGAGCATAATTTAGAGGTGATAAAGACAGCGGATTACATTATTGACATTGGGCCAGAGGGTGGAGCGAAAGGTGGAATAGTTGTAGCCAGCGGTACTCCAGAAGAGATCTGTAAAGTGGAACAATCTTACACAGGAAAATATCTAAAAAAATATTTAGAGTCATAAAAAACAAAATATGTTATGATAGAAAGTAGCAGGGTTCCTTTACCATCGTTATTTTATCTGATCTATATTGGTTATATTAGGAAGTAGACAACATCAAAAAGTAGAGTAGGAAAATACGATAAATAAAAATTTTGGAGGTGATAAGGAAGGAAAGGATAGAGGGAAAAATAAAAAATAGATCCAAAAAATATTAAAAACCAAGTAGGAGGGGAATCCGTGCAACAAGAATTTTTTGCAAAATTTTTAAAAATTAGTGATATTAGAACAATTATTTTTCTCGCGGTTTTAGCAGGATTATTTTATGTGATCCATGTGTTATATCGTAAGAAAAAAATGAGTTTTTCAAAAGTAGTGTTAATTGGAACTTTTCTTGGATTGTTACTTGGACTAGCCATTCAAATGGTGGCAGGGTTTCCAAAAGATCCAGCAGAAGTCGTATGGATTCAAGAAGTAAGCAATTGGTACCAATTATTTGGAAGCGGATTTCTCCATTTGATTCGCATGATTGTAGTTCCCCTTGTATTAGTATCTATTTGCCATGTGATTATTCATTTACAACAAGGAAAAATGATGGGAAAACTTGTGAAGTATACGGTGATAGTTACATTACTTATGGTTGCTTTAGCAAGTGTGGTA
>CASDVE010000028.1 GCA_949284175.1 uncultured Eubacteriales bacterium
GAGAACCAGATCAAATCGTAGTAGCTTAGGCAAGGCGAGGTTCTATGAAGAAGGAAAAATCTCAATATGGATATGTTTGACCATATTTTGAGTAGCAGAAAGAGTTTATGAGAATTATTGAAGCAAAAGATTACGCAGATATGAGCAAGAAAGCATCTGAAATTATTTCTGCTAAAGTTTTATTAACTCCAAATTGTGTACTAGGTCTTGCAACAGGTTCTACACCAATTGGCACCTATGAACATTTAGTAAAAAAATATCAATCCGGTGATTTAGATTTCTCAAATGTACGTTCTATCAATTTAGATGAATACAAAGGATTATCAGGAGATCATGATCAAAGTTATCGCTATTTCATGGATACTCACTTCTTCAATCATGTGAATATCGATAAAGCGAATACCTTTGTACCAAATGGTCTTGCCAAAGATTCTGATACCGCTTGTGCGGAATACAATGCACTGATTGAATCTTTTCATGGAGCGGATCTTCAACTCTTAGGCATCGGAGGAAATGGTCATATCGGTTTTAATGAACCTTCTGATGAATTCAAAAAAGGGGTGCATTGTGTTAAATTAGCAGAAAGCACAATCAAAGCCAATGCAAGATTTTTTGAAAGCGAAGAAGATGTACCAAAATATGCTTATACTATGGGAATTGGCAATATTATGAGTGCAAAAACTATTTTATTATTAGCATCTGGCACTGCAAAGGCACAGGCTGTCTATGATTCCTTCTTTGGAGCCATTACACCAAAAGTACAAGGTTCTATCCTCCAACTTCATCCAGATGTTATTGTTATCGCTGACCAAGATGCACTTTCTATTGCAAAAGAAAAAGGGGTGCTAGTATGATTATAAAAAACGGACTTGTATTCCAAGAAGATGGTTCTTATCAAAAAGAAGACATCTACATTGAGAATCATAAAATTGTATCCTCTCTTTCTGAGGTTACGGATCAGACAGTGATTGATGCAACTGGATTAAAAGTGATTCCAGGACTTATCGAAATCCACAGTCATGGTGCATTTGGTCATGATTTTAGCGATGCGGATGTGGAAGGACTTAATATCATTTTGCAGTACGAAAAAAGCCATGGTATCACCTCCTATTGCCCAACATCTATGACACTTGGTATTGATACATTACAAGATGTATTTGGAACGGCAAGCCAAGTAAAGCCCGATCCATCAAAGGCTACTATTGTTGGAATCAATATGGAAGGCCCATTCCTCGATCCAGAGAAAAAAGGAGCTCATGATGGTTCTTATATCGTAAAACTGTCCTCCGAATTTTTCGATCGCTGTCAGGAGGCAAGTCATGGAATGATTAAACTTGTTACTGTGGCTCCAAATGCAACCGGAGCAATGGATTTTATTCGAGAGAAAAAAGATGAAGTGACCATTTCTCTTGGTCACACAAGTGCAGACTATGACTGCTGTATGGAAGCATTTCAAGCGGGAGCAAAACACGTTACCCACCTTTACAACGCCATGCCAGCCTATTCTCATCGTGCACCAGGACTTGTTGGTGCCGCCTCTGATACGGAGAACAGCTATGTGGAACTAATTAGCGATGGAATCCATGTACATCCAAGTGTCATTCGTGCCACATTTAAAATGTTCCCTAACCGCGTGATTTTAGTCAGCGATTCCATGATGGCAACAGGAATGGAAAATGGAACCTATGAACTAGGTGGACAAGAAGTAACTGTTGTTGACGGAAAAGCTACTTTAAAAAATGGTACGATTGCCGGATCTGCTACCAACCTTTTTGACTGCATGAAACGAGCAATTTCCTTTGGAGTTCCAGAAGGTGACGCCATTCTCTCTGCAACGAAAAATCCAGCAAAGAGCATTGGAATTTTTGATACCGTAGGTTCTATCACGGTTGGAAAAGAAGCGGATCTTTTACTTGTGACAGAAGATTTCACTTTAAAACAAGTCATTTAAAGTGTACATCGTTTGTACAAAAAAGACGAGATTTTTTGTATCTCGTCTTTTTTTATGTTTGATTCTCTATATTCTTTTTAACAAAAGGTATTTTAAAGAAAAACTCCTCTTAACCGTAGGATCAACTGCCCGCCGATCCATCCAATGAAAACACCAGCTACCACTCCTGAAATGAGAAGAATGGGCAAATAATAAAATAACTTTGTATTTTCTACAAGAAACACTGCAAATAAAATTTGCCCCACATTGTGAAAGACTCCTCCGGCTGTGCTAACAGCCACGATCCCAAAATCTAATTTTTTTAAAAGGAGCATAATAAGCAAACTTAAAATAGCTCCTGCAAGACTATAAAAAATTGCAAATAAATTGCCAAATAAAAAGCCCGATAGCACAATTCGAATGACAGAGATTGCCACCGCATCTTTCCATCCCATTAAAAATAGTGCTATCATCGTAACCAGATTGGCAAGCCCTATTTTAGCACCAGGAATCCCAACAGAAATTGGAATGAGCATTTCCACATAGGAGGCAACGAGAGCTAGTGTTACTAACACACCATAATAAGCAATCCGTCTATTTTTTTGTTCTCGCTTACTGGACAAGACTATCAAGCTCCTTTTCTTCACCAGTAATTTCAACTACCACTTTATGTGGCAAGCATACAATGGTTTCTCCCGATTTGCTAATTTTACTATGTTTTACACAAACTTGATCCGGACAATCCGCCTCTATCATGGACACTTGCCCTTCATGAATTTGCACCACATTCACTCCATGATCTGTCTTCACTTCAATCTCTTTTTCTTCATCAATGGTTGCCTCTTGATAAATTTCTCCATCCACAGTGATAATGACTCTTTTTCCTTCTTTTTGTGTTAACTTAATTCCAATGAAAGCAATGATTGCCAATAGAACAATAGAAACGATCAAATAAATATCTTTTTTCTTCATTTTCTCTTTCCTCTCTTTTATCGGCTTTTCTTTTTACTGAACAATAACGTAATAAAAAAGATACAAGAGGCAACAATCACAATCATTGGCCCTGTGGCTATCCCAAGATAGTACGACAAGATTAAACCAGTTACCCCTGAAACAATCGCAATGATAACAGAATACAAGTGATAAGAACGCATATTATAAGCAATATTGCGAGCCGATGCTGCTGGCAATATGAGCAGAGCATTGATGATCAACAATCCCACCCATTGAATGGAAAGCATGACCACAATCGCGATTAACACAACAAATAAATTATCAATCAATTCCACAGAAATTCCTTTTGTTTTTGCCAAAGAAGGGTTGATGCTTATGGCGTGCAATTGATTAAAGCAGAAAAACCAAAAGAGGAGAACCCCCACAAAGGCTAATAATAACCCTATGATTTCATGCTTTGTAATGCTTAAAATATCTCCAATAAGTAAACTATTATATTTTGCAAAGTTCCCTCCTAATGACAAAATAGCAAGACCAATGGCCATTCCGCAAGAGGCGAATACACTGATAACCGTATCTGTTGACGCCACACTTCTTCTTCGAATCCAATTTAATAAAAGAGCAAATAAAATTCCAAAAACAGCCATAGAAAGCAAAGTATTTTGCACGCCTAATAAGACACCAATCGCAATTCCTGTAAAAGCAGAATGCCCAAGAGCATCCGAGAAAAATGCCATTTTGTTATTGACAATCATCGTTCCTAAGATCCCAAAGATCGGTGTGATAAGTAAAATAGCGATAAGGGCATTTTGCATAAAATGATATTGAAACATTACTTTTCCCCCCCTTCATAGTGGATGTTTCCAAACATCTGTTTAAATCTTTTGCTTTGAAACGCTTCTTCTGGTGTTCCTTGAAATACAATGGTTTCATCAAGTAAAATAATCTTATCAGAATATTGATATGCAAACTCTAAATCATGGGACACTAAAAGAATGGAAATATCATATTCTTTTTTTAATTTATCGATCTGTTCGTAAAATAACATCATCCCATTGCGATCCATACCAGAAATCGGTTCATCAAGAACGAGTAAGTTTGGCATTGGATAAGTAGCAATGGATAACATCACTCTTTGTAACTCACCACCGGATAAATCTCCAAGTGTCTTATCGATTAAACTATCCGCTTCAAATACCGCCAACTGTTCCTTGATTTTTTCATAGATCTTTTTTTCTTTGAAAAAACACACAGGACTTTTTCCAATATAGGAAGCAAAGAGATCATAGACCGTAGAAGGCGTATTTTTATCAAAGGAAAGCTGTTGAGGAACATATCCGATCTTTAATTTAATGGGCTTATCATCCCGAATATCTCGAAACTTAATCTCTCCTTCATGAGGAATCTCTCCAATCAAAGCCTTAATGAGCGTGGATTTTCCCGCTCCGTTTGGTCCAATAATCGTCGTCAACTGTCCACAGTGAATGTGAATATTAATATTTCTTAAGATCTGCTCTCGATCAAGGGTTACTCCAAGTTTTTCAATTTTAATGCAGTGGTATCCGCAACTGTGATTCATTTGACAACGCCTCCTTTAATATCCTTAAATTGTCTTCCATTGCCTTTAAATAACTATCCTTTTCCATTTTACCGCTGACACAAGAGTCAAGGGTAATATCCTTGATTCCTGTTTCATTTTCTATGGTATGTCCAATATTTCCAGAATACTGTTTTTCTGATAATAACAAGTCCGCTCCTGACTCTTTTACTTCATCAATCAAATGACGAATTTGTCCTGCACTAAGTCCAGCATCTGACTCCACTTCCAAAGACTCTATCACTTCCATTCCAAGCTCCTTTGCTAAATAGGCAAATGCCTCATGAAATACCACAATTTTTTTCCCTTCTGTTAAAGGACGCATTTCTTTTATAAGCTCAGAAAGAGAACGTATTTTTTCAATATATTTTTGAGCATTTTCTTTATAAAGTGTAGCATTTTCTGGATTCGCCTTAGCAAGTTCCTCTGCAACAAGCATGACTTGTTGTTGATAAAGATCCGTACTGAGCCAAGCATGGGCATTATATTCTCCATGACTATGGTCATGTCCATGTTCTTCATGGCTATGTTCCTCCTCGTGAACATCCGCTTCCTCTCCATGCTCATGATCGCTTTCTTCGTGGTCATGATCGTGACTATGCACTTCTTTAGATGCTAAGAGAGAAAGCCCTTGTGTAGCATCAATAATATGAAGATTTTCAATTCCCTTTTGGGCATCCTCTAAAAATTCTTCCATTCCAGCACCATTGATGATCATAACATCATTTTGTTCCATATTCACCATATCCGTTGGTTTCATTTGATAATCATGAAGGCACCCTGTGGAAGGATTGGCTAAATTGCGAATTTCCACATTTTCTGCCCCATCGGTAATATTTAATGCAATAATATACATGGGATAAAATGATGTTAATATGGTAAATACTCCTTCTTTTTTCTTTTGTACTGCACTGGTACATCCCGTCAAAAGATTGAGTATAAGAATTGCTGATAACAAAATTCCTAGTATCTGTTTCTTTTTATACTTCATAATTCCTCCTTTCTTCTGCTTACTGGTATCTCTTTTCTTTACTCTCTATTCTGCTTTTTTAACAAACACTTTAATTCTTTTACAAGCCTTGCGATAGGAAGCCCCACCACGTTATAATAATCCCCTTCGATCCGTTCTATAAAAGCCCCTGCCATGCCTTGAATTGCGTAAGCCCCTGCCTTATCCCTTGGCTCACCAGTGGCAATATAATCCCGAATCTCTTCTTCATCCAGTTCACACATTTTAACTTTTGTTTCTTCACAAAAAATAATGTTATCCACAAGAACACCATCTTTTTTTAAAAGAATGCACACTCCTGTAAACACAGAGTGCATATCTTGACTCAATTGACTAAGCATGGTAAAAGCATCGTTTTTATCTTTTGGTTTCCCAAGTATTTTTCCCTTTGATGCAACAACCGTATCCGCTCCAATGATAACGCCGTTTAAAACTTCTTTTGCCACCTGACTTGCCTTTTGTTCTGCTAACTCCATCACCACTTGATCTGGTTCAGACTTTGTGATCACTTCTTCCATATCGCTTACCATAACTGTATGAGAAATCCCAACTTGAGATAGGATTTCTCTTCGTCTTGGAGAACCAGAACCTAAAATAATAGGAAGTCCCTGTGCCAATTCATTGATCCGACTGCTCATATTTCCTTTGCCTCCTTTTTCTATCACTTCTTCTATTGTTATCCTTCCACATTGTATCTAAGACAAAACTGACTTGTCCACAATTTCCTCACAGGAAGATCCCCACTTACCAGTATAAAACTGAAAGTGGGGATCTTCAGTAAGATTTTAACACTATTCTTATGACTTAGGCAAACAATTTTTCTCTCACTTCTCTCAATAATGACAAAAACTCTCTTATCCTTCTGCGATTGCTTCTTCATACAGCTCCTTACAAATTGGTTGTAACCGCTGAACCTTTTTCATAAGAGAATGAAATTGAGCTGGTGTCAATGACTGTGGCCCATCACAAAGAGCTTTTTCTGGATTATTATGCACTTCGATCATTAAGCCATCCGCCCCACTTGCAATGGCAGATAAAGCAAGAGGCTCTACCATAAATCGAATACCTGCTGCATGGCTTGGATCAATGATAACTGGCAAATGTGTCATCTTTTTTAACATTGGCACTGCTGAAATATCCAATGTATTTCTATATGCTGTTTCAAATGTACGGATTCCTCGTTCACAGAGAATAACATTTTCATTGCCTCCTGCCATAATGTACTCAGCACTCATCAACAATTCTTCCAATGTGTTGCAAAGCCCTCTCTTTAATAAAACTGGTGTTTTTAATTTTCCCAATTCTTTTAATAATTCAAAGTTTTGCATATTTCTAGCCCCAACTTGAATGAGATCCACATCTTGAAATAAATCAATGTGCTTGATACTCATAATCTCTGTTACAATAGGAAGACCCGTTTCTTTTTTGGCTTCTAATAAAAGTTGTAAACCTTCATCATGCAGTCCTTGAAAAGAATAAGGAGAAGTTCTTGGCTTAAAAGCACCTCCACGCAACATACTAGCTCCAGATTCTTTCACCGCTTTTGCCACTTTTTGTACCTGTTCTTTTGTTTCGATGGAGCATGGTCCTGCAATCACTTGAAAGTTTCCGCCACCGATTTTTACATCCCCAATCTCAACCACCGTTGGGAATGGATGAATTTTTCTATTTGCTTTTTTATATGGCTCTTGTATCCTCTGTACACGCTCGACAAAAGAATATGCCTTTATCTGATCTTCATCTAGCTTTGCCGTATCCCCTACAAGACCAATTAATGTTGTCGTTTCTCCTGTCGATTCATGAAGTTGAAATCCCTGTGCAATTAACTCCTCTTTAAAACGCTTAATGGCCTGTTGGTTTGCTTTATTTTTTAATACAATAATCATTTATCTTCCTCCTATTTTCCATATGTTTCTAACTTGTTGCCTTTACGCAAATATGGCATCCAATGAATGTTCACCGGATGCCATGTCGTTTTCTTTCTTATCTCTCTTTTAAGTACGCAAGAATTTCATCAGCATTTTTCTCTGCCTTCACATTCTCATATACTTTTTCAATCACTCCATTTTCATCAATAACATACGTTGTTCTAACAACGCCCATACTGACTTTTCCATAGAGTTTTTTCTCCTGCCATACATCAAACGCTTCAATCGCCTTTCGTTCTGGATCGGATACTAAAAGAAAGGGAAGTTCATGCTTTGTGGCAAAATTAAAATGAGATTTGACGCTATCTTTGCTGATTCCAATGACTGGTACTTGTAACTTTTGGTATTCAGCATAGGTATCGCGAAACGCGCACGCTTGTTTTGTGCATCCCGGTGTATTATCTCTTGGATAAAAATAGACTACAATCGGTGTTCCCTTCCCATAATAACTGCTTAAAGTAACTTCATTCCCATCTTTATCAAATAAAGTGAAATCGGGAGCTTTTGTTCCTACTTGTAACATACGGATCTCCTTCCTTATCTCATTGCTGTTCCTTTGCTTATAACTTTATCAATTCAACGCTTTATCCTATTATAACTTTAAACCCAAGAAATTTCAACTATTTTAAAAAATTTCAGTTTTTCTCTTTTTATCATAAAAAGTACAGTTCATTATAGCATAAGCATTTTGATTACGCAAAGGAAAGCAACGAATAGCAAATTTGAAGGAATTTTCAATGGTTTATGATTAAACTTCTTTTAACACATCAGAAAGTGTCTGTGCAGACTGTCGTAACTTTTGTTGTTCTTCCTCATTTAATGGAATTTCAATCATTCTCTCAACACCTTTTTCTCCAACAATCGCTGGCATACCAAGACAGATTCCTTCGATTCCATATTGTCCTTTCATAAGGCTTGATACTGTTAAAATAGAGTGTTCATCCCGCACAATTGCCTGTGCAATTCGTTCCACGGCAACTGCGATGGCATAATAAGTTGCCCCTTTTCGCTCAATAATTTCATAGGCACTATTTTTTACTTCTTCATAAATTTCTTCTCTGTTATCAAGTCCTCCACAGTTGCCACCTTTTGCACAATACTCTTCAATCGGTATTCCTGCTACATTGGCACTGCTCCAAACAGCTAGCTCACTATCTCCATGTTCTCCAATAATAAAGGCGTGAACATTTCTTGTATCAA
Source organism: uncultured Eubacteriales bacterium (assembly GCA_949284175.1). Taxonomy (GTDB): domain Bacteria; phylum Bacillota; class Clostridia; order Lachnospirales; family Lachnospiraceae; genus Scybalomonas. Next base: position 8,619 of record CASDVE010000028.1, read on the forward strand.
TGCCCATCTGTTCACCCATCTTGTATTTTAAGCGGGCAGTATCCAAAACGGTACCGCTTCCAATGACTCTTTCCGCTGGAAAACCACTTAATTTCAGAGCAATGCTTGTTAAAATATCCACTGGATTGGCAACCACTAATAAAATACAGTCTTTGTTATATTTTGTAATTTCAGGAATAATGCTTTGAAAGATTTTTGCGTTTTTATGGATCAAGTCAATTCTTGTTTCTCCCGGCCCTTGATTGGCTCCCGCTGTGATAATAATGAGATACGCATCTTTTAGATCAGAATATTCTCCAGCATAAATATCCACTGGCTGAACAAATGGAATACCATGGGAAATATCCATGGCTTCTCCCTCTGCCTTCTTTTTATTCACATCGATTAAGACAATTTCATTAAAAAGTCCACCATTTACAAGTTGAAATGCGATGGTAGCACCAACTGCTCCACATCCAATAACTGCACATTTTTGTCTATTCATATTTATTATAACCTCACTTTCATTTGTTTGGTTTTATATTGTTCCCTTTTTCTTTTGTTTTTATCAACTTCTGCTTTAGTATTTCTTAGGTTTTTATATCAATCGTTCCTTTTACGAAAATAAAGGGCATTTTATTTATACTTTTAATATACATCAAAATTAAAAATCATTCTGCCCAATTCTTTTTTATTTTCTTTTATATTTTTAGCATTGTTTTTTCCAAAAATAAAATTATTATGATTTTTTTCACAAATTTCTTATATTTTTTTCAGAACTTATCCACAGATTCGTCATATTTATTGTGTATAGTATAATCATAGAATAAGAACACCAATAAAAAGATGAGAATGCAAAGATTTTCTCCTCATAAAATATCTAAGAAACCATTTTATATCATTCATATAGAAAGGAAGAATCCTATGACAACTTTACTACCAATAAAACAAGAAAATAATCCTATGCACTATGAAATATCAAAATGTATCCCTCAAGATGAAATTCCTCTTCTTTATGGGGTCTTAGAAAAATATTCTATTTCTGCCCAAGCAAAATCAGTCCCTTTTACTTGTAAGGTAAAAGAGCTTTACCTGCTCCCTTCTGTGGAAATCTCAGGTTCTCTTCCTCTTTTACACCAGATTCCAGAGCTATTTTATATTGAATATACAACCTCTGGAAAACAGGCACGCTACCTTCTCCATAAAAGATGGAAATGTGGACGCCAATATGGAGAAAATTCCACTTTAATCAGCAAAAAACAATGTCAAAAAATATTAAAAAATGATTTAGACTTTATGAAAGAGAGCGATAATACTCTGTTACTTGAATATTATTCCAAACATCAAGTGTACCGTTATCGTCCGGCTTTTATTATTTCTTGTAAAAGAAAGCGTCATTTCTTTAATCATGGAAAATCTCAGATCGCCATTGATGATGAAGTACAGCTCTCCTTTTCTACCAATCACTTTTTATCTCAAAAAAACTTACCATATAGTTCCAAACCTTATGCTAGCTTTCGTATTCAAAGCTCAGTGGAACTTTAACTCTATAACCCAAAAGGGAATTGTTTCTCAACTTCATGAGAACAATTCCCTTTTTTTACTAACTAAGTTCACTATAATTTAAGGATTGTAATTTCAATTGCTGTATGTAGTTCTATCTAGCTGTTTTTGGATACATCAACTATGCAGTTGCTAACTTATTACCAAGTTCTTTGCAGTTTTCTGCACCTTCATCGTCTGGTTCATTGTTGCAAATAACACAGTCACAAACAAGATTTGCTCCATCGCTATTACATGTTTCTTCCCATGTTCTCATCCATTCACCGTCACCCCAGCCATAAGAGCCAAAGAGTGCAATTTTTTTACCGCTTAATTTACTTTGGCATTCTTCAAACATTGGAGCAAATTCAGATTCTTCTAATTCTTCAGCCCCCATAGATGGGCATCCAAATCCAATGGCGTCAAATTCATCCATCTTACTAGCACTAAATTCTGCTGATGTAAAAAGTTCTACTTGTGCACCAGCACTTTTTGCACCTTCCACAACATAATTTGCCATTGCCTCAGTATTTCCTGTTCCACTCCAATATACAACTGCAACTTTACTCATTTTATTATCCCTTTCCTTTCTATGTTTCCTATACTGGATGGATTTAAGCATTATAAACACTTAAATCCATCCAGAGGATCATCAATACTATAATTTCTTAGGCAACCACTGTCAGCTTTAAAATATCTCTACCATTTAAAAACTGCTGGCGATAAATCAATTGGCATTTTTTGAATTTACAGAACGTCTTTTCTGCCTCTTTTGCATCCCCATACACTTTCCAGCATCCAACGCATTTATAGTTCTTTCCTTCATTTACAATAAAGCCAATAATATCCTCCAATGGATATCCTAGAAACACTCCAATCTCATGAGGAAATCCACAGCTTCTTTGAAACTGCTCTCTTAAATATCCTATACACCCTTCAATAGAAAAATCATGGTACCCATATTTTTTTAAAAACTGTCTGATATGAAACTGCTGTAATACTTTTTTCAAACTGTTTTTTCGATACACATAAATAAGGGCTGTATCCTGACATTTCTTCACGCTTGTCAAATAAACACCTTTTGCATTCATTTTCTCATTCCAGTAATTCACATATTCTTCTACTTCTTCTGGTCTTTCAAAAAAAAATCGAAATAAGTTCGCCACTTTGATATTGGCAAGCGTTGGGGAACAATGTTCAATTAAAAGCTGTTCTTTCACCTGTTTCACCTCTTTAGTCATGGATTCAAAAGTTAGGTATAACTAACCCAAGATTAAAAAGAAAAGAACCTTCCGTTCTATCCATTCACTGTTTTTTCTTGGATTTAAGTTAGTGCTAACTAACTACTGCTATAATAGCATTCACATTTTCATTTGTCAACACTTTTTTTTAATCAGTTTTTGTTTATGAAATGCTCAAAAAAACTTCACGTTTTTTTCACATATTGCTCAAACTTCTTCCACATTTTTTGGCTATACTATAACCATCAAGGGAACACAAACTCCCTATAAAATTTTTTCATATTACTTAAAGCTCATGTTCCAATAATTTTTGGTGCATTGAGCTTCTCCTCCAAATATAACATTTTAATATAGATTGTAAAAAGAAATTCTTTGTCTTTCCTCCTTTCCTTCCTTTTTTCTTACAAAGAGTTTCTTTTTTTATGCCTTTGTTTTTCTATTTCTTGTTCCCCAGTTTTTCGATATTTTTTTGATACTCTTAGTATGCCTTGTTTTATCTTTTTTATACATACAAAAAGACTAGATTTGTCCTTTTTTAAAAAGAACCATCTAGCCTTTTTTATATTTATTTTATTATTTATTTTTTGGACGCATATAATCCAGTCCACCCATATATGGGCGAAGAACTTCTGGGATTCTTACAGAACCATCTGCTTGTAAATTATTTTCTAATAAAGCAATTAACATTCTAGGTGGTGCTGCCACTGTATTGTTTAAAGTATGGGCAAAGTATTTCTTGCCATCTTCTCCGTTTACGCGGATTTTTAAACGACGAGCCTGTGCATCTCCTAAGTTTGAACAGCTACCAACTTCGAAATATTTTTTCTGTCTTGGTGACCATGCTTCTACGTCAACAGATTTTACTTTTAAATCTGCTAAGTCCCCAGAACAACATTCAAGTGTACGAACTGGAATATCCATAGAACGGAATAAATCCACCGTATTTTTCCATAATTTTTCATACCACTCTTTACTTTCTTCTGGTTTACAAACAACGATCATTTCTTGTTTTTCGAACTGATGGATACGATATACCCCACGTTCTTCCAAGCCATGTGCTCCTTTTTCTTTACGGAAACATGGAGAGTAACTTGTCAAGGTATAAGGGAGCTCTGCTTCTGGAACGATTTGATCAATGAACTTACCGATCATAGAGTGTTCGCTTGTACCGATCAAGTAGAGATCTTCACCCTCGATCTTGTACATCATAGCATCCATTTCTTCAAAGCTCATAACACCTGTTACAACGCTACTACGAATCATAAAAGGTGGCACACAGTAAGTAAAACCACGTCCAATCATAAAATCTCTTGCATAAGCTAATACAGATGAATGAAGACGTGCTAAGTCACCCATTAAATAATAAAAACCATTTCCAGCAACTCTTCTTGCACTATCAAGATCGAGTCCAGCAAGACTTTCCATAATATCAACATGATATGGAATTTCAAAATCTGGCACAACTGGTTCACCAAAGCGTTCCACTTCCACATTTTCACTATCGTCTTTTCCAATTGGCACACTTGGATCGATAATATTAGGAATTTTCATCATAATATCTCTGATTTTTTCTTCCAATTCTGTTTCCTGTGCCTCTAACTGTGCTAAGTGTTCAGAAAAAGCAGTTACTTTTTTCTTTGTTTCCTCTGCCTCTTCTTTTTTCCCTTGAGCCATTAACGCACCGATCTGTTTTGAAATTTTATTCCTATCCGCTCTTAACGTATCTGCTTCCTGTTTGATGGATCTGTTCTTTGCATCCAATTCAATCACCTCATCCACGAGGGATAATTTATGCTCCTGAAACTTATTTTTAATGTTCTGTTTTACAAGTTCTGGATTTTCTCGAACAAATCTTAAATCTAACATGTTATTTCCTCCTTAATGATTTCCCTTGTCGTATGAAATGCTTTTTATACAACAGCATGCAACGCCTTCTCCATCGTATAAATATATTGTATACAGACAATTCGTTATACGTTTCATTATATTACACATTGAAGGAGATAGCAAATTATATTTTTAAAATTCCACAATGTTTTGAATTAAATTCACCATTTCGATGGCTCCAACCGCACATTCAAATCCTTTGTTTCCTGATTTTGTGCCTGCCCGTTCAATTGCCTGTTCAATGGTATCTGTTGTCAATACTCCAAACATCACTGGCAATTTACTTTGTAACGAAACTTGTGCAATTCCTTTTGATACTTCATTACAGACATAATCATAATGACTTGTACTACCTCGAATAACCGCACCTAAACAAATGATGACATCATATTGTTTTGTATCCGCCATTTTCGAAGCTATAAGTGGAATTTCAAATGCTCCTGGAACCCATGCAATTGTAATATCTTCTTCTTTTACATCGTGTCTTTTTAACCCATCTAAAGCTCCTTCAATTAGTTTTGACGTAATAAATTCGTTAAATCTTCCCGCGACAATCCCCACTTTAATTCCGTTTGCTACTAGTTTTCCTTCTAATATCCTCATTTTTATTCTCCTATTCTTTTACAATCTAACATTTTTTGTTTTGAATGCTTATGGCTGGTATTCAAAAATATGCCCCATTTTCTTTTGTTTTGTTTGCAAATAAAATTTATCATACCGATTGGCTTTGATTTGAATTGGAACTCTTTTTGTGATCTCCATCCCATATTCTGAAAGCTGATATATTTTATCTGGATTATTAGTTAAGAGATGAATCGTTTTTACTCCTAAATCTTTTAATATTTGAGCTCCTATGTAATATTCTCTTAAATCTCCTGCGAATCCGAGGGATAAATTTGCCTCTAATGTATCCATTCCCTGTTCTTGTAATTCATATGCTTTTAATTTATTGATTAATCCAATTCCTCTTCCCTCCTGTCTCATATAAAGCAGAATCCCTCTTCCTTCTTTTGCGATTTGTTTTAATGCTGTTTGTAGCTGTTCTCCGCAATCACAACGGGAAGATAAAAATACATCTCCTGTCAAACACTCTGAATGAACACGACATAGCACATCCGTTCCATCTCCAAGATCTCCTTTTACAAGTGCAATATGATGTTCTCCATTTAATACATTGTTATATCCATAAGCATGAAACATCCCATATTTTGTTGGTAATTGAACAACTGCTGAACGTTCCACTAACTTATCATGTATTTTGCGATATTTTTGTAGCTCCTTTATTGTTATAATTTTTAAGTTCCACATTTTTGCCATTTGAATGAGTTCCTCATTTCTCATCATGGTTCCATCTTCTCTCATAATTTCACAACATAATCCGCATGGTTCTAATCCAGCAAGGCACATTAAATCAACGGTTGCTTCGGTATGCCCACTCCTCTCTAACACTCCATGTTTCTTTGCAATCAATGGAAACATATGCCCTGGTCTTCTAAAGTCTTCTGGTTTACTCCCTCTTTCCACACACTTTCTTGCTGTTATCCCTCTCTCTTCTGCCGAAATTCCTGTTCCTGTTGCAATATGATCGATGGAAACTGTAAATGCAGTTTCATGATTATCTGTATTATTTTGTACCATTTGTTGTAACCCCAAGCGTTCTCCAATTTCTTCACTCATTGGCATACAGATTAATCCTTTTCCGTAAACTGCCATAAAATTCACATTTTCTGTTGTGGCAAATTGGGCAGCACAAATAAAATCTCCTTCATTTTCTCTCTCTTCATCATCTGTTACTATAATCATATGTCCTTGTTTTAATTCTTCTAATGCTTCTTCGATAGAAGCAAATTCATTGTTTTTCTGTTTCATTTTCTTTTCTCCTCTCATACTAAAAATCCTTGTGCTCTTAAAAAATCTTTTGTGATAGAACTTGATCTTTGCTCATTTTCTATCTCCTTTTCATACCACAATAACCGTTCCACATATTTTCCAATGCAATCATTTTCCAAATTTACAATCGAACCAATTCTCTTCTCGTTTAGATTCGTGTGCTGCATTGTATGTGGAATAACGGATACAGAAAAATTAGAATTACTCACATTTGCTATGGTTAAACTCATTCCATCAATGGCAATAGAGCCTTTTTCCACTATGTATCGCAACAGCGACTTTTTCGCCTTTATTGTAAACCAAACAGCATTATTTTCTTTCTTTATACTCTCAATCTCTCCAGTTCCATCAATATGACCAGAAACAATATGCCCTCCAAACCTTCCACCAGCGACCATGGCTCGTTCCAAATTTACCTTATCCCCTTTTTTTAACGCCCCAATGGAACTGCGATTTACAGTTTCTGGCATAATATCGGCTGTAAACTTCTCATGAAAAACGGATGTAACGGTTAGACAAATACCATTGACAGAAATACTATCTCCTAGCTTTATCCCTTCTAATACTTTCTTTGCCTTTATCTCAATTCTTTTATAAGACGCTCCTTCTTCCATGCCAACAAAGATACCAGTTTCTTCTATCAGTCCTGTAAACACGATTTCACCTCTCCTTCTAATAAAACATCTCCTCCTATACTTCGATATGTCATATTGCTTACTTTGATAGCATCCAATGGATTACGAACACCAATGCCTCCAACTGGAGTCTTGCTTGTTTCTCCTCCAAAAATTTTTGGTGCAATATAACATTGGATTTTATTTACAATCCCTTCTGATAAAGCATCCCAATTCAACCTACTTCCCCCCTCTAATAACACACTATCTATCTCTTTTTCTCCTAACCGTTTCATTAAAAGTTGTAATGGAACTTTTTTATTTTCCTCTGGAAATTTTATAATATGACACCCAAGTGCTTTTAACTCTTCTTCTTTCTCTTTCTCATTTACACAAGTTGCTATCCATGTTTGTATTGTATTTGCTGTTTGTACAATCTGTGAAGTAATTGGAATTTTCAGTTTAGTATCACAAATAATGCGAATTGGCTGTTTTGTATTTGGCAACCGACAAGTGAGTTGTGGATTATCTTTTAATACCGTTCCAATCCCAACCATAATGGCAGAATAACGATGTCTATCATAGTGCACTTGTTCTCTCGCTTCCTCTCCTGTAATCCATTTAGACTCGCCTGTATAGGTAGCAATTTTTCCATCCAATGTCATCGCATATTTCATCATGACATATGGCATTTTCGTTTTAATATAATGAAAAAATACTTGATTTAATGCTTCACATTCTTCTCTACAAACGCGAGTGACTACCAAAACTCCATTTGCTTTTAATTGTTCTATCCCTTTTCCCGACATTTTCTCATTTGGATCTATGCTACCAACAACAACTTTTTTTATTCCGCTTTGTAAAATTGCTTCTGTACAAGGTGACGTCTTTCCATAATGACAACAGGGTTCTAACGTAACATAAAGTGTGGCTCCTATTGGCGATTCCACACAGCTATTTAATGCCTCACGTTCCGCATGAAGTCCTCCAAATTCTTTATGGTATCCAGTCCCAATGATTTGATGATTCTTTACAATAACCGCTCCAACACAAGGATTTGGATTCACCCAACCAGTTCCTTTTTTGGCTAACTCAATTGCTAATTTCATATAATATTCATCTTCTTTTCCTACTTTCATCTATAACTCCCTTCTTTTTATAAACAACAATGAAACGTATGCTTTGCGTAAAAAAAAAGCCTTAAATCTTTTATTGACTCAAGGCTTTTTGTTGTTCTCTTGGATTGGCATACAGCTATGTGGACTTGCAAATATAAATAATTTATGTTGTAGGAAATTCCTTTCCCGTAACAAAAAAAAGCTCTGAAATATAAATATTTCAGAGCCTAATATACAAATAGAAAATATGATCTTTATTCCATGTTACCATATGCTATCTTCTCTCATCCAGACTATACTGTCGGTTTTGGAATCTCACCAAATCCTGTGCTTTTGCACTCGCGGACTTTACCGCCGATCGGGAATTTCACCCTGCCCTGAAGATTTCGTATTCAATTATTTCATATAGTATCACTTTTCTTTTTATTTGTCAATTTATTTTAAAAAAATTGCAATTTCTCTTTAATTATCACTATTTTCTGTATAAGCAGGAAGTTCTTTTTTCTTTAACAGAATATACATAAATTCTTCCCCTGTAATCGTTTCACGCTCATACAGATATTTTGCTAATTCATGAAGTTTATCTTTATTATCCTCTAAAATCTTTCTTGCAAGGGCATGTGCCTCACGAATAATCTTTAGCACTTCCGCATCTACCTTTGATGCAGTTTCTGGAGAGCAAGTTAAAGAAGTATCTCCTCCAAGATATGGATTATTGACCGTTTCAAGAGCCATCATATCGAACTCTTCACTCATACCATACCGTGTTACCATAGCACGTGCAATCTTAGTGGCCTGTTCAATATCATTAGACGCTCCCGTTGTAAATGAGCCAAAAATCATCTCCTCTGCTGCACGCCCACCTGTAAAGGTGACAATTTTTTCAAATGCTTCTTGTTTTGTTAAAAGAAGTCGTTCTCCTTCTTCCACCTGCATCGTATAACCTAAGGCACCAGACGTTCTTGGAATAATCGTAATCTTATGAACTGGTGCTGAATTTTTCTGCATTGCTGCTACAAGGGCATGTCCAATTTCATGATAAGATACGATTAATTTCTCTTTTGTTGAAATAGAAGAATCTTTTCTTTGGTATCCAGCAATTACAGTTTCCACAGACTCTTCTAAATCGTCTTGTTGCACCACTCTTCGTCCCTGTCTTACCGCTCGAAGAGCTGCCTCATTTACAATATTTGCAATTTCTGCACCAGAAGCACCAGACGTAGCTCTGGCAATCGTATTAATATTAATATTATCACTTGCACGAATAGCTTTTAAATGTACTTTTAAAATCTGCTCTCTTCCTCTTAGATCAGGCAATTCTACTGGGATTCGTCTATCAAAACGACCCGGACGAAGAAGGGCTTTATCAAGAGTTTCTGGTCTATTTGTGGCTGCTAAAATAACAACACCGCTACTTCCATCAAATCCATCCATCTCGGTTAACAACTGGTTCAATGTTTGCTCACGCTCATCATTTCCTCCCATTCCACCATTATCCCTTTTCTTACCAATGGCATCAATTTCATCAATAAATACAATACAAGGAGCTTTTTCTTGTGCTTGCTTGAATAAGTCACGCACTCTTGCAGCACCCATTCCAACGAACATTTCCACAAATTCTGAACCGGAAATGGAGAAAAATGGCACTTTCGCCTCTCCTGCTACGGCTTTTGCAAGTAATGTCTTACCCGTTCCTGGAGGTCCTACTAACAAAGCACCCTTTGGTAATTTCGCTCCGATTTCCGCATATTTTTTTGGATTATGCAGGAAATCTACGATTTCTGCAAGGGCTTCTTTTGCCTCTTCTTCCCCTGCCACATCCGCAAATGTCTTTCCAGTTTGAGCTTCCACATACACTTTTGCATTACTCTTACCAAATGTCATAGGCCCTGGACCCATGCCACCCATTTTCTTTTGTAAACTCCTTGTTAAGAGTTGTCCAAGGGCAAAGAAAATTAAGATTGGCACTATCCAAGAGAATAAAAATGTGATAATCGGGGATGTCTGCTTGATCTCTGCCTTATCAAATTTTCCTACATTGGCTTCCTCCAAACGATTGACGAGATCCGTTCCAGATTCCATAGCAACGGTTTTATACACTTTCGCATCTTGATCCGTTCCAACAGCAAAATAAACGGTATCTCCATCTAAGGTTGCCTCTGTTACCGTCTTATTATTGAGCATTGTTACAAAATCGCTATAATTCACCTCTTTTACACTTCTTTCCATCATGGATGGAAAGATGAAAGAATTGAGAAGAATTAAAATAACCAAAACAATGGCATAATAAAAAATCAACGGCTTTTTCGGTTTTTCTGGTATTTTTCCATCATTTAACATACGTTCTCCCTCTCTTTCTGTCGTATGATTTACTAAAAAACTGTTATTTAAGCGTATTTTATAAGATTAGCACTCTAAGTAAATGAGTGCTAATTCACACTTACCAGTATAATGGTAAATTATGTACAAACTGTGTCCTCCCTATAAATAAAATATAAAATTTCTGAAGATTTCACAAAATTCCCCTTTTTTCTGTTATCATTTGCACAAATTGCATTATTATTTTCATTATGATATAATTTTATTCATGATAAGAAGCGATAAAAACGACCACACCTTAGAAAGAGAAAAATATGTTTAGAATTGCAATTGTGGAGGATGATAAGAAGGACTCCCATCTATTATTAAGCTACATAAAACAATATGAACAAGAATTCCATACTCATTTCGATGTTACAATCTTTTCGGATGGACTAGAAATTATCAACCATTATCACTCCGACTTTGATCTTATTTTGCTTGATATTCAAATGAAACATTTGGATGGAATGAAAACTGCACAATCGATCCGTTCCTTAGATGAAGATGTTATTATGATCTTTATTACTTCTACTGTTCAATTTGCAGTACAAGGGTATCTAGTCGATGCACTTTCTTACCTTCTAAAGCCTGTACCTTATTTGGCTTTTTCTCAATTGCTTTCAAAGGCTATCAAGAGAATCGAACAAAAAAATAAAAAAGAGTATCTCACAATCGAAGTGGATAGCAATTTACTGAAATTAGATTTAAAACAAATTTACTATATGGAAAGCCAACGTCACTCCATTCACATTTATTCGGAACGAGGAACCTTTGTTACAAAAGGTCCATTAAAACGATTTGAAGAGCTATTGCATCAAAAAGGATTTTCAAAATGTCACAATGCCTATCTTGTTCACCTATACCATGTGGTAAGCACCTCCACTTGTACCCTTTGTTTATCCAATCAAATGGAGTTACCGATTAGTCGGACAAAACGAAAAGCATTTATGAACGATTTAACAGATTATATCGGAGGAATACAGGCATGACTTTTTCTGATCTTATGGATATTCCAAGATTTTATACAGCACTTGCTGAATGGGGTTCTTGTTTTTTATATTTATTGTTATTAAAGAAAAATTTATCCAAAATAAAATTTATCCTTTCTTCCTTTGGTATGCTCATTTGGTTCATTCTCTATCAGCATATTGCAGGACTCCTTCCTCTTTCTCTTTGGATTCCAGGAATTATCGGTGCGATTATTAGTATGGCAATCTTTCTTTCCCTCCCTTGCACTCTATCGGTAAAAGATGCTATTTTTTGTTGTATTCGTGCTTTTGTTCTAGCGGAATTTGTTGCCTCTATTCATTGGCAACTCTATGTCTGGTTCGCTATTTACTTTAAAAAAACTTCTTGTTCTCTCTCCTTTGTTAGCATGCTTCTTTTATATAGTATCATTTATTTGATTTACTATTTATTAGAAAAAGAACATCTGCCAAAAGAAGAAGCATTAAACGTCAATTCCAGAGAATTATTTGGTACGCTTTTAGTAGGTTTTTCTGCATTTACAATGAGTAATTTAAGTTTTATTGCACCAAACACTCCCTTTTCTAGCGTTGCCTTTTCTATTCTTTATATTCGTACTTTGGTAGATTTTGCTGGACTTGTTATGCTCTTTTCCCAACAAGACAAAAGAGAGGAACTTCGTATGCGAAGCGAAAACCAAGCCATGAATGTTGTTTTACAACGCCAATATGAACAATATCGAATGTCCCTTGATAATGTTGAGCTACTACGTCAAGAATTTCATGATTTAAAACATTATATGCTGGCCATACGGCAAGAACAAAATCCCGAAAAAAAGGAACAATACCTCTCTCAGATGGAACAAGCAATTTTTATACAGGAGGCATTTTCAAGCACTGGTAACCACGTTCTTGATATTGTTCTCACTACGAAAAATATTTATTGCACGAAAAACAAAATCACATTTACTTGTTTAGCAGATGGAAAACTGCTTTCTTTTATGCACGTCAAAGATATTTGTTCTATTTTTGGCAACGCCTTAGATAATGCCATTGAGTGTGTTTCGCAATTTGAATCTCCTGATAAAAGGCTTATTAACTTATCCATGTTTCAAAAAAATAAATTTTTAATGATTCAATTTGAAAACTATGTGGAATCCCCTTTAGTTCTAAATAAAAATTCTTTTCCTTCCACAACCAAATTTGATAAACAATATCATGGTTATGGATTAAAAAGCATTCAAATGGCAACAAAAAAATACGGTGGTTCCATGACACTCCATAGCAAAGATCATTGGTTTACAGTACAACTGCTCTTTCCTCTCAATGATTGTTAACAAATCGTTATTTAAGAAAAACGATGAGAAGCCTTTCAAAAGCTCCTCATCGTTTTTCTTATGGTTATTTTTTTGATGTTAATTTTTTTATATACTTTTTATTCTCTCTTTGATTGGAAAAAAATCCCCCAATTATTTTTTTCATTCCTTTTAAAAAGTGTCCATTCACCACTTCCACCATGCCATCCACCATCTTCATGCTGACCATTCCATTTGTCATTTTAGCAATTCCTCGAAACGGCATATTATAGATGAATAAAACATTGAGATCTGGTTTTCCTTTTGCTTCGCTCTTTTTCTTTATGTTTGTCAACTGATGATATACAAATCTTCCAATCCAGCTTTTCGCATAATACAGTTGGCAAATCGCATCATTTCTTGTAAGCTCTCCTGACCATGTCCCATCTGGAATCTTATCTCCCAACAACATTTCGAACTCTTCATCGGATACATTTTCTATATTTCCGCTAAAATAGGAAGCGTATTTTTCTTTATCATAGATTCCCTCTTTTGTCGTTCCCTCTTTTTCTATATTCCCTTCTAATTGAATATCTCTTACATTGGTTCCAATGAAAATGTGATAGTTTCCACCTTCCACTTCCCATCCATTCGTTTTACAATTCCAATAACAAAATGTCTTATCATCAAATGGGATTGTAACCCGCTTTTTCTCTTTTGCCTTTAAGAAAACTTTTTGAAATCCCTTTAGTTGTTTTTTCGGTGCAAATACCTTTTCTCTTGGAGCTCCAATATAAAGCTGTGCAATCTCTTCTCCATCTCTTTCTCCCGTATTGACGATGGTAAAGGATACCCCCTCTCTTCCAACTTCTAAGTCTTCGTAGGCAAATGTTGTATAGGATAATCCATACCCAAATGGATATTTCACCTCTTTTCCAACAGTATCATAATAACGATATCCTACATACAGGCTCTCTCTATACTCTGAATTTCTTTCTATACTAGGAAAATAGTGAAAAGCTGGTGTATCTTCATAACATATCGGATAGGTTTCATTGAGTTTTCCTGACGGGTTATACTCCCCAGCTATCACTTCTAACATTGCACTGGCTCCAGCCTGTCCTCCCAGATATCCATGTATTATTCCTTGACACCAACAATCCCAAGGCATTTCGATTGCAGAGCCACCGCTTATGACTCCAACGATATGAGGATTCTCATGATAGAGTTGCTCTAAAAGATCTATTTGATTTTGTGGAATTTTCATATGCTCTCGATCAAGCCCTTCTGATTCACTTAATTCATCAAGTCCAAAACAATATAGCACCACATCTGCTTGTTTTGCTAAATCTAGTGCTTCTTGTTTTAATCTCTCATTGCTCTCTCCAGTTCTCTCATAGCCCGCAACACAGCCAATGGCATTTGGAAAATACTTTTTATAAAGTTGTTCCATGCTCTCTACCTTAGTTGGATTTACCATAGAAGAACCTGCCCCCTGATATCTTGGCGTTATAGCAAAATCTCCAATAAGAGCAACTTTACATTGTTTTTGTAAAGGAAGGATTGGCATATTCTCTCCCTCATTCTTTAAAAGTACAATACTTTTCTTAGCGGCCTCTTTTGCCAGTTCATGATGTGCTTTCTTATCAAACTCGTTCTTTCTTTCCTTCTTTTCCTCATTTAATGTTAAAATAGCATCTAAAAGTCGATCCACACATTGATCAAGCTCTTCCATTGTCAATCTTCCATCTTCTAAAGCATTTAACAACTCTCTTGCGGAATCAAGCCCTGGTGATGGCATTTCTAAGTTAGAACCTGCTTTCACACCCTGCACATGATCATTAGAGCCACCCCAGTCAGTAATAACAATTCCATCAAATCCCCATTCTTCTCTTAGAATTTCTTGCAATAAATGGGGATTTTCATTGGCATATACCCCATTCACTTCATTATAACTGCTCATAATAGCCTGTGCTTTACCTTCTTTTATTGCAATTTCAAATCCTTCTAAATAAATCTCTCTTAATGTTCTCTCATCAAGGACAGCATTCATCGCCATTCGACGAAGTTCTTGACTATTAACAGCAAAGTGTTTCGGACAAGCATAGATTCCTTGACTTTGAATCCCCTTAATATAGGCACTCGCCATTTTACCAGATAAATACGGATCTTCTGAAAAGTATTCAAAATTTCGTCCACAAAGCGGACTTCTTTTTATATTCAATCCTGGCCCTAATAAAACATCCACGCCTTGTGCTCTGGCCTCTTTTCCTAACGCCCGTCCAATCTCTTCTCCTAATCCCTCATCCCAACTATTTGCAATGGCTGATGCTGTGGGGAAACACGTCGCCTCTAACGATGCGTTTAATCCCAAATGATCTCCTGATCCCGCTTGTTTTCTCACCCCATGAGGACCATCTGCACAAAAAATAGAAGGAATGCCCAAACGCTCAATGTTCCATGATTGCCAAACATTTTTTCCACTTAACAGAGCAGCTTTTTCTTCTACGGTCATTTTTTGAATCAGCTTTGTATGTTTCATATCTTAGCTTTCCTCCTTATTCTCTTTGAAAATAATCTTCATAATCGGGAAAAATACCCAGAAAGAAATCACACAATTAATCAGCATTGTGATCAAGTCTGCCACTGTCATACCCGTTCCTTTTCCCAGTAAGTTCATAAAGAAATCATAGATCGGTGTCTTATAAATCCCTTGTAAAGCCGCTGCTCCAATGGAAATAATCACCCAAGCAATAAAATACCAAAATGCGGATTTTGCAATATTGGTATTGGATTTAAAAGTCACGTTTCTTTGTAAAAAGAAATTAATTACCTGTGCAACGAATAATGTGATTTCCACAGCTAAAAAATAGGCAAGACCTCCACCTCCTCCACTTGCAATAGAACCACTGGCATAATCAAACACATAATAAACACTGCCATCTAAGTTATGTCCGATAGGAAGCACTTGAAAATTGGTGCTTACAAGAGAGGTAAAGCTAAATCCATACTTAATGACAGGCATTAATACCATCTGTAAAACCGTTACGCCATTGCTAATAATAAAAAACACAAGAAATTGAGCAATCTCTGGATGATTTTCTTGAAATCTCATCCACAATCCTATCTTGTTTCTCTCTTCCATAATCGCTCCTCCAACTCTTTCTTTTTAAAAAGAGGGTGTCACATTTTCTTTCTCTTCTTGTGACACCCCATATTTGCGTGGAAGGCATAAGTCAAGCGGAAATGCTTGCATTTCTACTTGACGCCGCCCACGAACGTGAGAAGTTCGCAAAGCGTGCTTCTCATCGTTTTTATAACATATTCTCCCTTTTATCTTTCTTCTTTTAATCGCTTTTGAAAACGTCTGATCGCAATAACCTCAAGAGTAACAATTCCTGCTACGATTAATACATCCACCGCAATCGCTACGATTTTCCATGTTGGCATACCAGCATTTAAATTTTCTTCCTCATATGCCCGACTATTTACAACCGTATACATAATATTTTTACACGCTGTTTTCATAGCTTTAATACTTGTTGCACTTTTTGTATCTTTTACATGGTTTGTTTCTGTATCATAAGCAACTAACATAGCATCTGTACCATTTCGAATGGCTTGATCCGCATTCATATAACCATATACACCAAAGTAGTCTGTTAATACAAATCCTTCAAATCCCCATTCATCACGAAGAACCGTATTACAAAGAGCATCGGAAGCTCCAGCCCATTGTGTTCCAATATAATTGAAGGAAGACATCACAGCCTTTGCGTTACCTTCTTTTACGCTTAATTCAAATGGTTTTAAATAGATTTCACGAATTGCCTGTTCATTTGACCAAGTACACAGCATACCTGTTCTATTTGTTTCCTGATCATTTAAAGCAAAATGTTTGATATAAGCATAGACTCCATGAATTTCTGCTCCCTTAATTGCCTTTGTTGCAATCTTTCCTGATAAAAGTCCATCTTCTGAATAGTATTCAAAGTTACGTCCAGCAAAAGCAGAACGATGAATATTCATAGCTGGTGCATACCATCCGGATACTCCCATTTCATCCGCCATTTGTCCAATACTTTCCCCAAATTCTTGTGCGATTTCTTCATTCCATGTAGAAGCAATCATAACCGCAGATGGGAAGCCAATAGAACCGGTTTTTGTGAAGTTATTATTAATGGAGGCTGGCCCATCACAGTCGATAGTATTAATTTTTCCAACTGATTTTGCAGTAGATGTTTGATACCCTCCAATGGCAATCATACTATCCATATCCTTAATTGTAAGTTGATCAAGAAGGGCATCCCATTTTGGATCATCATATGCTACGCCTCTTAATTCTGCAAGTTCCATTCCATTTTTCGCCTCAATCACTGGCATCTCATCAGATGACTCATTGTAGTCTTCTGGATTATAGTTGCTATTATTGATAAAAGTTGCTTTTTTATCCTCTGGCATTGTAACGTTTGTAGGTGCAAATGTTGCCTCTTCATAGTTTGCAAAGCCATCTTTACGAGATAAATATGTAACATCTCCATTGGCATCATCAAATTCATTGGTCACCGCTATTTTATCCGTAGAACGAAGGTTATTTTCATCGTATACAATAGTTTCTGGAATTGTATATGTCTTTTCATCAATCACAGTATGGGAATCTTTATTGATGCTAATGATATAATCTCCCTTTTCTAACACATATGCCTTTTCCATTTTATAATCATAGGATGCCATATCTTCTTCTGTAAAACGAATCGTTATTGTTTGAGATTCTCCTGGCTCTATCCGATCTGTCTTATCAAATGCTACTAGGTTTGCTGTTGCTTTTTCAATCCCACCGTTGGTATAAGGTGGATTATAATAAACTTCTATAACATCTTTTCCTGCTACATCCCCAGTATTTGTAACTGTCACATCAAATTCAATCATTCCATCTTTTTGTGTGATTTCACCCATTGTTTGAGTAAATGTAGTATAGGATAATCCATACCCAAAAGGATATATCACCTGATCTTCATACTTTATGAGCCCTTCTTTTGCGGCTGTTTCATAAAAACGATACCCAACATAAATACCTTCTACATAATTGATAAAGGATGGAGTCGCTTCTGGTGAAAAGTCTGTTCCTTCTACTCTAAATTCATCCATATTATCGTATAAAAAGTTTCCAAAGTTATTCCAAGTTGGAGTTTTTGTTAAATCTTTTACAAAAGTATCACTTGTTTTAGCTGATGGATTCACAGAACCATTGAGAATTTCACCTAATGCCTCAAAGCCATTTTGCCCTGTTCCTGGACACCAAAGAGCCCCTTTAATCTGAGGATATTCATCGATAAAACCAAGTTCCATCGCATTTGCACCATTATAAACAACTACTACATTATCGAAATTAGAGCAAACTAATTCCAACATATCTTGTTCTGTTTTGTTCAATTGTAAATAATGTTCTCCAACCTCAAAATCCTTATATTCCTTTGTATTATCTGTATATGTCACCTTACTTACATCCGTAGGAATATCAGCACCTTCTCCTCCTACACGTGTAATAACCACCAAAGCTGTATCAGAAAAGTTCTTTGCATTTGCTATCATTTCGTCTGTATAACGATCCTTTGGTGGCTCCGGCAATGTCCAATCCTGTGAAAACATTCCCACTTCCGGTCTATCGGCTCTATACTCTGTATAAAAATCAGAAAGTTCTGTATTTAACTGAAATCCTCCATTTTCTAATCCTTGTAATAAGGATACCATTTCATAGGCATCAGAAAGAGAACCAGAGCCCGTACCACCATAGCAAGGATTGATCGATCCCCATCCGAATACATTGAGATTTTTTTGATTGTTTAATGGTAAAAAGTTTTCTTCATTTTTTAATAAAACAATTCCTTCCTCTGCAATTACCTTACAAAGCTCTGCTGCTGCATTTGAAGTTTCTTCTTGAATCGTTCCTTTTCCAGTTGCAAGTGTAATTAAACTTGACATTGGAATAAAGCAAATCGTATTAACTGTTATGACAAAGGCAAGTAAAATAGCAATTCCAGCCTGTGAACGAACAAATTTTCTCTTTGGCATTGAAAGTTTTTTACAGGCAATGAGAACAATCACCCCTAACAATAAGACAATACCAAAGAAAATTAAATATGGCTTACAAGAATTTAGTATATTCCATACATCATCCATATTAATTTGTAACATTTCTTTCTCCTCCATTCATTCATCTTCATTTAAAACAGGCCCGTTCTTATAATCACCACTTTATCATAAAATATAAAATTTTATTGTTTTTTTGCATAAGTTGTCAATTTTCATACATAACTGACAGTGGAACATTTATCATTTCTTGGATATATAAAAAAGATGTGTGAAAAGTCTAGTTTCCTCTCCTTTTCACACATCTTTTTCTATCAAAATTTTTATATTATTTTAGTTATAGAATAAGTTCTCAGATGCGTACTCTGGATCACAAGTCACATCAATTCCTAATTTCTTTAATGTCTGTTCATCGCTTCGGTTGAGCATAACAGTAGAGTGAGCCTGTGCTCCCTTTAACTGAGAAAGCCCTTCAACAGCAGTCTGAGCCATTGGGTTTGTAACCGCACAAATACTGAGTGCGATTAAAATTTCATTGGCATTTAAAGGAATCATCTTGCTATCCAAGTGACGCTCTTTTAAATCACAAATAGTATTTAAAATAGATGGAGCTAATAAAAGCTGACTATCTGGAATATTCGCAAGATATTTTGACGCATTTAAAATCATTGCGGCACAAGCATCCATCAAATCAGAACGCTTTCCTGTTACGATCTTTCCATCATCAAGCTGTAATGCAACAACTGCTGTCACATCTTTTTCTTCTGCACACTTTCTAGCCACTGGCACAACCTGACGTTCATCATGACGAAGTCCCATTTCTTCCATAATCACCTTCATGCGATTGACAACTTCTTCATCACATTGTCCCTTTTTAAAATCACATAACGTTGAAAAATAGCGGCGAATAATCTCTGCTTTTGACGCCTCTCTTATTACTTCATCATCCACGATTCCAAAACCAACTCGGTTAACACCCATATCCGTTGGTGACTGATACACAGATTCTTTTCCTGTAATCTTTTCAATAATTCTCTTCACAACTGGGAACATTTCAAGATCTCGATTATAATTAACCGCTACTTCACCATATTTATCAAAATGGAAATAATCCAGCATATTCACATCCTTTAAATCTACGGTTGCTGCTTCATATGCCACATTTAATGGATGTTTTAGAGGTACATTCCAAACTGGGAATGTTTCAAACTTAGAGTAACCTGCCTGTTTTCCATGTTGAAATTCATGATATAACTGATTTAAACAAGTTGCTAACTTTCCACTTCCCGGTCCCGGTGCTGTTACAACGACAATTGGTTTTGTTGTTTCAATATAAGCATTTCTTCCATATCCTGCATCACTTACGATCATATCCACATCGGCTGGGTATCCTGGAATCGCCTCATGAGTATAGACTTTGATATCACGACGTTCCAATTTTTGACGAAATACTTCCGCTGCTGGTTGACCATTGTAACGGGTAATTACAACGCTATTTACAGATAATCCATATCTTCTTAAATCATCAATAAGACGAAGAACATCCATATCATATGTGATACCGAAATCGCCTCGAATCTTATTTCTTTCAATATCCCCTGCGTAAACGCAAATAATAATTTCTGCTTCATCCTTTAGTTTTTGAAGGAGTTTAATCTTAGCATCTTCATCAAAACCTGGTAAAACTCTCTTGGCGTGTTTATCTCCAATTAATTTGCCACCAAATTCTAAATAGAGCTTATCATAGTCGTTCACACGCTCTAAAATATACTTAGATTGTTCTTCAATATACTTTTTGGGATCAAAACCTGTTTTCACAATAGTACCTCTTTTCTCTCATATTTCTTTTATTATATGGTTTCTTTTTCTGTGCATCAAAAACAATAGTATAGCATAAACCCTTTTCAATGACTAGACCTTGTTTTTAAAATTTTTTTTATTCTATATATTGTGTTCATTCTTCTATTAATAATGAGAATTACTCTCTGTTAAGATTCTTCTTGAAGCCATGGAATCACTTGGAACAAAGTATCAAACCTTGCATCCACCATCTCTTCTATCTCCTTTGTAGCTGGAATCAAATCGGGAATCATAATCACTTTGCATCCAGCCCTTTTTCCCGCCATAATTCCATTTTTGGAGTCCTCTAATACAAGACAATGAACCGGTTCTTTTTTTACTTCTTTTGCTGCTCTTAAAAAGATATCTGGCTCTGGCTTTCCTTTTTGCACCATATCTCCACAAACAAGGGCATCAAAGTATTCTTCTGTCTTTGTTTGCTGTAATAACTTTATGGCTCTTTCTCTTGGTGTTGAAGTAGCAAGGGCTATGGCGTAACGCTCTTTCTTTAAATAGATAAGCAATTCCTTTAACCCTGTCTTGCACTCCACTCCTTTTTCAAATTCCTTTTCTACGAATTGTTGACGCACGTTGATAATCTCTTCATAACTCATATCTGGATGATATAACCGTTCAAACAATTGTCGACTATCTGCTCGTATCATTCCTCGGCTTGGAATTAAAAATTCGTCCCCAATTGGAATATTTAATAACTCGCCTGTTCTTTTCCAAGCATCCATATAGATTTTTTCTGTATCAAACATCAAACCATCCATATCAAATAAAACTGCTTGTATTTTTCTTTGCTCCATATATTCTCTCCCTACCTTTCTCCTGTTATATTCTACTTCCAATCTCTGTGAGAACAGCAACTAGAAAACAAAGCATGGTGGCAACCGTTAAATGCCAGCTCCACAATCTTGTTTCTTCTTTTGTCCCTGTCCCACTTCCTTGTAACTTCTCTTTCAAGATTTGATCTCTGCCATTTATTTTTGTAATTAAAAAAACAAGTAGGCAAAAAAATAGAAAAGAAATGATAGCTGGAATGAAATACGCTCCAACAACTGCCCATGTCATCTGTGTATATTCTGTCATTTCCATCCCTGCTTGTCCCATATCAAATAAGGATTCTATCTTACTTACTAAAAATGCCATGACTACGGAATTGCCATTGATCATAAAATGCAAAATCATACCAGATAAAATAGAATCTGTCGCTTCCACAACAACTGCAAATAAAAGTCCAATGACAAAAGCATAAGAAAACTGATTAAAATTCATGTGCATGATTCCAAATAAAAAAGCACTAAGAAGAACTCCTTTTTTCCAGCTTTTACTCATATAAACAGTTCCAATCACTCCACGATACACACTTTCTTCTACAAACGCAGGAACAACTGCCATAGCAAACAGAGAAAAAAGAAATCCCATCCTACCAAGCTCCAACATCTCATTTTGCACTAGATTTGTTGTAAACATCATGCTTATAGCATTAATAAAAGAAACCATTGGTAAAATGACAATCCCCATAATGAAAAGCAGAAAAATAATCAGTGGAGAAAGTAAACGAAAACGTGTACAGTTCAAAAAATTCAGTTTATTTTTCCCCATATAAAGCAACATGATAACCAACATCAATAATTCAGGCAATAGCATTGAAAACTTCTCTATCCACTCCATCTTTATGGGTAGCCCTGATAAAGGCAAAATTCCCCATGCTAAACTTACTATGATAAATGCAAGCATCAATATCATAAAGAAGCGATTTGTCTTTCGAATTTCATTCATCCCTTTTGTTCTCTCTTTCTTTTATTTTTATATCTTGGGGTTAATGGAAGTATTTCCGCTTGACTTATGCCTTCCACACAAAGAATGAGAAGCACCCTTTGCCAACTTCTCACATTAGCAGACAATCGAATTGTTGTCACATAGCTCCTTATCTTTACGTAAAAGTAAGAAAACCGACTAAATCAGCATTCAGTCGGTTTTTTTATCAATCTTTTATCTCAACCTTTTTTGCAAGTACATTCATCCAAGTTGCTTCACGATGATCTTTTCGAACATCTTGTGATTGCCATATATCAAGAATTTCAAATCCATCCACTTGTGCGAAAAGCTCTTTTAAATCACTTCTTTGATAATCAGTGAAATAACGTTCATTTCGGTATCCTTCAAAATCCCCTTTTTTGACAGAAAGATAGAGAATCCCATCCATTTCCAATGCCTGTCGTATTTTTCGTAAAACCGAAGGCATTTTTGAGGATTCCACATGAACTAAAGACGCACACGCCCAGATTCCTTCAAAAACTTCATCAAAATCCAGTTCATCAAACTTCATGTGAAGAACTTCTAACCCAGTATGAATTTCTGCTAAGGCACACATCTCCTCAGAACCGTCAAGTGCTGTTACATCATATCCTCGTTCCAGCATTTCACGACTATCACGTCCAGAACCACAGCCTAAATCTAATACTGCTCCTCCTTCTGGTACCAATTCTAAAAACCTATCAAGTGCTTGTGTCATATCAAGGTTAACTGTTGTTTCAAAATACATATTTGCGTACTTATTATAATAATCTATCGAGTCCAATTGATTAGTGCCCCCTTTTCTATTTGGCTCTGTTTATAATTGCTTACTTCTTGTTTATTTGCTCATGGGTATAGTCCATGATCCTATTGCATTGACCAAATACGTTACTTGGCTCATTGCTCTCATTATATCATGAATTTGTGATTTTTGCGACCACATTCTTTTCGACAGAATGACATACTCTCTTCTACTTAAATTTTTATTCGAAAAATCTTTTATAACCAGTATTGTACCATATTGCCACAGAATTACAATTGGTTTTCCTAAAAATAGACAATTATTTTTTTTGAATCCCATTTTCCTCTATGGTAATGATACCTTTTTTCAATAAATGTCCAATGGCACGTTTAAAAGATGCTTTACTTAGCCCAAATTCTCTCTTGATTTCTTCTGGCTCGCTCTTATCATTAAATGGAAGAAATCCCCCTTCTTCTTCCAATAACTCTTCAATCATTTGACTATCGATTTCTAACTGCATATATGCCTTTTCACGGATGCTTAAATCAATCTTACCGTCTTCTCTCACACGAATTACCCTTGCTTCTATCACATCTCCTACTTTTAAAGGACGAAATAACTCTTTTTCTGGTACTAATCCATGATACTGATTATCAACTGCAACAAAAGCTCCAATTCCTTCTTTTTTTCCATATACGATTCCAGTTACTTTATCATCTTTCTTATAATCGCTATCAGATGTTAATCTATCATACACCTTCATTGTCGCACATAATCTTTTACTTTTATCAATATATAAAGAAACAAGATAACTCTTTCCCACTTCCACCTTACCAACTTGTTCTTTAAAAGGTAAAAAGAGATCTTTATCCAGTCCCCAGTCTAAAAACGCACCGATTTTAGCTGTTTCCTTCACCTTTAAAACAGCCAATTCATCTAAACAAATGGCCGGCTCTTTTGTTGTGGCAATAATTCTATCCTCTGAATCCTTATAAATGAAGACCTCAATTTCATCCCCTTTTTTTGTCCCTGTTGGAACTTGCTTTTTAGGAAGTAAAATGGTATTTTTTGTTTCCATCTTACTTTCTCCAAGATAAACTCCAAAATCAGTTTCTTTTACTACATATAATATTTGTTTTTCTCCTAAACGAATCATAATGTTTCCTTTCTATTTCTTTCCCTTGTTTCTTTTTCTCTTATAAATATTAGCTCTTTTTTTCTATTTTATTTCTTCTTGATTATGACCAAGAAATTCGATGGCCACATAGGGCTTTTTATTTTCATCACAAAACTGCACCACATATTGCTCTTCTATTTTACAAACTTGCGGAAATATTTGATCATGAAGTTTTGCCGCCTTTTTATAATCCGCTCTCATACTGTGAACAACAAAGCCCTTTGGTAGGTATTCCTGTGCAAATATAATATATTGACTATTATTGACATGACCATTCGTATCAATATGGGAACGTAAGATAGGAAAAGGATCACATACCTTCATGTCTTTTGGAATTTTAATTTTTCTCGCCTTGTATTCCATCTCCAAAGGCTGTCCGATTCCATACATCAAAACATCTTCATCTGTAATTTTAACCGGCTTTTCTGTCTTTGTATCAACTAAAAACCAAATAGAATTTGCCTTTGCAATTTCCTTTCCGCTTTCATCTATCATAACAAAATTTCGATAAGCATACAAATCATTTCTATCATGTGGCCATGTTCCAATGGTCAAAGTTTCCCCAAATACAGGATACCGTTCCACTTCAATTTGCCATGCACATAAAAACCAAACTCTTCCGATTTGCTCTAGCACTTCAATTCCATATCCAACATCTTCGGACTGAAAGGTACTACAATCTTGAAAATATTTTACAATCTGAGAAATATCCACTTTCTTTTCTGTGTCAATCTCGCTATAACGGACTCTAATCTTCATTTCATACATAATAACTTCACTCCTTCTTTAGTACTATATAGATTTCCGAACTATGTTTTAAATTCTCATTGCCTTCGCACAAACGAAAAAAAGCCACTACTGAATGAGTAGTGACTTTCTCTTAACTGGGCTAGGAGGATTCGAACCTCCGGATGCTGGAGTCAGAATCCAGTGCCTTACCGCTTGGCGATAGCCCATCAATGAGTTTTTATACTATATACAGTTAAGTTTTAGAACCATTTTTTCAATTGTCATAATAAATCATACTTTTGAAAAAATTTTACTTTTGTATAAATAATAATGCCGGCGACCGGAATCGAACCGGTACGGGAGATTAGTCCCGCAGGATTTTAAGTCCTGTGCGTCTGCCAGTTCCGCCACGCCGGCATATGACTTGCGCCAACTCAAAGAGTTGTGTGCATACGCAAATGCGTTGTCACATTTTATACTCTATACAACCGATCCACTACTTTGAACCATGTTGTATAAAATGGGACCTACAGGGCTCGAACCTGTGACCCTCTGCTTGTAAGGCAGATGCTCTCCCAGCTGAGCTAAGATCCCATAATACTAAAATTTTGATGCTTCTGGTTGCATCAACGACCCGGAAGGGATTCGAACCCTCGACCTCCGCCGTGACAGGGCGGCGCTCTAACCAACTGAGCCACCGGGCCAAACTACGAGTGGACCTTCAGGGACTCGAACCCAGGACCGTCCGGTTATGAGCCGGATGCTCTAACCAACTGAGCTAAAGGTCCGTAGAAAATGACTCCAAGGGGATTTGAACCCCTGTTACCGCCGTGAAAGGGCGGTGTCTTAACCGCTTGACCATGGAGCCGGATATATTTCTTTTGAAAAAAATAAGGGGTTTTATAAATAAAATCCCATTGAAAACTCCCCCTGTTGGACTTGAACCAACGACACTGCGGTTAACAGCCGCATGCTCTACCGACTGAGCTAAGGAGGAATACTGAAAGTATTATACTTTGT
>CASDVE010000029.1 GCA_949284175.1 uncultured Eubacteriales bacterium
ACAAGGTTGATAGGTTGGAGATGGAAGCATGGTAACATGTGGAGTTGACCAATACTAATAGGTCGAGGGCTTGACCTTAAGACTTAACGAAGACAAGACAAAGTCGTAGGCTGAGTTTTAGTCGTAGGTCGTTCTGTTGAACAAAGTGAAACAGAACTTCTTAGAAGAAAGTCGAAAGATAGACTAAAGACAAAATCGTTAAGATATTAAAATCGAAGATAAAAAATCTGTGTGTAGTTTTGAACGTATAGAGAGTAAACCTCCAAGCATGATGTTTGGAGGTTTTTTTGCGTAGAAATTAATATTAAGTAAAAGACTTGTATTTTCACTGTAATATTTAATTAGTAATGGTATAATAGAAAATATATACAAAGAGCGATAATTGAAATAATGGAAAAAGGAGGAAAAAATGGAGATATTACGAGAATGGTTTTTATGGGGAGAGAGTGATTTATTTTTCTATGGTATGATTATTATTTTAATTGCTGTATTATTTCCATGGAGATATGAGAAACAGCAAAAGCATTATTTGATAATTATACTTTGTCTAATTACATATGGTATTTCTGAATGGGTAGTTACTTGTTGGTCAAAGAGCTGGCTACTAGCTTTTCTATTTCTTTTTATTGGAGGCATAGCATTGTCTATTGCCATTGGTAGAATCTTAAAGTTTCTTTGGAGCAAGATGATAATAAAAAGGTGAGTATGGGTTTTGTCTTAAAATATAAAAAAAGAAAAATGATAGGGTTTTAGATGTAAAGAGGACTGTATCATATAGAAAAAGGAGAAGAAGCATATGTATATGTTTATGGGTAGTTTTGAAATCTTATTTTCGTTAGCGATTATGATTATAATTGGAATTTTTATTATTATAGGGATTAAAAGCATTGGAGAATGGAAGAGCAATAATGAATCACCAAGGCTTACAGTAGACGCTAAAGTGGTGACTAAAAGAGAAAGAGTGACACATCATAGCCATGCAAACGCAGGAGATATGACTGGTGCTCATGGATATAGCAATACTATATCCACAACATATTATATTACTTTTGAAGTAGAAAGTGGGGAGCGTATGGAGTTTCATGTCAATGGGAGGGAGTATGGTTTGTTAGCAGAAGGTGATATGGGAACATTATCTTTTCAAGGGACAAGATATTTAGGATTTGAAAGAAATATTCAGTGAAGAGTGATTTATCTTAGAGAGTTTGTTACAGAAATATACAACTTCTAAATATAGAAGAAATTGGGAGGTAGAAAAATGAAAGTAGCAATTTTAGGTGCAGGAAATATTGCAGGAACGATGGCAACTACAATGAAAGGAATAAAAGATTCCACTATTGTATTATATGCAGTTGCTTCAAGGGATAAGAAGAAAGCAGAGCAATTTGCTAAGGAGCATCAAATAGAAAAATTCTATGGTTCCTATGAAGAAATGTTACAAGATGATCAGGTAGATTTAGTATATGTGGCGACTCCCCATTCTCATCATTATGACCATATGAAATTATGTTTAAATTATGGGAAGCATATTTTGTGCGAAAAGTCTTTTACAATTAATGAAAAGCAAGCAAAAGAAATATTTGATCTTGCAAAAGAAAAGGGAGTCTTGGTAGCAGAAGCTATTTGGACAAGGTATATGCCATCGAGAAAAATGATTTGTGATATTCTAACTTCTGGTATAATTGGAAAGGTACATTCTCTGCAAGCGAATCTTGGATATGAGCTTCAAAATATTGAGCGAATGATTCGACCAGAGTTGGCTGGTGGAGCACTTTTGGATCTTGGTGTTTATCCGATCAATTTTGCAATGATGATATTTGGGGATAATATAAAGGCGATGAATAGTACCGCAGTGATGTCAGAAAAAGGAATTGATCTTATGGATAGTATTACCTTATATTGGGAGGATAATAAAACGGCAATTCTTCACGCAACCATGATGACTCCGACGGATCGAAGAGGTGTTATTTTTGGAGAAAAGGGATATCTTGTTGTAAATAACATCAATAATCCAGAATCTCTAGAAGTTTATAGTGGAGAACATGAGCTATTAAAAAAATATGAGATTCCAAAGCAGATTACAGGTTATGAATATGAAGTTTATGCTTGTGCAGAGGCAATAAAAGCTGGTAGGTTAGAATGTGAGGATATGACACATGAACAGACCCTAGCTGTCATGAGGATTATGGATGCCATTCGTGAACAGTGGGGAATGAAATTTCCAATGGAGTTATAAGATAGAATGGTAAAAGAGGTTGTTGCAAAAGAAGTGATTTTGCAACAGCCTCTTATTTACGCGAAAGCAACGAGTCATGCAAGAGCATGTATGCTCTTATATGACGACTGCTTGCGAACGTGAGAAGTTCGCAAAGCGTGCTTCTCATCGTTATCATCTGCTTTTTAATATTTATTTTATTTAAAATCTATGATTACCTATCAAATCCTTTTATAAATAAAAGGATGTTTTCGTACCCCACCGCTAAATTAATATTTTGTCCACGATCAATTCCTGCTGTGCTAATTCCAATGACTTCTCCATTCATATTTAAAACAGCACCACCAGAGCTTCCATGAGAGATAGGAGCTGTAAATTGGATCATACCTACATTATCAATGGTTCTAAATCCTGAAATAATCCCATCAGATACAGAGTTGAATAATCCTAAGGGGCTTCCAATGGCTATAACCTTTTGTCCTCTTACTAGCTTTTGTTTTCCTTTATAGATGGGAATGGGGTTTAAATTCCTATGGATTCTTAAAAGTGCTAGATCAAGAATAGAATGATATTTTATCACTTCATCTGTGGTGTAGATGGTATCATCTTCTTCGATTCTAATGGAAAAAAATGCACCACCAGTAATTACATGATGATTTGTTAAAATGTATCCCGTTGAACTAATCATAATTCCAGAGCCAGTGCTTAATACATCACCCGCTTTATTATGTACAGTAATCATAACAATAGAAGAAGCTAGTTGTGCTAATTCTTCAAAAGATTTTTCTATTTTTTCATTTTTTGGTTCATTACTTTTTTTGTTTTTAGAAGAGGTACTATCTATTGTTTTCTGCTTTCTTTCAGGCAATTGCACTTTTATTTTTGTTTCTCCTTGTGTATCTGATCTTCTATGCAAACAATGTGGATCTCCAATATCATTATTTTCTATTATAACATTACAATTTATCGTATTTTGATTTTCCTCTTGTAAGACCTCTAAAAGACTGGTACGATCAAATTCTCCTAATCGTATTTCTAATGATAAATTTTTTATTGCTGGTTCTATTTGTATATCTGCTTTTGTTTGCATTAACAGCACATCGGCTCCGATTAAAGTAAGGAGATAAAAGAAGAAATATTCCTGTTCCTTTAATATATTTTCCGCTACAATTTTCATACAAATTTTTTCATGCCATTGTAAATTAAGATCTGCCATAACAGAATCATACCAAAACAATAATTTTACAACGAAATTTTTTATTATGGAATCTGTTATATGGTTCTTATTTAAGCAAAACATATCGACTACTTCTGCACAAGCCTTTGCAAAGACTTCTGATAGAGTCGATTCTTCCTTTAAAGAATAGGTTTCCATTCTTTTTTTATCGCTTTGTATCCACTTTGTGTAACAATGAGAATAATAGTTACTTTCTTCTATGGATGATAGGATTGGTAATTGTATTATATAAGTATAAAAAAGTTTTCGTTCTTTTGTATTTGTACATAAGGTATTATGGAGATTCTTTAACTCTAAAAGGGAAGAATCATTTTTACCTAACGCACGAATAAAATACACGTCTTTACAGTTTTGATAATATCCACCGTTCACATTAGCAAATCCAGAAATGGATGTAATTTTGATCATATTATGCCGATATTGAATCATTGGTACCATTCCGTTCACCCCATCTTTATAATATAGTAATCACATTATAGCATATACAAAGGCTAGTTTCACTAGATGGCATCCAATTTATTTATAATTTTTCCAATATATAAAATGGATATTGACAAAATGGATAAGTAGGCGTATACTTCAACATGAACAATGTTCAGAACGGAGGATTGCTTTGAATTTACCAATGACTTCAAGAGAAGAGATTATTTCCATTTGTCAGAAAATAGCAAAAGAAAAAGGGCTTGCTTCGATTAATATGCGTTCTGTTGCAACGGAATGCCATGTATCAGTGGGTGCTATATATAACTATTTTCCGTCAAAAACAGAACTGTTGTGTGCAACAATAGAACGTATATGGCAAGATATTTTTCATATGTCAAAGGAATCATTTTACTTTACAGATTTTATCGAATGCTTATCGTGGCTTTTTGAGAGTATACAAGAAGGAAGTAAAAAATATCCAGAATTTCTTTCAAGACATGCCATGGTATTAGCCACTGAAAATAAAAATATTGGACAAAAGATGATGGAAAACTATTTTGTGCATTTAAAAAATAATTTAAAAGAAGTTCTAAAAAGAGATACGAAAATAAGAAAAGATGCGTTCAATGAAAATCTTAGTGATACTTTGTTCGTTGACTACATTTTTGAGCTCTTTATTTTTACTATTGTTAACTCAGAACAAAATTATAAAGGTATTTTAGAATTAGCACACAGATACTTATATTAACCTACTCAATGGAGTGGGTTAACTTAGTCGGTAAAGTGAACAACGTTCATGATGATTGAAAGGAGGTTGAATTATGAAAGTAAAGAAATATAATTTATTATTAATAGCATGTTTTGTTTGGCTCATTGCTGGATTTAATATTTTACATATTGGTATTTCCGTATATCAAAATTATATGAGTATTTTAAATTTTGTTTTTTCCTTTATTATTTTTATTTTGTTTTGGTTTATGGTATTTTATAAATTAACAAAAAAACATACTCATAGAATATGTGGTTATGAAGTGGAAAGACAGTTTTTTTTGAAATTTTTTGATACAAAATCTTTTATTATTATGGCAGTTATGATGACAATGGGAATTTTAATACGGACGTTTCATTTAATGCCAATTAGATTTATAGCCGTTTTTTATACGGGGCTGGGAACAGCATTATTTTTGGCAGGAATTTTATTTGGTTATAACTATTTTAAATATGGGATACAAAAGAAATAGGAGGTAGATAAAGAATGAAAAAAATGATGAATACAGCTATTATATATTTTATTTTTGCGATGATTGGTGGCGTTTTTTATAGGGAATTTACAAAGTTTTATGAATTTACAGGAACAACAGTATTAAAAGTCCTTCATACTCATTTATTCATATTAGGAATGTTTCTATTTCTATTTCTTGCACTTGTCTGTAAAGTAACAGAATTAGAAAAAGAAAAACTGTTTCAAAAGTTTTTTATACTTTATAATATTGCTCTTCCATTTATGATAATTATGCTTTTAATACGTGGCGTGATACAGGTTATGAACATTCAAGTATCTAGTGCTGGGAACGGTATGATTTCTGGTTTTGCAGGAATATCACATATTTTAATGTTCATTTCACTTCTTTTATTATTAATTTCTTTGAAAAGAACATTATCTGAATAATTGGAGGTAGCTATGTCAAGTTTACTTATTTTAGCAATTATCTGCATGACATTCGCCTTAGCCTTCTATACAATTGGAGTCTTTGCGGAAAAGAAGAAAGGATATTTAATGAAATGGCATGCAATAATTTTTTGGTTTGGATTTCTCTTTGATACAACCGGTACAAGTATTATGGGAAAAATTGCAGGTCATAGTTTTAGCTTTAATCTTCATGGTATAACAGGACTGATAGCGTTACTCTTAATGGCGTTTCATGCGATTTGGGCGACTGTAATTCTTATCAAAAAAGATGATCATGCGAAGAAAGTTTTTCATAAATTTAGTATTGTGGTTTGGTTCCTATGGTTAATTCCTTATATTATAGGAATTTTTATTGGGATGAACGGATAGGGAATGTTGATCTCAATATTAATAAATGAAGCGAAATTTTTTATTAAAAAACAGTAGGTTATATAAAAAGGTATAACCTGCTGTTTTTATTTGCGTGGAAGGCATAAGTCAAGCGGAAATGCTTGCATTTCTATTTTACGCGAAGGCAACGAGTCAGAAACTATGCTTGCATATGTTTATGACTATGCTTGCATATGTTTATGACGACTGCCCGCGAACATTTATCATGTTGACGCCGCCCACGAACGTGAGAAGTTCGCAAAGCGTGCTTCTCATCGTTAGTTTATGACAGCATATTCGACTTCCTCATAAATATCAAGAAATTAAATTTCTTATAAATTCATATTGATCTTAGAGGAAATTGGCAATTAGTATTATATTTATCGAATATAAATGGAAATGCAAATCATTAAGTGATAAAATTATGTTATAATAAATGAACAATACATTAGAGGATCGAATTTGAAAGGGTAGTGTTGTATGAATTTTGAAAATACTCCTACATTGGAAACAGAAAGACTTATTCTAAGAAAATTTACAGAAAATGATTTGGAAGCAATATTTGCCATTTATTGTGATAAAGAGGTAAACACCTATTTGCCATGGTTTCCATTAAAATCAATGGAAGAAGCAAGAGTTTTGTTTGAAGACAAATATGCAAAGGTTTATAGAGAGCCTTGTGGTTATCAATACGCTATTTGTTTAAAAAAAGATAATGTTCCAATCGGATATATTAATGTAAGTACGGATGATAGTCATGATTTGGGCTATGGATTACGCAAGGAATTTTGGCATCAAGGCATTGTAACAGAAGCGGGAAAAGCTGTTATTAAGCAGTTAAAAAAAGATGGAATGGCATATATTACAGCTACCCATGATATTCACAATCCTCGTAGTGGTGGGGTGATGAAACAGTTAGGTATGAAGTATCAATATTCTTATGAAGAACAATGGCAACCAAAAAATATATTGGTTACTTTTCGTATGTATCAGTTGAATCTTGATGGACAAAATGAGCGAATTTATAAAAAATATTGGGATAAATCTTTGGTACGATTTAAAGAAATGGAAATTTAAAATTTAGTTTCCAGAATGGAAAGAAGAATTTATTGCAGTAGAAAGAAGGGAAAAAATGGATATTATACAAAAAATGTGGAAAATAACAATAGCATCTATTTATGGAATAGGGACACTCAGTACGCTTATTTTACTGCTAATTATAGTATTAAAGATAGATATAGTTCCATTTCCAGATTCTATGTTGCCAATGCGGTTATATGAAGTTGCTTCAATTTGGTTGGCAATTGCCTCTATTCCTATGCTAATGATTAATATTCTTTTTTATATTTCTTATAAGAATTTAAAAACATCCCATAAAAAAAGAAATACTATACTGATTTATACTCCAACAATTATTTGTTTTGTAACTCTTTTTTATTGGATAGGTGCGTGGACAATAGGAGCGTTGGTATATGCTATATTTGCCTAATAGGAGCAAAGTTCATTGCTAAAAATAAAGATTATAGGAGTTTAAGGACATTTAATGGGAAAAAGAGAGGAAGAAAAGAATATGATAGAGTGGTGGAGGTCTGAAGAATGAAGAAGAAAGTAAAAATAAAGAATATAGTAATAAGAAGTACAAAAGTGATAGGAAATATTATAATAGCCGTAGCTATTATGTTGTTAGCACAGTTCATTAGTGGGTTAATTATATTGCCAAGTGTGTGGTTAACTGATATGATAAGTGCAATATTTTACATAATCATTGCTTTAGGAATAGGATTGCCCTATGCCAAATATGTATTGCATTTTAAACCAGAAGACCTAGGGGTTAGAAGAAAATTACCAGAATTAAGGTGGATTATCATTGGATTAATACTTCCCATATCAATATCAGCCATTTATCTTTTTTTAATAAAAGGACAGCTTGTAAGAAATGATAGACTATCAGCAGTTTCATCTACCATAATATATGCTATTTTCGTACCAGGTATTGGAGCGGGAATTGTAGAAGAGTTTATTTTTAGAGGGGTGATAATGCGAGTGACAGAGAGATGCTTTGGAAAAATAAATTCTGTTGTTCTTCCGTCCTTATTATTTGGTGTTGCCCATCTTATGTTTGTGGATCTCAGGGAATGGAATGCAATGGACATTCTTCTAGTTTCAGTTGGAGGTACATTGGTAGGGCTTATGTTTTCTCTTATTGCATATCAAAGTGAAACTATTTGGTCAAGTGCAGTTGTGCATGGAATATGGAATAGCATTATAGTTGGAGGAATTTTAGAAATCGGTTCGGTTTCGTATGGTATGGGTGTTAATAGCATTTGGTATTATAAAATAGCTAGTCATAATATTTTTTTAACAGGGGGAAGGTTTGGAATTGAGGTCGCAATACCAGCAGTGATCGGTTATACTATAATTTGTATTAGTACAATTATATTCTTAAAGAAGGAGCTGTCCATAAGTGCATCAGTTGGAAAAAGATGAAATAGTATCTTTATTTGAGGTGAAATAAGTAGCTGGAAAAATGAGAACTGAAATATTAAAGAGGAGAAATAGAATGATTACATTTAAACCGATTGATCGTAATAACTATATGGAGTGTATTTGCTTAAAAGTAAAAAAAGATCAAGAAAATTTTGTTGCTAGCAATGCACGTTCACTGGTAGAGGCACAATTTGAGGAGGGGTTATACACAAGAGCTATATATGCCGGTGAAGTTTTAGTAGGATTTGTTCTGTATGATTATGATCCAGAGATTCCGGGATGGTCTATGAGCCGTTTTATGATTGGAGATCAATATCAAGGACAGGGATTAGGGAAAAAGGCAGTTGTTGAATTTTTAAAATACATAAAAGAACATATGAATCTCAATGAAGTATATATTAGTGTTGAGCAAGAAAACACGGTTGCTTATGAGATGTATAAAAAAATTGGATTCATAGATGTAAAGCCGATACAGTATGAATTTGATGGCACAACTTATCATGAAATACAAATGAAAATAAAGTTTTAATATAGGCACATGAGGGGAGATTTGAGAGGAGAGCGATAACTATGAAAGCAAAAAAAGTAAATACAAAGACTACAATTGGTGTGTTTTCCGCATCATCACCAATTTCTGCAACAGTACCAGTGAGATATGAACGGGGAAAAAAGTTTTTGGAAGGCAAAGGATTTCGGGTTTTCAATGGGGAACTTTATGGAAAAAGGGATTTTTACCGTTCTGGTACGATAAAAGAACGTGCTAACGAATGGAATCAACTTTTATATCAGGATGAAATACAGATAATAATGGCATCCATAGGGGGAAATAATACTAATGCAATCTTGCCATATATTGATTATGAGTATCTAAAGAAGCATCCTAAAATTATTATCGGATATTCGGATACAACAGCGTTACTATTAGCAATTTATGCAAAAACAGGTTTAGTTACCTTTTATGGACCAGCGTTGGCTTCTTCCTTTGGAGAATTGCCTCCCTTTGTAGATTTAACATATAAGAATTTTGAAGACATAGTATGTGGTAATATTTCCATCCCATATCAATATCCAATGCCCGCCATATGGACAGACGAGTTTATCAACTGGAGTGAACAAGATAGAGGAAAAGAGGAAAGAGAAAATCATTGGGTATGCGTAAATCGGGGAAAATGTTGTGGTAGGCTAATTGGTGGAAATCTTAATACCATGGAAGGTTTTTTTGGGACAGAGTATATGCCAGAAATAAAAGAGGGAGATATTCTTTTACTTGAGGATTCTTTAAAAGATGCTTGTACGATAGAAAGAACATTTTCTTTATTAAAACTAGCAGGAGTTTTTGAGAAGGTAGGGGGAATTATACTCGGTAAGCATGAAAAATTCGATGATAATGGAACGGGCAGAAAGCCTTATGAAATTTTACAAGAAGTATTAGATGGTAGAAAAGTGCCTCTATTGGCAGAATTTGATTGTTGTCATACCCATCCAATGCTAACGATGCCAATTGGATGTATGGTTGAACTAAATGCCACAGAAAAGAAAGTGACACTGATGGAAGAACCATTGGATTGATTTGCGTTCAGAAGAGGAGCGTAAAAAGTATGATGACATAAAAAGAACAAAGAGAGAAAAGAAATAATAAAAATATTTAAAATTATTTTGGGGTGATTTTATGAGTAGAAGAGGAAAAATTATATTTGCAATGATAGCAATTATTTTATCATTTATTTCTTTTGGTATTAGTTTATGGTTACTCGTCAATAGCAATTCTTATACTGTTACTAGCAGATATATTATGCAGTTTTTTTTGATGGTTACACCTACTATGGTTGTGCTTGCCATGATTAATCTTTTGAGAAAGGATAAATAGAGCTAAAGTATTCT
Source organism: uncultured Eubacteriales bacterium (assembly GCA_949284175.1). GTDB lineage: Bacteria > Bacillota > Clostridia > Lachnospirales > Lachnospiraceae > Scybalomonas. The sequence goes on from CASDVE010000029.1 coordinate 10,303, forward strand.
CTAAAAAAATATTATTTTGAAAAACACAATTAACAGAAATAAATTAAAAATATAAAAAAATAAAAAAACTTGTTGACAACCATTATAAATTATGATAGGATATAACACGTTGGTGATGAACAACGGCGAAAAAAGTCGAGTGACCCAATCAGAAGTTTTTGTTTGTTATCAGCGTATTAGATGGGATATTAGCTCAGTTGGTAGAGCACTTGACTTTTAATCAAGTTGTCCGGGGTTCGAATCCCCGATGTCTCATTCACAATTGGAAATATAACAAAGTAGTGGGCATACGAAAGCACAAACACTTTTGTATGTCCACTACTTTTTTTATACACAGATAACGAGCCATGGGAGAGCGTGTATGCTCACATATGACGACTATCTGTGAATGTGAGAAGTTTGTAAGGCGTTCTTCTCATCGTTTAAATAAAAGGGGGTGTTGATCTAGTTAAAAATATTTAGCTGGATGACAGCCTATTTTTGATCGTTTTTAAGCAATTTGTTTATTTTATACTTTGGTAAGAAAATTTTGTTAAAGTATGAAAAGAGATAGTTTATTTTGACAGTAGTCGAATAAGAATGAGAATTGTCAATAACTTTAAATTATGATATAGTATTGCTAAGATATAAGAAACCATAAAAAGCACGCTTTATGAGTTTCTCACTTTGGCAGACAGCCGTTAAACGAATAAGAAAAAGAATGGCGGGATTATCATTTATGTATAAGAAATTAAGACTTCATCAATTAAACGATTTTTTTCTCCCGTTATCAGTAAGGGAACAAAAGGGCATTTATTTTTATAGGATTTATCATTACAATGAAGAAATTGGACAGTTTATTTATCAATACTTGATAGAGGCGAAACGGCAAGGAATTGTTATCCAAGAAAAAATTCCAAATCCGAATGAGAAACAGCTTGCTTTTTATCAAGAAATTATGGGAATGGAATTTGAGCCTAATAAAAAATTTATAGATTGTGCATTGATAAAATGGTTGCCCAGATTGAATGAGATACAAAGAAGTAACGTAGTAGAATCTATATTACATACGTTGGAGAAGATGGGGGAAGACGGAAAGAGTAAAGATACACAACGTAATGCGTATATTAAGTTCATGTGTTGGCTCTATTATAAATTCGAAAGAATTTTGATTCAGTTAGGACAAGAAAAATTGCCAAAAATTTTATATGAAGGTGAAATTACAAAGTATGAACTGGATATTTTGTCTATTTTAGGGGATGCAGGTTGTGATATTTTATTGATAGAAAAAAATGGGGATGATCCTTATAAAAAAGCAGATCCTAAAATGGAACGATCTTTTGGCTTAGAACGTGATATAAAAGAACCATTCCCAAAAGATTTTTCGATCGCTTGTATGGAACAGAAAATACAAAGGGAGAATCGTTTCTCTATGCTTTATCATGAAGAGGAGCTGAAAATTATAAGCACCAATACGTGGTTGACTGGAGAAATTTTTGCCGATTCTTTAAAAGAGCCAAAAGAACGGGGAACAAACGATAACTACTGTTATAATTTATTTGTAAGACTAACTGGTGTAGAAGATAAGTTAAACTATGCAAAAGAATTATTTCAGTGGAAAAAGCAATTAGAAGATAGGGGAAGAAAAGTCTTTATTTTATCAGAACTCCTTCCACCAGATAATCAAGAGATACAAAAAGTCCATCCCAATCAGTATCAAACAGTGGATGAAATGATTTTGGATCTTGCTAGCCGTTTAAAATCAACAGGATGTCATCGTTTGGATCAGCAAATGAAAAAAACGTTTGTTGTGTTTTTACTGGAAGAAGAGAAAAAAAGAGAAGGGAACTTAAATAAATTAAAAAATGAGGCAGTATACCTCATTTGCTGGTTAAATCGTTATAGCAATAAGTTGACGGATGGAAAGGATACAAGCATTGCTACTTTTATTTACTTTGGTGTTTGTAAGAGTGAAATGGAAGCATTGTTTTTCCGATTTCTATCATGGCTTTTTGTGGATGTCTTTCTCATTAATCCTGATCAAAATAAAAAATGTGTTCTTACTGATAGAAGATTATTTGAAAAATGCTACGAAGGATCTCTTGAGCTTTTAAGTTTTCCAGAGAGCGTTCAAGATATTAGTACAGGAACGGTGGCATTTCAAGCAGAGAAAGAGTTAAATTCCTTATTATATCAAGATACAGGACTTTATCGCAATAATCAATATAAAAAGGCACAGACGCTTTTGTTACAAACCATGTGTGAGGAAGTTTATCTTTTATGGGATCAAGAATTAAAGTATAGACCGAGTTTTGAAGTGCTAGGAGAAGAAGTTCTTTTACCTGTATTAGGAGCAAAGATCTTAGGAGTAAAAAATCAGGATACCAATGCTTATTTTAATGAGATTCAAAAATTGATGACGGAGGATACAACGCTCTTTTTACCAGAAGATAAAAGAAGCTATGATCTAACAATTCGTTCTTATGCTACCCAGTTGATTCGTAATGGGAAATTAGATAGAAATAAGATTAAAGCCTGTAAAGAATATGCTTATGGAATCTACCGAGAGGAAGTGCAAGAATATATTCTTGATAAAATACAAGAATTGATTGATGCAAAGCTCATACAAGGAACGTTTGTCAATGGCATGGAATATACCATATTAGCGGTAGGATTGAGTTTAGATGGGGAATGGATGAAAAAGATTCAGAAGTTTGATTTTACAAAGAAGAATCCAAAACTTTTGATGATGGCGTTTTCTGATAAAGATTATTCTTTGGAAGATAGTATTTTAGTTGCCCTTTTATCAAAAATAGGATTCGATGTGGTGTTGTTTATTCCAACAGGATTTCGCATTTTAGAAAGATATTATACAAAACCGTTGTTTGTAGAGCATCAAGAAGGAGAGTATATGTTTGATCTGCCTATGCCAATGATGAAACAAACGATAAAGGATACTATTTTAAAATCCAACACAATATTCAAACGTATTTTTAAGAGAGGATGAGATACATGGGACTTAATTTCACACAACCAAGAACAATACCAGTCCAACAAGAAGACAATGGAAGTCAGACAGAAGTTGCACCATTTAATATTCAAGCGGATAAACAAGAATTGACACAAAGATTGTTAAATTCAGAAGAGGTGGATCAGATTGTCAGCACCATTTCCGTATTTGAATTGGATACGATTGTATCATTTGGAAGCGAAGTGGCAGAAAATATTTCCAAGTGTTCAGACACTGTTTTAAATAATATGAATATGAGCCAATTGGATGAGTCCAGTCAAATGCTTGCGACTTTGGCGAAAGTCATGGACAAGTTTGATATTGAAGAGATCAAGGAAAAGCCAGGAGTTTTCAATAAATTATTCGGCAATATGAGAAAGCAAATTGATAAACTTCTTGCAAAATATCATACGATGGGAGAAGAAGTGGACAAGATCTATGTACAGTTAAAACAATATGAAGAAGAGATCAAGGAGTCCAATAAAAAGTTAAATGTGATGTTTCAGACCAATGTGGAATATTTCCATGAGTTGGAAAAATACATTCTTGCAGGAGAACAAGGCATTCGTGAAATTGAAGCATATGCACAGCAAAGACAAAGGGAATATGAAACATCCAATGATCCTTCCATTCAATTTGAACTTACAAGCCTTGAGCAAGCGAAAATGATGTTGGAACAAAGGACACAGGATTTGAGGATTGCAGAAAATGTGGCAATGCAATCGATCCCTATGATTAAGACGATGGAATTTACTAATATGAATCTCGTTCGTAAAATCAATTCGGCTTTTATTGTCACATTGCCAGTCTTTAAGCAGGCATTGACGCAGGCAATTTTATTGAAGCGTCAAAAGATTCAAGCAGAGGCACTATCCGCCCTGGATGAAAAGACAAACGAAATGCTGTTAAGAAATGCACAAAATACCGTAGCACAATCTAAAATGACAGCACAGCTTGCAAGTGGCAGTTCTGTTAAAATAGAAACACTGGAATCTACATGGCATACCATTGTAAATGGAATTGAAGAAACAAAACAAATCCAAGCAGATGCGAAACGAAAGAGAGAAGAAGACAAAGTTCGGTTGGATGCCATTAAAAGTGAGTTTCAACAAATGATGCAAGGTAACAAGTAAATTTATTATAAAATAACATGACAGGAGGTTCTTATTATGCCGATTAATTTACAAAAAGGACAAAAAGTTAGTTTAACAAAAGGGAATCCAGGATTAAAAAAGATTCTTGTAGGTCTTGGCTGGGACATCAATAAATATGATGGTGGAGCGGATTTTGACCTTGATACGGCAGCATTTATGCTGGGTGAAAATGGTAAAACGCCAACCAGTGATGAGTTTATATTTTATGGAAATCTCGTACATAAAAGTGGAGCCATAGAACATTTAGGTGACAATTTAACAGGTGCTGGTGACGGAGATGATGAGCAGATCAAAGTGGATTTATCAAAAGTTCCAGAAAATGTTCAGAAAATTGACTTTACTGTTACGATATATGAAGCGGATCAAAGACGTCAAAACTTTGGACAGATTGCAAATGCTTATATTCGCATTGTGGATGAAAGCACCAATCAAGAAATCATTCGTTATGATCTTGGGGAAGATTTTTCGATTGAAACAGCTATCGTTGTTGGAGAGATCTATCGTTATAATGGAGAATGGAAATTTAATGCCATTGGAAGTGGATTCCAAGGTGGTTTAGCTGCACTATGTGGAAACTTTGGTATTGAAGTGGAATAGAAGAAAAAAAGGAGGATTTTCCTATGGCGATTCGTTTACAAAAAGGACAAAAAGTTAGCTTAACAAAAGAAAAAGCAGGACTTGATAAAATGTTAGTAGGTCTTGGCTGGGATGAAGCAGAAAGAAAACGAGGATTTTTTGCTCCAAAGCCAAAAGAAATTGACTGTGATGCGTCAGTGATTTTATTACAAAATGGAAAGTTGTTCAACAACAAGGATCTTGTTTATTTTGGAAATTTAAGACATGTTTCTGGATGTGTTGTGCATTTAGGCGATAATTTAACAGGAGCAGGGACAGGGGACGATGAACAAGTGATCGTAGAACTATCTAAAGTTCCAGCAGAATACGATCGCATTGTCTTTGTTGTTAATATCTATCAAGCTCAAAAGAGAAATCAACATTTTGGTATGATAAAAAATGCGTTTATTCGTTTGGTGGATGAAAGAGATGGAAAGGAAATCTGTCGATATGATCTTTCAGATTCTTATGACGGCATGACAGCCATGATTTTTGGTGAAGTTTACCGTCACAATGGGGAATGGAAGTTTAATGCCATTGGACAAGGGACAAAGGATGATGGACTTGGTGAGCTAGCACAAACATTTGTATAAGTATAATGGCAATTTGCGGATAAGAAATTTTTACTTCGTAAATCGTTTGTATGCGATAAAAATAAAATAATTTGGAGTGAAACTATGAATAAAAATTTAAAAGGACTCACAGATCAAGAGGTGGAAGAAAGCCGAAAAAGGTATGGTTCCAACAAGATCAAAGAGGCAGAGCCGGAGAGTTTTTGGAAGCAATTTTTAGCAGGATTTGAAGATCCGATGATTCGGGTGTTATGTGTCATAGCAGTTATTATGTTTGCCATGTTTTTAATGGGACAAAGTGAATGGTATGAACCAGTGGGAACCATAATCGCTATTTTGCTTGTCAATCTCGTATCAGCAAAAACTGGAGTTTCCAATGATAATGCTTACCGAAAGTTAAAAGATTCTCAGAAAAAAGATACGGCTAAGGTTCTTCGAAATGGTGTGATTAAACTCATTGAAGTGGATGATCTCGTAGTAGGAGATGTGGTTGTTCTTCAGTCAGGAGATAAAATATTAGCGGATGGTATTTTAGCAGATGGCAAGTTAGCAGTGGATAACAGTGTCTTAAATGGTGAGGCGGAAGAATGTAAAAAGACATCAGCAGAAGAAGGGTTTCAGATTCCAGAGAATATCACTGGAGATACCTTTGTGGATGCACATAGCCTTTTTCGTGGTGCTACTGTCTTAGACGGGGAAGGATATATGCTCATCCAACGTGTTGGTGAGGCAACCATGATGGGAAAAATGGCACTTGATATGGAGAATAAAGAGCCTGATTCCCCATTAAAAGTAAAGTTACATAAACTTGCAAATCAGATTTCTGTATTTGGATACATCGGTGCTATTGTTATTGCAATAGCCTATTTTGCACATTATATAATACAAGCGGGCGGAATAGAAGCCTATTTTGCTCTTGGATGGATTGAAATTTTAAAAGGAATTATGAGTGCAGTTTCTGTTGCCATTACGATTATCGTATGTGCAGTACCAGAAGGGCTACCTCTTGTTATTGCCTTAGTATTAATGCAAAATACAGGAAAACTATATAAAGTGAATGTACTTGTTCGCAAATCCATCGGTATTGAAACTGCTGGTTCTTTAAATATTTTATTCAGTGATAAAACGGGAACCATTACAAAAGGGCAATTAGAAGTAGTGGAATATTTAGATGGGGCTGGTAATGTCATTGATATTCAAAAAGAGCCTTCCTATCAGTTTATGAGAGAGCAGTTGGAACTTTCCATTGGAAAGAATACTGGTGCTATGTTTGATGATCAACACCATGTTGTTGGTGGAAATATGACAGATAAAGCACTGCTTGCTTTTCTTGGAGAAGAAACTTATTTAACATTACAACAAGATGAGAAAAATGTAGTGACAGAACAGCAAGAATTTAATAGTGCCAATAAATTTAGTCAATCCTATATAAAAGCACAAGGAAAAACCTTTTATAAAGGGGCACCGGAACGTATTTTGGCAAAAGCAAAGACCTGTCTTGATGAACATGGTCAAGAAGTTTCCATTGATGAAAAAGTGTTGAATGAAAAGATTGATGACTTGGCGAATCGTGCTATGCGTGTGCTAGCATTTGGATATAGTAAACAACCAATGGTTCATGATGAGATCAACGATGATATTGTTTTAATCGGTCTTGTTGGGATTCGCGATGATGTGCGTCAAGAGGCAAAAGAGGCAATTCGCGATGTAAAAGAGGCAGGAATCCAAGTGGTTATGATTACAGGGGATAGAAAAGAAACCGCCATTGCCATTGCAAAAGAGGCAGGACTTTTTGGAGAACCAGATGATCTTGCTTTAACCTCTGCGGAATTAAATGCCATGTCTGATGAGGAAATAAAAGCAAAAATCAAAAATATTCGTGTGATTTCAAGAGCCCTTCCAACGGATAAAAGTCGTATGGTAAAAATCTGTCAGGAATTAAATCTAGTTGTTGGTATGACAGGGGACGGTGTAAATGATAGCCCAGCATTAAAACAAGCAGACGTTGGATTTGCCATGGGTAGTGGAACAGATGTAGCAAAAGAAGCAGGAAAATTAGTAATTTTGGATGATAATTTTAACTCCATCAAAAATGCCATTTGGTATGGACGTACGCTTTACATCAATATTTTAAAATTCTGTAAAATGCAGTTGGTAATTAATGTTGCAGCAGTTCTTGTATCGGCTATTTGTCCGTTTATTGGAGTGGAAGCACCTTTAAAAGTCACTCATTTACTTTGGATCAATTTATGTATGGACAGTCTTGCATCCATTATGTTTGCAGGAGAACCGGCTCTTCATGAATATATGCGAATGAAACCGAGAAGAAGGGATGAGTCCATCATCAGTAAACCAATGGCAATTCAGATTTTATTTATGGGTGGATGGCTTACGATTATGAGTGTTTTATGGTTTAAGATACCTGTCTTTGCTACTTTCTTTGCTGATGAAGGACAGTTTTATAGTGCATATTTCTGCTTATTTGTATTCAGCTTTATGGTAAATGCTTTTAATGTAAGAAGTGATAAATTAAATGTATTGGAACATATCAAAGAAAATCCAACTTTTATAAAAATTTGGTTTATTATCATTGCAGTACAAGTAGTTATGGCATCCATTGGTGGTGTGATTGGAGAAGTGTTCAGTTGTGAACGCTTTGGTTTAAAAGGATGGCTTGTAGTCATTTTAATGGCATTAACCATGTATCCAGTGGATCTCATTAGAAAATTAATCTTTACGAAACGAGCATAAAATAAAAAATCTTTGGATTTCGGACTAGAAAAGTCCGATCCAAAGATTTTTTGTCTATCCAAGCATTTTTAAGATCATATCAATTTGATTTCGTTCTTCTGGTGTCATAGAACCTTTTAAAATGTCCAAAAGAAGTTCCATCTCATTCTTATCAAAGGATAAGCCTTGTGATTGCATTTGGCTATTTAACTGCATCATTTGAGGGAGCATCTCTTCTGGAGATTTATTTTGATTTCCCTGAACAAAAGATCGAATAAACTGCAATTTCTCAGGTGAGATAGTGGCAGTTCTTGGATCGCTCATCAAAGCGTCAATCGGAGAATTTTTGGAAGAATATTGGTTTGGATTGACACCTTGTGTTGAGGTATTTGTTTGTCCTTGTTGGTTCATTTGCATAAAGCCAGCTAATTTCTTCATAAGATCTGCCTGTTGATTGGCTTGATTTGGAACTTGGGTGTTGGGTTGTGGGGATACCGCATTTTCAAACATGGATGGTATCATTTTACTTAGATTCATAATTCGAATCATTTGTTCTAATTTTTCTGATTGCTCTTTGCTAGCGGACATTCGCATAGCTTGTAACATCATTTCATAGTTCATATTTTGATCATCCAATCCGCAAGCTGCTAATACTTCTTCATTCTCAAATCCATTCATAACTTCTGTCATCTCCGAAAATTTAATATACATGGCGAGAGGGCGTCGCATTGTTCCGGGCACATAAGGCAGAGCTGCTTCTAAAAGATTTAGATTCGAGTTCTGTAATAGCTGGTGCAACGGTCTCTGATTCATAGGTTCCTGTTCCATAAAATCCTCCTATTTTTCGTAATGTTTGGTGAAGAAACAGATTACAATCTCATAATTTCAAAACAAATGAGAAGAAAGAACACGATTTAAAAGTTTCTTCATATAATAATATAGTATAAAAGAAAGGAGAAGATTATGAGTCAGAACTATGAAAAGCATGATAATTCTTTATTTGAGCTTGATATGGATTGCTTAAAAGAGCAACAGGAGCGAGAAATGCAAGAAAAGAATTTCTATACACAAGATACAGAGGTAGAACAAATGGGATTTAGTAACAGAGGTGGCTGTGAGAGAAGAGAATGTAGAGGCGAGAGAGAACGGGAAGTTGAAAGAGGTAGAGGAGAACAAAGAATGGGATGTAGAGAAGAAAGACGAGAAGAGCGGAGAGAAGAACGAAGGGAAGAACGGCGAGAAGAACGCAGAGAAGGATGTAGAGAGGAAAGACGGGAAGAAAGAGGTCGTACTTCTTGTGAACGTCAAGGCGGTAGAAGAGAAGAACGTAGAGAAATGGAATGCAGAAAGCATCAGAACTGTTGTGGAAACAATTGGATTTTGTTGTTAATACTGATTTTTTGTTGTAAGTAAAAGAGAATAGATAGGTAAAAAGAGAAGTGTGAGCCAGTAGCAGCACTTCTCTTTTTTTGCGTTCCTCCCGTTCGTGGGCAATCGTCATATAAGAGTATAAATGCTCTTGCATGACACATTGTTTTACGCAAATAAAATATGCCCCTCCTTGAAGAAGAGTCTTCTTTCAAGGGGAGCATATTTATACTATAAGCTAATGGTTATTCAAGATTGAATAATTTTTTTAATTAGCAGATAGAGCATCCACATCCGCTTCCGCTACGGCTTCCGCCACCACATCCGCAGAGTAAGATAAGGATAAGGATTAAGTCAAATCCGCCACCACATCCGTTTCCACAACCATCGTTGCATCCACCGCCGAATAAACCGCCATTGCCATTTCCACAACAGCATAATAAGAGAATCAGAATTAAAAAGTTATCTCCGAAACCTCCACATCCACATCCACAAGAATTTCCACCACAGTTTGTTGCTGCTAAATCACTCATGTTAAAGCCTCCTAATATTTTTGATTACAGTTTATAGTATGCGGTAGGGCTTGTTTGCTTTACAACATTTTTGAAAATAAATAATTAATTTTAAAATACTGGAAAGAAAGCATATTTCTCACCCAAATTTCATAAAAGTATTGGAAAATAATTGTATACATGAATTTTTTGTGATATAATAAATCCAATGAGTTAACATAAGGTGAAAGATTGATAGAATGAGGAAATTCTTATCGTTTTATAATAGCAAAGATTAAAGGAGGTTTTACATATGGTAAAATTATATCCACAAGGTGCATACCTTTTGAATGGAACAGAAATTATAGAAGATGGTATGGAGCAACAAGCCATATTGGAAAGTCGTTTAGGCAGTGTGCCAGATAAAAAAGAATCTGCAAAGAATACCATTGCATACAACATTTTATCTGCACATAATCAATCTGATAATATGGAAAAATTACAGATCAAATTCGACTGTTTAGCTTCCCATGACATTACATTTGTTGGAATTATTCAAACAGCAAGAGCGTCAGGGCTGGAACAGTTCCCAGTTCCATACGTTTTGACTAACTGCCATAACAGTCTTTGTGCGGTAGGTGGTACGATTAATGAAGATGATCATATGTTTGGTCTTTCTTGTGCAAAAAAATATGGCGGAATGTATGTTCCACCTCATCAAGCGGTTATTCATCAGTTTGCAAGAGAAGTATTAGCTGGTGGTGGAAGAATGATACTTGGTTCTGATAGCCACACCCGTTATGGAGCACTTGGAACGATGGCAGTAGGAGAAGGTGGACCTGAGATTGTAAAACAGTTATTGACACAGACTTATGATATTAATATGCCAGGTATTGTTGGCGTATATTTAACAGGAGAACCACAAAAAGGGGTTGGACCTCAAGACGTAGCCTTAGCAATTATTGGGGCTGTCTTCAAAAATGGATACGTTAACAATAAAGTAATGGAATTTATTGGAGATGGTGTTGAAAAACTTTCTGCTGATTTCCGTATTGGAATTGATGTTATGACAACAGAAACAACTTGTCTTTCTTCTATTTGGAAGACAGACGATACAATCAAAGAATTTTATGCTATTCATGGACGAGCTGGAGATTATAAAGAATTAAAACCAGGAGATGTGGCTTACTATGATGGCATGATTTATGTAGATTTATCACAAATAAAACCGATGATTGCCATGCCATTCCATCCAAGCAATGTGTATACCATTGAAGAATTAAATGCTAATTTAATGGATATTTTAGATGAAGTTGAGAAGAAAGCACTGGTAAGCCTTGATAATAACAATGTGAACTTTACATTAAAAGATAAAGTTAGAAATGGTAAGCTCTATGTAGAGCAAGGTGTCATCGCAGGTTGTGCCGGTGGTGGATATGAAAATATCTGTGATTCTGCTGATATTTTAAGAGGAAAATCCATTGGTGCGGATGAATTTTCATTAAGTGTTTATCCAGCTAGCCAACCAATTTTCATGGAGCTTGTGAAAAATGGAAGAATTGCGGACTTGATGGCAACAGGTGCAACCGTACGAAGTGCATTTTGTGGTCCATGTTTTGGAGCGGGAGATGTGCCAGCAAATCAAGGTTTGAGTATCCGTCATACCACTCGTAATTTCCCAAATCGTGAAGGCTCTAAGATTACAAGCGGACAGATTGCATCCGTTGCCCTTATGGATGCACGTTCCATTGCCGCCACAGCAGCGAATAAAGGGTATTTAACACCAGCTACGGAACTTGTGGATGTAGAATTTACAAGACCAAAATATTTCTTTGATAAAACAATTTATGAAAATCGTGTATATGACGGAATTGGAAAACCAGATCCATCTGTTCCAATTAAGTTTGGACCAAATATTGTGGACTGGCCAAAGATGTCACCATTGACAGAGAATTTAATTTTAAAAGTTGTATCTGAAATCCATGATCCAGTGACAACAACAGACGAATTAATTCCATCCGGTGAAACTTCTTCTTATCGTTCCAATCCTCTTGGACTTGCAGAATTTACATTATCAAGAAAAGATCCAGAGTATGTAGGAAGAGCAAAATATGTTCAAACTGCTGAAAAAGCGAGAACAGCAAAAGAAGATCCATGTAAAGCCGTTCCAGAACTTTTAGAAGTATTACAAACAATACAAAAGCAATTTCAAGATGTAAATTTTGAAAATACAGGAATTGGAAGTACAATTTATGCAGTAAAACCAGGAGATGGTTCTGCAAGAGAACAGGCAGCTTCTTGTCAAAAAGTATTAGGCGGATGGGCAAATATTGCACAGGAATATGCGACAAAACGTTATCGTTCTAATTTGATTAACTGGGGTATGTTGCCATTTCTTTTAAAAGAAGAATTAAACTTTGGTTTAGGTGATTATTTATTTATTCCAGACATCGAAAAAGCAATTGTTCAAAAATGGGATACTATGACAGCTTATGTTGTCAATAAAGGAATGAAACCGGTTCGTTTATCTGTTGGTGAATTAACGGATATAGAACGTGAAATCATTTTAAAAGGATGTCTTATCAATTATAATCGTAAATAAGAATGAAAAGTTAGAAGTTCGTTCTTAAGATAGATACTATAAAATCTTTGGATTCTGTGATAGAAAGCAGAGTCCAAAGATTTTTTATTTACGCAAAGACAACGAGCCATACGAGAGCATTTATGCTCGCATATGGCGACTGTCTGCGAGTCAGAGAAGTTCGCAAAGCGTGCTTCTCATCGTTTTATAGGAAATTGCATCATGATCAAAAAGAGTGTGCAACACACACTTTGTTTGATAGAAAAATGTAAAGATTGTATAAAAAATAAACAATAGAACAAAAAGAGAAAAAAAGAAAAATGCACAACAAAAATATAATATAAACGGTAGTATTAGTAAAAAAAGTATAGATTGATGAATCTATTATTTCAGCTCTGTAATAATTTAAAAATAATTATTAAGAAAGTATTACAAAAAATTAATAAAACTATTGACACATATAGTATTTTTATGTAAAATATCCAATAGATGTGACAGAAATAATAAGAATTATCATAATAGTATGAAACAATAGAACAATAAATACAGAAAAATACAGAAGTATAGGAATAGTAGGAGACGATAATGAAACGTAAATTTGTGGGAATGGTTGTAGGTGCAGTTACTTGTTTTATTATGGGTGGAGCTTTATTCCAACCGGTCGGACATGAAGGAAAGGTAGCACCAATAGAAGAACGATATGCGAAAAAATCAGCAGTAATTCAGGAAGTTGAAATTCCGCTTTCCGTGGAAGTGGATCGAGATGCGTTATTAAGAGATAGCGTTGTAGAATATGCACTTCAGTTTGTTGGTAATCCATATGTCTATGGTGGGACAAGTTTAACAAACGGAACCGATTGTTCCGGATTTACGATGAGTGTTTATAAGAACTTTGGAATTTCCATCAATCGTACATCAAGAGAGCAAGCGTATAATGGAAAGTCCATCAAGCGTTCTGAACTTCAAAAGGGTGATTTAGTATTCTACACAAGCGGTGGTAGAATCAATCATGTTGCTATGTATATTGGAAATGGAAAGATTGTTCATGCTAGCAACCCTAGTACAGGAATTAAAGTAAGCGATATGGACTATCGCACGCCATATAAATATGTTTCTATTATTTAGGATAGGAAGTAGAATAACAAGTACATAAAAAGACAGCTACGATTTTCATAGCTGTCTTTTTTGTGTAGATTTCTCATCATTGATTTAAAAAACGTTTTAAAAATTCTTTTGTACGTTCTTCTGTTGGATGATTAAAGATATGCTCAGGAGTTCCTTCTTCTGCGATGACACCTTTATTCATAAAAACAACCCTTGATGATACATCTCGTGCGAATTGCATTTCATGGGTCACAACAATCATGGTGAGTCCAGCACTTGCTAATTCTTTCATAACCTTCAAAACGTCTTCCACCATTTCTGGATCAAGAGCACTTGTCGGCTCATCGAATAATAAGACTTCTGGTTCCATACATAAAGCCCTTGCGATAGCAACACGTTGTTTTTGTCCACCGGATAACTGGGTACTTCCCGCTTTTGCAAATCGTTCCATTCCAACTTGCGTTAAGTATTTCATCGCAATTTCTGTGGCTTCTGTTCGGCTTCTTTTTAAAACTTTCATTTGTCCAATGACACAGTTTTCTAGTACCGTTTTGTTATTGAATAAATAAAAATTTTGGAAGACCATTCCGACTTTACTACGATGTACATTGACATTGATTTCACCTTTTAAAATATCTTTTCCGTGGTACTTTACGCTACCGCTATCTGGAACTTCCAACATATTTAAACATCTTAAAAAAGTTGATTTTCCGCTACCACTAGAGCCGATAATAGTAACAACTTCTCCTTTAGAAACTGAGAAGTCAATGTCATGTAGCACTTCTAATTTGCCAAATGATTTCTTTAAATGTTCTACTTGTATAATTGGATCCATATCAAGACTCTCCTTTATCTAAAGCAATTGTTTTCTTACGATTCATTCTGTTTTCGATATAATTTAAAATTCTCGTTGTTGGGAACGTTAAGCATAAATAAATTAAAGCTACAACAAAATACGTTGGAACGAAAGCATATAAACTTCCCGCAACACTTTTCGCTTGGTAAAATAACTCTGTAACAGCAATAACGTTTAATACACTACTGTCTTTAATGTTGGTTACAAATTCATTGCCGATGGATGGGAATGAATTTTTGATAGCCTGAGGTAGGACAATGTATATCATCGTTTGGACACTGTTCATACCAATACTTCTTGCAGCTTCTGTTTGTCCTTTGTCAACAGATTGAATACCAGAACGGACAATTTCTGCCATGTAAGCACCTGTATTGATTGTGATAACAAAGATACCAGCGGTAAAAGGACTCCAGTGAACTAAATTCTTTAATCCATAATAGATGAAAGCTCCTTGTACCATCATTGGGGTACCTCTAAAAACTTCAATATAAATCGTTGTCAATAACCAAGCCAACCGTTTTAATCCTTTAATCAAAAGAGGATCTCTGTGATCCACATGGATAGCACGAATCGCTCCAATAATCAGACCGATGAATAAACCTAAAATAGTACCGCTAAATGCTAAAATTAAAGTAGAACCAATTCCTTGAAAGAATAATGGACTGTATACATCAAAAATCTGTTTTCCGGCAACGAATAAATTATCGCTTAATTCTGTTATAGTAGCAGGGATTCTATCAATGGCAGAATCCATCAATGCTTTTTTATCATCAGAAGTTAAGGTATCCAAATAAGAATTAATAGCATCTTTTAATTCTGTATTTCCTTTGCTGACAGCAATGGAAACAGAAGTGTCTGTAAGATCCACATTGAATCCTTTGCCATCTTCAAATTCAACATAGGTTAAATCAGGATTTGTTGCAATGATTCCAGCCGCTACTGGAAGTTCAGCAGTTACTGCATCCACTAATTCATTGTTTAACTGCATAACCATTGCTGGGTAGTCTTCTAAAGCAGTGGCGTGTTGTACGTTTGGAATCTGATCAATAACAGTGTCATATAATGTGTTTAATTGTCCTAATACTCTTTTATTAGAAAAGTCCTCTAAGCTAGTTGCTTTTTCTAAAGGATCGCCTTTGCGAACAATTAAAACCATTTGAGATTCATAGTATGTGTCAGTGAAATCAACCCGTTTCCGACGATCGGCAGTATCTGTCATACCTGCGATAACCGCATCAATAACACCAGATTGTAATGCTGGTTCAAGACCA
Organism: uncultured Eubacteriales bacterium; assembly: GCA_949284175.1. Taxonomy (GTDB): domain Bacteria; phylum Bacillota; class Clostridia; order Lachnospirales; family Lachnospiraceae; genus Scybalomonas. The sequence continues at coordinate 26,034 of CASDVE010000029.1, forward strand.
TCCCAACTCATTTTTTTGATGACTAACTCTTTGTCCAAATAATCGGCTAAGGCTCTTGCAATTGCAACATCATAGCCATCAGCATAGCCCCCACCTTCTAAAGGAACAGAGGTGTTCGTTTCATTCACCTGTGTCCAGTTAAATGGAGCATAGTTACATTCCATCCCCACGACGAGTGTATCTTTTCCCGTTTCCCCATAAACAATGGAAATCGGTGAAATAAGAGCACACACCAATAATAACATTGTTATCAGTTTCCCTAGTTTCTTCATTGTTTTCCTCCTAAAAAAATAAAAAAGCCGTGCTAATAACACGACTTTCCTTGTAGTGTAATAGCTCCTCTTCATTTGCGTGGAAGGCATAAGTCAAGCGGAAATGGTTACATTTCCATTTGACGCCGCCCACGAACGTGAGAAACTCGTAAAACGTGTTTCTCATTGTTACTGAAGGAGTGCTGTAAGTATTTCCCACAGCCCCTAGATAATATATCGCCATATATTATCTATCGGCAAAGATTACCTTTCCCATACTTCTTCGCATGCCTGCTCCCTATGGTACTCTGATGCTTTGCAACCTCTATATCTTTTATGATGTTTACTTAAAGGTTAATATAATCTAGATCATTTGTCAACTAAAATAGTATAAATTATGAAAATATTTTGTAATAACAAGAAACTATCCCAATCCTTGTGTTTTGAATAATATAAGAAGAGGAAAAAGGAGGAAGTAAGATGGCTTATTATGAAATGAATCGAAATATATTAAAACAAATTCAAATAGATAGTGCAAGGGAACAGGGATTGACAGGAAATGGGGTATGTGTAGCAATTTTGGATACAGGGATTGGACCTCATCAGGACTTTGGGTGGGAAAAAGGAAGAGTGTTGGCGTTTTATGATAGCGTCAATAAAAGGCAATATCCGTATGATGATAACTCCCATGGAAGCCATGTGGCTGGAATTGTTGGTTCAGAAGGATATCATCCAATGGGTGGGTTCATCGGTGTAGCTCCTAGGTGCCGTTATGTGATTGTAAAGGTTTTAGATAATCGAGGAAATGGAAAGGTTTCTCATGTGTTGGAAGGACTGCGTTGGGTGAGAGAGAATCAAAGGCGGTATGGAATTCAAATTGTGAATATTTCGGTTGGAACGCCTCCAACAGGAAGAGAGGATGAAGAGTCAGAATTGGTACTTGAGGTGGAAAAAACTTGGGAGAGGGGCATGGTTGTCATTGTGGCGGCGGGAAATAATGGTCCGGATAAGCGAACTATAACAGTGCCTGGAATCAGCAGAAAGGTCATTACAGTGGGAGCTAGCGATGACGAACGATTTGCAATAAAGAAGGATGGAAAAATTCATTATTCAGGTCGAGGGCCAACCGTTGGCTGTGTAAAAAAACCAGATCTGGTAGCACCGGGGGCGAATATATATTCTTGTGGACCTTTTCGGACAGGATATATTGTAAAAAGTGGTACTTCCATGTCCACACCGATTGTTTCAGGAGCAGTGGCACTTCTGCTTGAAAAATATCCGTATTTGACAAATAATCAAGTGAAACAATTGCTTTGGAGAAGTACTGACGATCTCGGAATGGCATGGGAAAAACAAGGGCGTGGTAGACTGAATTTGCAAAAGCTACTTCGTTAAAAGAAAAAGGGAAAAAGAACGTGGATAAAAAACTCATATTATCTTACAAAATGAAAGATATAGGAAGAAAAGTTGCAAAAATGAGAAAAATTCTGCTTTTCTCATTGACAAACAAAAAATAATTGTATACAATTACTTTTATAAACATTTACGTGAAGAAAACGAGATAGAAACTATTTTTATATAGGTTTTGTGTCGTTTTACTGCGATAAAGAGATCAGGGAGGCGTATTCAATGGAAAGTAGAAAAGTACAATATAACGAACAGACAAATCTTTTGGAATTAGAAGAATATATGTATCCACTTGTGGATTGCGAAGAACCAAATGTATTTCGCAATTTATTTCCGTATTCTGAGGTTCCAAAGATTGCATTTAATGATCGTATTGTACCGCATAATATGCCGAAAGATATTTGGATTACGGATACAACATTTCGTGATGGACAGCAGTCAAGAGCTCCCTATTCAACGGAACAGATTGTAACAATCTATGATGCGTTTCATCGTCTTGGAGGGGAAAAAGGAATTATTCGCCAATGTGAATTTTTCTTATATAGCAAAAAGGATCGAGATGCGGTTTATAAATGTATGGAGAGAGGTTACCGCTTTCCAGAGATCACAAGCTGGATTCGTGCTAGCAAAAAGGATTTTGAGCTTGTAAAAGATATTGGATTAAAGGAAACAGGAATTTTAGTGAGCTGTTCTGATTACCACATTTTTTATAAATTGAAAATGACAAGAAAGCAAGTACTTGAGCATTATTTAAGTGTGGTAAGAGAGTGTTTAGAAACAGGTATCTCACCACGATGTCATTTAGAAGATATTACGAGAGCGGATATTTATGGATTTGTCATTCCATTTTGTTTGGAGCTTCAAAAACTTGGGCAGGAATATGGTATTCCTGTGAAAATTCGTGCTTGTGATACGATGGGATATGGGGTGAACTTCCCAGGAAGTGTGATTCCACGCTCCGTACAAGGAATTATCTATGGATTGCAAAAACACGCAGGAGTTCCTTCTCATTTACTGGAATGGCATGGTCATAATGATTTTTACAAAGCAGTTTCCAATTCAACGACTGCATGGCTTTATGGAGCGAGTGCAGTGAACTGTTCTTTATTTGGAATTGGTGAAAGAACAGGCAATACACCACTAGAGGCGATGGTCTTTGAATATGCACAATTGAAAGGGACGCTAGACGGCATGGAACCGACAGTGATAACGGAATTGGCACAATATTATGAAAAAGAAATCGGATACAGTGTTCCTAGCAATACACCATTTGTAGGAAAGAATTTCAATGTAACAAGAGCAGGAATCCATGCAGATGGACTTTTAAAGAATGAAGAAATCTATAATATTTTTGATACCGATAAAATTTTAAATCGACCAGTGCTTGTGGCAGTATCAAATACATCCGGTTTAGCTGGGATTGCTCACTGGATCAATACTTATTTTGGATTGAAAGATGAAAAAGCAATGGATAAAAGCCATCCATTGGTTGAAAAAGTGAAAAAATGGGTGGATGCTGAATACGAAGGTGGTCGTGTGACGATGATTACCGATCATGAACTATTAGAAGTCATCGATCAGTGTTCAAAAGAGCTTGGAATCACAATGGTCGAAAAGCTATTATAGTGGAAAAGGATTTTCCAAGCCCTATATGATATTAGGTACAAATAATTCTTCTGCCTTTTTTCTATGCTCATGACAATAAATATACTCTTCAATGAAATTCACTATATAATTTAGCTTCTAAAAAGTAAGTGGGATTTATTTTTTATTTATACAAGAGCAACCAGTCAGAAGAGATACTGGCGATTGCTTTTGTTGGCAGAAGAATTTTTGTATATAGATTTTGTATCAGATTATTTTTTATTTATAAAAAAGAACGCTCATCATGCAATAGGAGCGTTCTTTTTTGATCACATCACAGTTTCAGCAAGAGTTTCCCACTCTTCATAAAGCTGTTCTAATGTTTGATCGAGTTCTTCTTTTTCTTTATTGAGTTCTAATAATTTGGCTACATTTGTAGCGATTTCTGGTTTTGCCATTTCTTCTTCCAGTTGTTCAATTCGTTCTTCTGTCTTATGAATATTTTCTTCGCATTTTTTTAACGCATTGGCTTGTTTTCTCGCTTTTGCTTGTTCTTCTTTGTTTTTCTTCCAGTCTTGTTTTGAAGAAGATTCTATGTTAGAAGAAGAGAGAGGATTTTGTTCTGCTTGGGCTAAAAGACGAGCTTCTCTTTTGGCTTTTTCGTTGAGATAATAATCATAATTGCCAGCGTAGCTGATAATTTCTTCATTGGCTAGTTCCATAATACGAGTCGCTGTTTTATTGACAAAATAACGATCGTGGGAAACATAGAGAACTGTACCCGTATAACTGCTTAAAGCATTTTCCAATATTTCTTTTGAGTTGATGTCCAAGTGGTTTGTCGGTTCATCAAGAATTAAAAAGTTAGCAGAAGATAACATCAATTTAGCAAGGGAAACACGACCGCGTTCTCCACCACTTAAGTCACCGATTTTTTTAAATACATCATCACCTGTGAATAAGAAAGCGGCAAGGACATTGCGGATTCTTGTCTGTGTCAAGTTTGGATAGGTGTCTGATATTTCATCAAAAATGCTTTTGTTTGTATTTAGGACTTGATGTTCCTGATCATAATATCCAATTTGCACTTTTGCACCAAGAACGATTTTACCGGAGTCTTGACGAAGTAGTTTATTTAAAATTTTTAAAATCGTCGTTTTTCCAGTTCCGTTATTTCCGATGAGTGCCACTTTTTCTCCACGAAAGACAGAAAAGTTTAAGTCAGAAAACAGTCTGTGATCGCCAAAGGATTTCCCAAGTCCTGTAACAGTTAAAACATCATTTCCGCTGACAACAGAAGGTTCTAATTGAATACGCATATCCGCATGAATTTCTTCTGGTTTTTCAATGATTTCCATTTTATTTAGAAGTTTTTCACGACTTTCTGCTCGTTTAATGGATTTTTCACGATTAAAAGAGCGAAGTTTCGTTATCACTTCTTCTTGATGCTTAATTTCTTTTTGTTGATTTAAGTATTGTTTTAACTGGCTTTCTCGAATGGCAGTTCGTTTTTTTGCAAATTCAGAATAGTTGCCTAAGTACATTTGACCTTTACCGCCATATAATTCGACTACTTTGGTGACAACTTTATCAAGAAAGTAGCGATCATGGGATACAATTAACACAGCACCTGGATAATTCATGAGGAACGTTTCAAGCCATGCGATGGAGTCCATATCCAAATGGTTTGTTGGTTCATCAAGAAGAATGATATCTGGTTTGGATAAAAGAAGTCTTCCAAGAGCAACTCTTGTTTTTTGACCTCCAGAGAGTGTATCAATTTTTTTTGAAAAATCCTCTTCTGAGAATCCAAGACCTTTTAAAACACCAGTGATCTCACTTTTATAGGCGTAACCGTTGGCTTGTTCAAATTCGTGAGTTAGACGGGTATAAGTGGTGAGCATAGCGTTTAATTCTTCCTCAGAGCTAGCATGTTTCATGTTCTGCTCTAGTTCACGAATTTTGCGATCCGTTTCAATAATTTCTTTCTTTACTTCTAACATTTCATCAAAGATTGTATTTTTTGATGAACGCTCTGGTTGCTGGGAAAGGTATCCAAGAGTTTTGTTTTTGGCAATAGTGACTTGTCCTTCGTCTGCTGACATTTCTCCTGTAATGATCTTTAATAATGTGGATTTTCCAGCACCATTGATTCCAACAATAGCAGCTTTTTCTCTCTCCTCTATATGAAATGATACTTGTTTTAAAACCTCATCTATCCCAAAGGATTTGGAGATATTTTGACAGGCTAATACCATAAGTAAACTTCCTTTCCGAGTCGTATATCTAGTTTTTTGTTGCATTCCTTTGCTCTTAGCAAAAATTTGTGCCTGACTCATTGTCTTTATTATATCATACAATGATAAACCAAGTAAACTATTCTGTTTTATTATTAATAAAGGAACTAAATATTTCGCTCTATGAGTAACTAGCGTAAAAGGAAAAACAATTTATGTCGAAAAGAGTTGGAGATTTTTTACGATCAATTACCTTATAAAAAGAGTAAACAGAGTTTGACAGAAAATATACAATTAGTATATAATAAGTTCAGCAGGTTGTTACGATAACAAGTAGAACAATCAGGAGGTACAAAACATATGAACGCAAAAGAAATATCACCAGCAGTCATTAAAAGACTGCCACGGTATTATCGATATTTAGGTGAATTGTTAGAAAACGAAGTTGTTCGCATTTCTTCTAAAGAATTAAGCGAAAGAATGAAAGTAACGGCATCACAGATTCGTCAAGATCTGAACAATTTTGGTGGATTTGGACAGCAAGGATACGGCTATAATGTGCAGTATCTCTACACAGAAATCGGTAAGATTTTAGGGCTGAATCAGACAAATAATATTATTATTATCGGTGCCGGTAATTTAGGACAAGCACTTGCTAACTATCAGGATTTTGAAAAGAGAGGATTTTCCATCAAAGCTATTTTTGATGTGAATCCAAGATTAATCGGTCTTACTGTCCGCGGTGTTGAAATTATGGACATAGAAAAAGTTGGTGATTTTGTAAAAAATAACGATATTCGAATTGCCGCTTTAACTCTTCCAAAACAAAAGGCTCAAAAGGCTGCACAAGAATTAGTTGGTCTTGGCATTAAAGCATTTTGGAACTTTGCCTCTGTGGACTTACATCTTCCAGAGGATATTGTTGTGGAAAATGTACATCTATCAGAAAGCCTTATGACGCTTTCTTATCGAATCAATAGTATGAACCAATAGGGGAGTTTTATGATACTCGGAATTGGAACAGATATGGTTGAAGTTTTACGAATTGAAAAAGCCTGTGAGAGCCGTCGATTTTTAGAGCGGATTTATACGAAAGCGGAACAAACTATTTGTGAGGAAAAATCACAGAGATTGGCTGGGAATTTTGCGGTAAAAGAAGCAGTTGTCAAAGTGTTTGGTACAGGATTTCGTGGAATAGAGCCCAATGAAATTGAAGTGTTGCGAGATAACAGAGGAAAACCCTATGTTATTTTGTATGGAAAGGCAAAAGAAAAACAACAGGAGCTTGGAATAACTAATTTACAAGTTTCCATAACCAATACAAAGGAATATGCTATGGCATTTGTCATTGGAGAAGGTGAGGAAAAATGAAGTATGTAATTAGTGGAAGTAAAATGCAACAAGTGGATCAACGATTCATAGAACATATTGGCATACCTGGTTTGGTATTGATGGAGAGAGCCGCCTTGGGTGTTACAAGGTGGCTTTTTCAAAATCACTCTTTAAAAAAATGTTTGATCGTTGTGGGAAGTGGAAACAATGGGGCTGATGGTTTAGCTGTTGCAAGACAATTGATGGAACAGGATATTGTGCCAGAAATCTATGTATGCGGTAACTTAGAAAAAGCCACAGAAGAATTTAGAATTCAGTATAAAATATTAAAAAATCTAGGTGTTTGTTTTATCGAAAAATTAGAAAAAAAACCATATACGGTTGTTATTGATGCCATCTTTGGTGTTGGGCTTTCCAGAGAAGTACAAGGCTCATATCGTGCGGTGATTTCTTTTATGAATAAATTGGATTGTCCTGTTGTTTCCGTTGATATTCCATCAGGTATTGATGCCACAACAGGAGCTGTACTTGGAATCGCTGTAAAAGCCAATGCTACCGTTACCTTTGGATTTTTAAAAAGAGGACTTCTCCTTTATCCTGGAGCACTTTATGCCGGAACTGTGCAATTGGAAGGGGCAGGATTTCATGAAAGTCAGTTGTTAAAAAAAGAAGAAGAGGCTTTTTTATATGAAAAAACTGATTTAAAAACATTGCTTCCGAAACGAAGTCCGTGGTCAAATAAAGGGACTTATGGGAAGTTATTGATTATTGCAGGAGGCAATGTCATGGCAGGAGCTGGTTATTTATCTGCACGCTCTGCCTATGTAACAGGATGCGGTATGGTAAAAATGTGTACAGGTCTTGCCAATCGGGACATTCTACTGTCAAGGCTTCCGGAACTTGTTTTAACAACATGGAATCGAGAAGAAGAAGCAAGAGATATTGTATCAAAGGAATTGGATACTGTGGATGCCGTTGTATTTGGACCAGGAATGGGAAAAAATGAAGCCACAAAACAGATTTTGGAATTGCTCTTAAAACAAAAGGAAAAACCAATTTTATTAGATGCGGATGCGTTAAATATGGTAGCGGATAACATGGAACTATTAAAAGAATGTCAAGCACCAGTGATTATCACACCACATGTAAAAGAATTTTCAAGGCTGAATAAAAAGACAGTAGAAGAGATTCAAAAAGATTTCTTTGGTGAAGTTATTTCTTTTATTAACGAGTATCCAGTTATCTGTGTGGCAAAAGATGCACGGACAATTGTGGCAAAACAAGGAGAAACCGCATATATTAATATAAGCGGAAATAGTGGCATGGCAACAGCCGGTTCTGGTGATGTATTAAGTGGGATCATTGGAGGACTGTTAGCACAAGGAATGACACCAAAAGAATCAGCCATACTTGGTGTTTATCTGCATGGGCTTTCAGGAGATCGAGCAAAAGAAAAGCTGGGGGAATACAGTATGACAGCAGGAGATATTGCAGAATATCTGCACGATGTTTTAGGAGGAAATGAAACATGAAGCAGTACATGAGAGTATATGCTCAAATTGATTTGGATGCCATTCGGCATAACATTGCAGAGGTGAGGAGAAAAGTAGGAGCAGATACAAAAATTATGCTTGTAATCAAAGCCGATGGATATGGGCATGGTTCTGTGGCTGTGGCACAGGCTTTACAAGAGCAAGTGGAGGCATTTTGCGTTGCTACCATTGAAGAGGGAATTTTGCTTCGCAATCGTGGAATCACAAAGACAATTTTGATTCTTGGATATACAGCAAAAGAGCAGTATCCACAATTAATGCAATACGATCTATCCCAGACGGTATTTGAATATGAAATGGCTGAGGCAATTTCAAAGCTAGCAGTAGCCATGAATAAAAAAGGAATCATTCACATTGCGGTGGAAACAGGAATGAATCGCATTGGTTTTTATGATGATGAAGAGAGCATTAAAATTATTCAAAAGATCAGTGAACTTCCAATGATACAAATGGAAGGGATTTTTACTCATTTTGCCTGTGCGGATGAAAAGGATAAAACATCAGCCTATGGTCAGTTAAAACGCTATGAAGTCTTTGTGGAAAAATTAGAAAAGGAAGGAATTTTTATTCCGATTAAACATATCGCCAATAGTGCTGCGATTATGGATCTTGATACCGCAGTACTCAATATGGTGCGTTCTGGTATTATTACATATGGACTTTATCCGTCAGAAGATGTGAAAAAAGAGGTGCTTGATTTAAAGCCAGCGATGGAATTAAAAAGCCATATTGTCTATATAAAAACAGTAGGAGCCGGTGAGGGTGTAAGCTATGGTTCAACATATATTACAGAGAGGGAAACAAAGATAGCAACGGTATCCATTGGATACGCAGATGGGTATCCAAGAGCACTTTCTTCTGTTGGAAGGGTGTTAGTACGCGGACAATATGCTAACATTATTGGAAGAGTTTGTATGGATCAAATGATGATTGATGTGAGCCATATTGAAGATGTGCAAGAAGGGGATGTGGTTACTCTCGTTGGGCGGGATGGCGATCATACCATTACAGCCGAAGAAATCGCTTCTTATATGAATACGATTAATTATGAATTTATTTGCGGATTAGGTAGAAGAGTACCAAGAGTTTATTTAGAAGGGGGAGAAATTGTAAAAGTCGCCGACTATTTAACAGATTAAAAGAGAAAAAAAGAAGTATACTCCAGAATATATCGGTAATACTAGAATTAGAAAATATTATAAAGTATATGATGGAGTGTGAAAAACATTGATTATAAAAAGAGGCGATATTTATTATGCAGATTTAAGACCGGTAGTTGGCTCTGAACAAGGAGGAGTAAGACCTGTACTTATTATCCAAAATGATGCTGGAAATAAACACAGCCCAACGGTTATTTGTGCAGCGATTACAAGTAAAATGAATAAGGCAAAACTACCAACTCATGTGGAACTAGACAGTAAAAAATATCATATTATGAAAGATTCTGTTATTTTGTTAGAGCAAATTCGAACGATTGATAAAACAAGATTAAAAGAAAAAGTTTGCCATTTGGATAAAACAATTTTAGAACAAGTTGATCGGGCGTTAAAAGTCAGCTTAGAACTGCTTACATAAAAGACGCATAAGAATAAGATCTCAAAAAAATGAGAGATAATATGAATAGAAAATAAAGAAGATTGTACATGGTATTATGGAACAAAAAGGAGAAGAGGAAATGGAAGATTCTGGTAATTCGTTAAAAGAGATGTTTTCAAAAGTATTTCGAAGAAAAAATGGTGAAGATGAAAATGAGTTCGAAGAAGAACTCATTGATATGATTCAAGAAGGTCATGAGCAAGGTGCTATTCAATCGGATGAAGTTGAAATGATTTCTAATATTTTTGAATTTGGTGACAAAGAAGCGAGAGATGTCATGACAATTCGAAAGAGAATTAAAGCAGTTGAAATAAAAGTTCCATTAAAAGAAGCCCTTGCTTTTATGCTTGAGGAGGGATATTCCCGTTATCCTCTCTACGAGGATGATATTGATAATATTATTGGCGTTTTGCATTTAAAAGACGCCATGAAAGCCTATATGGCAGATCAGACGGAGATTTCATTAAAAGACATTGCAAGAGAAGCCTACTTCACACATGAAACGCAGAATATCAATATTTTGTTTAAAGAGATGCAGACACAGAAAATACATATGGCAATCGTTCTTGATGAATATGGACAAACAGAAGGAATTGTTGCAATGGAAGATATTTTGGAAGTGATCGTAGGAAATATCTGGGATGAGTATGACCAAGAAGAACAGGGGATAACAAAAATAGGGGATGATGCGTATTTGATTCTTGGATGGACAAGATTAGATGAAATTGAAGATGTGCTAGAAATTGAGTTTCCGGATGAAGACATTGAAACATTAAATGGTTTTTTGCTCTATAAATTGGGGCATTTACCAGAGGAACAAGAGCAAATAGAGATTGAATATGAAGGGTATAGTTTTTGTCCACAAGTGGTTGATAATAAAATGATCAAGCAAGTTCGGGTAATGAAAAAGGCTTGATTCACCCTATAAATGATGGTATTATAAAAAAGCATTCGAGAAAACAATAAGAAACACGCTTTGCGAGTTTTTCATGTTTGCAGATAGTCGCCATATGAAAGCATAAATGCTTTTGCATGGCTTATTATCTTTGCATAAATTAGTTAAATTTCGAATGTTTTCTGCCGATAATATAAAAGGTGGAAAAATACAGTCAAACTATGGCTGTCATAATGATAGAAAGAAAAGGAGAATAAAAAATGTCAGGACATTCTAAGTTTGCCAATATTAAGCATAAAAAAGAAAAAGCAGATGCGGCAAAAGGTAAAATTTTTACAAAAATCGGTAGAGAGATTGCAGTTGCAGTAAAAGAAGGCGGACCAGATCCTGCGAATAATAAAAAGTTAAGCGATGTGATTGCAAAGGCAAAATCTAATAATATGCCAAATGATACGATTGAAAGAAGTATCAAAAAAGCAGCAGGGGATTCTAATTCAGCTAACTATGAGCAGGTTACATATGAAGGATATGGACCAAGTGGAATTGCCATCATCGTAGAATCATTAACAGATAACAAAAATAGAACAGCTGCTAATGTAAGAAATGCTTTTACAAAGGGATCAGGAAACGTTGGAACACCGGGATGTGTATCCTATATGTTCGATAAAAAAGGTCAGATTATCATTGATAAAGAAGAGTTTGAAATGGATGCTGACGAATTGATGATGTTAGTATTAGACGCAGGAGCAGAAGATTTTTCTGAAGAAGAGGATTGCTTTGAAGTGTATACCGATCCAGATTCTTTTAGTGAAGTAAGACAGGCTTTGGAAGAAAAAAATATTCCAATGGCATCTGCTGAAGTTACTATGATTCCACAAAATTATGTGGCATTATCCGATGAAACGGATATTAAAAATTTACAAAAAACATTGGATTTATTAGAAGAAGATGATGATGTACAAAACGTATATCATAACTGGGATGAATAATTCATTATCTTGTTTATGATAAAATATAAAGAATCTATGAGAAATTCTTAAGATGAATTTCTCATAGTGTTCTTTCGGTTATACGACGGTAGCGGATATGCAAAGCACTTATATTTTATCGTATGATTGTACATAAAATATAGAAAGCGAAGGGATAGGAGGTAGCTATGATAAAACTTACAAAATTAAATAATATGGAAATTGTAATTAACGAAGATCAGATCGAGTATATTGAAATTATCCCTGAATCAAAGATTATTATGATGAATGGAAAGTACCATGTTGTAAAAGAATCTGCTGAGGAAATTATTCAAAAAACAATTGCTTATAAAAATAGTATTTTGCAGGGAAGAAAAATAGAGATTGTAGAAAGATAGGAAAAAATCATAAGAAAATACAATTGAAAATGGAGGCATTACAATGGATTTAACAAGTATTGTAGGTATTGTACTGGGAATGATTTTGGTCATTCAAGGTATCCTTCAATCTGGGGAACTTAGTAACTTTTTTGATCCGCCAAGTATTGTCATTGTATTAGGTGGAACTGTGGCATCTGTAATAGCATCTTATCCATTCAAGATTTTAAAACGTATTCCGAAACATATGAAAATATTGGTGCAAGGGAAGCGATTTAAAGAAGAGGAAGTAATCGAGCAATTGGTGGAGTTTTCACAGATTGCAAGACGAGATGGAATACTAGCTTTAGAAGAGAGAGCCAATGAAATTAAAGATCCATTTTTAAAACAAAGCATTATGTTAGTTGTGGATGCCATCGAGGAAGATAAAGTTCGAGAGATCTTAGAGAGTCAGATGGAAGACTTAGAACAACGACATGAAGAGGCAGCAGGAATTTATGAGAAAGCATCCCAATTTGCTCCAGCATTTGGTATGATCGGTACGTTAGTCGGTCTTATTAATATGTTAGCAGTTATGGATCCAGAAAAAGGTGCAGGCGATATTGGAGCAAACATGAGTGTTGCTCTTGTTACAACTTTTTATGGCTGTATGCTTGCCAATGTTATATTTTTACCAATTGCAAAGAAATTACGTGTTCGTAACGATGAAGAAATCCGCTATTGTGAAATTATTTTGGATGGTATCTTATCCATTCAATCAGGAGATAATCCAAAATTCTTAAAAGAAAAATTAATTTCCCACTTATCAAAAGAACGTCAAAAACGTTTCTTAAAAAATGAAGAAAAGAAGGGAAGTCAAGCAGCGGCTGAGTAGCAAAGGCAATGATTCAGACGATTGCCTGCGAACAAAATGTGCTTTTCATCGTTTTTAAGGACAAAAGGAGAAGTGAGTGATGAAACGTAAGAAATCTCCCGAAGGTGGAGGAAGTTGGATGGATACATATGGCGATATGGTAACATTATTGTTATGTTTTTTCGTATTGCTTTATTCAATTTCTAGTGTGGATCAAGAGAAATGGAGAGCGATTGCTTTAGCCTTTAATCCGGATGCGGAGCAGACTACACAAGTTGGCAATGGAAATAGTGATAAGGAAGCTTCAACAGATACCACAGAAGAAATAACATTGAATGATTTGTATGAGGCGTTACAAAAATCTGTAAAAGAATTAGGAATTGAGGATGAAACAGAAATTGAAAAAGGGAATGGCTATACATTAGTATCCTTTAAAGATAAGGTTTTTTTTGATGGAGATAGTTCTGTCTTAAAAGATGAAGGAAAAAAAGTTCTTGATGAGTTCGCAAAAGTTTTAAGCGATGTGAGTTCAAAAGTACAAGAAGTTCAGATTGTTGGACATACTTCACAAGGAGATCCAAATGTTCCAAATGATGTTAGAAATGATAGAACCCTATCTTCTCTACGCTCCGTAGAAGTTACTATTTATTTGCAAGAAAAAAATATTATTGATCCAGGAAAACTGGTAAGTGTAAGTTATGGTCAATTCCATCCGGTCGCTACGTTTAAAACAAAACAAGGAAGGGCAAAGAACCGTCGTGTAGAAATTATAATTACAGAGGAAGATGCAGAAGCTCATAATTTACAAGATTATTATGAAGAAGCATCTACGACAGAATCGTAATATGATACAATTAAAAATAAGATAAAAAAGTTGAGGAATCGTAAGAATACCTCAGCTTTTTTTATTTGCGTGGAAGGCATAAGTCAAGCGGAAATGCTTGCATTTCTATTTGACGCCGCCCACGAACGTGAGAAGTTCGCAAAGCGTGCTTCTCATCGTGCTCGCATATGGCGACTGTTTGCGAGTGTGAGAAGTTCGCAAAGCGTGCTTCTCATCGTTTACGCGAAAGCAACGAGTCATGCAAGAGCATGTATGCTCTTATATGACGACTGCTTGCGAACGTGAGAAACTTCCAGAGCATGTACAGGTGATAATTTTCAATAGATAGTTCTTGTATAAGAAATACATTAATGTTAAAATAAAATCAACGACTATGGGTTATATTTCTATGAATTAATCCCATTCAGCAAGGTGTAAGTCAAAGGAGTGTAGAAAAAAGACATATGGATAAACGGGATCAATCGGACTTAGGAAAACAAATTGAAGATTTAGTTCAAGACGCCATTGATACATTAAATTTTGATCAACTCTCAAAAAATGTAGGACGAGCGGTGAATAAATGGAACGAAGAGCTAGATAGAACTATTAAGCCTTCTTTCCAACAGGCAAAACAAGGGTTTAGTCAGGTGAAAGAGGGGGTTTCAAAGGAATTAAAAAATGTACAAGAAGATTTTCAAACGACACTTCGTACGAATTTGTTTGGAAAAAAAGAAAGAGAGAAATTACGGGTTGAAGTTCCTGTTAATAAGCGTTCATCATTAAAAGTAAAAAGCATTTTATTTATCGTGTTTAGTTCCCTATTTTTAGCCGGATTTGGGATTACCACATTGGTATTTGCCATTATCTCTCTGATTGCAGGAGAAATTTCAGGTGCACTCATTGGATTTTTCATTCCTAGTGTGATATCGTTTGCTTTTTTAGTAGAAGGAATTGATGGATTAAAGAAGCATAAAAGAATGATGCGATATATTGAGTTGTTGAAAATAAAGGGATATGTGGATATTAAAGAGTTAGAACAATATGTCTGTGTTGGAAGAAAAAAAGTGCTAAAAGAAGTAAAGGAAATGTTAAATCTCGGTTTGTTACCCGAGGGACATTTAGATAAGAAAAATACTTGTTTAATTGGAACCAATGAAATGTATCATCAATATCATGAAGCAGAAAAAGCGATGAAAGAAAGAGAATTGTTGGAACAAGAAGAGCAAAGAAGACGAGAACAGCTTCCAGAAGAAATAAAATATATTTTAGAAGAAGTAGAAGCTGGGAAGGCACTCGTTCGAGAAATTCGTCAAGTGAATCAAGAACTTCCTGATCCTGTCATTTCCGATAAATTAGATCGATTAGAACATATTTCAGAAAAGATTTTTCTATATGTGGAAGAACATCCTGAGAAGGCAGAAGAAATTCGCCGATTAAAAAATTATTATTTGCCGACGATGCTAAAATTAGTAAGAGCTTATCAGAAGTTACAGGATGAAGAGATCTTGGGTGAAAATATAAAAACAATGTGTAGTCAAATAGAAGAAACATTAGATACAATGAATTGTGCTTTAGAAACCATGTATAATGAATTGTATTCTGCAGAAGCATTGGACGTATCCGCCGATATTTCAGTTTTAAAGACAATGCTAGCGAGAGAAGGACTTGTAAAAGATGGACTTAGTAAAGCAAAAGAGGAGGCAAACAATGAGTAATTTAGATGAAATGTTAAAAGAAACACCAACTTTGACTTTTGATCCATTCCCAGAGGAAACAAAACAACCTATTGTAGAAGAAACAAAACAAGAACCTTCTGCAATCGAAGAGATTCCATTATCGGCAGAAGAGAGAAAGATGGTGGAGCAATTTGCATCTCAGATCGATCTTGCCAATTCCAACCAAATATTACAGTATGGGGCAGGAGCACAAAAGAAAATGGCAGATTTTTCTGAAACGGCTCTTGATCATGTAAAGAATAAAGATTTAGGAGAAATCGGTCAAATGCTATCTAATGTTGTTACAGAACTAAAAAGTTTTGAGATAGAGGAAGACGAAAAAGGTGGATTGTTTGGTTTTTTTAAAAAGAGTAGCAATCGTATCAATGGTATGAAAGCAAAATATGCAAAAGCGGAAACAAACGTAACAGAGATCTGTAATATTTTGGAAAAACACCAGATTCAGCTTTTAAAAGATGTGGCAGTTTTAGATCAGCTGTATGAATTAAATAAAACGTATTATAAAGAGTTGACGATGTATATTTTGGCAGGAAAGAAGAAGCTGGAATTGACAAAAAATACAGAATTACCAGTTCTCATAGAACGTGCCAATCGAACTGGGCTTCCAGAAGATGCACAAGCAGTCAATGACCTGACTTCTCTTTGCAATCGTTTTGAGAAAAAGTTACATGATTTGGAACTTACAAGAATGATTTCTGTACAGATGGCACCACAGATTCGGCTTGTTCAAAATAATGATACGAGTATGTCTGAAAAGATTCAGTCCACAATTGTGAATACTATTCCTCTTTGGAAAAGTCAAATGGTATTGGCGTTGGGAATTGCCCATTCACAACAGGCGGTTCAGGCACAAAGAGAGGTGACTGATATGACAAATATGTTACTGAGAAAGAATGCAGAGGCTTTAAAAATGGCAACTGTGGAAACCGCAAAAGAATCAGAACGAGGAATTGTGGATATTGAAACATTAAAATATACAAATGAATCTTTGATTTCCACCTTGGATGAAGTATTAAAAATTCAAATCGAAGGAAAACAAAAACGAATCGAAGCAGAAGCAGAGCTTACAAAGATAGAAAATGAACTGAAAACAAAATTATTGCAGTATGCCAAATAGAATAAAATTAGCAGAACGAAATAAGGAGTGGAAGCAGTGACATTAAAAGAAGTATTTGATGAATTGAATTTTGATTATGATTCATTATATCATCGTTTTTCTAATAATGAGGCATTGGCTGTTCGGTTTACAAAGAAATTTTTGGATTCTCCAGTTTATGCAGAACTGTGTAGTGCCGTTGAAACAAACGACTATGAGAATATAGAAACGAAAGCTCATACGTTAAAAGGGATAGCAGGCAATTTGAATTTCAGCACTCTTTTTATGAGCAGTGATGCTTTGGTAAAGGCAGTTCGGGCAAAGGAGTACCAACGGATACCAAACATATTTCAACAATTAAAAGCGGATTATGAACAGGTTGTAACGGTGATAAGAAAGCTAGATTAAAAAATTTAATAATGAATAAAATAGCATGAAGAGTTAGGAGAAGGAAGAAATGAGGTATCATACACTTGATACATTGCGGGGAGCAAATGTCATTAGCATGGTTTGTTATCATGCGATATGGGATGCTGTGAATATGTTTCATCAAAGACTATTTTGGTTTCCTTCCCTCTTTTCATTTTTATGGCAACAAAGTATTTGTATTGGATTTATTTTATTATCAGGGCTTTGTTGGTCAATGGGTCATAAGAAATGGAAAAGGGGATTACTTGTTTTTCTTTTTGGAATTTTAATTACTGTTATCACATGGGCGGTAATGCCACAACAGAGGATCTTATTTGGTGTGCTAACTCTATTAGGCAGTTGTATGCTGATTTTGATACCGTTGGAACAAAAACTAAAACGAATTTCTCCTTTTTTAGGAGGGATTGTAAGCCTTAGTCTTTTTATTCTATTTCGAAATATCAATGATGGGTATTTAGGGATCGGCTCATGGATTCTTGTTCGATTACCTAAATGGTTATACAGAGGAATGTTTTCTACTTATCTAGGATTCAAAGACCCTGAATTTTATTCTGCTGATTATTTTTCCATATTTCCATGGATATTTTTATTCTTAACAGGATATTTTCTCTATGAAATGATGAGAAAAAAAGAAAAGTTATGGATAGTAAAGGGGAAAGAGAGAGGGATTTTGGATGTATTAGGGAGATATTCTCTTTTCATTTATTTAGTACACCAACCGCTGATATTCGGAACACTAAGTATACTAGATGGACACTTCTTTTAAGAAGTGTCTTTTCTATTCATAGAAAAAGGATCGGAAAAACCGGTATGAGTTTTTCTATCATACCGGTTTTTAAAGAATCAACAATATGTTATTTGGTAATGGTTTCTGGTTGTAAATGCCAAATATCTTTTTCGTACTGTTCGATCGTGCGATCGGCAGAAAAATAACCAGCTTTTGAGATATTTACAAGCATTTTTTTAGCCCAAGTCATGCGATCTTCATAATCAAAGAATGCTGTATCCTTTTTCTCAATATAATCATTGATGTCAAGTAAGGTCATAAACCAGTCTTTTGTGATTAATTCTTTGTGTAATCGTTCTAATTCTTCTTTATTTCCAATGGTTAATAAGTCGTCACTGATAATAAAGTCTACCATTTCTTTTATATGTTTATCTTTTTTATACAGGTCGAAAGAGGAGTAATCAGCTTTTTCATAATGTTTGATGACTTCTTCACTGGATTCACCAAATACATAAATATTATCAGAGCCAACTAATTCTTCGATTTCTACATTTGCACCATCCATAGTTCCCAATGTAATAGCACCATTTAACATAAATTTCATGTTTCCAGTACCGCTTGCCTCTTTGGATGCCAAAGAGATCTGTTCAGAAATATCGCAAGCAGGAATTAATTTTTCTGCTGCACTCACATTGTAATTTTCAACCATAACGATATTAATATAGGAGTTGACATCTGGATCGTGGTTGATGAGTTCTTGTAAGCATAAAATTAAGTGAATAATATCCTTTGCGATAACATAGGCAGGAGCAGCTTTTGCACCAAAAATAAAGGTAATTGGAGTGGATGGTTTTTTCCCATTTTTGATTTCTAAATACTTATGAATGATATATAAGGCATTCATTTGTTGGCGTTTGTATTCATGAAGACGTTTAATTTGAATATCGAAAATAGAGTTTTCGTTGATGGTCACTCCAACATTTTGTTTGATAAACTCTTTTAATTGGACTTTCGCTTGTAGTTTGATAGCAAGAAGTTCCTTTAAACTTTCTTCGTCATCGATAAATTTTATTAATTTTTGAAGTTCTTCTGCGTCTTTTTTAAATCCATTACCAATTCTTGTTTCGATAAAAGAAGTAAGAGGATGGTTGCAGTGCATTAACCAACGGCGGAATGTAATTCCATTTGTTTTATTGTTGAATTTTTCAGGATAGATTTCATAAAAGTTTTTAAGCTCACTATTCTTTAAGATGTCTGTATGAAGGCCTGCAACTCCGTTGATGCTAAAGCCGTAATGAATATCCATATGTGCCATATGAACTCGTTCATCTTCGTCAATGATAGCAACAGAAGGAGCATCAAATTTTTCTTTTACCATCTTATCCAGTTCTAAAATAATAGGAAGCAAATGAGGTACAATCTCTTCCAAATAATGAATTGGCCATTTTTCAAGTGCTTCAGCTAAAATGGTATGGTTTGTATAAGCACAAACATTGGTTACGATGTTTGTAGCTTCTTTGAATTGAATTCCCTCTTTCATGAGAAGGCGGATTAACTCAGGGATGACAAGGCTTGGATGCGTGTCATTGATTTGAATCACAACATAATCTGCTAAGTCATGAAGATTAGAACCCCGTTCCTTTGCTTCTTCTAAAATCAGTTGAGCTCCGTTGCTTACCATGAAGTATTGTTGATAGATTCGAAGTTGATGTCCTGCTTCATCGCTGTCGTCTGGATATAAGAAGAGGGTGAGATTCTTTTTGATATTTGTTTTATCAAAAGAGATTCCTTCTTTTACAATATCTTCTGTGACGGTTTCTAAATCAAATAAATGAAGTTTATTTGATTTATTTTCATAACCAATCACATCAATATCGTATAAGGTGGATGTTAACGTGAAATCTTTAAATGGCACTTCATAAGAACGTGCTGTCTTGGTAAGCCAGCTATCTTTTTCGATCCAAGGATTTGGAACTTCTTTTTGTTTATGCTCTTGAAATACTTGTTTGAATAAGCCTAAATGATAGTTAAGTCCAATTCCATCCCCTGGAAGTCCAAGTGTTGCAATAGAATCAAGAAAGCAAGCAGCAAGACGTCCCAATCCACCATTTCCTAAAGATGGTTCTGGCTCTACCATTTCAATGTGAGAGAGGGATTTTCCATGTTTTTGTAAAAATTCTTCTAGCTCATCATAAATTCCTAAATTAATTAAGTTATTAGAAAGCAGTTTTCCGATTAAGAACTCAGCAGAAATATAATAGAGTTTTTTCTTTCCGCTATGCGTTCCACGAGCGGTTGCTTCCTCCTTTACAAGGTGAAGTAAAGCGAGATATAATTCCTTATCTGTACAAGTTGTGATTGATTTATGATACATGAGTTCAAGTTTTTCTTCTAATTTATTTGTAATCATTGTAATACCTCCATGATATATCCTATCTTCTAGTTCCTTAAACTATCCATATCGTATCATACGCCAATAGAAAAAAATAGCACAATCCTGTTATGAAATAGCACAATTCTTGCGTAGTTTTTGGGGGGTTATTCCATTTTCTTCCTGAAATTTCCGAATAAAATAGCTGGTGTTATGAAAGCCCACTTCTAAGGCGATTTCTGTAATAGATAGCTCTGAATGGAAGAGAAGATGTTTGGATTTTTCAAGTCGGAGGTGATTTATATAGGAAATAACGGTCTTTCCTGTATATTGTTTGAAAACTTTCATAAAATAATATTCGCTATAATGAACCATAGAAGCGAGCTCTGTAACGGAAAGTTCCTCTTGATAATGAGAATCAATATAATACAAAACTGTTTTTATAGAAGAGAGTTTTTTTGAATCATTTTGAGAGGATGGGAGAATATAAGAGCCGATTGCCAGTTCATAAAAGAGTAAAAATAAAAGTCCTTTTAGTTTAATATAATAAAAATCTTCTCTTGATTGGTAACTTTCAATAATATTCAAAAATATGCCATGAATGGATTCATAGCGGGTATCATTTGTCTTGATAATATGGACGAAATCTGCTTGATTGTTCACAAGAAGATGAACAAGTTTTTCTTGACAGAGATCCCCTGCGATACCGGATAACATATTTAAATCGAATACAAGGCTTTTAAAGTATAAAATATTTTTTAGGTCACTTTTTAAACTATGAACCATTTCCTTATTAATAAGAGCGAAATCCCCTTCTTGGATTCGGAATGTCTGGGTATTAATGCGAAGGATTCCGCTTCCTTTTTCTATATAAATAATTTCCATTTCTTCATGCCAATGGGTATAGATCGAATGAAAAATTTCACAGTTATCATCATAAATATCCAAGGGAAGTTCAAACGTTCCATGGGTGTTTAATTCTTTTAGTGTTTCATCCACATGTTTGACATCTGTTTTTTTAACCATATTTTTCCTCACAATGTTTGTTATCATTATTTGTTTTGCTCATTATAACACAAAAAAGCCCCACAGAATATATCTGTGGAGCTTAAGGATCAACTTAATTACAGAACTACTACGTTAGAAGCCTGTGGTCCTCTATTTCCTTCTTCGATATCGAAAGAAACATTTTGACCTTCTTCCAATGATTTGAAACCATCAGCTACGATAGCAGAAAAGTGGACGAATACGTCTTTTCCTTCTTCTGTTTTGATGAATCCGTAACCTTTTTCACTGTTGAACCATTTTACTGTACCCTTATTCATTGCGGTACCTCCTTAAAAATTAAAAAGTAAATAGAGATAATATGTTTTGCCATAGCATTACCTATGGCTTTTTACACAAAAATACATACAACAAATTGTTTTTAAATGCTGTATATTTTTTGTATAAAAAAAGTTCATAAGCTTCATTAATCTTTCATATCATACGCAAATCCCATATGATATAAAAAATATGTGAAGCTTATGAACTAGACCTATCATAACATTATTTTCCAAAAATATCAAGTAAAATTGAAAAAAGATTATTGACAAATTTTGCACAATTGAATTGAATTGTAGAAACAACAAGTACAAGTCTTGTATATTTTCAGTTTTTGTGCTATGCTATTTACGCTGAAAACAGGAAAGAAACAGCTAGAAAGGATCAATATCACGAGAAAAAGTGATATAAGGCACGAGAAGTGTCTGGTATAAGAATGAAGGAACAGATATTTGATACAATCAGACACCTTGATGAGAACAGAATTGTCTCGGATGAGGAATTGAAAGAACTTTTAACGACACAAAATGAAAAAGCCATAGACGAGCTTTTAAAAAGAGCAAGAAATAAAGCGTTAAAACAGTTCGGCAATAAGATTTTTATTCGTGGGCTAATAGAAATCAGCAATTATTGTTGGAATGATTGTTTCTATTGTGGGATTCGTCATGGTAACGAAAAAGTAGAACGTTACCGTCTTACAAGAGAAGAAATTCTTTCCTGCTGTGAGCAGGGGTATCAACTTGGATTTCGCACTTTTGTAATGCAGAGTGGAGAAGATAGCTATTGGCGAGGCAAGAGAATGGAAGAACTTGTTTCAACAATTCGAAGAAAATATCCAGATTGTGCAATTACATTATCGCTTGGAGAAATGACAAAAGAAATGTATCAGAGACTTTATGATGCGGGGGCAAACCGTTACTTACTTCGCCATGAAACGGCGGAGAAAAGCCATTATGAAAAACTTCATCCAAAGGAACTTTCTTTTGAACAAAGGAGGCAATGTCTTTTGAATTTGAGAGAAATTGGATTTCAAGTAGGAAGTGGATTTATGGTCGGTTCTCCTTATCAAAAACTAGACTATCTTATAAGAGATTTACGATTTTTATGGGAATTACAACCACACATGATCGGAATTGGTCCATTTTTGTCCCATAAAGACACACCGTTTGCTGATAAAGAAAATGGAAGTCTGGAACGAACCGTAAGGCTCATTGCAATTCTCAGACTGATGTTTCCAAAGAGTTTGATTCCAGCAACAACGGCACTTGGAACGATTGCTTCTGATGGCAGAGAACGAGGGATATTAGCAGGAGCAAATGTTGTCATGCCCAATCTTTCACCACAAAAGGATAGAAAGAAATATATGCTATACGACAATAAAATTGCTACGGGAGAAGAGGCAGCAGAAGGATTGGAGCGTTTGAAAGAACGTATAAAAGCTATTGGATATGAAATTATCACAGCAAGGGGAGATTTTGTTTCTTAAAAAATTTCTTTATATTGATATAAAGAATGGAAAACAGAACAGGCAATGGATAAGAAACAAAGGAAAGAAAGACGAGGTAAAAGAATTATGTATAATCCAAAATCAAAAATAGCAACAGAATTTATTGATCATCAAGAAATCCTTGATACATTAGAATATGCAAAGGCAAACAAAAACAATCGTGAATTGATTGAATCCTTAATTGAACGGGCAAAAGACTGCAAAGGATTAACTCATAGAGAAGCACTTGTATTGCTGGAGTGCGAAGAGCAAGACTTAATTGAAAAAATGTACAAGCTAGCAAAAGAGATCAAACAAAAATTTTATGGCAATCGAATCGTAATGTTTGCTCCATTGTACTTATCAAACTACTGTGTAAATGGCTGTGTGTACTGCCCTTATCATGCAAAAAATAAACATATTGCACGTAAGAAATTAACACAGGAAGAGATTCGTAATGAAGTTATTGCATTACAAGATATGGGACATAAGCGTCTTGCACTGGAAACAGGAGAAGATCCATTACACAATCCAATTGAGTATGTGTTAGAAAGCATTAACACAATTTATAGCATTAAACATAAAAATGGAGCAATCCGTCGTGTTAACGTGAACATTGCGGCTACAACCGTAGAGAATTATCGCAAATTAAAAGATGCAGGAATCGGAACTTATATTTTATTCCAAGAAACATACCATAAAGAAAATTATGAGAAACTTCATCCAACAGGACCAAAGAGCGATTATGCTTATCACACAGAGGCAATGGATCGTGCTATGGAGGCTGGAATTGATGATGTTGGAATGGGTGTATTATTTGGTCTTAATACATATAAATATGATTTTACAGGACTTTTAATGCACGCAGAACATTTAGAAGCCGTATTTGGAGTTGGGCCTCATACGATCAGCGTTCCACGAATTTGTGGTGCAGATGATATTAACAAAGAAGATTTTAAAGATGCGATTTCTGATGATATTTTCATGAAATTAGTTGCTGTTATTAGAATTGCGGTTCCATATACAGGAATGATTATTTCAACAAGAGAATCTCAAAAAACAAGAGAGAAGGTATTAGAACTTGGAGTTTCTCAGTTAAGTGGCGGTTCTAGAACAAGTGTCGGAGGATACGTAGAAGAAGAACCAGAAGAAGAAAATTCTGAGCAGTTTGATGTCAGCGATAAGAGAACATTAGATCAAGTTGTTAACTGGCTAGAAGAACTTGGTTATATTCCAAGTTTTTGTACAGCCTGTTATCGAGAAGGACGAACAGGGGATCGTTTTATGTCCCTTGTAAAATCCGGACAAATTGCTAACTGTTGTCAACCGAATGCACTGATAACATTAAAAGAATACTTAGAGGATTATGCGTCAGAGGATACAAAAGCCAAAGGAGAAGCATTAATTCAAAGAGAATTAGAGCGTATTACAAATCCAAAGGTGAAGGAAAATGCAATCAAATATTTAGAAAAAATTAACGAAGGAAATCGAGATTTCCGTTTCTAAGCATTTATTAAGCATTTATATGGAAGGGGGACACATAGTGAACGTTACAGTATTAGTGGAAAACACAAGTAAAAGGGAAGACTATTTGCACGAACATGGATTAAGTCTTTTTATTGAAACGAAGGGACAAAAAATATTATTTGATTTTGGACACACGGATAAGTTTATAACAAATGGGGAAAAAATGGGTGTTCCTTTTCAAGATATTGATTTTGCAGTTCTATCCCATGGTCATTACGATCATGGGGATGGAATCCCTTATTTTTTTGAAAAAAATAAAACGGCTCCTGTTTATTTACAAATGAATGCACTGATTCCTTATTTTTCAAGTAAAGCAGAGCGTGCTGTTGTATTTGAAGATATGTCTTATATTGGATTAAATCCTATCCTGAGGAAAGAACCATATTATCATCGGTTTCATTTTATTGATTCCATGAAAAAGTTAAACGATGGAGTCACGATTTATAGTGGATTTGAGCAAAGGAGATTGGTGCCTTCGATTAATAGTTCCCTTTATATGATGAAAGAAGATGGATTTGTACGGGATGAATTTCAACATGAGTGTTGTCTACTCATAGAAGAGAATGGAAAATATTATTTATTTGCAGGATGTGCTCATAATGGAATTGTGAATCTTGTGGAACAGGTAGAACAGTTTGCAGGAATAACCATTGATGTTGTGTTCTCAGGATTTCATCTTCATACATCAAAAAAAGGGAATCAAGTTGCAAAGGAAGAAGTACTTTCCTTGGCGAATACATTAAAAGAAATGAAAACCATCTTTTATACAGGACACTGTACTGGTGTAGAAGAATATAAACAAATGAAAGAAGTTCTTGGAGAGCAACTTTTTTCTATGAGCACTGGCGATACTTTCACATTTACATAAGGAGAAAATACTTTCAGATTAAAAAATGAAAGAATGAAAAATACAAGAGATAAAAATTAACTGAGATGAATAGGAAATGATAAAATGATATAGGAGTGATGTGAATGAGCACCGTTTGTATATTAAATTTTGATCATGGATATGAAGAACAGGATTTTTATAAGGAGTATA
>CASDVE010000030.1 GCA_949284175.1 uncultured Eubacteriales bacterium
TAATGGTATAAAGGTACAAAGAGATATGTATAGTGCGTTTTTAATCATGAATATAAGTAATGATTTAAAGAGCTTTGATATTAATAAATGTAATGAAAGATTTGATAATTTCTATAAACTACATAATAAGGAAATAGAAAGATTAAAAGGTAATAAAAATTTAAGCAGTATTGGGATTTAAAATTATAAACAGGTTTTGACACGAGCCTAATATTATCGTTAATAGATACAAAGGTGTCTTTGGTAATAAAAGTTTTATGGAAACTCATTAGTCTTATATACTTTCGAGTATATTTGGAAGTGAATGTACATAAGAACCCAACGGCTTTAGCCGTTGGAGTGTCAGTAAGAACAATAAAAGGAAGGATAGAATGTAATTGATTAGAAAAATAATAAAAAGCGGATTTATAATTTGGGGCAGTATCATGTTTGGAATCATAAGTGTATACTGGAACTTTATATGTTATTTGATGGCGATTAATGGTATATACGATGAAGGTTCTTATAAATGGGAAGAAGACGGAAAATGGTTTATGCCTTATGGTTATATAGGGATTTCTATATACATAATATGTTTATTAAGTATCCTTTGGATAAATCGTAAGAATAAAAATAGAATATTCGTTATTGTAACATCCATGCTTGTTGGGAGTATCAGTACAATATTATCTATTTTTTAATAGATTCAGAATGATGCGTGGATAAATAAAAAAATAAAAGCCTAGTAAATACTAGGCTTTTATAATGCCGGTGGCGGGACTTGAACCCGCACGTGGTTACCCACAACAGATTTTGAGTCTGCATCGTCTGCCATTCCGACACACCGGCTTGCTTATCGTGTAACAATACTATACAATAAATATTGTATTAAGTCAATATATAATTTCAATTTTTTAATCAAAATATAAATAATTTTTTTGTTTTGTGGAGAAAAATGGAAGAGAAGTTGATAATAGGAAGAAAGTTTCCTTTTATACTTTTATAGAAAAATAATTAAGAGATTTAGAAAGATTTTAAGAATATCATAATTACTCAAATGGTGTCTATGAAAACTCAAGAAAAGATTTAAGAAATTGACTTGTCAATTCTAAAGAGATATATTATAGTATGATATAGAAACAACTAGGAGGAAAAATCATGCAAGATACAGTTAGAGTTGCTGTCGATGCAATGGGCGGTGACAACGCACCACTTGAAATAGTCAAGGGGGCTGTTGAAGCTGTGAACGAGAGGGAAGAATTGCAGCTATTTTTAGTTGGTAATGAAGGCAGAATTGAAGCAGAACTTGCGAAATATCAATTTAAGCGAGAAAAGATTACTGTTGTACCAGCATCAGAAGAAATCAGTTGTGATGAAGCGCCTGTTATGGCGATCCGAAAGAAAAAGGATTCCTCCATTGTAGTAGCATTGAATTTGGTAAAAGAGGGAAAAGCAGACGCTTTTGTATCCGCTGGAAGTTCAGGCGCTATTTTAGTTGGAGGACAGTTGATTATCGGACGTATTAAAGGGATCGAAAGACCTCCTCTTGCACCATTGATTCCAACTTTGAAAGGTGTTTCTCTTTTAATTGACTGTGGAGCGAATGTGGATGCTAGACCATCTCATTTAGTTCAATTTGCACAGATGGGTTCCATTTATATGGAAAATATTCTAGGCATTTCAAAACCAAGAGTTGCCATTGTGAATATCGGTGCAGAAGAGGCAAAAGGGAATGCACTTGTTAAAGAAACATATCCTCTTCTAAAAGAGTGTAAAGATATTAATTTTATTGGAAGTATCGAGGCACGTGATATTCCATATGGTATGGCGGATGTAATTGTCAGTGAAGCGTTTGTAGGCAATGTGATCTTAAAGCTGAGCGAAGGACTTGCAGGTGCATTGGTTAGTGCAATTAAAGATGGAATGATGAGTACAACACGCAGTAAAATGGGAGCACTTTTAGTGAAACCGGCTCTTAAAGAAACGCTGAAGAAGTTTGATGCCACTGAATATGGTGGAGCACCTCTTTTGGGATTGAATGGACTGGTTGTAAAAGTTCATGGAAGTTCAAAATCAAAAGAAGTGAAAAATGCGTTAATTCAATGTATACAATTTAAAGCAGAAGGAATTAACGATAAAATTAAAGAAAATATTATTAAGAAAAAAGAAGAAAATATGAATTAAAGGGAGATGTTGAAATGGAATTTGAGAAAGTACAATCAATCATTTGCGAGGTTTTAAATGTAGAACCAGAAGAAATCACACTGGATACAACATTTATTGACGACTTAGGAGCGGATTCTTTGGATATTTTCCAGATTATTATGGGACTTGAAGAAGAGTTCGATATTGAAATTCCAACAGAAGAAGCTGAAAAAATTGTAACTGTGGGAGATGCAGTAAACCAGATTAAAAATGCAATTGGCTAATGACGATGGGGCTGTTTATACAGCTCCATTTTTTTACGCAAAGACAACGTTTGCCAGAAAGAGCATGAAAAATAAATGCAAGTTTTTTTAGAAATGTGTTACAATAAGAGAGTAACAGTGCAAATGCCCCTTATACTTAAAGTATCCATTACTGATAAGAATGAAAAAACATAAAAGGGTATCAGAGGTACTAAAAATAAAAGAGTCAATGATAAAAAAGAAAAGGAGAAAATATGATGCGAGAAAAAATTCAAGAATTAGAAAAAACAATTCAATATGAATTTCAAGATAAATCTCTTATCAAACAGGCACTTACCCATAGTTCTTATGCTAATGAGTATCGGAATGGAAAATGCCACCACAATGAACGGATTGAATTTTTAGGAGATGCAGTATTGGAACTAGCGGTGAGCGAATATTTATTTCAGAACTATCCAAAAGAAAATGAAGGACAGATGACAAAAATTCGATCAAGCCTTGTTTGTGAATTTACACTATCTCAATGTGCAAGAGATATTTCATTAGGACAATATTTGTATTTAAGCAAAGGAGAAGAGATGACGGGCGGAAGAGAAAGAAATTCCATTCTCTGTGATGCCTTTGAGTCTATCATTGGTGCCATTTATTTAGATAGCGGATTTGATAAGGCGAGAGAATTTATTTACAAATATTTATTGCAAGATGTGGAAGACAAAACGTTATTCTATGATGCTAAAACGATTTTACAAGAGATGGTGCAAGGAAATAATTGGGGAACTCTTTCTTATATATTATTAGAAGAGAAAGGACCAGATCACAATAAAGAATTTATTGTACAAGCACAGGTTGGAGATCGAGTGCTTGGAAACGGAGTTGGACGCACAAAGAAGGCAGCAGAACAACAAGCAGCTTATGAAGCTATCAAACGATTAAAAAATGAACAGGTATAGTCTATGTATTTAAAGAGTATTGAAGTATATGGATTTAAGTCCTTTGCAAATAAAATTACATTTGAATTTAAAAATGGAATCACAGGAATCGTCGGGCCTAACGGCAGCGGAAAGAGTAACGTAGCGGACGCAGTGCGCTGGGTGCTTGGAGAGCAAAGTGCAAAACAGCTTCGTGGTTCTAAGATGGAAGACGTTATTTTTTCCGGTACTGAGAGTCGAAAACCGCTCGGTTCAGCCTATGTGGCAATCACATTAGATAATTCTGATCATAGTTTATCCATCGCTTATGATGAGGTGACGGTGGCAAGGCGTGTTTATCGCTCTGGAGAAAGCGAATATTCTATTAATGGGACAGCGTGTCGTCTGAAAGATATTACCAATTTATTTTTGGATACAGGAATTGGAAAAGAAGGATATTCGATTATTGGACAAGGGCAAATTGATAAAATTTTAAGCGGAAAGCCAGAAGATAGACGAGAACTTTTTGATGAGGCGGCAGGAATTGTAAAGTACAAGAAGAACAAGTCCGCTACGGAGAAGGCTTTAGAGGGAGAGAGGCAGAATCTTTATCGAGTGACGGATATTTTAAAAGAGTTAGAAAGTCAATTAGAACCTCTTTCCAAACAGTCTGAAAAGGCAAAGGAATATTTAAGTTGTAAAGAGCAGCAAAAACAACTGGATATTTCGGTCTTTTTATTAGAGCTTGGACAATTAAAGCGGGAAAAAGAAGAAGTACAAAAGAAAATTCAAATTAATGAAGCAGAGATGGGACAAATTCAAAAGCAATATGAATCCATCAAAGAAGAATATGAGAAGTTAGAACATTCTTTAGAAGAAAATCATAAACAGGTTGATTCCATACAAAGTGCTATGCAGGAAACAAGTCTGCATAGGGAAAAGATGGAAGGCGAGATCAAAGTTTTAAAAGAACAGATCAATACAGCGAAAAATGATGAACTCCATTTGGAAGAAAATACGGCACGTGTTGTGGCAGAACTTCAAAGACGAGAAGAAGAAAAAAAGCAGTATATGGAAGAAAAGACTGCTTTAGATGAAAAGAAAAATCAAATGGATCATCAGTTAAAGGAACGAAAACGTCAAGAAGAAGAAAAAAGTGAGTCCATTCAAGAGATTTTAAATGCCATTGAGAAGGAAAAGCAAGGGATTATTGATGGAATGAATGAATCCGCCTCCTTAAAAGGAAAATTGCAACGCTATGAAACGATGGCAGAACAAGTGAATCTTAGAAAAGCGGAGCTGAATCAAAGATTACTTCATTATCGAAGTGAAGAAGTAAGACAAAGAGAAGAACTAGAACAGTTTCAAGCAAAGGAACAAGAATTAGAACAGAAGTTGCTTGTACTCGATTCCGAACTTAAGAGAAAAGAAACGTTGTTATCAGAGATTCAGACAGGGTTAAATGAGGCAAGACAGCGTTCCTTAGAACTGCAAAGAGAATATCATGTGTCAGAATCAAGGCTTGAAACTGTAAAAAACTTGACAGAACGCTATGACGGATATGGGAATAGTATTAAAAAAGTCATGGAGCAAAAAAGTAGATTACAGGGGATTCATGGTGTGATTGCTGATTTGATCAAAACAGAAAAGCGGTATGAGATTGCCATTGAAACAGCTCTTGGAGGCAGTATTCAAAATATTGTAACAGAGAACGAAGATACAGCAAAAAAATTAATCCAATACTTAAAAGAGAATCGATTTGGAAGGGCTACTTTTTTGCCACTCACAAGCGTAAAAGGAAAGCACAATGGAATAAAACCACAAGTGTTAGAGGAACAAGGGGTCATTGGTGTTGCTAGTTCTCTTGTAAAAGCCGAGCAGGTGTACAGCGGGATTGTAGAACATTTGTTAGGAAGAATTGTGATTGTGGATACCATTGATCATGGGATCATGTTAGCTAGAAAATATCAATATACATTACGTATTGTAACGTTAGAAGGAGAATCTCTAAGTCCAGGAGGTGCTTTGACAGGAGGTGCTTTCCGAAATAACAGCAATTTATTGGGAAGAAGAAGAGAATTAGAAGAATTAGAACAAAAGAGAATGGCTGTTATGGAAGAACAACAAGAAGTGGAGGATAGGATTTCCGCTTTACAAACACAAAAAAATGAGTGCAAACAGCAGTTAGATCAAGAGCATACAAAGCGTCAAGAAATCGTATTACAGTTAAATACAGCAAAGTTGAAATTATCATCAAATGAGCAACAAAGCAAAGATTTAATGGTGCAAAAAGAGCGTTTAGCTCGTGAAAATAAAGAATTAGAACAACAGGTTGTTGAAATTAAAGAAAATCAAAATAAAATTGAAGAACAAACAAAACAATACGAAGAAAGACGTCATTTGAGCGAGAAAACTATAAAAGAATTAGAGTTAGAAGTTTCAAGGTTAAAAGCACAAAAGGATACAGAAGAAGAGGCTTATCACAAGCTGAACATGGATATCATGTCCATGAAACAAAAGTTAGACTTTTTAACGATTAATTTAAAGCGTATTGGTTCTGAGGAGGCAGAACTCTTAAGGCAGAAAGAGAGTTATGTGCAAAAAGCTGAAGAATCAAAAAATAAAATGAAGAAACTTTCTAATGAAATCGAAGAATTGACAAAGGGCATTCAACAAACAGAAGAAGCATTAGAGGCAGTAAAACAAAATTTAAAAACAAAAGAAGAAGAAAGACAAGCCATTACAACTTCTCATAAGTCTTTATTTGAAAAACGAGAAGCCATTTCAGAACAGTTAAGTGGACTTACAAAAGAAGAGTATCGGTTAAACGGTCAAAAAGAGAAATTGGATGAGAAGATTCAGACGCAAACAAATTATATGTGGGAAGAATATGAAATCACATATGGCAATGCGTTACCAATGCTTGAAAAAGTGACAAAAGATCTTGGGGAATTGCGAACAGAGCTTCATAAAGTAAAACAACAGATCAAAAGTCTTGGTGATGTCAATGTCAACGCTATTGAAGATTATAAAAATGTGTTAGAACGCTTTACGTTTTTATCCACACAGCGGGATGATATTATGAAGGCAGAAGAAAATCTAATGCAGATCATCAAAGAGTTGGATATTGCCATGCGACAGCAGTTCACAGAAAAGTTCGCAGAAATTCAAATGATGTTCAACCAAGTATTTCGAGAGTTATTTGGTGGAGGAAAGGCGACCCTTGAGCTTATGGAAGGAGAAGATGTTTTGGAAGCGGGCATTCGCATTATTTCACAGCCACCAGGGAAAAAATTGCAAAACATGATGCAGTTATCCGGTGGAGAAAAAGCGTTAACTGCCATTGCTCTTTTATTTGCAATCCAAAGTCTAAAGCCATCACCATTTTGTTTGCTCGATGAGATCGAAGCAGCACTGGATGATTCCAATGTGGATCGCTTTGCAAAATATTTACATAAGCTGACAAAAGATACACAGTTTATTGTGATCACTCACCGTAGAGGGACTATGGTGTCAGCCGATGTTTTATATGGAATTACGATGCAAGAAAAAGGAGTATCTGCTCTTGTATCCGTTAATTTAATTGAAAATCAGTTAGAAGAATAGTAGAAAAACACAAATGTGTTTTATCATCGTTTTACAATTAGAAAAAGAAAAGGAGATTAATCTTATGGGAGAAAAGAAAGGATTTTTTAAACGACTTGTCAGTGGGCTGGCAAAAACAAGAGAGAACATTTCTGCTGGAATTGATTCTATTTTCAGCGGTTTTTCAAAAATTGATGATGATTTCTATGATGAGTTAGAAGAAACACTCATTATGGGCGATTTGGGAATTGATACTACGCTAAAGATTATTGAAGATTTAAAAAAGAGAGTGAAAGAAGCCCACATTAAAGAACCAGAACAATGTAGAGAATTATTAATTAATATTATTCGCGATCAAATGCTTCTTGATGAGAATGCTTATGAATTTGAAGAGAGAAAATCAGTTGTACTCGTCATTGGGGTAAATGGTGTTGGAAAAACAACTTCCATTGGTAAGTTAGCAGCTCAATTAAAAAATAATAATAAGAAAGTTCTTCTTGCTGCTGCGGATACGTTTCGTGCTGCCGCAATTGAACAGTTAGAAGAGTGGTCAAATCGTGCCGGTGTAGAATTGATTTCTCAACATGAAGGTTCCGATCCAGCAGCCGTCATTTATGATGCGTTAGCGGCCGC
The DNA here is from genome assembly GCA_949284175.1 of uncultured Eubacteriales bacterium. Classification (GTDB taxonomy): domain Bacteria; phylum Bacillota; class Clostridia; order Lachnospirales; family Lachnospiraceae; genus Scybalomonas. The sequence goes on from CASDVE010000030.1 coordinate 7,514, forward strand.
AAAATCAAGGGATACGGATGTTCTTCTTTGTGATACAGCAGGACGTCTTCATAACAAGAAGAATCTTATGGATGAATTGAAAAAGATCAATCGTATTATTGACCGAGAATATCCAGATGCCTATCGTGAAAATTTAATTGTGCTTGATGGAACAACAGGACAAAATGCCCTAGCCCAAGCAAAACAATTTAAAGAGGCAGCCGACATCACAGGTATTATTTTAACAAAACTGGATGGAACAGCAAAAGGTGGAATCGCCATTGCTGTGCAGGCGGAACTTGGAATCCCTGTAAAATACATTGGAGTAGGGGAAAAAATTGATGATTTACAAAAATTTGATCCAGACCAATTTGTACAGGCATTATTCCAAAGAGAGGAGGAAGCAGATGACACAATGTTCTAATAATCATGGAATTGCTGTGGATATTGGAACAACAACCATAGGAATGGCACTTGTTGATAGGACAGCAGGTGCCATTTTGGCAGAAACAGGGTTTTTAAATCCACAAAAAAAACATGGTGCAGATGTGGCAAGTAGAATCCGATATGGAGCTACAAGAGAGGGGGCAAAGACTTTAGGATTTCTTGTGAAGCAAGCTCTTTTAAAGGGAATTGTAGAGTTAGAAAACGATGTCACCTCAATAAAAGAAATCGTCATCAGTGCCAATACAACCATGCAATACTTATTTATGGAAAGAGAAACAAAAGAACTTGGAGAATATCCTTTTTTGATGAAAGATGCTGGTTTTCAAGAGTTGTCATTTGAAGAAACATTTGGAACAATAAAAAAAGAAATGGAAGAAAAGCAAATGTTTCCAAAAGAATTGGATGAAAACGTATTTTCCTTGATGGCTCATTGTAAGGTTATTTTATTACCTTGCATTAGCACTTTTGTTGGTGGAGATATTACATCAGGACTTTATTATTTGCAGTTTCCAAAAGAACAAGGTGCCAATCTCCTTCTCGATCTTGGAACGAATGGAGAGATGGCAATTTCAGGAGAACGGGGATTTTATGGAACTTCTGTCCCTGCTGGTCCAGCCTTTGAAGCAAGTCTTAGAGGACAAGGAAGAAGAGGGGCAGCTCTGATTGAATGGATTGCAAGAGCTAGATGTCGAGGTCAAGTCCTAGCCGATGGAGCGGTAGCAAGAAGATATGAAAACACAGGAATCCCTTTGGAAGAAAATTTGCTTTTAACACAGGATGTATTGAGAAAAATTCAGCTTGCAAAAGGGGCGTTAATGGCTGGAGTGGAATTATTGTTAAAACAATATGAAATAGAACCAAAAGAGTTAAAAAAAGTATATTTAGCAGGGAGTTTTGGATTTCATTTAGATGTTCAAAGTGCAGTGATTCTTGGAATGTTACCGTCAAATTTTCAAGGAAAAATTGAAATTGTTGGGAACACCTCGTTAAAAGGGGCGGTGACCTGTTTGTGCGATAACGATAGAAAGGTAAAGATGGAGCAGATTGTAGAGAAGATTCAGCCTTTTAATTTGGCGGAAACAGAAGCGTTTCGTCAGTTATTTATCGAGAGAATGGCGTTTTCAACCATAAGAATTTAATAACAAAAAATATATTCTATATATAAATGCAATTTTTTTAATTATATCTTGCATTTCACCATATGAACTGATAGAATATTTTACAGAAAAATACAAAGCATTACTGAAAGTAAGGATGAATGAAGGAGGTTGTGCTGTGGATGCAGTTACATCATTATCGGTAGAAGAATTAAGACAATTACAACAAGAGTTGCAAAAACAATATGATGAGTATAAAATGCAAAAGTTATCTCTTGATATGTCAAGGGGGAAACCAGCAGGTGCTCAACTTGATTTAACAAATGCAATGTTTGATATTAAAGTGGATTATCTCACAAAAGCAGGACTTGATGCGAGAAACTATGGTGTTCTTGATGGAGTTCCTGAAGTAAAACAATTATTTGGGGATCTTTTAAACATTCCAGTGGATCAAATGATTATCGGTGGCAATTCAAGCCTTAATCTTATGTATGATACCATTGCTCGTTGTTTTTTATTTGGAACGGGAGGCTATACTCCATGGTCAAAACTTTCCAAAATAAAATTTTTATGCCCATGTCCAGGATATGATCGCCATTTTGCTGTGATGGAAGAATTTGGCGTGGAGATGATCCCAGTGCCTATGAATGAAGATGGCCCTGATATGGATATGGTAGAAGAACTTGTTGTAAATGATGATACAGTGAAAGGAATTTGGTGTGTTCCCCTTTATTCAAATCCACAAGGTGTATGTTATAGTAAAGAAACGGTAAGGCGTCTTGCATCCATGAAAACCTCCGCACCAGATTTTCGTATTATGTGGGATAATGCTTATGGTGTTCATTATATATATGAAAAACATTCTTTAGAAGATATACTGACTGCTTGCAAAGACGCTGGAAATGCAGATAGAGTTTTTTATTTCTTCTCAACATCCAAGATTACTTTCCCAGGTGCAGGGGTTGCACTGATGGCATCCAGTCTTAATAATGTGGTTGAGATAAAAAAACATATGGGTGTGCAGACAATTGGACATGATAAGTTAAATCAACTTCGCACATTGCAATTTTTCAAAAATGCAGATGGAATTTTAGCTCATATGGATCGACTAGCCAAAGAACTTCGACCTAAGTTTGACATTGTAATAAAAACATTAGAAGAGCAACTAGGTGGAACAGGGCTTTTACAGTTTACAAAGCCAGATGGAGGATATTTTGTGTCTGTGGATACGTATGAAGGCTGTGCCAAAGCAACGGTTGCTCTTGCAAGAGAGGCAGGGGTTGTATTGACAGGAGCAGGGGCAACGTACCCTTATGGAAACGATCCAAAAGATACGAATATTCGTATTGCTCCATCTTATCCAACTTGTGAAGAGTTACAAAAGGCGATGGATTTATTCTGTCTTTGTGTGAAATTAGCTGGAGTCAACCATTTATTAGAAGAAAAGAAAAAATAACAAAAAAATATGGTTTCATAGCTCTTTTATAGAGCAATTGCATAGCGAATAACATCTGATTCATATTAATTATAAGGAATGATGGTTTCTTTTAATATGACGCAGATGTTTTTCGTTTATAGAGTGTAAAATCTAAGAGGATATTGTGAGAAATTCATGATGTGTTTATTGGGAATTCCTAATAAATTTGTAAAATAATTATGAAATGAGTGTGAATTCCCTTTTAATTTTCAAATAATTCGGTATAATATAGAATAATGTAGTGAATAAAGGAGGAGTACAATATGCCATATTATGGATTTTATTTTGACCCAACGTACATTTTAATTATAATCGGTGCGGTGATTTCCCTTATGGCGTCAGCGAAAGTAAATTCTACTTTCAATCGTTATAATCAAGTGAGAAGTATGTCGGGAATGACAGGTGCACAAGCGGCACAAAGAATTTTACAGTCACAAGGGCTGTATGAAGTGAGGGTTGAGCATATCAACGGAAATTTAACAGATCACTATGATCCTCGTTCTAAAGTATTGAGATTATCAGATTCTGTTTATAATTCTACCTCTGTGGCAGCAATTGGAGTGGCAGCTCATGAATGCGGACACGCAATTCAAGATCAGAGAGAATATGCACCTTTGAAGATTCGTGGTGCCATTGTTCCAGCTGCCAATTTAGGTTCAAAGGCTTGTTGGATCTTTATTATTGGAGGATTGCTCTTTGGAGCTAATTCTTTCTTAATTAATATTGGGATTCTTTTGTTTTCTCTATCCGTATTGTTTCAACTTGTCACATTGCCTGTGGAATTTGATGCTTCAAGAAGAGCGGTTGCCATTTTAGGGCAGACAGGGATTTTAGGAGGAGAAGAATTAAGAGGAACAAGGAAAGTGTTGAGTGCAGCGGCTCTTACTTATGTAGCGAGTGCAGCGGCAGCGATTCTATCATTGCTCCGTCTTATCCTATTATTTGGAAATAGAAGAGATTAACAAAATATTTTCATAAAAAATGCGTTTTGGTTTCTAAATTGCCAATACGCATTTTTTATGGAAAGGAATAAAAGGAGAAATTGAATGAAACTTGCTATAATTTGTGTTGGAAAGATAAAAGAAGATTATTTACAAAAAGGGATTGAAGAATGCAGTAAGAAAATAAGAAAAAACCATACCTTTGAATTGATTGAATTGCCAGATGAAAAAACTCCAGATGGAGCCAGTGCAAAGGAAGAAGAGAGAATTAAAGCGTTAGAAGGTGAGAAAATATTAAAGAAAATAAAGGATGATGACTATGTCATTGCGTTATGTATTGAGGGAACTTTATCAGCGGATGAGGAATGGAAAAAGAGAGTGGAAAGGGCAGGAGAGAAACGATGCGTGTTTGTGATCGGTGGTTCGTTAGGATTATCAACGGCTGTTATAAAACGTGCCAATGATAAAATGAGTTTTTCAAGAATGACATTTCCTCATCAATTGATGCGTTATATGCTATTAGAGGAAATGTCAGAACTCTTATCTTAAATTCGTTTTTTAATTAATCCATGTTTATTGCAATATGCGTATAAAATTCCATGTCCTCGAAGAAATAATCGGCATTCAGCATTTTGTTCTGGATATAGCTTAATAAGCTCAATTTTACTTGATGTTACAAATGCGATAAAAGAAATATAATGAGATTTTGTCATATCATGAGAAATGGTGATAAGACTATCCGTTTCAATTGGTTCAATTAAAAACGTGTGTTCACTATCCTCAGCTTCCGCATCAAGTGGAGGAAGGGAAATGCCACAACACGTAATGCCACCATTTCCTAGTGAATGAAAAATATTGCCACAAACAGGGCACACATAAAAGACTGAACGAAGCATATTTCCACTGCGATTTTGATTTTGAATGTCTTGTCCAGAAAGAAGTTCAGCGACGGAAATATCCAAAGATTTGGCGAGGCTTTCTAACATACTAATGTCTGGATAACCTTTACCGGTTTCCCATTTTGAAACGGTTTTATCACTAATTAAAAGTTGATCGGCTAACTCCTTTTGGGTTAGCCCTTTTTTTGTGCGTAAAGAACGTATTGTATTGCCTGTTATATAATGATTCATTATGCTCTCCTTATTACAAATAGATTTTATTATGGATATAGTGTAAAACAGAAAGGCTTGTTTTGCAATCTACGTTGCGTAGAGAAAACAAGGATTTGTTATAAAAGGAATAAAAAGTATAGCAATAGGCTATGAAGGGATGAATAAGTATAATTAAAAAGGAAATTATAAATAATATTAAAAAGAATTAAACTACTTGTATACAAGTGGAAGAATAGGAAAATATAAACAGAATTACATTTTAATACCACTTAAAATTTTATAAAAAAATAAAATCTAATCTAAGATATCCAGTTAATAAGCGGAAAAATCGTAATAAAGTTAATAAAATATATAAAGATTATATAAATAATATCATAAAAATAAATTTTACAAATTAAAAATAACTGGGTAATAGAATCAAAATTTATGAAACAGTTACGAAAAATTGAAGTGGTATTGACACTTGTATACAAGAGGCGTATAGTCAAAGGAAAGAAAAAATAACATTTTTCTTTAATAAATTTGAGTGAAAGTTGGGTCTTAGCTCAAATTTTAGGAAAAACAAAAGAAAATGTAGGAGAAAACGTTATGAGTAGACAAGGAAATGCAAAGCCTGTCGGAATCAAAGATAAGTTTGGTTATATGATGGGCGATGTTGCCAATGATTTTATGTTTTTATTTGCTGGTGGATATCTAATGGTATTTTACACCAAGATTTTGGGTGTGAGTGCAGCCCTTGTAGGAACACTATTTTTAATTACAAGAATTGCATCTGGATTTTGTGATATTGGTATGGGCGTTATCGTCGATAATGTGAAGCCTGCAAAAGATGGGCGTTTCCGTCCATGGATTCGTCGTATGTGCGTGCCTGTTGCATTTGCTAACTTTTTAATGTATCAGACAGGACTTGCCAATTCTACACTTACAGTAAAGATTATTTATATGTTCATTACATATTTACTTTGGGGAGGTATTTGCTATTCAGCAATTAATATCCCATATGGTTCTATGGCAGCTTCTATTTCAGCTGATGCAAAAGATAGAGCCTCTTTATCAACTTGGCGTTCTGTGGGAGCTCAGATTGCGAACACAGTCATCAATGCTGCTGTTCCAGTATTGATTTATCATGCGGATGCCAATGGAAACCAAGTTGTTAGAAAAGAGATGTTTACAAAACTCGCAGGATTTTTCTCTATTTGTGCAATTATTTGTTATATCATTTGTTATAAATTTACAACAGAGCGTGTGCAAATTGAAACAAAAGAAAAACCAAAGGAAAAGCAGAAAACAAATATCTTCAAAACTCTTTTCTCAAGTCGTGCGTTATTCGCATTAATTGGTTCTGCTGTTTTATTAGTATTTGCAACAACATTAGGTCAAAGTTTAAATGTTTATTTATATGCAGATTACTTTAAAGCTCCAAGTGCATTATCAACATTCAACTCTTTAATGTTAGTTATCACTCTTGGGTTATCACCATTTATCGTATGGTTATCCATTAAATTTGGTAAAAAAGAAACAGCCGTTATCGGTACTGCTTTTACAGGAATTATATATGTCTTATTATGTTTAATGCCTGTAAAAAGTCCATGGGTTTATGTGGCTATTACATTTGTAGGTTCTATCGGTTATATGTATTTCCAAATGGCAATCTGGGCATTTATTGCCGATGTATTGGATGATAGTGAAGTCCGTACTTACAAACGTGATGATGGAGTTATCTATGGTGTATACTCTTTCGCAAGAAAACTTGGACAGGCGTTAGCTGGTGGATTAGGCGGATTTGCTTTAACAGCAATCGGCTATGTTGAAACAGCTAATGTGCAGACAGAACAAGTAAAACACAGCTTATATTCTGTAACAACATTAGGGCAAGGTGTTGCTTACGTTTTAGTAGCAGTTGTATTGTTATTTATTTATCCATTAAGTAAAAGTAAAATCGATGAAAACAGTAGAATCTTAATGGAACGTCGTGAAAATAATTAAAGATTAAAATAGAAAGTCCAAAAACTATGATAGTATATGATAGTTTTTGGACTTTTTATTTGCGTGGAAGGCATAAGTCAATTTCAATGTATATTATTTGATGTTAATTTTCTTGAGATTATGCAGTATATCAACTTTGCATTTATTGATATAAAAAATATGGATACAATGATAGCGATGAGAATGCAAGACAGGTAATTGCATTTATGAAGGAATTGGATTTATTTGAAATCAATCTTTTGAAATTTCATCGTTTAGGTGCAACTAAGTGGGAACAAATGGGAAAAACATATGAATATATGGCGCATGGAGATATGACAGAAGAGCGGATGGAAGAACTTCAACAGATGTATTTGGATGAGAACATCGCTTGTTATATTGGAGATAATACTCCATTTTAGTTTCTAATTTATAATATAAAGACTGAATAAAGAAGGTTCAGGAGAATCTTCTCCTGAACCTGTTTGTGTTTGTCAAAAGACATAACTTCGATATATACTAAAAGAATAAATGGATTTGAAAGATACAAAAATAAGGGAGTTATTATGATGAAGATAGAAGAATATTCCAATCGGTTAAGTCAACAAGGATTGTCAATTGAGCAGTATTTTCAAATGACCCATACAGCAATAGAAGATTTAAAAAAGCAGTTAGAACCTGTGGCGAAACGAAGAGCAAAGGGACAATTAGTTTTATTTGCCATTGCGAAAAAAGAAGATTTAATCGTTACAGATAGGGAATTTGAACAAGAAATTAAGCGATTAAGTGTGCGATATTTGATGCCAGAAAACCAAGTGAAAACTTTGATGAAAGGAAAAGAAGAAAGGCGATTAAAACAAGAATTTTTAATACAAAAAGCATATCAATTGATTTTAGAGAAAAATCAAGATCTGTTACAAGTGTGATAAAGAATGATAAAAAGTGTACGATTGATACTGGGAGCCAATATGAAAATACCAGCATATAATATAAAGGGAGCAATTCTAGCTCTTAAAAAATGAAGGTAACTTATTATGGGTATCAATAGTGCAAATAAAACAATTAATGTGGATCAGATTGATTGTGATGGAACAATAAAAGTAACATTATCGCTTTCTGCATCTCCTAACATTTCCAGTCATCCAACGGATATTGTATTAATATTGGATCGTTCTGGTAGTATGTCAGGAAGACCACTTACGAATATGAAGGCAGGAGCAAAGAAATTCATTGATATTATCGACGAAGCAACAGATAGTACACTTGATGGAGAAATTGGCTTAGGTAGCCGAATTGGGATTGTGAGTTTTGCTGATACTGCGACAAAAAATACACAACTTATCACTTCTGTATCCGAATTAAAAGATGCTGTAAATTCTCTTTCGGCTGGAGGATTTACAAATCATGCGGATGCTTTTACAAAAGCAATAGAACTTTTTGATCCAGCTTCTATGAATCAAAAGGTTATGGTGATGTTTACGGATGGAAAGACAACGGTGGGAGCTCCGCCAGCACCAATTGCAGCAGCAGCTAGAGCAGCTGGCATTGTCATTTATTGCATTGGACTTACAGGGTCTGATGGTATTGATATATCAGTATTAAATGATTGGGCAACGGATCCAGACGATTCTCATGTGGTAGTAACACCAGATGATGCCGAGTTAGAAGAGTTATTTGAGAATCTTGCAAATAATATTTCGAAGCCAGGAGCAACGGGGATTGTTATTGATGAGGTTATTCATTCTGATTTTTCCATTGTCCATGTTCAAGATCCGACAAAAGGAACAATTAACAAAATCAATTCGTCAACATTACAATGGAAAATTGACAAACTTGGTGTGACAAATCATGAAACAGCATCATTGGAATTTATAATCAAACACAATAATACAATTCCGGGGGTAAAAATGATCAATCAATCGATTCAGTATCATGATAAAGAAGATAACAAAGTGATATTCCCAGAACCTAAGGTTAATGTAACTTGTGGAATTGTTACCCATCCTGAACCTTGCCCAATGCCAGTAAAGGTGGAGATTGAAGGTTGTAAGGATTCTATCATATATGATGTGGGTGATGTCTATTTAGAATCATTAGGGCGTATTTTACAGTTAAATATCAACTTGAAAAATGTATGTCCCCATAAACGGATTGCTTTAGCAGTCATATTAGACGAAGTGGATAAACATGGAGTAGAATGTCAAAGAGGTGTTAAAATCATGACAGTACCTGCACATAATGCACCTACTTGTCGTGATGTTTTAGTCAAATGTATTAAATTCGTTTTACCAGAAGATTTGGATTCGGCATGTGGAGGAGCAACCAGTATTTGTAGTACTCGCAATTTTAAAGTAAGGGTGATTGCTCATCCGATTGATAGTGACTTTGAATGCTGTAATATCGTTATTTAAAATAGTACTGTGTTTGAAAGGGTGGCTTGAATATAGCCACCTTTTCACTTATATTATATATTAATATAAAGTTATAAATAAAACTAATAAAAATGTTATAATTCAAGAAAAGTAGAACTATTGTAGATAAAATCTTAATTTGACTCTTAAAAAAAACGATGATATAATGAAGAAAACGTCTAACTTTGTATAAATAATATGATAAATGTAATATCTATAAATGGTTATATGTATTAATTTTCAATCATTTTTTGTATAGAATTGCATTTGTCAAATTTTATCATATGAGGAGGTTGTTTATGGAAAACAAAAAATTAACAAATGAAGTCGGCGCTCCTGTTGCCGAAAATGAAAACTCATTAACTGCTGGTGCTAGAGGCCCTGTCGTGTTACAAGATGTGTGGCTTTTAGAAAAATTAGCACATTTTGATCGTGAAGTTATTCCAGAACGACGAATGCACGCAAAAGGCTGGGGAGTCTATGGAAAATTCACTGTAACAGATGATATCACCAAGTATACAAAAGCTAAAGTCTTCTCTGAAATTGGTAAAGAAACAGAAGTATTTGTTCGTTTTTCTACTGTTGCAGGAGAACGTGGTGCAGCTGATGTTGAGCGTGATATTCGCGGATTTGCTTGTAAATTTTATACAGAAGAAGGAAACTGGGATCTTGTTGGAAACAATACACCAACTTTCTTTATTCGTGACGTACACAATTTCCCTGATTTGAATCGTGCTGTAAAACGTGATCCATATACTGGAATGCGAAATCCACAAAACACATGGGATTTCTGGACACTTCTTCCAGAAACATTCCATCAACGTACTATTGTTATGAGTGATCGTGGTATTCCAGCTTCTTTCCGTCATATGCACGTATATGGGGAACATACATATAGTTTCTATAATGAAAAAAATGAAAGAGTTTGGTGTAAATTCCATTTCCACACACAACAAGGAATTAAGTGTTTAACAAATGAAGAGGCACAAAAAATCAATGGTGTGGATAGAGAATATCATGGTCGTGATCTCTTTGAAGCAATTAAGAGAAAAGATTATCCAAAGTGGACAATGTATGTTCAGATTATGACAGAAGAACAAGCACGTAATCATTATGAAAATCCATTTGATATTACAAAGATTTGGCGTCATAAAGAATTCCCATTAATTAAAGTAGGAGTTCTTGAATTAAATCGTTGGCCTGATAACTATTTTGCTGAAGTGGAACAAGCAGCTTTTACACCAGCTCATGTCGTTCCAGGTATTGGATTTAGCCCTGATAAGTTCCTTCAAGGTCGTCTTTTTGTTTATGGAGATGCTCAAAGATATCGCTTAGGTGTAAACTATAATCAAATTCCAGTAAATCAAGCAAAACATGCTACGGTTAATGATTATCATAGAGATGGTGCTATGAGAGTGGATGGAAATTATGGCGGTACTCCTGCATATTCACCAAATAGTGGTGGATATTGGTCTGCACAGCCAGATGTTATGGAACCACCACTTGATCTTTCTGGTTCTATGTATGCTTATGATTATAAAGACGATCCAACAGATGACAATTTCCGTGCAGGTGGAGAACTTTATCGCTTGATGACAGAAGATAAGAAAGCCTTATTGATCTCTAATACAGCAGAAGATATTGCTCCAGTAACAGAAAATGTAAAATATCGTCATGCAGTGCATTGTTATCTTGCGGATCATGAATATGGAGAACGTATCACAGAAGCATTACATTTAGATATTGAACGAGTAAAAGAGCTTTCTAAATTATCAAATGAAGAATTAATTCAAGCTACTTTAAAACCTTGAGTTTTATAATGAAAGTAAAAATAGTATCGTAGTCTTTTAGAGTAAAAGATAAATACTGCGTATTATAAAATAGAACTAGGCGAATTGTATTTGTAGTTATTATTATGACTCTTTTCGCCTAGTCTTTTTATTTACGCAAAGACAACGAGCTATGCAAGAGCATGTATGCTCTTATATGAAGACTGCCTGCGAATATTTATAATGTTGATGCCGCCCATGAAGGTGAGAAGTTGGCAGAGCATGTTTCTCATCGTTTTTACACCAGAATAACATAATTTATAAGGAGTTTATATTATATATGAATCGTCGTTCACCTAGATTTTTATTTGAAGCTATTTTTGATAGTGCTTATCTTATCTTTACATTAGTTGCTGGAATTTATTTGTTGATGACTGCAAGTAGTACTTCTACGCCACGTTTTTTATATGGTTGTATGGCATTGATTCTTGGAATAGGAGATTCCTTTCACCTAATTCCACGGATTCTTAGTGTACTTCGTGGAACAACCAATCATTTAGAAAAATTCCTTGGATATGGTAAGATGGTAACTTCTGTTACGATGACAGTTTTTTATGGTTTTCTCTATCTTATTTGGACAAGACAATATCCACAATTTTCTATTTCTGTTTTAATTCCACTGTTACTTTTAGTTCTTATGGTAGTGCGAATTATTTTATGTTTTGATTCTAGGAATGATTGGGGGCATCCAGCCACTACTGCAAAGTGGTCTTTTTATCGAAACCTTCCTTTTGTAGGAATTGGGCTTATCATTGTGCTGTTATATTTTTATTCTTCTGTTCAAGTGAAAGATTCCTTGCAACTTCTTCCAGTTGCTGTGATACTTAGCTTTGCATTTTATCTGCCGGTTGCTTTGTATGCACATAAAAAACCAATGCTTGGAATGCTTATGCTTCCAAAAACGCTGGCTTATGTTTGGATCATTTGTATGGGATTTTCTTTATCATAAGATATAAGAATTATTATGGTTGCAATGCAAGTTTGAATAAGTGATTTGGTGTGGGAAGATGTTTTATGAATGGGGAGGGTTTAGGAGAAATTGAAAAAAATGAAATTTATGATGTTTCTATGTACACTTATGATAGTAGCACTTAGCTTGATGCAATTGCAACCTGATATGATAGGAACTTCGGCTAGAAATGTAGAAGAGGATGCTAGAAAAAGTCAACGAATCCCAGATTCATGGGAAGTTGTTCAGTCACGTAATGATGAATTATATGCTCTCCTTTTTTATAATCCACATAATAAGAACGAGTATAAATATTCACTGTATGTGAATAAAAAAGGGCTTTCTTTCGGATACATATTTCATGGTGGCGGAGATCTTAGAGGGATTTCCAATGCAGCTATAAAGTATATATATGAAAATAAAGGCTGTGTTCTTTTTTCGCTTAATGAGCAAAGGATTCAGAAGATAGAGAGAGATAATGGAGAGCGTGACTTGATGGAAATCGATGCGGATAAACCTATTGTAGCTGTATTTCCATTAAATAGCGGTATTATAAAATTATATGATGCAAGAGGAAAAGAAATATTGTATGAAACCGTAGTAGAAGAATGGTGAGTCCAAAGGAGATGATTATGAATAAAGTTTTCCATGTATTATTTGGGATGTTTTTTTGGATATTTATATTTTTAGTAATTATCCTTCAAATATCTTTAAAAAACATTTCTATTGCATTTCAATTTTTCTTTTTTTTAGTAACGGTACTTCTTTCTACAATAAATCAATCTGTTTTATCAACAAAATTATATATGGAAAAAAGGCAACTTAAAAATAAAGTAAGTTTTATATATTATTTTTATTCCATTGTAAATTTACTTTTTATAGTTTTTTGTCTGTCTGTTATTTCCATCATATTTTTATTCTTTTAGAAAGCGAATCGGTTACAAGAAATTAGATAGTTTTTTAGGTCATATAAAATAGAATGATAGAAAAGATGTGTTTCATTGTGAAGTTCTATTGGACAAAAGAGCATGAAAGGTATATAGTTAATAGAATGGATAAATAAAGTATAAGGAGAAATATTATGGAACAAATGGATGCGATTATGCTCATTGCTTTTAGCCTATTGGCAGTGCTCAGTTTACTTATTGTAGTATTGCAAAAAAAAGGAATGATTCATTCTCAAATTGTACAAACTTCGCATAGTTTTGACTTTATTAGTGGTGGGAAGATTACATTTTTAATGGTGTTATTAGGAGCAGTCGTATTATGCAAATATTCTATTTTATTGACGATTTTATATGTGATAGTATTTGCAGGTATCTATGCTTTGATAAAACTAGTTTAGCATATTGTATAAATTTCTAAAAAATATATAAATAGTATATAATATAACCCCTATCTTGGAATGTTATTGTTTCAATAGAAAGGGGTTATTTTGACTTACGAAAAAGCAACGAGTTATGCAAGAGAATTGATATTCTTATATGATGACTGCTCGTAAACGTGAGAAACTCATAAAGCGTGTTTCTCATCGTTTGCGTGGAAGGCATAAGTCAAGCAGAAATACATAGAAAAAGAAAAATATTAAAAGGATTGAAATATTAAAATGGAATTAGTAGTGAAAAGATTTGAAGAATTATCCGTAGGAGAACTTTATGATATATTAAAGATTCGAGTGGAAGTATTTGTTGTGGAACAGCAATGTATCTATCAAGAACTAGATGAAAAAGACAAGCAGTCCTATCATGTATTTTATAAGGAAAATGGTAAAATTCAGGCATATTTGCGTGTGATTGACAAAGGGGTTTCTTTTGATGAAGTATCCATTGGGAGAGTGATTTCAGTAAAAAGGCGTTGTGGCATTGGAAGTAAACTGCTTGCACAAGGAATAAAAGTGGCAAAAGAGAGGATGAATGCAACTTCTATAAGAATTGAGGCACAGACCTATGCAAGAAAACTTTATGAAAAGCAAGGGTTTATACAAGTGTCAGAAGAGTTTCTGGAAGATGGCATTCCTCATATTGAAATGTTGCTTCGATGGGAATAGAATGATTCGTGTGAAACTGCAAATTAAAAAATGAGGAGAAATAGAAATTGAGATGAAAAATACTATTTTTTATTATCAAGATAAAGACACACCAAAGCCAAATAAACCAAATCATATAGGAACATCAGTTTTAATTCAATATCAGGATAAGTTATTGTTAGAACATAGAAAAGATAGTGATACATGGGCGTTCATCGGTGGTGGTTTAAATATTGATGAGAGTCTAATAGAGGGAGCAATTCGAGAAGTAAAAGAAGAAACAGGGATATTATTAGATAAAAAAGATTTAGAATTTTATAAAATATATGACGATCCAACAAGAATTGCTAGTTATCCAGATGGTAATATCATGAGAATTATTACCGTAGCATACCGAGTTTTTCTCAATGAATTGCCAAATACTATTTGTAGTTCAGAATCAAGAGAGCTTAAATTTTTTAGTAGACAAGAGCTAAAAGATATTGTAATATCGGCTACTCATATTCCAATAATAGAAGATTATTTGTTGGAAATAGAAAGTGAATCAATTTGTTTGAAATAATTTTATATAGCATGAGGTGAAAAATGACAACAGTATATTTTGTAAGACACGCAGAGCCTAATTTTAATAATCATGATGATATGACAAGAGAATTAACAGAAAAAGGGCTAGAAGATAGAAAATTAGTGACTGAGTTTTTATGGAATAAAAATATTGATCTTGTTTTATCAAGTCCTTATAAGAGATCAGTGGATACTATAAAAGATTTTGCGGATAAGAAAAACTTAGATATTCATACAGTAGATGATTTTCGAGAGCGAAAAATAGATAGTGTATGGATTGAAGATTATGAGTCCTTTTGTAAGGCACAGTGGGAAGATTTTAATTATAAGCTATCTGATGGGGAAACATTAGGAGAAGTACAAAAGAGAAATGTTGAAGCATTAAACTATGTTTTGAAACAATATGAAGGAAAAAATATAGTCATTGGAAGTCATGGAACAGCATTGAGTACGATTATCAATTATTATGACAATGCTTTTGGATACAAAGAATTTCAAAACATAAGAGGAGTGATGCCTTGGATTGTTAAATTTGTATTTGATGGAATAGAGTGTATTCAGATTGAAGAGTATAATCTGTTTTCCTTATAATTTATTAAAATCCATCAATACTATTACGAAAAGAAGGCTTAAGGATATAATACCTGAAATAGGTGAAGATTTTATAAAAAAAGTTGTTCATAGAGATAATGTTTTGGAGTACGTAATGACATATGGAAAAGATCATGAGCTAATGAAAGTATTGGAATGGTATCGGTGAATGCGAGTTGATTTATTTACTGTATGAGTAAAATAGAAATACTCACATATATTTTAACTTCTAAACATAGAATATTCTATCAGAAGTTAAAATAAAAGGAGTATTTTATGGGTGATGATATGAAGTATACGGATGAATACAAGGAGAGTAAAAAGGAAAGTGTAAAAGGGTTTATTTATGCAGACGCCAGTCCATATCCAATTGTACAGGTACAGGAGAAGAACTGTTTATATGGAAGAATGATGTTGGACAACATAGGAGGAGCTAATTCGGAAATGTCTGCGATAAGTTTATATGTTTATAATAATTTGTTATTTGAAAAGGAATCAGAGTTATCTAGGATTTTTCATAAAATTAGTGTTGTAGAAATGCACCATCTTGAAATTTTTGGAAGAATCGCTCGTTTAATGGGGAAAAATCCAAGACTTTGGACACAAAGAGGAAATCGAATGGTTTATTGGTCACCAGCCTATAATCAGTATCCAATGGAAATCGAATCCCTTTTGAAAAATGCTTTACTTGGGGAAGAAAAAGCAGTTCAAAAATATGAAGAACAATGTAACATAATAAAAGATGAATATATTGTAGCTTGTTTAAAACGAATCATAAAAGATGAAAAACTTCATATAGAAATTTTTAAAGAGCTTTCTAAAAAATATAGTCAATAAAGGTAATCTTCCTCTTTAGATCAGGATTAAAAAATTTCACATATAATAATAAAAAAAACAAAAAAGTAAATAAGATTTGTGAGAAATATATCATACTAATTATTAAAAAGTTGAAAAAGCGAACAGATAAAATATAAAATATTATCTATTTTACATAATCATAATATCGATTAATCAAAATAGAAAAAAAATGCTATTGACTAATAATCATTACTGTTATTAAAATATACCTAGAAACAAAAAGCTTGTACGAAAGAAAGAAGGGATATTTTTGAACAGTAATTATAAATTTTATGTCAATGGTGAATGGAGAGAAAGCCAAACAAAAGAAGTGATAGAGATTCGTTCTCCTTATAAAGATGCCATTGTAGGCAAAGTCCAAGCGATTTCACAAAGTGAGGCAGATGAAGCCATTCAAGCAGCAAAGGTAGCTCAAAAAGATTGGGAACAAACTTCAATTAGAGAACGTGGAGATTATTTGTATCGCTGGATTAAAGAACTGGCAACAATGAAAGAAGAAATTGCAACAACCATTATGCAAGAAGTAGGTAAAGGATTTAATGATGCTGTAAAAGAAGTGGAAAGAACGATTGATTTAATACGTTTTACAATTGAAGAAGCGATTCATCTATACGGGGAAAGCATGCTGGGAGAAAACTTCCCAGGAGGAAGTCGTTCTAAGATTGCAATTAGTCATCGTGTGCCTTTAGGAGTTGTACTTGCTATTTCTCCTTTTAATTATCCGGTGAATTTATCTGCTGCTAAAATTGCACCAGCATTAATCAGTGGAAATACGGTTGTATTTAAGCCAGCAACACAAGGGGCGATCAGTGGAATTAAAATGATAGAAGCTTTAGATAAAGCAGGGTTACCAAAAGGTGTGTTAAATGTGGTGACAGGACATGGTTCTGCCATTGGAAACTATTTAATCGAACATCCAGGAATTGATATGATTTCCTTTACTGGTGGAAGTGAAACAGGAAAACGTATTGCAAAATTAGCAAATATGATACCATTGGTTATGGAATTAGGAGGAAAAGATCCTGCCATAGTTGTAAAAGACGCAAACTTAGATCTGGCTGTAAAACAAATTGTTTCTGGTGCATTTTCCTATTCAGGACAGCGTTGTACAGCAATCAAACGTGTCTTTGTTGAGGAAAGTATTGCAGATGAACTTGTATCAAAATTAACAAAGGAATTAGAAACGGTAACAATTGGTTCACCAGAAGATAATAAAACCATCGTTCCTTTGATTGATAAAAAATCAGCAGATTTTGTACAAGGATTGATTGATGACGCTCTTGAAAAGAAAGCAGTATTAATTACAGGAAATAAACGAGAAGGCAATTTAATTTATCCTACCTTATTAGATCATGTAACTGCTGATATGAGATTAGCATGGGAAGAACCATTTGGACCAGTCTTACCAATCATTCGAGTAAAAACAGTGGATGAAGCTATTGATATGAGTAATCAGTCCGAATATGGATTGCAGGCAAGCATTTTCTCTCAAGATATTGATCAAGCATTTACAATTGCTGGAAAGATTCAAGCAGGTTCTGTTCAAATCAATGGAAGAACAGAAAGAGGGCCAGATCATTTCCCATTTATTGGAACAAAAGGTTCTGGTATGGGAACACAAGGTGTAAAACGTAGCATTGAGTCAATGACTCGTGAAAAAGTGACAGTGATTAACATTAATTAATATTTCATGAACATACAAAAAAGATAAGTTCACTCATGAAGAGAGGACTTATCTTTTTTTATTTACGCGAAAGCAACGAGTCATGCAAGAGCATGTATGCTCTTATATGACGACTGCTTGCGAACGTGAGAAGTTCGCAAAGCGTGCTTCTCATCGTCTGCGTGGAAGGCATAAGGGTTCTTTATCATTGGTATAGATAATGTGTAGTAGGGGTAAGACAACTCTATTGATAAAAAATGGGAGAAAAGAGGTTGATACTAAAACTGCAATTTGGTAAAATTTATCAAGATACAAAATTAAAAGAATGGGAGAAACGATTATGAAATTAGGTTATATAACATTTATGGTACGGGATTTAGAACAAACGATTCATTTTTATCAAGAGCTAGTTGGTCTAAAAGTGATGAGAAGGTTTAATCCAGGAATGGGGGAAATAGCTTTTTTAGCAAATGAAGAAAAGGAAACAATGTTGGAATTTATACAATTTGAAGAAAGTGAAAAAGTAGAAACAAAAGGAATGGTAATGAGTTTTGCAGTTGATGAAAAGCTGGAAACAGTACGAGAAAAAGCCTGTGCTATGGGACTAGAACCATCAAAAATTATAATAGAAGGACAAAAACCAGCACATTTTACAGTGTGTGATCCGGATGGAATTGTCGTTGAGTTTACAAAGTAGTATTTATCCTTTCACATTAATTTGCAAGGAATAAGTCAGAGATAGGCTTCTATAAGTCTATAATGAGTGATTAGGACATAAGAAAACTTATGAAATGAGTTTCTCATCGTTAATAAGTAGCCTATCTAGTTATTTACTTATGATAAGGTTTTTTATAAGATAGACAAGAACATGAAAGCAAAGTGGGATGTAGGAAAAGTCATTTGATAGAATCTAATGATGATATAAATTTAGAATGTTTAGGGGTGATATTTTGAAGAAAGAGTATGAACACATTTCTATTATTGCCAATAGTATAGGAGCTTATTTCGCAATGCACACATTGCAAAATTGTAATATTGAAAAAGCATTGCTAATATCTCCTATATTGGATATGGAAAGATTGATTCTTGATATGATGCAGTGGGCTAATGTGACAGAAAAAGAACTATGGGAAAAAAAAGAAATTTTAACAGACTTTGGAGAAACACTATCATGGAAGTATTTGAAATTTGTTAGGGAAAATCCTATTAAATGGGATATTCCCACAGAAATTCTTTATGCAGGACAAGACAACCTTACATCTCATAAAACGGTGGATGCTTTCATGGAAAGCCATAATGCTAATCTAACTGTAATGGAAAATGGTGAACATTGGTTTCATACAGAGGAGCAAGTTGCATTTTTAGATAAATGGATAAAGAACGTTATCTGATAAATTAGAATTTGAGGAGGGATAGAATATATGTGTAGTAGACCGATTACAACCTTATTTATGATTATGTCGCTAGATGGAAAAATTAGTACTGGATCAACCGATAATATGGATGTAGATAAAGACTTTCCTTTGATTGAAGGTGTCAAAGAAGGATTGAATCAGTATTATGAAATCGAACAGACCACAGATTTATGGTGTCTAAATTCTGGACGAGTGCAAGCAAAAGTTGGGGTCAATGAAAAAATGTTTCCAACTAAGACGCCAGTTTCGTTTGCTGTGATTGATAATAGTCATCTGACAGAACATGGAATTAAGTATTTAACGATGCTATCGAAACAGTTTGTTTTAATTACATCTAATTTAAAACATCCAGCTTTCAGAGTGAAAGCAGACAATATAAATATTATTTATCAAGATAAGTTGAATCTTCGTAATGCTTTGACGCAGTTAAAGTGCCAATATGATTGTGAAAGAATTACAATTCAAACTGGTGGCACATTAAACGCCATGTTTCTTCGAGAAAAACTATTTGATTATGTAGATATTGTTGTCGCACCTGTATTAATTGGGGGAAAAGAAACTTCTACACTCATTGACGGTGAGTCTTTGACTACAATGGATGATTTGAAAAAACTTGGAATTTTACAGCTAGAATCTTATGAAACTCTGAAACATTCTTATATTAGACTGAGATATAAAGTAATAAGATAAAGTATCTTATTGACAAGATAACTATGGATGAATGATACAGATGCAAAGAAGGACGGGCGTATGAATGAATGGGATTAAAGGGAGCGGTAATATGAATTTAAGATTAGCAGAAAGAGATGACTTACCATGTCTAAAATTAATGTATAAAAATATAGTAGACAACATGAATGGAAATAAGATACAAATTTGGGATGAAATTTATCCATGTGAATTTTTAAGTGAGGATATAGAAAAGAAACGCTTATATCTATTGGTTACTAATCATGATATTATTGCTGCATTTGCTCTATGTGAATCGCATTTAGGAGAATGTCATGTTAAATGGACAAATAAAAATGATAAAGCATTATATCTTGAGCGTTTTGGAGTTCATGTTGATTATTTAAGAAAAGGGATTGGAAGTATCATGCTTAACAAAGCCATTGAACTTGCAAGATATAAAAAAGCTAAATATTTGAGACTTTTTGTTATTGATATAAATGAACCAGCTATTAATCTTTATTTAAAAAATGGATTTAAAAAGGTAGAAGGCATTTATGATGAAATAATGGATGAAAATTTTGTATTGCATGAGTATGGATTTGAAATAGCAATATAATATCGATATTCGTATTTCTATCATAGCATATGAAATTGACCGCCGGATTTTAGAAATCAATAGAGAATGTTAAGTTACATAAATGATACACAAGAAAATGTGTCGGAAAGAATGATATGGATAATCTTGGTTGATTCGGTATTTTCATTGTATTTTAGAATGAAGGGTATCGTAGAAAAGAAGAACATATGGAGAAAGATTAGAATTTATAGGAGAAGATGTAGATGGATATTTGGGAAACATTATATTTAAAAGCAAAAGAACAATATCATCCAGAAGAAGTATCCCCGTTTGTATATGCACATCATGTTGTTTGTGCATTAGAATCTGAAAGTGGGGAAATTTATACAGGATTTTGCATTGAAAGTTGTAGTGGAGTTTTAGATCTGTGTGCAGAAAGAACGGCTGCACTAAATATGTATATCCAGAGTGGGCAAACAGTAATTAAAAGATTAATTGCATTTCGGGATAAAGCTCCTTTTGGAGAGGGAAGTGGAATGCCTTGCGGTGCTTGTAGAGAATTTTTCATGCAATTAAACCTCAAAAACAAAGACATGGAAATTATGGTTGACTATGAAAAACGGGAAACTGTAACGTTAGAACAACTCTTACCGGATTGGTGGGGAATGTATCGTTATACTAATAGGGAGTCAAATCAATAAACTATAATAAGATGAAAAAATTGAAGAGGTGTTACCTATTGAGTTTTTTCTCATGGAACAGGTGGTAAATTAGAAAAATAAAAATATTATTTCTGGAAATTAAAAAAGAAACTGTCACTTTTCAATTGTTTAATTGTTAAAGTGACAGTCCTTTTTTTATGATTTGCGTGGAAGGCATAAGTCAAGCGGAAATGCTTGCATTTCTATTTGACGCCGCCCACGAACGTGAGAAGTTCGCAAAGCCTGCTTCTCATCGTTTTATATTTGAAGTTTATTCTATATTTATAAATTTTTGTAGAAAAGCAACTCGCTGATTTATTAAATCTTTTACCAGATTACTGTTTATTGCAATGTCGTAACCATGCATTGTATTTTGAGTTTCATGAATTTCTACATGTATTCCAGCGTTTTGCATAGCCTCGGCATACGATATGCCTTCATCGTGTAGGCAATCGTATTCTGCGGTTTCTACATAAGCAGGAGGTAGTCCTATTAGGGAATCTGATTCAATAGGAGAAAGATATTTTATGTTTACTGGCGAGCTATTATTTACATACATATTAAAATATTTTTTCATATTATTGCTGTTGCACATCGGTGTATCCGTATATTTTTGATAACTGCGGGTTTCCATTCTTCTGTCCGCTACTGGATAAAGAAGCATTTGTACCATAGGAAGTTGGATACCTCGATCACGGGTCATCAGGCACAAAACAGTAGCAAGATTCCCGCCTGCACTGTCACCACAAACGGCAATTTGTACAGGATTAATGTTTAAAGAATCCGCATTACGAAGAATCCAATGATAGGTGCTAAAACAGTCTTCTGGTGCAGTAGGATATTTATATTTGGGAGCTAATCTGTAATCCAACAATATAGTTTTCCATCCTAATGCTTTTGCCATATTTCGGGCAAGAGCAAAATGGTGGGGAGCGGCATTGTAAACAAATCCACCTCCGTGAAAAAAGAGTAAACAAGGAGTGATTTTATTGGCGTTTACAGGAGTGTACATTAATGCTCGCAGGTTGAATCCATCTTGAGTAGGAATAGTAAGTTGAGAAACAGCAACATCGATATCAGACTTTTCGCGTTTGTATAGTATTCCCATAAGTCTTTGAAGAAATGGTATGAAGAAAGGAATAACAGGCATATTCTGGTTTTTGTAATCTTTTAAATCTGGATGAAAGTTATATTTTATATGGTTCATAGTGATAGTTCTCCTGAGTTTTTATACTATAACTTATTATGACATGGATTGCAAATGAAATGGATGTTCTATTTATTTTCAACTTTTTTCATTTTTTTATAAACGAAGAATAGATATGTGCAATGTAGCAGAGTAACAACAATAATAGGTAACATTGCTTTTGTAATTCCAAGAACAATGCTGTTTATTAATGCGTAAATATGAAGGAATATAGGCATCAAAAAAATGAAACGGTCACGTTTTTTATCATATGCCTGATCGTATTTTGCAAATTTAAACATAATGAAAAAGCAGACAATATAGTTAAAACAAAGCATGAACAATTCAGCACTTTTTGTGTTCATTTTAAAGAATGGTACCATGTAAAGCAAGAACTGATTGATTGGACTCGCCAATAATATGACAGTAATGAGAATAGATACAAATGGATATACATACCCAATCCATTCCTTTTGATATTTATGATATAGATAACGTCCGATTTGTACACACATCATAAAGAACAGTACCATTGTTAACCAACCAGAAAAATTAAAGAAAGGAATATCTACAAATCCGCCCTCGTAATATTTTACCCAGTTCCATTGTCCTTCTAAGGAACCAGAAAAATTGTGGATGTCAAAAACGGAACTTGGATCAAGTGTCATGTCCTGAATAGAAGCTAGAACACCAGCACCAAAAGGAAGTGCCCAGCAAGGGACATTAATTCGTTCCATAAGTAGCATGACGAAGTAAACAATGACTCCTTCGATAAAAAGAATGGCAAAAGGAACTTTGCCGAACATCATAATTCGATTTACACTGTAATCATAGATACCTGCCCATACACCGATATTTTCAAAGATACCAGCTGTCAGAACATAGCAGAATAATTCTAGCATTCGATGAATGGCATTTTTTCCTTTTGAAATATGTACAATGCAAATGATAAATAAAATAGATGCAATGATTTCGTTAATAAACCAACTGATAGGTGTGTCAAAAATCATAGTGTTATCTCCTTTATATTTTGTCTAATGTTGACACGTGTCTATATTATGATTATAATCGGATTAAAAAAGAGAAGCAATATATAAAAATAACTTATACATTTTTCAAGAATGTGTCAAAGTAGGTAGGGGGGTTGTGATGTACGAAGGAAAAAATCCGAAAGCACTATTATCAATTAGTCTGATAACAGAAGCATTTATTAGGGAAATTCATAAGAAAAAATATGAAGAAATTAATGTAAAAGAGCTATGTAAAGTGGCTGATGTGTCAAGGCAGACGTTCTATAATATCTTTCGTACAAAAGAAGATGTATTACGGAAGTGTATTGATAATATCTTTGATACGATCCTTAATCGGCGTTCAGACACAGTAGATGCGATAGAATCTATTCATATTTTTGTAAAGACATTTTATGAAAATCAAGATTTTATGGATTTGCTGATTCGGAATCATCTGGAAAAAATTTTGACAGAGGAATTTGTTTTTGCTATTTCAGGGTTATCAAAAAGTGTGGAAAATTCTCAGATAGAGCATTTGGACTATCAACTAGCATTTTATGCAGGAGGTTTGACGCAGATACTCATTCATTGGATGAAGGATGAAGAGCGGGTTTCCTCTGATGAGCTAATTGATATATTAGCTAACTCGATCCAATTGCCGTATTTTTAGTGATTAAACATTTAAGTAAAAGTTCAGTAGATCTCCATAAAACTATAAATGAAATGTAAATTGAAGCAAGTTGTTATTCAGAAGAACTGCTATATTTTTATGGTTATTTATGGTATGATCTGTTAAATTGGAATTTATATGGGAGGATAAATTATGGGTAAAACCATATGTTCCATTGTGATAATGACGATTGCAGCTTTCGTAGGGTTGTTTTTGGGAGCTTCCTTAGGGGATGCGGTTGGAGGAATGATTCTATTGGCACTTATCGCAGGCATCGGTTGTATTGTGTATGCAATTGAGAGCTTGAATCAAAAATAATAAACTGAAAGTTTTTTTGCATGGTTATGACTTCGGCTTTGAAAAGTAAATTACAAGTTCTATAATGATAACGATGATGGACAACTACCATATTTTTGTAGAAGATAGATAAGAAGTATATAAATAGAATTCCCCAAAAAGTACTGTCAGCAAAGGTTGTAATGTATGCTAACAATTTAAACATCATATGTGGTAGATAGAAGAATGGAAAAAATTCTTTTTAACAGATGATATTAAATTCTATTGTTAAATTTTGGGGGGATATGTTTGAATTAAGAAAACTTCTAATAGAAGAGCCTGTTGAAGAATGACACTTCAATAGGTTCTTTAGTGTATAGGGGGAAAAGAATATGCTGTTGATACAATAGAAGAAAAATGATAGAATAGAGCAAGTTAAATTAAAATTTAGGAGGAGTACTTATGGATCGTTTTAAGAAAGTCTATCAGCAAGGCACTATTGATGTAGTTGAAATTTGGGTTGATACAGAAACAGGTGTGAATTATGTGTTTCATAGAAACGGAAATGCAGCAGGTTTTACGCCATTACTTGACAAAGAGGGAAAACCAATAGTAACACCATAACTTCTCGTTTACTTTTAAAAGTAAAACAACTTCCTCTTCTATATGGAAGTATTAGGAAACAATTATTATATTTAATCATTAAGGAAATCACAATCAATGAAAAGGGAGAAGATATTCTATTAAGATTAAGCGAATAGATGAGTTGATTTTATTCTTACAACAAAATGCGGAACACCTATTAGGGGTGTTCCATCTTTTCTTATATTTCATTCTATGGGAATATGATTTATGGATATAGAACTCATTTTAGAAGAAGAGAGTGAACAAAAAATAATAGGGATAAAGGTAGTTTTTATTACCAAAATGTAAATGAGATTCACTTAAAAATATAATAATGAATAAAAATAAAACATTTATTGCTATATTTTTTTGACTATTTATGATATAATTTGTTAAATTGGAATTTGAAAGGAAGATTTCTATATGGAAATAAAGAAAATAGACTATAATTTTTCTGTATGTAAAGTAGATTGTCAACACTTTTTCAAATAACTTTTTTAAGGGTATTTTTTTCAAACTCTTTTGGTGTTAAATAATCAAGTGAAGAATGAATTCTATGATGATTAAACCAGTTGACATAGTCAGCTAATTCTATTTGTAGTTGTTCTAGTGATGCAAA
>CASDVE010000031.1 GCA_949284175.1 uncultured Eubacteriales bacterium
AACTTGTAAATCATAAGCACCTCCAAAGGTACTTATTATAACCTGAATTTGTACATTTTTAAATGATCGCTTTTGTACATTTCTATTGTATCATTTATATGGCAGCGATGTTCTTTGTATCTCTTCGCTTAATGGCATATTTCTTATAAGCCACAGCCTCTTCATACATCTCGTAAGCATGAGCCTGCTGTTTATTGAACATCTGCACAGCCTTTTTCGGACCCACTGATACAAGAATCTCCATACCACCATTCTTTACAAGTTCATCCATAGCTTTCTTCATTTCGGTTTCAGCCTCTGCAAGCTGTCTTTCCGTCAAGTCCTGGGAAACACCTTGGGACTTTGGTTTTGACTCTTCCCAGAAACTGCCGTTGTATACCATGTAATCGGTAGATGGGGAATAGCGAAGAATGTCCTTATACTCGGTTGCAAGTACCGTAGCCTGTCCCACATCGGAGAAGTCTTCCGGCTTTAATCTGCAGTCGGAGTTGTACTGTTCAGGTGGAATGTATCCTTCCTGGTTCGATACCTTTTTACCGAACTTTGATGCACTTCTCCATATCACCTTGAGTTCACTTTCAGGAAGTGGCGGGTTACAGAGTTCAGCTTTCTTAAGGAAGATCTGATACGCCTCTTCTGTATTTCCGTATCTCTTGATAATCTTTCCTGCGATGTGGCTCATGGTGCTGTTACGCTGACCTTCCGGCACCTGCTCAAGGCTTGCATCGAAATCTGCAAAATCATCCTCTTCCAGATAATCAAGAATTGTCTTGTCACCTTCATAAAACTCCACTTCGTCAGAGTCATTGCCATAAAGGAATCTGGCAGAGTCTAATGCGTTGGTATCGTAATAAGGGAAAGCATCAGCAATCTTTCGTTTCATGGCTGCATACTCTTCTCCATCCGTTACCTTTGGTATAGGGAAGAACACATGAAATCTCGGTCTTGCCGATTTGTCACCCTTTGGAAGGTTGTGATGTCTGCTGTAAGATGCAGCAAACACTACTCCCGGAATTGATAATGCAATATCAAAAGGAGTAAGCCAGTCTTCCGGGTTCTCTGAATGGTCATTGTCACAGTCAAGAGGGATACAGTCGGAGGATTCAAAGTTATCCTTACTGCGGTAGTTTCCCTTGTACTTTGCAGTTACATGGTCCATCTTGGTTGCTGCGATAAAAGACTCTTTATCCGTTACAACATTCTTATTGGGATACAGACAGTTACCGCTGTTGCCGACACAATCTGCTGAATAAACAGTAAAATTAATCATATTCTCCGACCTCCTTCAAATCCTGGGTAAACCATCTGATCTTCATTCTTCTTTTCTTGGCAATACCAATCTCACGAGCCATACCTCGGCTAATCACACCACCGAAGACCCAGACCTCTGTGCATTTGCCGAGAAGTACATAATTGAAATGCATAGCCATCTCTCTTTCAGTCTCATTACCATCATCCATGAACTGTGGATATAAAAGATGAGGTGTTACCGGGATAGCATTTTCATCAACAGCAAATCTGCTGTACGCCCTCGCATTCTTTACATTGGTTTCAACATCACCTGCATATGGACTGCACACATACACCAAAGGAAGATAGGCAGCCTTTTTATCAGCTGCCATTTCCTCACGGTGGATGTTGGTAAGAGCCTCATATGTGGTCGGGTCAAAGTACCCTTCGTGATTAAACTTATCAACACCCATATCTCTTAATCCTCCTGTTCGATAACTGGTAAGATGCCTTCATTCTTCAAAAGGTCATAAAGGAAAAGTCTGCCCTTCTGAGTCCAGTAGGTATGCATCACACTTCTGCTCTCATCGATTGCGTAGGTACGGGACTGTGTGTATCCGCACTCTGCATAGTGCTGATATAAAAGCCAGGTCCTTCTGAACTTGTACTGAACCCCAAGTTCGTGAAGAAGTTCATTGAACTTGCGACCGCTCATACCATAGTCCTTTGCAATCTGCGTAATAGGAACTGTGTTCTTGTTCTGTAAAATAAGGTCATAGTAGCTTGCCTTTGGCTGGAGTTCTGCAATCTGCTGACGCTGAACAAGTGCCAGACATTCAAGCTGCTTTCTTCTCTCACGCTCTTCCTTAAGCTGTGTGAGTGCTGCAATCGCAAGATCAGGATTATTGAGAATCTCATCGATGGCATACATTCCATGCTTACGGATAGCCGGAAGAACTTCTGATGTAACCCAATGTTTGAACTTCTTTGCATTCGGCATCTTGCTTGAAAGGATAAGACTGTAAAGTCCAGACTCATTGATGATGATGGTTTCCTTATCTTGGTTACCATCAAAGATCATGACCTTGTGTCTGTCCTCTTCATCTACATGGCGGTTGATATCTCGACTACCGTTCTGGTACCCGAGAATGTCTGCTACATCCTTGCCAACAAACATAACCTCACCATTTACAGTTGCTGTTCTTACAGAGCCAAACTCTGTGCTGTTAAATACTTGTAATTCCATACGAATTACCTCCTTAAATAATTTATTGGAGGTGTCACCTTCCTACCTGATAGCCTTGGGAGAAGGGTTAATAGGACGTTTTTGAAAAAACTTTTTTTAATTTGTTGATTGCACGTCTGTAACGATGACTGACATTATTGGCATTCTCGCCGATTGATGCTGCATACTCGCCAACGGTGTAGCCGTCAAGCGCAATGGCAATGACCATATCTGCCACTGCAGGTTTAAGAAGACTTCTCAAGGTTTCACAGCACTCTTCGTATTCAAGCTGGTTATGTACTCCATCAATGGAACTGTTAAAGGCTGACTTGTCAGCTGCTCTGTACATGATTGCTTCTTCGGTGTTGACCTCAACTGTTCCGTCTTTGCTCTTCATATATGCGTTGCCAGTATGACGGTCATGCTTGTGCCAGCTGTTGTAATCGGGTCTGTTGTATCTGACTTCGATTTCTTCCTGGATTCTCTTTTCGTAGTCTTCCTGACTCTCATCTTCTGAAATGGAGATATTAAGCCATCTCTCCAATTCCACGTTTTCGACCTCAAGGGTCTGATACTCGTTCTCATAACGAATCTTAATTTTCATAAAGTTCCTGCCTTTCTGCCTGGTTCTCGCAGAAGGGCAATGGGAACAAATAAAGGCCGGTGCTTATAGAAGTACCGACCCAGATAGCCTGAAAAAGGGCATAAGGAAATAAGGGTACCTCAATCGCACCTTTCACAGGTTGTCCTGTGATTGATGCCGATATCTGCATCCCAATGCCCTTATAGCTAATCAGGCCTTGTGATATTTAATATTTGAGTGTCTGCCACTCAGTTTGATACACAATGATTTATGTATCAAAATCAATGTCAGATCATTTTTGAGATGAACCAAAAATATGTATAAACGAGCATTTCTTTACGAACGCATAATTTGTTCATGGGAAAGTGTAGAATTTTGCAAATTTTTCTGATATAATAGTTGATAGACAAATTCCCACAGACCCATTGAACTTATGCAAGCACCTTGTTGCTTGTTTTTTACACTTACGAGTATAGACTATTGGTTTGGTAGAACCTGGTAGTGCCGGGTAGTCTTCGGTAGTCTTGGGTTGAAATGAAGAAAGAGGTGGATTATGGAATTCACAGAATTTGCAGAAATACTAAAACCCATCATCGGTGGTTCATATAGCACTCATGTTTTTACAAGAACACTTTTTGAAACAATCATTACCGAAGATGGTTTATTACAAATTGAAGATATAAGTGAAAACACATTTAAGGCTTATTACAATGGTAAAACACAAGTTACTAAAATAGCCCAGCGTGTACTACCACATATAGAACCGGAACAGTTCATTTCATATTTGGATGATTTCCCAGAAGCAACAACTCAAAGATTGTGCGATGCTTTTCAACCTTATATAGATGACATTGACCTATATAATGCCTCACAAAAAATTGCATACCTGTTTGAAGAAATACTTACAGTAGCTGCTTCACGAAAAAGAAAAAGCACTCCGAAGAGTGCTGATAAAACCCCACATGATATTCTTGAAGAGAAGATGCTGGCATCTGGACAGGCAGTAGCCGATGCGTGGGGTAACGCAGTAAGCAACCTGGTAAATGGACTAGATGGCAACAATGCTGCCGGGACAACAAGTGTTCCACTTCCAGAAGTACAGGAAGATGAATCTCCCTATTCTTCTGAAGACAATTTACTGCTTGAAGAATTCACGGCTGATTATGATGAAATCATGGTTACTCTCATTGGAGAAAACTATGCTTCATCATTAATCGACATGACTCTGCCATGTAAAATAAAAGACTTGTACGAAACCAAATGGATGGCAAAAGCAGATATATTTGCTGATCCATCTTTAAAATCGTATGTTTTTGGTTTACTTGGCGAATTAAACAATATAAGCAACAGTTTTTTAGTCAGTGGCTCTGCAACTCCTTTTTTAGGAAGTTCCAGAACCAAAATACGCAATTTATATGTAAAGCTTCATCCCGACCAGTTCGCCGGAACATTTCCGTATGATGCGTTTATCGATGACTGGAATGATGGAGAATATTATTAATCGGAAAGGAGGATGTTGATGCCATCGATTGATGAATCCATCCGTAAAATAGACAACGTCATATGTAGGCATTTAGATGAAATAGAAAACAATTCTCGTGGTGCTATTTCTCAAGACATTTTAGAGCAGCTAACAAAGTTCGTAAATCACGTCATGCTCAAGTTCTATGCCAACGTCAGGGAAATACCTATAACCGCCGAAAACATAGCAAAGGCCACCGAGTTTGCACAGATAAACAGTGAATTGTACACTTTATATAAATTCCATAATTACTTGGAAGTAGTCACCACACAATATACATTGGATGAAGATGGCTCCGAACGACTAATGCTTAAGTATTACCAGTACCTATTAGAAGCGAAGAATCTTATCTGGCACTACTTTGGTATTGAGGTACTACATAATTTAGATAAGTTCCCGCTTCATTTAGATGATACCTTACAGGAATACTATAAAAAGATTTCTGAAAAAATAGAACGATATCCAGCGGAATTCAAAGCTGAAAAAAACGACAAATACTATATTCAGAAAATCAAACCACTCTTTGTTAACAAACACATATATTATGAAATCACATTTACACCAATAGATGATAGAAAAAACAAGTCCAAGTCTAACAGAGTAATTGCTTTTACTAAACTTCCAATCAAAAGCAATTACGCATCAAAGTTTCATCTCGTACATGAAACTATCGAGATATTAGGAAAAACAATGCCTATCATCATTATTGACGGCTGGGAGGTATCCATTCGTGACTGTGAATTTCAAAATTTTATTAAACTGATAAAAGGAGAGAAAAAACGAGTACCGTATCCAGAGCAACGCTTAATCTGTGAGTTCCTTACCAGAACAAGATACACATTGACTGCTCTAATGGATTTCCCGGATAAAGCATATGATAGGCTTACTCTTGAATGGAAAAATAGCCTTAAATCTATGGTATTTATTCCTATTTTAGATTACTGCAGAGAACTTATCCGAAATGGTCGTAATGGAAAGAATGTGCTGCGATACCTTCTCTATAACATGAACAATGTTATTATTAAAGGCCAATATTCAGACGGATACTATAGCAAATACTATGAAGAATGGATACATACCGGAAACAGTTATCTTTCTAATTTGTACTTATCAAACGGTTGCAGGCAGTTTGACTCTTTACCATTTAACAGATCTCCTGTTGGTCATAATCCAAAATTAGGTGCTGTTTTTGATTGTATTCCGTGTAAAGACAAACGCCCGGAATTGTTCGCAAGATTTATAAGGAACAACACTGAAGGTAGAGGACAACTCTTTACTGATGTTGATGAACTAGGTAATTTTCCTGATTACCCAAGACTCATCGAACAATATAACGACAGCCTTTATTCAGGGCACAGACCTGAAAGTGATTTAATGCTTGAACATAATCAAGTATTTATAAACGATTACAAACTCGATACTTGCACTGTAATTGAAAAATTACAAGAGTTGGCAGAATCAGGTATTGAGAACTACAGTGCCGATGTTGAAATTTGGCTGATGTTCGATGATTACGAAATTGACTGCGATGAAAAGAAAGACATCATCACCCGTATATTTTCGGAATCAAAGGTTGGTGTGATATACGGTTCAGCAGGTGTAGGAAAATCTACGCTAATAAACCATGTTTCTCACTACT
This sequence comes from uncultured Eubacteriales bacterium, assembly GCA_949284175.1. GTDB lineage: Bacteria > Bacillota > Clostridia > Lachnospirales > Lachnospiraceae > Scybalomonas. Next base: position 6,200 of record CASDVE010000031.1, read on the forward strand.
TAAATGATGATTCCAAACTATACCTTACACAAACAAATCCAGCAAAAGAGAACCTGATGCGAAAGATTGATGCAGAAAATACAACTTTCTCAACAATTGAAAGTTTCAAACGTCAAGGCTCTGCTTTTATGAAATATAAATTATTGGTTATCGATGAGTGTAGTACCGTAAGCAATAAAGATATGGTTGAGGTTCTTCAAAAGGCAAATTTTGAAATGCTTTTATTGGTTGGAGACACTTATCAGATTGATGCCATTCAATTTGGAAATTGGTTCTCGGTATTAAAAGCATTTTTACCAGAAAGTGCTGTATTTGAACTTACCCAACCTCATCGAACAAAGGACGAACGATTACTTGAACTGTGGGATAAGGTCAGACAGATGGACGATACCGCAAAAGAAGTCATCGAAAGAGAAAGCTACTCCTTAAAAGTAGATGAATCCCTACTCTCTTCTCTTGACCCAGGAGAAGCTATCCTCTGCCTAAACTACGATGGTTTATATGGAATCAACAACATCAATAGATTCCTACAGGAAAGCAATCCTAATCCTGCTGTTCAATGGGACATTCAACAGTATAAAGTTTGAGACCCGATTCTCTTCCTTGATTCAGATAGGTTCTTCCCTGTCATACACAATAATATGAAGGGAATAATCAAGGGAATAGAAATCTTAGACCCCGGCACTCATGAAGAACGCATTCAGTTTGATGTTGAGATACCTAAGGCAGTAGATGAAAGTGATCTCTGGCGTATTAATCTCGAACTACTTGAATGTTGGGAAAGCGAAGGAAAATCGTTAGTAAGATTTTGTGTGCACAAATTAAAGAGTGCTGACGAAGATGGAGACGAAAGTACCTCATTCACTGTTGTACCATTCCAAATTGCTTATGCTGTATCAATACACAAAGCACAAGGTCTGGAATATGACTCTGTAAAGATAGTTATTACCGATGAGGTGGAAGAATTAGTAACTCACAATATCTTCTACACTGCTATCACAAGAGCCAGAGAAAAATTAAAAATCTACTGGACTCCTGAAGTCGAGGAAAAGGTTATTAACCGAATCAGACCACGAGATATCAGTAAAGATGTCGAACTCTTGAAAAACTATCTCACAGAAAAACAGCAAGAAGAATCATTTGATTTTTGGTTGTAAAGCAAGGAGGTTGATTATGCGAATCAGTTACAACAAATTATGGAAGATGTTAATTGACAAAGAAATGAACAGAAATGATCTTAAAGAGGCTGCCGGAATCAGTGCAGCTTCCATTGCCAAACTCGGCAAGGGTGCAAACATCACAACTGATGTTCTTCTCAAAATCTGTGAGGCTATGGATTGTAAGTTGGAAGACATCATGGAAACAATAAAGGATTGAGGTGGAGCGAATGAATCGTAAAACCCCAGTCGAACTCACGAATATGTGTATGATTTATGATGACCAAGGAAATGTACTTGTCGAAGAAAAGCTTGTACACAACTCCAAAGGACTAATCTTTCCTGGTGGTCATGTAGAAAGCAACGAATCGGTAGCTGAGTCTATGATTCGAGAGATTAAAGAGGAAACAGGACTCACGATAAGTAACCTTCAGTTCTGTGGCATTAAGGACTGGATAGAATTTGATGGTTCTCGCTATATGGTTTTCTTATATAAGACCAACACATATTCTGGCAACATTCAGTCCTCATCAGAGGGAGAAATATTTTGGATGCCACTTGAGGAATTAAAGGAAAAAGAAACCTTATGGCATTTGAATATGATGTTAGAAATCTTTGAAGGCAATGGGGTATCAGAACTATATTTTAATAGAAATCTCGATGCTCCTAACCCAGAATTAAAATGACAAACCAATGAAGGATTAAAAACAATGAAAATTAATACTTTTTTAGATTTATGCTCTGGTATTGGCGGCGGACGTCTGGGTTTAGAACAAGCCGGACTTAAAAGCACTGGTTACTCAGATACAAGCAAATTAGCCGTTCGCACCTATACCTTAATGCATGATACTACAGACGAACCCTACTACTATAATTTAAAAAGAATTAAGACCGAAAAGTTACTACCATACGATATGTTGATTGCTGGATTTCCATGCCAAACTTTCTCTGTTATAGGCAGGAAAGAAGGCTTCTCTGATGACAGAGGACAAATCATATTTCACTTGGCAAGAATTTTAGAAGAAACACAACCTAAATGTTTTCTTTTAGAAAACGTCAAGGGATTGGTAACTCACGACAAAGGCAAAACAATAAAAATCATCATCAACGAATTAAATAGAGTTGGTTATGATGTAACATATAAGGTTCTTACCAGCCTTGAATATGGTGTTCCTCAAATGCGACAAAGAGTTTACTTTGTAGGCATCAGAAAAGATTTTGGAAAGGATATAGATGAATTTCAATGGCCTGAACCAGTAGAAAAACCATCTCTTTCCAATTTCTTGATTGACGATAATGTTGCAAGTACCGAAAGACTCGATATTCTCTCCTATTATCTAAAGAATCCTACTAACAACGGTAAATACACTGTTGATGATATTAAGGAGATGGAAGGCAAAATAATCGACACTCGCATGAATGATCTTCGCATTTATGACGGTCGCTGCCCAACATTAAGGGCACAGAGAGATGGTGTTTTATATGTTAAAAACCATACGATATATCAGCTGACTGGTTATGAGGCATTGCTTCTTCAAGGATTTCCAAAAGAATATGCTGACAGAGTAAAGAACGAAGTTTCTGATAGGCACCTCCTAATGCAAGCAGGTAATGCAATGACTGTAAATGTGATTCATGCATTAGGAGACTCAATAATCAATTTTTTAAAGGATATAAAGGAGGACTAAACAATGGCAATATGGGAAGAATTTGAAATTCAATGCACAGATTATCTTAATAAAAGATTCGGTGCATATGCAAGATTTTTTCATCAAGGAGGTGCTGATTCAACTGTACCTGACATCTTAGTTGAGACTAAATCGGGTAATTCATTTTACATCGATGCTAAACACTCACCTGCTCAATGCGGACAGTTTGTTTTATTACCAGACCTTGATACCGGAACATTTGAATACAGCCGTCTCAATGTAAATCGCATCAACAAATACGCAGAAATGATAATGGACTATATGAATAAAGATTTCGACGCATTCAGAGAAGCTGGTACAGCCGGAAAAGATATTGATATGCCAAACGGCTCCGATATCTTCGCCGACTGGATTATCCAGGCGTATAAAGATAAGGGAGCCGATTTCTTCATCACCAATAACTATACTATTTTACCTATTGAGCGTTTCAGAGAATATTTCGATGTAACAGCTAAGTATCGAATCAAACGAAGTGGTTCAGGCAATGTTGGTAAGAGCCGTCTAAAGCCTGTAATGGATTATATATCAACTCACGATTATGTCATTACAGATTCTCGTGTAGCCGGAGATAAGCTTTTTGTTGTTTCACCACAGCAGTTACATGATCACAGATTCATCCTTCGTGGAATTGAGTATATGTTTTCTCTACGTGGAGACGAATATGAACTTCGCAAACTCTCAAATACATATAATGCTAATGTTATTTTTTCAATCAAACATAAAGCATCTACACCTGGTATGTCAGAACCAGAATTTATTGATTGTTTGAAGTAACATCATCTGAAAACTCAACATACTGTTTAAGGGCATGACGATATGTACTCATGTAGTACTTTCCTATTGGAAGATTTGCATTTGGATATTTCTTCATCTCGTCATTGTTGCCCATATCCAAAAAAAGTTTTAATAAGTATTCACATTTATCACTGCGGTATTGTTCATCAATATCGCAGTTTTCAATTTCTCGTTCTATTCTTTTCAATCTTGAAATTGTATCACCTGCAACCTTTGTTTTTACACCTTTATTGATAAGCCAATTTCTGAATTCAACCTCATTCATCTTTATTTTCCCTCCATCACTGTACCAATTTCTACTGCGATGAGCTGCAAAACATCAATTACTACAGAATTTCCAAATTGCTTATAGGCTTGATTTGCACTCTTACAGATTTTATAAGAATCTGGGTATCCCATGATTCTTGCACATTCACGCGGATGCAACTTTCTAGTCCTTCCATTTATTAAATATCCACCTGTCTTTGCAAAGACACCTCCGCCATACGCAGAAAGAGTAATTGCGATTCCCTTGGTGCTGTATATTCTTTCGCCTTGTCCACCTTTGTTCACAATACCTAATCGAATAGACTTATTGCTATACTGGTTGTCTTCTACACCGTTGTAGTAAGTATCAGGCCTATCAACATATAAGTCCTTGACCATTTCTTCGTCTTCAAGAAGAAAATCTTCTACGTGACGTGTTAACTCAAATGGCTTAGGGTACTTAAAATCATTAATCTCTAAATCATTTCTAAAACAGACCATATAAATTCTTTCTCGTTTTTGTGGAACACCGTAATCAACAGCATTCAACACCTTCTGATAGAATGTATAACCCAATTCTTCCATAGTGCCTTTTACAACTTCAAGAGTTTTTCCGTCATCATGTGTCGCAAAATTCTTCACATTCTCCATAAAGACAACTTTGGGTCTCTTCGCTTTTACAATTCTAGCAACATCAAAGAACAATGTTCCTCTGCTATCTTCAAAGCCACGCTGCTTGCCACTAATAGAAAATGCCTGGCAAGGAAATCCGGCACAGAGTATATCATGATCAGGAATCGTATTCTCATCAACTTGCGTAATATCTCCCTCTGGTGTATCACCAAAATTCTCTGCATATACTTTCTGCACAGGGACATCCCACTCATTTGAATAAACGCAATTTGCACCTAATGATTCTAATGCAATTCTGAATCCGCCTAATCCTGCAAACAAATCTATAAATGTATATCCTGTTAACAACTTCTTTTCTACTGAAATCATCTTCACAACTCCTTGTTTTCATTTCTTTAATTATAGCGCACTGCGCTATAATTTTCAAGGAGTACGAAAAAAATTTACAATTTATCTTTTTTCTCTTCTTCGATAATATTCCAAAGTTCCTCTTTATCCATCTCTAAAAAATCAGCAAAAAAAATCTAGATTTCTCTTTGATGGAGTTAGATTATTATTTTCAAAACGAGCATAATACATGGGTGTAACCCCCATGAGTTCAGCAGTTTGTTTTTTAGTAAGTTGCTTTTCATTTCGTTTTGCAGCGAGCATTCTACTTAGTTTTGATTTCATTTTACCTCACCGCCTTATTCAATAGTCTTGTATGTTCAACCCGAAATCAATAGTTTTATATTCTCAACCTCTATTTTACTCTAAATTTTCGCTCCTTAAAACAAGAAAATCCGAGAACCTGGATTTTCGTCCAAATCCTCGGAAAAGCCTTATATTTCAAGCATTTTAACACTTTTACTTACGTGTTTTAGTCAACAGAACCACGCACTCCACATGTCCAGTCCATGGGAATAAATCAAACGGATAACATCCTTTTACTTTATATCCCTTTTTCTTAAAATAGCATACATCTCTTTCCAATGTTTCTGGATAGCAAGAAATATACACGACTTTTTTTGGTGCCATCATCGCCAAAGAATCAATAAATACTTCTGTACTTCCGCTTCTTGGTGGATCCATAAAGACAACATCTGCCTTTTGTCCTTTCTCAGCCATGTTCACCATAAATTTGCTGGCATCTTCACAATAAAATCTAGCATTTTTTATTTCATTTCTCTTACAATTGAAAATGGCATCTTTTACTGCATCCTTGTTCAGCTCTACCCCGATCACCTCTTTTGCCTTTTTACTTGCAATGAGTCCAATCGTTCCAATTCCACAATAGGCATCTATCACCTTTTCTTTTCCACTCAATCCTGCAAGTTCCATTGCTTTTTCATACAGATGTTCTGTCTGCACAGGATTAATTTGATAAAAGGATTTGGAAGAAATTCGGAATGTGCAGCCACATAATACGTCTTCAATATATCCTTTTCCATATAGAACGTGTTCTTTATCTCCAAGAACCATACTTGTTCCTCTTCCATTAATATTTTGAATCACCGTTGTGATCTCTGGATGTTTTTCACGAAGTGCCTTTACAAAATTATTTTTGGATGGGAAAACAGGAGATGCTGTAACAAGGACAACCATCACTTCTCCTGTTGCAAACCCTCGTTTTATAAGAATGTGACGCATAAAGCCATATTCCGTATCCTCATCATATACTTTCATTTTAAAGGATTTTATCAGTTCTTTGATTGTAGCAATGATAGCATCCGCTTTTTGATCCTCAATCAAACATCTATCAATTGGAACAACTCGATGAGTTCCCTCTTGATATACACCTGATATGACTTGATTTTTTCTATCTCGATCTAATACCGCATGCACTTTATTTCGATAGAAATAAGGATTTTCCATTCCAAAGATCGGATGGACAGTACAGTGCTTCTTCATAAGAGAGTTGACCCATTTTTGTTTTTTCATAAGCTGTTCTTCATACGTAAGCCCTTGATATTGACAACCACCACATTTTTTTGCATAAGGACAACCCGTCTTCTTTTTTGATTTTGAACTCTGACTCACATTGGATTGATCCAACTCCTTTTTTCGTTTTCCTTGTTCTTGCTCTAACCGCACTTGTTTATTTGAATTGTTCTGCTTTTTTTGATTCTTTTGTTGTTGATTTTTCCAATTTGTTTTCATTGTATTTCCTTTTCCTCTTTTATTTTATAATTACTTCACCCACGGCTAAAATCACGAGTGTACGACGAAAATTTATCACTACTACCTTTAACGAGAAGTTACTGTATCCGCTAAAGGGGTCAATTATACTAGACACAAAAGACGAGATCACGTTAAGAAGTACTTCTTCCTTCCATGATCTCGTACATTTTTAATAGTCTGTTTTTATTTCCTCACCTTTTATAATCTTAACAATCTTGCTTGTTCCAAGTCTTGATGCTCCAAGTTCTATAAACTTTTCTCCATCCTCTAAAGAGGAAATTCCTCCAGCGGCTTTAATCTTGACATCTTGTCCAACATGTTTTGCAAACAGTGTCACATCTTCAAACGTGGCTCCTGATGTGGAAAAACCTGTTGATGTTTTAATATAATCAGCACCAGCATTTGTAACAATTTCGCACATCTTGATCTTCTCTTCTTCTGTCAACAGACAAGTTTCAATAATGACTTTTAAAATTCTTCCACCACAGACTTCTTTGATCTGTTCAATTTCTCCTTGCACATATTCATAATCTTTCGCCTTTAATGCACCGATATTGATTACCATGTCAATTTCATCAGCACCGTTTAAAATCGCATCTTCGGTTTCAAATACTTTCACTGCTGTTGTCATATTTCCATTTGGAAATCCAATGACTGTGCATATTTTTAATTGATCTTTTACATACTTTTTGGCATCACGCACATAACAAGGTGGAATACAGACAGATGCTGTATGATATTTCATTCCATCATCACAGATTTCCTTTATTTCCTCCCATGTTGCTGTTTGTAAAAGCAATGTATGATCAGCTGTACTTAAAATCTTTTCTCTATCCATTCTTTGATTTCTATGATGACAAACATCATACTCCCCTTTCCATCTATATTTTAATTTTTTCTTTCATTATATCATACTATCCCCCAGAAATACACAAAAATTTGAATCGCTTACCCTTAACGTTTTAACTGATTGTTGAGTTCTCTTTCATAATAACTCCTTGTTATTTCGTCTAAGCATACAATGCTTACCATCTCAATATCTTCATATTGTTTCGTACATTCTAAAATGGTAGATATGGCAATTTTTACCGCTTTATTCAATGGAAAGCGATATACGCCTGTACTGATGGATGGAAATGCAATGGTCTTACATTGATGTTCATATGCCAGTGATATACAAGTTTCATAACAATCTCTTAATAACTCTTCTTCTCCTGAACCTCCCCCTCTCCAAATCGGCTCTGATGTATGAATCACATAGTGAGATTCTTCTTGATAGATCGCTCCCATCATTTTATGTGCTCCCAATAAGGAGGTACTTGATGTTTCCACAATAACATCGCTATCTAATTTTTTGATATCTCCTAATATAATTTCTAGTTTCATACCGTTACCCAATGGATCTTCTCCATCTTCCCTCTCTCATTTTTCTTTTCCATATATTATGGGTGTGTATACAAAAACAGACAACAAAATATCTTTCGTTTGCTGTCTGTTTTTCTAACTATTGGAAACCATTAGACTTTGATAGAATAGGCTCCACTTGCATCTTTTGTTGTAGTTTTTGATATCTTTATATAGTATGTTCCCTTTGGCAGAGTATCTCCTGTTACAAAAATGGCTGTCCCATTTTGTGGATAAAACTTAGCATTATGTAAGGTCACGTTAGAACTAGCTGGTAAAATCTGATACTCTAACTTTGTGCTTGCAAAGTTTGTAATTGTCATACGCAATTTTTGATTTTTTGTTAAGCTGACTTTAAACCAATCTGTCTTTGTTTTGGAATCTGTTAAATACAAAAGCCCCATTCCTTGCTTTCCTTTTTTCAACGTTTTGGCTTTTGCCTTGCTTGTTCCTGCTTGATCTGACATTCCGGTAAACATATAACGCACTTTATATGGCCGATCGGTATCCGAAATCTTAATATAATACGTTCCTTTTTTTAGAGCATAATAGGAAGTAAATTCATTTTCTTCTGTTAAATTCACTTTTTTAGGATTTAAAGAAGTCTTTTTATTATTACAAAGTTCTACTGTCAACTTACCATTTGTTGTTTCATAGGTTCTCCCCTGTACTGTAATATATCCATTTTTTGTAAGTTTCACTTTGTAATAATTCGTAGTATCATACTGATTTGGATAAGTGACTGCCCATTGTTTATGTTGCAATGTGCGATTATCATTTCGATATAACATCGCTTTTGCATTCACAGTGATTGGTACATACGTATAAGCCGTTTCTACATGAAGTAGATACGTTCCTGCTTGTGGTACCTGTACAAGCAATGTTCCGTTTCTCGCCTCTGTTGTCAACGTAACTTGATTATCCGGTATCACTCCTTCACTTCCCTGTGAACGAAGGGAAACCCGAACCTCTTGGGACAACCCTTCCGATGAAAGTGCTATTTTCACTATTCCCCCATTGGTTGTTTGCATTGGAATATCAACGGATGCTCCACCTACTGGTACTGTCGCCAAAAAGGAAATAGCTCCTTCTGCCATGTCTGTTTCATACTTTGTCGCCACTGGAATCTGAATCCCCTCATTTTCCTGTGTCTGCGTTTGATTGTTTTCTTCCGCATAGATTGGCGTAGTTGTCCAATTCATGCACAAAATCCCTGCCATCAAAAACGCTATTTTTTTCAGACGTTTTTTCTTAAGCATCCTTTCTTAAAAACCTCCCTATATACAATAAATATTTTAAACAAAACTATGTTTAGTATACTGTGGGACTCCTCTCTTTGTCAACGGAACGGATGTTCCTTAATATTCGATTCCAAGGCGACTATTCACTCCCTTGTCAAATGGATGTTTTACTTTTTTTATTTCCGATACATAATCGGCACATTCTAGCAATGCTTCACTTGGATCTCTTCCTGTTAAAATCACCTCTAATTCAGGCTTTCTGCCTTTTAAGCATTCTATCAGTAGCTCTTCTGAAAGTAACCCTGCCCTAATAGCGTAGAGAGGTTCATCCAAAAATAACACATCATAATCCTTTGCTTGTGCAAAGAGAAAGGATACCATGTGATCATTCTCTTCTCTTGCCTTGATCTTTTCTTCTTCTGTCATTTGAAAAGAAAATTTTGCACCTTCATTCCCTTTTTGACAAGTGATATTGGGAATCACTTCCAAAATGGTTCGTTCACTACTGCTATTATTCTTCATAAATTGATAAAGAAGAACTTTCTTTCCAGCACCTGCACAACGTACTACCAGTCCTACTGCTGATGTTGTCTTCCCTTTTCCATCTCCACAATAAATATGCAATAAACCTTTTTTTCCTGTTTCCATATTATTTCCTTTCAATTCTCTTTTTCTTCCTTAGGCTTCTTATATTCCATTGACTCCTTATGTTCCATTGACGATGTCCCCTTTAAAATCTCATATATTGTTTCCATATCCAAAGAATTTCGAATGAGATCCGCTAATTTATCATACTGCGTCTGTTTAAATTCTTCAAAAGTCTGCTCTGTCTTACTGTCTTCGATTTTAAAATACTGTCTTACAAAGGTTTCGTTATCAAAGATTCCATGCAAATACGTACCTACCACAGTACCATCTTCATTGACACATCCGTCCATTCTTCCATCCATCAATTTTGCAAATGGAATCCCATGTTCCCCATAAATTGTAGTTCCCATATGGATCTCATATCCTTTGATTCTATCTTCCTTTTGATTTCCATTGTTATCACAAATTCCCAAATGAAGCAATGAGCTGGTCTTGTCTGTCACTTCTCCATCCATTCTCGTTCTTGTTTTCTCCTTCAAAAATGTTGTTGAAAAATCTAACAAGCCCATTCCTCTCATTCTTCCCCCATGCTCCACACATTCTGGATCGGAAAGTTCTGTTCCCAGCATCTGAAATCCTCCACAAATTCCAAAGAGTTTCACTCTATTTTTCTGCCTTAAAATCGCTCCTTCTAACCCACTTTCTCTCAGCCATTTTAAATCTGCCATCGTATTTTTTGTTCCAGGAAGTATAATATAATCTGGTGCACCAAGCTCTTCTTTTCTCTCCACATAGCGAACGGATATACCATCTTGATAACGCAGTGCTAAAAAATCCGTAAAATTTGAAATATGAGGGAAACGAATGATGGCAACATCCACACCTGTCATAGCATGTTTACAAGAAAGCTGTGTTGATAGACTGTCCTCATCATCCAATACAATATCTTCCATTGGAATCACACCAACAACTGGCTTTTTTGTTAAATCTTCAATCATTTTAAGACCCGGATCTAATATTTTTTTATCCCCTCTAAATTTATTGATAATCATTCCTTTGATCCGATCTTTTTCCTCTTGTTCCAATAATGCAATCGTTCCATACAAAGAGGCAAATACACCTCCCCGATCAATATCTGCCACAAGAAGAACCGGTGCATCCACCATATTGGCAAGTCCCATATTGACGATGTCTTCTGATTTTAGGTTAATTTCCGCAGGGCTTCCCGCTCCTTCAATCACGATGATGTCATATTCTTTTTCAAGAGTTCTATACGCCTTTAAAATATCGGGAATAAATTCTCTTTTTCTTTTAAAATATTCACTAGCAGATAGATTCCCATAGACTTCTCCATTGACAATCACTTGTGACCCCATATGGCTTGTTGGTTTTAACAAAATCGGATTCATACATACTGTCGGTTCAATGCCCGCTGCTTCCGCCTGCATTGCCTGTGCTCGTCCAATCTCCAAACCATCTTTTGTAATATAGGAGTTTAACGCCATATTTTGAGATTTAAACGGTGCTACTTTATATCCGTCTTGTGCTAACACTCGGCATAATCCAGCAGTAACAAATGTCTTTCCTGAATTAGACATCGTTCCTTGTATCATAATACATTTTGCACTCACAGCCTCTCCTCCTTTAATTGTTCTATTAGTATCTTATTCTGCTCGGAGTTTTTAATAGCAATGCGATAGTAATCCTCCCCTAATCCCGCATAATTTTGACAGCTCCGAATTAAAATCCCACGCTGTAACATTCTCTTATGCAATGTAGTATCCCCTCTTTTTTGAAATAGGATATAATTTGCCTTTCCTTTTACAACGAAATATCCCATATCTTCTAATTGCTTTTCCATGATCTGTCTTTCTTTTGCCACATAATCCACCGTTTTTTTCACAAACTCTGTTTCCTTTAATGCAGTAAGACCTGCAATTTGTGCCAAGTGATTCACCGTCCAGCTAGGGCCTTTCGTCTTTAATGATTCCGCATTCATTCCTAGCCCAAGCACTCCATATCCAATGCGAATGCCCGGCATTCCATACATCTTCGTAAAAGAATGCAATAACATAACATGAGATTGCCCTTTTAAATACTCCTCTATGGCTTCATTTTTTTCTTCTAAAAAGTCAGAAAAGCTCAGATCCAAAAGCAATGCCACATGATGTTTTTTTGTGCATTCCACAATTTCTTTTAATAATGTTTGGTCTATGACCTTTCCAGTGGGATTATTAGGAGAACAAAGAATCATCAAATCATAAGAAGAGTCAATGACTTGTAACACTTCTTTTGTCAATTCCAAGTGATGTTTCCCCCATTTTGGATAAAAACCATCCTTTTCTTCCCATTGTGCCATAGAATAATGCACAATTTCCCGTTTATAGGACTTACCGTCCGTTGTTTCTTGCTGTTCCTCTAATGATTCTTGTCCATACTCTGTAATCAAAACCTCATCCGGATATTGATTTTTTAAAACTTCCTCATACTCCACAAAGGTTGGTACAGGGATTAAAACTTTCTTTGGATTTTGTGCCATCAGATAGCGATATAAAACATCTGCTCCACCATTTCCACAAAAAATCCGCTCTTCTTTCACTTGTTCAAATTGAGCCAGTGCTTTTGTAAGGGCAAGGCAATCGGGATCTGGATAATGAATCAGCTCCTCCATTGCTTGTATCATCGCATTTTTTATACTTTTTGGCATTCCAAATGGATTAATATTGGCTGAAAAGTCAAGCCATTCTTCCACTGGACGTCCTGTTTTTTCTGACGCTCTATGCCGATATCCACCATGTAATTCCATCTATTTTCCTCTTTCTTTTCTTCGTTATTGCTCATCACCTTATCTCTACATGGCATCAATAGAGAACCGTATAGAGAAGTCCAATACAAAGAATCATAAAAATGGTTGTGCCATACATCATATAATTGGTGCGTTTAATATCCATCCATTCAATTGGTCGAATATCATCCCCAATGGTAGGCTTTACAACTGGTTTTCCAAAATAAGTGTGGGTTCCTCCAAGCTGAATATTTAAAGCACCTGCCACAACAGATTCTGTCTGGGCACTATTAGGACTTAAATGTTTATAGCGATCCCTTGCATAAACTTCCATTGCTTTTCTTCCATCGTACCCAAGTAAAACGGAAACCCCTACCATAAGAAGAGCTGAAATCCTAGCTGGAATCAAGTTGACAAGATCATCGCACCGAGCCGAACATTTTCCTAAATATTCATAGGTTTCATTTCGATACCCAACCATAGAATCCAATGTATTAATAGCTTTATATGCCATACCAAGTGGTGCTCCTCCAATGGCAATAAAAAAAAGTGGTGCAATCACTCCATCGGATGTATTTTCTGCTATGGTTTCCACCGTAGCCTTTGCCACTTCTTCTTTTGTTAAATGCTCGGTATCTCTACCAACTAAGTAAGATACTGCTTTTCTTGCACCAACTAAGTCATCTTTTTTTAACTTTTCATATACTTTCATCGTTTCTGTCATCAAACTTTTTGATGCCAAGATACGATAGATCAAATAGGATTCCACAAGGATCTGAGCTATGGGATGTACGAATCCTGCCAGTGTAACAAGTAGCCATGTGATACCATAAGTAAAACCAACCGTTGTCAATAACAAAAATCCTCCTGCCCACACTTCTTTCTTTGCACTCCCGTTCGCCCATTTCCTACATTTCTTATCCATAAAACTGATATAAGCACCGATTCTTTGCACCGGATGGGTGATCTCATGGGGATCTCCAAATACACAATCCAGTAAAAAACCTATTATAATTTCTAAATACAATATCATAACATTAAAAATTCCTCCGCTTTTTTTAAAAAACGTTTTATCGCTAATGAATTACTCCGAAAATGAAAATGTGGATACCCAGCATATATGGTATCCGTATGATAAACCCCATCCCAGCTTCGGCTTTTATCCGGCTTTTCTATTAAAAATCCATGTAACTCTTCTTTTTCTTTTGAATAATGAAATTCATGTCCCTTTACTTGTTCTCCTTTTTTTGCCAGAAGTCCATCTTGTTTTGCTGTAAGTACAATGTATCCAAAGTGCATATTTAATGTTTTTGTCATAACAATTTCTTGGGGAATGATTCCTACCATATCATAACTATCTTTTTCATTGTCAGAAGTTTTTACGGTTTGGCATAAATACATATAGCCTCCACACTCTGCAATAATGGGTATTCCTCTTTGGCTTGCCAAACGAATACTTTTTTTCATGGATTCATTTTGTTGTAATTCTTTTGCATATAGTTCAGGATACCCTCCTGGAAAATAAAGAGCTCCAATATTCTTTGGCAATTCTTCATCATAAATCGGACTAAAATAGGTCAAGCTGACTCCTTGTTCCTTTAAATATTGCTTGTTATCTTCATAGCAAAAGCAAAATGCCTCATCTTTTGCCACTCCAATGGTAATGGGATGTAACTCCGATTGTTGTTTTTCTTTCCCATCAGAAGTTCCTACTTTTTGCCCTCTTTTTATTACAGGCTTTTCTGTCCTCGTTCCAATAGAGAGCAATTGGTCTATATCGAAATTTTCTTCCACTACGGTTTGTAACGTTTGTAAAATTCCATCCAAGTTTTCTATTTCTTGTGCTGTCATCAACCCTAAATGCCGTTCTTTTATCTGGATTTCTTTATTAATAGGCAAATAGCCTAAAACAGGAATTCCTGTTTCCTCTTTTAAAAATAATTTTAACTTTTCATACATCCCTTTACTGCATTGATTTAAGATAATCCCTTTTATTTGATTTGGTCGGTAAGTGAGCATTCCTTTTATGATTGCGGATACTGTGGCGGACATTCCACGAACCGATACGACTAAAATCGTTGGCAAATCTAAAATCTCTGCTACTTCATAAGAACTGGCTTGGCTGGATACACCAATTCCGTCATAAAATCCCATCACACCTTCTACAATTGCAAAGCTCTCATCCGAACAGGACTCAGAAAACACTTGTTTTAAACTTTCTTTGTCCATAAAGAACGCATCCAGATTATGGGAAGGACGGTTTGTAATATAGGTATGAAGCATAGGATCAATATAATCTGGCCCACATTTAAACGGCGTGACCAAAATCCCCCGTTTGGTTAATGCCCTCATAATGCCACAAACAATGGTTGTCTTCCCACAACCACTTCCCGTTCCAGCGATCATAATTCCATTTCTTTTCTTTTTCATTTTATACCTCTTTTTCTATTTTCCTTACCTTTCCTTTGGGCGTTCAATTAAAATAACAGGAAGATTCATCTGTCTAGCCACTTCTATTTTTTGATCCACGCCCCCTGCTTTTCCGCTGTCCTTTGTTACAAGCACTTGACATTTATATTTTAAAAGTAAGGATTTTGTATCTTCTTTAGAAAAAGGAGGATTTTGATAAATGATATGTCCTTTTTCAATTGGTATCGTTTTACAAATCTCCCTTGCGTACTCATGATCTAGCACCCTTGCATAAATTCTATTCTTTCCATTTTTCACATTTATCACATAATCAGCCAGTGTATTACTTCCTGTTGTCAATAAAATTTTTTCTGTTCCAAAAACTTCATTGAGAAGAGAAATAGCTTCTTTTGTATCTTTTACTGTATAAATTTTATCATATTGATACGATTCTATGTTTCTTTCCACTCTCTTATATGGAAGGTTCCTTTTTTGACAAGCGTTCTGAACGGTCTTTGTTACAACCACAGCAAAGGGGTGAGAGGCATCGATGACTTCTTTTGGATTTATTTCCTCAAACAGTTGTAAAAATTCTTGTTCATCAAGTCTTCCCTCCCGAATTTCAATAGGGTATTGTAAAAGCATCTCTTTTCCAAGCTCTGTGGCAGTGGTTGCCACAACTCCTTCCCCTTTTCGTAAAAGCTGTTCAATGACTTCTCTACTTTCCGTTGTCCCTGCGATCACAACAACTGGTCTTTTTTTTTTAAAATAACCGTTGTCAAATATCCATACTCTCGTTTGCTATCAAGCTCTCCAATGTATTCGTTCTCCATTCCAATGTTGCTAAGAACATAGGCTTTAATATTTGTTTGTTTTGCTATCATATCTTCAATTTGCCCAATAAATCGAGCGGATTTCATAATCACAAGGTTTTCAAAAAAAGGCAGGACTTGTTCAATCTGTTCCATGCCCTTTAAAGAAGGAATAACCATCAAAGATTCCCTTCCTTCCACCAAAGAAATGCCTGCAAGAGAAGCTCCTGCACAAAAGGATGGAACTCCTGGCACCATCGTTACCTCATATCCCGCTTTTTTCACCCGATCGCACACATAAAACGCAGTGCTATAAATGGATACATCCCCAATGGTAATTAAAACGGCTCGTTCTCCTTGTTCTAAATAGGAAAGAATTTGCTTCGTCGCTTTTTCCCACCCTTCTTCTTGTTCCTCTCGATTGCGTTTCATAGCAAAGACTACTTCTACCACTTTTTCTTGTGCAATCTCTACTACTTGTTTTACAATTTCAAATGCTTTGCTTTCCTCTCCTATCTTGGTTACAGGAATAAAAATGCGATCTGCCTCTTCTAATACTTGTTTTGCTTTCAATGTTAAAAGAGAGGGATCTCCTGGTCCTACTCCAATTCCGTATAAAATTCCTTTCATCTAACTTCTACTGCCTTTCTAACATGATTTTCAAATATCTCTGCTATTTTTTTGTATTCCCCAAGCCCTTTCATACAAACATCAACAGCATATCCAGCCCGTTTTAACTGATTTTCCCAAGCTCTTTCACTGTTTCCTATCATATCACGATATACATGTCTTCCTGATACGATAACAAATGGAATCAACGTTACGTTTTGATAGGAATGCCTTTTCATTTGCCCGATCACTTCTTGGATGGATGGAAATCCTTCGATTGTTCCAATATAACTATTGTCATATCCCATTTCTTCCAATATCTTCTTTAATTTGGCATATTCTTGATTGGCATTGTTTTCTCTACCATGTCCCATAAAAACAAAGGCTCTCTTCTTTTCTTCCATTGCAAACTCTTTTATATAAAGTTTTACACAGCATCTGCAATCTTCTTCTTCATGAAGCAAAGGGTATCCAACCTTAAACTGACGAAACTGCCCACGAAACCTCTGTATTTGCTCCATCATTTTCTCAAACTCCACTCCATGGGTCATATGGGTTGGTTGACAAATCACTTCCTCATATTGTTGTTCCTTTAACCAAGTTAAAAGTTCAAAAACAGTTGGAATCTGAATCTTTTGTTCGTCTTTTACCTTTTGAATAATTCTTTTTGAAGTAAACGCCCGAAAACAATCGTACTCTAAAAATGTATTTTTTAAATGCTCTTCGATATTTTTTAATGCTCGTTCCCCTGTTTGATAAGAAGTTCCAAAACTGATGATTGCCAATGCTCTTTTCATTCCTACCTCTTTCTTTATGCAATCGCCTATGATTCTGCCATAAGGAGAGTCACAGGGTTTTGTGGTTCTAAAATATGATAGCTACCAAGCTCCCTACTCTTACTGATATTCACTTGCAACATAGATACATGATTCCATCCTTTTAATAAAGTGATGGCTTCTGATAAGGTTTCCATCGTAACAGCTGATATCACAACGCGAATGCCTTGCTTTCTGCTCTGAATTTCTTCTAAAATTTCTTCTAGTTCTCCTTTGCTTCCACCAATGAACACACTATCCGGTATTGGCAGTTCGGAAAGCACTTGTAGTGCCTTTCCTTCTACAATCTGCAAATTCATACAATCAAATTTCTCTTTGTTTTTTTCAATTAAATCAATGGCATCCTTTTTATATTCCACCGCATAGACTTCTCCAAACGGACATTGCCTTGCACATTCAATGCTGATAGAACCGGTTCCCGCTCCCAAGTCCCACACCACACTATCCGGCTCCAGATTCAGATTATGAAGAGCAAGCACTCTCACTTCTTCTTTCGTCATCGGTGTCTTACCACGAATAAACGCATCATCCCCTAGATACGCTCGTCTTACGATGGACTTTGGATTTTCATTTTCTATGGCAACGACACAAAGACTTGGATATTCTCTTCCTTTTATTTCCTCTGGAATGCCTTCTTCCAAAAATTCTTGCTCATATGTTAAATTGGCTCCAATATAAAAATGTACGTCCGAAATTCCATACTCCAAACAAATTTCAGCCAAATAAGAAGGTCCTTGCTCTTTACTACATAAAAAGAAATTTAAGCGATTTTCCGTAACTCTCTCAGCAATCGTTCCTCTCTTTACAGCTCGACCATGAATGCTTGTTATCTTAGCTTCTTCCATTGTGATGCCAAAAGAAGCCCCTAGCATCTGCAAAGATCCTACGGCTGGTATCATTTGAATATACCATTCCTTACTTCTCTCATCTTGTTGAATCGAACGGGCAAGGCTATACATCAACGGATCACCAGATACTAGCACCGCCACCTCTCCTTCTTGCTCTTTCTCATCAATAAATGCAATGGTATCCTCAATGGTTCCCATCACTTCTCCATCCTGTCTTCCAACAGCCTCTAGCATTCGTTTCGCCCCTATAATATGGCCAACTTGTCCTATTTTCTTTCTTGCGATCGGTAAGATATAGTCTTCATTTCCCGGTCCTAGTCCAATGATATATACCGTTCCCATCTCCTATTCACCTCAATTTCTCTCTACTCTTTTTTACACATTCTTTAACATTTCATCCTCATCATAGGCAGAATCTCCAATGATCTTCCCATTTTTATCAAAGAGAACAACTCGAACTTCCATCCGATATCCAGTGCGAATTTTGCAGTGATATTCGGCTTTCTTTGCAATTTGATTCCAAACATCCATTAAATGTTCTCTCTTTAAAATCTCTATGGCTTTTTCTGTTGTCTTGCTCTCATAAAGCTCTTGTATCACATCTTGTCTTGCCCCAAGTAAGGCACTATGGGTGCAAATAATTTCATTTCTCCCATCTGCCACATGGCTGTGGGTATTCATAATACCTGCCGATAATTTCATCAGTTTTCCTACGGCACCTGCAACAAGTGCATAGCGGTACCCGAGCTCTGCGGATTCTTCTAACATAAATCCCACATAATTGCTCATCTGAATGGCACACTCTGGCTCTGTAAAATGCTTTCTTGCCATGCGTTCTCCCGCTACTCCTGGAACGAGCAACACGCTCCGATGCCCTTGCTTTCTTCGCATTTGTAATTCAAATAACAAGGAATCCTTCAACGCCTCTTCACTCATCGGTCGCACAATTCCCGTCGTTCCTAAAATGGATAATCCTCCCATAATACCGAGTTTGCCATTCAATGTCTTCTTTGCCAATTCCTCTCCATTTGGAATGGAGATCGTCACCTTGGCATTGCGATTGCCGATTACTTTCTTTAATTCATGCACCATCATTTGCCTTGGAACAGGATTAATGGCTGGTTCTCCAACTGGAATTTTTAGTCCTTCTTCTGTGGCAATGCCAATCCCCACACCGCCACAAAATGTGATCATTCCTTCTTCTTTTTCTTCCAGTTCCACCAACGCTTCCACATGACACCCATGTGTCACGTCTGGATCATCTCCAGCATCCTTGATTACATAACACTTTCCATATTGCTCTGTTTCATAGACGGGTATTCGTAAAATTCTCCCTATGGGAGTATCGATCTCCACTTCTTTTGGACAAGTTCCTGTCATTTGCCAAAGGGCAGAGGCAAGGGTTGCCCCAGTGGCACAAGAACCAGTCGTAATCCCTTCTTTTAATTGCTTCATACACGCTCACTTGCCTCTTCTTTTTTGGCTTCATAAAGCATGGCATTGCAAATAGCTGCCACAATATTACTTCCGCCTTTTCTTCCACCTGCTACAATATATGGCACATCTTTCATAGACAGCAATCGTTCTTTCGATTCTAATACATTGACAAAGCCAACGGGAGCTCCAATTACAAGGGCTGGTTTTATTTTTCCCTCTTCGATTAATTCACAAATGCGGATCAAGGCTGTTGGAGCATTGCCAATGGCAAAAATAATTTCTCCTGATAGATTCGCTCCACGCTCCATACAGATGGTAGAACGAGTAACCCCACGTTCCTTTGCTTCTAATGCCACATCTTCGTCCGCCATGAAACAATGGGCTTCTCCTCCAAACCTGCCAAGAACCCCTTTATTGATTCCTGCAAATGCCATATTGGTATCGGTTACAATGTGTGCCCCTCTTTTGATCGCCTCAATGCCCTGTCTTACACTCTGTGATGAAAACTTCAAATTATCCGCATAATCAAAATCAGCTGATGTATGAATACAACGTTTAATGACAGAAAATTCTGGTTCCTGAAACGTTCTATCCCCTAATTCTTTTGTAATAATCTCCATGCTCTTTTGTTCAATTTCATGTGGTTTCAATCCTAACACCTCTTTTACTTTTATTATCCCGTTTTTCCAATACAATATCTATCTTATCATATCATATTCATAGGAAAAAGAAAACGCCATCTCACCCTCTATATGTCTTGACATATATCTTGACATTATGTTTTTTTTGTGACATAGTACTAGTAAGAAATCATCCCTTTTCCTAAGTTACATAACAAAAAACACTTCTAGGAGGAATTTATGAATACATGGAAAAACTCAACAACCAAAGAACGAATTAAACGATTAAAACAGGAAAAAGATGCTGTCATCCTAGCTCACTATTATACTCCTTCTGAAGTCCAAGAAGTGGCTGACTATGTTGGAGATTCTTTTTATCTGAGCAAACTTGCAAGCACTCTACCTCAAAAAGTCCTCTGCTATTGCGGTGTCTACTTTATGGGAGAAAGTGCTAAGGCACTAAACCCTCAAAAAACAGTTCTCATGCCAGACTTAACAGCGGATTGTCCTATGGCACATATGGTCAATTTGGAACAACTGAACCAATTGCGTCATCAATATGATGATTTAGCCGTTGTCTGTTATATCAATTCCACAGCTACGGTGAAAACTTATGCAGATGTCTGTGTTACTTCTTCAAATGCAGTAAATATTGTGAAATCTCTTCCAAATGAGCATATTTTTTTCATTCCGGATCAGCATCTTGGAAGTTACATTGCAAAACAAGTTCCAGAAAAACATATTATTTTAAATGATGGTTATTGTCCGATTCATCATAAAATTACCGCCGAAGGTATTCTCTCACAAAAAAATGCTCATAAAGATGCTCTTGTACTCGTTCACCCGGAATGTCCAGCATCGGTGGTAGAGCTTGCTGACTATGTGGGTAGCACTTCTGGCATATTAGATTATGCAAAAACAAGTAACAAGAAAGAATTTATCATTGCCACGGAAGATGGCATTCTCTATGAACTCAAAAAAGAAAATCCGGACAAAGTTTTCTATCCAGCAACAGAGAATCAAATTTGCCCTGATATGAAAAAAATCACATTGGAAAAAATATTATCTGCATTAGAAACCATGGAACCAACGATGGAAATGGAGGATTCTTTCATAGAAGCATCTAAACAACCACTTCTTCGTATGTTGGAACTCTCAAAGTAAGGAGGCATTTTTATATGGATCAACTCACCTATGATGTTATCATCGTTGGAACTGGTGTAAGCGGTCTTTTCACTGCACTTAGCTTACCTGCTGACTTACGCATTCTCCTTATTACAAAAGATTCCTTAGAAAATAGTGACTCCTATCTTGCACAGGGTGGAATCTGTGTTTTAAAATCCCCTGATGACTTTGACAGCTACTTTGAAGATACGATGAAAGCGGGGCATTATGAAAACAATGAAGAAGCCGTTCGTATTATGATAGAGTCCTCTCCCATGATCATTCAAGAACTGATGGAACTTGGTGTCACCTTTGAACGAGATAAAAATGGAAGTCTTTTGTATACAAAAGAAGGGGCTCATTCTAGCTATCGCATTCTCTATCATGAGGACGTCACTGGAAAAGAAATCACTTCTATTTTAATTGAGCAAACAAAGTTGCGACCAAACATCACCATACAAGAATATACGACGATGATTGATTTGATTGAGCAAGATAATACGTGTTACGGCATTGTTGTAGAACAAAAAGATGGCAAAACAACACCTCTTATCTCCAGTGCTGTTGTACTCGCTACGGGAGGAATCGGTGGACTTTTTACCCATTCCACCAATTTTCCCCATATTACAGGAGATAGCTTTGCCCTCGCCCTCAAACATCATGTGGAATTACAAGACTTAAACTATATTCAAATTCATCCAACCACCCTTTATTCCAAGACAAAGGGACGCAGATTTTTAATCTCGGAATCAGTGCGTGGAGAAGGAGCTATTTTATTAAATGAAAATCACCAACGATTTACAGATGAATTAAGACCAAGAGATGTTGTAACCAACGCCATTCGAGAAGAAATGCAAAAATTTGGAACGGATCATGTGTATTTGACGCTCCCTTCTATGACAAAGGAAGAGGCACAACAACGCTTTCCAAACATTTATAAAGAGTGTCTAAAGGCAGGTTATGAACTCACATCCGATCCTGTTCCAGTAACCCCATCCCAACACTATTTGATGGGTGGAATCAAAACTTCCACACAAGGAGAAACTTCGATGCAACATCTTTATGCGGTGGGAGAAACTGCCTGTAATGGGGTTCATGGAGCAAACCGCCTTGCTAGTAATTCCCTTTTAGAAAGCCTTGTATTCGCAAAAAGGACTGCCAAACAAATTGCAAAGAAAAAAATTTCTCCTGTTTTCCCATCTTTTTTTGATACGAAAACAACCTATCCTTCTTCTGCCGAAAGAAAACAGGAAAACTTACATTTAATTATAGAAGAATTAAAAAGAAAGGATGAACAATTTTATGAACAATGGTGTCACTTTTCGAGTGAATCTTGATAATTATTTATTACACGCTTTACAAGAAGACATTACAAGTGAGGATGTCACAACAAATGCTGTTATGCCCACCTATCGCCTTGGAAGGGCAGAGCTTATTTGCAAAGAGAACGGCGTTTTATGTGGACTATCGGTATTTTGTCGTGTTTTTGAACTATTAGACTCCTCTTTTTCTTTCTCCACAACCTACCATGATGGTGATGTTGTAAAAAAAGGAAGCATTATCGGTATTCTAACAGGGGATATTCGTGCCCTCTTATCCGGTGAAAGAACCGCTCTTAACTATTTACAACGAATGAGTGGAATCTCCACCCTAACAAGAGAGTATGTAAAGGAGTTAGAGGGGTATCAAACCAAACTGCTGGATACAAGAAAAACAAACCCTAATATGCGAGCCTTTGAAAAATATGCAGTGAAAGTTGGTGGTGGACAGAATCACCGCTATAACCTATCTGATGGCGTTCTTTTAAAAGACAATCATATTGGTGCTGCTGGAAGCGTGACAAAGGCAGTCGAACTGGCAAAAGCCTATGCCCCTTTTGTTCGAAAAATTGAGGTAGAGGTGGAAACCCTTGACATGGTGGATGAGGCTCTCCTTGCTGGAGCAGATATTATTATGCTGGATAATATGGACAATCAAATGCTAAAAGAGGCGATAAAACGGATTGGAAATTGTGCCGAAACGGAATGCTCTGGCAACATTACGAAAGAACGCTTAAAAGAAATTGCAGAACTTGGTATCACCTATGTATCCGTTGGGGCACTGACCCATTCCGCTCCAATTTTGGATTTCTCCTTAAAAAATCTTCTTCCAGTGGAATCTGTTGAGTAAGAAAAAACACAAGCCTTTTTTCAGGAATTAAATTCCTTATACTGAAATGCTGGATTTTTTGCATGAAAAGTGATATACTGATTCATAAATTGTCTTTTGACAACAAAGCCTTGGATAGAGAAGTGAGTGTTCCTGAAGATGAAAGCATATAATTTTATATCTTTATATATTCAACTGCATAGACACAACCTGTCTTTTTATTTTATTAATAAAAAGACAGCTAGAAAGGGAAGTAGCGTTTGCTACTTCCCTTTTACTTTATCACAACGCTGAAATACTTTAAAGAAATGAGGTACTTATTCATGAAACGTTTGCAAAATTTATTGCTGATTTTGCTCGGCAACACCGTATATTGTCTTGGAGTCGTTATGTTCGTTTTACCGAATGACTTGATTACTGGTGGAACAACCGGACTTGGTCTTTTCTTTAACCATCAATTTCATATTCCGATCGAATATTTTGTTGGCATTTTTAATGTTATGATGTTTTTGCTAGGAGCATTGATACTCGGTATTCCATTTGCTCTTACAACACTAATTAGCACATTTTACTATCCTATCGCCCTTGCCATTTGCCAAAACCTTCCTTTTTTACAAAATATGACTTCTGATCCAATGCTTTCTAGCGTCTTAGGTGGAATCATGATCGGGTTTGGAATTGGCGTTGTCATTCGAGCTGGGGCATCCACAGGTGGTATGGATATTCCACCACTTATTTTAAATAAGAAGTTTGGCATTCCTGTTTCTGTTACCCTATATATTTTAGATTTTAGCATTTTAATTCTTCAAATGTTCTATACAAACAAAGAAAAAGTGCTTTATGGAATTTTTATGGTGTTAACTTATACCCTCGTTCTTGATCGCATTCTTTTCATTGGAAAATCACAAATGCAGGTGAAAATCATCAGTAAAGAATACGAAACAATCAACACTCGCATTCAAGAAAAAATGGATCGAGGTTCCACCCTACTTCAAATGGAGAGCGGATATTTACACGAACATTCTTTTGTTATCCTAACAGTCATTTCCAGTCGAGAACTGAATCGCTTAAATGAACTGGTTCTATCCATCGATCCAAAAGCCTTTATGATCATCAATCAAGTAAATGAAGTACATGGTCATGGCTTTACCATAGAAAAAAATCCTTTATAATCTAAGGTTAAAGAAAAAAGGAGCAAGAAATATTCCCATTGGATATTTCTTGCTCCTTCTTTCCTATATTAAAGTCTAGCCTTTTATTCTTTATCCCACTGTTTTATGCTCTGGATCAAACCAATCACAGATTCTCTCCATAGCCTCCTCTTCTCTTGCTCCACTGCATACAAATTCTAACTCTTTTTGGTTATCAAAATCTCCCACCATCATACTAATGACAGATTTTCCACTATACGTTGCATCATTGATTTGAAATGTAATCTCGCAAGGGAATTGATCCACCATATTGACAAATTCCACTGCTCTTTTTGCCGGATCATCCGCCTTCCTTGTAATCATAATCTTCTTTCTTATCATACCTGTATCCCGCTGTCAATTTCTCTTTTGTATTCTTGACAGACTATCCTTTCTTAAAAAATAAATAACTGCAAGAAGATAGTAACCTTCTTTTTTATAAAGAATCTCTTCATAACCATTTTATAAAATTTATAAAAAATTACAAGAATTTAAACATTTTTTCTCGATAAAATATGTATTTTTTCTCATACAATAAAAAAAACTAAAATTTCTATACAATTTTTTTATTTTTTTCGTTCTTATGACTGTTGACATAAAAAAATGAGAAGAATACAATATAAAATAATATCTTAGGATAAAATCCCCATATTACACATATAATATTGCCGATTTTACCCATTTAAAAAAATTGGAGGTAAGAAACTTGGAAAATATTATGATAACATTTTTAAAAAAATTTACAGACTACCCTTTCAAAGTAAAATTGGAAGGAAAAGAATATCTTATCGGTGAAGGAGAACCTACTTTTACCGTTCATTTTAAAAAACCAATCCCTAAAACAAAACTTTTAACTAGTACATCGTTAGCTCTTGGTGAGGCTTATATGGATGGCGATCTTGAGATCGAAGGGGATCTCTATTATGCCCTTGACCATTTTCTTGGTCAGCTTGGTAAATTTTCTACCAACGAATCCGCTTTAAAAAAGCTCATGCACTCTTCTGTATCCAAACGCAATCAACAAAAAGAAGTGTCTTCTCACTATGATATTGGAAATGACTTTTACAAACTATGGCTCGATGAAACCATGAGCTATTCTTGCGGATATTTTAAAACTCCAAATGATACCCTTTATGATGCTCAAGTGAATAAAGTTGACTATATTTTACAAAAACTTAATCTAAAAGAAGGCATGACCTTATTGGATATTGGTTGTGGATGGGGCTTCCTTTTAATTGAAGCAGTCAAAAAATATAAAGTAAAAGGTGTCGGAATCACCCTTAGTAAAGAACAATGTGCAGAATTTAATCGAAGAATTGAAGCCGAAGGTTTACAAGACTATTTAAAAGTGGAAATTATGGACTATCGTGATCTTCCAAAAAGCGGATATACCTTTGATCGCGTTGTCAGTGTCGGTATGCTTGAACACGTTGGTAGACCAAATTATCAGCTCTTCATCAACTGCGTAAACAGTGTATTAAAACAAGGTGGTGTCTTCCTCTTACACTTTATCAGTGCATTAAAAGAACACGCTGGCGATCCATGGATTAAAAAATACATCTTCCCAGGTGGAACAGTACCAAGTCTTCGTGAGATTCTTTCCTGCCTAGCAGAAGATAACTTCCACACCATGGATATTGAAAATCTTCGTCTACATTACACAAAAACACTTCTCTGTTGGGCGGATAACTTCCATAAAAATATGGAAGAAGAGAAAAAGATGTTTGATGAAAGATTCCTTCGTATGTGGGATCTCTATCTCAATGCCTGTGCTTCCACTTTCCATAACGGAATTATTGATTTACACCAAATTCTCGTTACAAAAGGAATCAATAATGACTTCCCAATGGTTCGTTGGTACTAAAACGATGAGAAACACGCTATGCGAGTTTCTCACGTTCGCGAGCAGTCGTCATATAAGAGCATAAATGCTCTTGCATGACTCGTTGCTTCCGCGTAAATTTTTATCATGATTAATCATCAATTCATCGATTACTTTATTCTTTTAGCTTTCCAAAAACAACATTGATTTGTGAAATGTCCAGCGATATAATACTACATATACAAGATAAGGAGGAAATAAATATGTTTGATTTTTTTTGGACAAGAACAGCCTCTCTTTGGCTCTCAATTCTCTATATAATTCTCGGAATCCCGCTTTTATTTTTCCCAACTATGAGCTTAACACTATTTATTTGGTTTTTATCCGGTGGACTGGCTATTTATGGAGTTAGCCATTTATGGCGATACCTGAGTGGAAAAAAAGAGGGATTTTATCAAACTAGTGATTGCATCATTGGTATTATCTTTCTTTTATTAGGACTTTTTTGTTTTCTATTTGCGAAAGCAATTTTATCCATACTCCCTCTTATATTAGGAATTATTTTATTGATCGACGGTATAGGAAAACTTCCTATCTTTTTTGAAATAAAACAACAAAAAATTCCTTTACCAAAACCAATTATTTTTGGAACTTTTCTTCCCTTACTTTTTGGTATTATTTTAATTGCAAATCCATTTTCCGCTGTTAAATTTGTTATTATGTTCTTTGGAGTTAGCCTAATATTGGATGGCGGATGCGATCTGATTACAGTGCTTCAAAATCGATCAAAATAGCCATTTCTTTGGTACTATGTGGAAAGGATTTTATCACCTTTACCCCCAAGAATTCTTCAGAAGATGCTATCATTTTCTACCCTGGAGCAAAAGTGGAATTTACCGCATACGCTCCACTTATGAAACAACTGGCACAATCGGGTATCACTTGCTATTTAATGAAGATGCCATGTAATTTAGCAGTACTCTCTCCTGATAAAGCGGATTTGATTTTAAAGGAGAAAAGGGAACTTCACAAAAACTGGTATATAGGAGGCCATTCTTTAGGAGGAGCTATGGCAAGCAACTATGTTTATAAACATCAGAATGAATTTAAGGGTCTTATCCTTCTTGGTGCTTATTCTACAAAAGATTTATCCTCCACCCACTTATCTGTTCTTTCTCTTTATGGTTCAAACGATCAAGTTTTAAACCTAAAAAAATACAAAGAATACAAAAAAAATCTCCCTTCTTCTACCATAGAATTTGTCATCCAAGGAGGAAACCACGCCAATTATGGAAATTATGGCATGCAAAAGGGAGATGGTATAGCTACCATAAGTCAGGAAGAACAACAACAAATAAGTCTTGAACAAATCTTAACCTTTATCAATTCCTAACTCTTCTTATCAGCCATAAGAAATATGCTATGCCAGTTTCTTATGGCTGATATCGTTACACCTTTTCTGTAAAAATCACATATTCCTTCCCATAATTTCCCCACCATGTACCCTTCTCATCCCCTGTGATATAAAGGGTGGAAAATAAAATCTCTTTTTCATTTAATTTTGCCACAATTTTTATTAACTCTTCTTTGGCTGGAAATATAATACCCTGTTCTCTTCTCAACTGATTGTTTACATATCTCTTTTCGTCTTCACTCAAATACTCATCCACTTTTTTTCTGGCATCTTCTTCAATTGTAAAATAATAGAAATCCACAAACACTTCTATATTTTCCTTTTCTTTCCACATTTTTACAAATATTTCTTCTATTTCTTGTGCAGAAAATTTTTTCGTTTCATAATCATATTGTTCAAATCCATCTTGAATCTTTTCAAAATAGATCGCCCCTTTTTCTTTTAACTGTTCTACTCTCATGTTATCCTTCTTCCTATTCTTTTCATTTATTAATATCAGTATGTACCATAGATGTCAATATTTATCTTTAAAAATGCTGATTTTATTTACTCATGCCTTATAGAACAAAATATTGGAGCAGTTTATAAAACGATGAGAAGCACGCTCTGTGAACTTCTCTGACTCGCAAGCAGTCGTCATATAAGAGCATACATGCTCTTGCATGACTCGTTGCTTTCGCGTAAATAAAAAAGAACTTTAAACCTTTTAAGTCTAAAGCTCTTCTCTTTCTTATTCAGGAAGCATTACAAGAAAAACTCCCAATCCTATGATCGCAATATAATAGACCACCATCATGATAAAGCACACTAAAGCACCGATTCCCGCAGCCCTTGCTGTCTTTGGTTTGCTCTCTTGCCATACAAGAAATAAAACAAGCCCCGCAATTGGAACACAACACCCTAAAAGCCCCCATAAAAAGCCACCTTTATCCTTAATTTCTATTATCCCCTCTTGTTTCGCCCCACAACGTGGACAGTCCTTTCTATCCTCTTGAAGCTCTGCTCCACAGTTTCTACAAAAAGCCATTTTATTCTATCTCCTCTCATTTTCTTACTATAAACGATGAAAAGCACGCTTTGTAAACTTCTCACATTCGCAGACAGTCGCCATATGTGAGCATAAATGCCCTCTGTCTTTGCGTAGACGAAGAGCATGAGAACTCCTCATGCTCCAATCTCTGTTATTTTATTCGTTGCTCCGCTAAACGACATCCATATTGGAATGCCCAAACATTGGTATAGAAAAAGAATCGTATTAATCCATATCCAAATAATATTCCTGTTATCACTCGTTTTATATTACTGCTCTCGTATTGAGTCAGAAGTTGAATGCTCCCATCTAAAATCATTGGCACCATCAAAAACAAGCACCAAATCGGAGAACAAGAAAAGACGAGCATACTGATTGGACAAAACATAATCCCTATCAACTCACCTGTGCATCTAGCACAGATAGGAAATTGTTTTCCTTTCCAATAAAAGGAACGATCACTTCTACAATGGCAACCAAAAACAATGGGTAACCACTTATAAAGAAAGATTTTCATATCTTTCTATCCTTATTAAAGCCCCATACTCAATACGCCTAAACCAATAATAACAACATAATAAAGGACTGCTAGTATCACCCCAACTAACGCTCCGATTCCTGCTGCCTTTGACGTTTTAGGTTTATTATCTTTCCATACGAGGAATAACACAAGACCAACAATCGGAATACAGCATCCTAAGAGCCCCCATAAAAAGCCTCCTTTATCTTCTGTTACAGTTCCATTATTATTTTGTTGTGTTCCACACTTTGGACAAACAGCTACTTTATCATCCAGTTCTGTACCGCAGTTTTTACAAAAAGCCATTTTATATTTCCTCCCATTTTCCTTATTCGATTTTATTATACTTTTTTCAGTATTTTATTTATATCATATTGTAATTATTCTGTCTACTATTTATTTTATCAATATGATATTTTTTTAACATTATAGCACTGATAAGAAGTACACTTTGTGTAGATAAAAAAAGCAGCCGATCGTTCTTTTGATCGACTGCTTTTTCTCTTTTCTATTATACCAACAAAGGATTACGCACTTTCTTCTCCCTCTTCAAACTGACTATTATACAGTTTTTCATAGAATCCACCAAGTGCAAGCAACTCTTCATGAGTACCTTGTTCAATAATATCTCCATCTTTCATAACAAGAATCAAATCGGCATCGCGAATCGTGGATAAGCGGTGAGCAATGACAAAACTTGTTCTTCCTTTCATCAACGTATCCATAGCTTTTTGAATCTCTACTTCTGTACGAGTATCAACAGAACTTGTCGCCTCATCAAGAATTAAAATTTTTGGATCGGCTAAAATAGCTCTTGCAATCGTAAGAAGCTGTTTTTGTCCTTGTGAAATATTACTTGTTTCTTCATCAAGAATCATATGATACCCATCTGGTTGTGTTAAAATGAAGTGCTCTGCACGTGCTGCTTTTGCTGCTTCCATTACCTCTTCATCCGTAGCATCTAAACGTCCATAACGGATATTTTCCATAATACTTCCATTATAAAGCCAAGTATCTTGTAACACCATACCAAACATCTCTCGAAGTTCTGAACGATTGAAATCACGCAGATCGTGACCATCCACTTTAATACTACCTTCATTGACATCATAAAAACGCATCAATAACTTGATCATGGTTGTTTTACCAGCACCCGTAGGTCCTACAATAGCAACCTTTTGCCCTTCTTTTACCGTAGCAGAGAAATCATTGATGATAATTTTATCTGGATTATATCCAAACTTCACGTGTTCAAATGTAACATTTCCTTCTAAATTATCAACGGATACTGGATTTGCTACTACTTGATCTTCCTCTTCTTCTGCAAGGAATTCAAAGACACGCTCTGCTGCGGCTGCTGTTGATTGAAGCATATTTCCAACCTGTGCAATCTGTTGAATTGGCATGGTAAAGTTACGAATATATTGGAAGAAAGATTGAATTTTACCAACTTGTAATTTTCCCTTCATAACTAAATATCCACCTAAAATAGCAACCATGACATAACCTAAGTTACCAACAAACGCCATAATCGGCATCATCATACCGGAGAAAAATTGAGATTTCCAAGCGGATTCATATAATTTCGCATTTGTTTTCTCAAAATCTTCCACAACAGACTGCTCTTTATTAAATACTTTTACAATGTTGTGTCCTGAGTATACTTCTTCAACTTTACCGTTAACTTCTCCCAAAAATCGTTGTTGTTGTTGGAAATATTTTTGAGAATGTTTCATAACAACACCGATTAATCCAGCAGAAATCGGCAAAATAAGTAAGGCACAAAGTGTCATCCATACATTAATGCGAAGCATCATAATAAAGACACCAATAATCGTTGTTGTAGAAGTAATTAATTGTGTTACACTCTGATTTAAACTCATCTGTAAAGTATCCACATCATTTGTCACACGAGATAACACTTCTCCAACTGTACGACTTTCAAAGTACTTCATTGGCATTTTATTGATTTTAATAGAAATTTCTTTTCTTAAACTATAAGAAATATCATTAGAAATTCCTGTCATAATAAAACCTTGAATAAAGGAAAAACAAGCACTCATGACATAAAGTCCTAACAGTGTAAGCAGGATCTGAACGATTTTATCATAATTAATTCCGCCTACTCCTTGAATTTTAGCAACAAGCCCATTGAAAAGCTCCGTTGTCGCATTTCCTAAAATATCAGGTCCTAAAATATTGAATATCGTTCCTAAGATGGCAAAACAGATCATGATAATAAATCGAACGATATACCGTTTCATAAAACTCAATAATTTTCCAATGGAACCTTTAAAATCTTTTGCCTTTTCACCTGTACCCATTTGACCACGTCCCATCGGTCCTCTTTTTGGTGCATTACTCATGATCCTCTGCCTCCTTTCTCATACCTAATTCTTTTTCTGAAAGCTGTGACATGGCGATTTGACGATATACTTCACAGTCTTTCATCAGCTCGTCATGGGTTCCCTTTCCAACAATATGACCATCATCTAATACAAGAATCTGCTCTGCATGAAGAATGGTACTAATACGCTGTGCAACAATAATGGTTACCGCATCTTTTGTTTCTTTCTTCAATGCCTGTCGTAATACCACATCTGTCTTGTAATCAAGAGCAGAAAAACTATCATCAAAAATATAAATTTCTGGGTTTTTAGTAATGGCTCTTGCAATAGAAAGTCTTTGTTTTTGTCCACCGGATACGTTTGTTCCTCCTTGTGAAATTGGAGAATCAAACCCTTCTGTTTTAGCGTTAATAAATTCCGTTGCTTGTGCAATTTGTGCCGCTTTTTCAATGGTTTCCTTTGACGCATTTTCGCATCCATAGCGTAAGTTAGAATCAATGGTTCCAGAGAATAGAACTCCTTTTTGTGGAACATATCCTAACTTATCCCGAAGTTCATGCTGTTTCATATCACGAACATCTACACCATTGACAAGCACCTGTCCTTTTGTCACATCAAAGAAACGAGGAATTAAGTTAACAAGAGTTGATTTACCACTTCCTGTACTACCAATAATGGCTGTTGTTTCTCCATGTTTTGCAACAAAATTCAGATCAGTCAACACATTTTCTGTTGCTCCTGGATAAGCAAAAGATACATTTCTAAATTCTACACTACTTTCCTTTGTTTCATTTTCCATCTTTTCTTTTTCTGGATCATGAATCGTAAGCGGAGTTTCTAACACTTCACTAATACGTGCCCCTGAAACACTGGCTCTTGGAATCATAATAGACATCATTGTAATCATCAAGAAGGACATAATAATCTGCATCGTATATTGAATAAATGCCATCATATCACCAACTTGCATCATACCATCATCAATGCTATGGGCTCCAGTGTATACAATTAATAATGTAATTAAGTTCATAATTAACATCATGGTTGGCATCATAAATGTCATACAACGGTTAACAAATAAGTTTGTTTTTGTAAGCCTTTTATTCGCCTCTTCAAAACGCTCAACTTCATGTTTTTCTGTGCTAAATGCACGAATAACAGAAAGACCTGTAAGGATCTCTCTTGTAACTAAGTTCATTCTATCAATTAATGTTTGCAACATTTTAAACTTTGGCATTGCCACTGCAAAGAGTACAAGTACCACAAGTAAAATGGCTCCAACGGCAACTCCGATAATCCATGCCATAGAAGTATTGGTGTTCAATACTTTCATAAAACCACCAATTCCAAGAATTGGGGCGTATAAAACAATACGAAAGATCATGGACATTACCATCTGAATCTGTTGGACATCATTTGTACTTCTTGTGATTAAAGAAGCCGTAGAAAACTTATTAAATTCTGCATTTGAAAAGGATACGACTTTCTTATAAACATCTTCTCTTACATCTCTTGCAAAGGATGCTGCAACACGACAAGAAAGAAACGTTACACTGACAGATGCAAGCATAATAACAAGTGCCATTGCAACCATTTTGATACCAGATGTCTTAATATAATGGGTTTGAATCTGATCCATATTAACATCTTGTGCTTGATACTCTGCTTTCACATAAACGATGGAAGATTGTTCTAACATCATATCCGGCATCTGATCCATCTGCTCTCTCATTTGCTCTTGCATTTTTTGCAATTGCTCTTGTGGCATCTGCATCATGGCATCTAAAATGCCCACTCCCTCTGGAAGTTGCATTTGTTCCTTGATACCTTTTGTTGTATCTGAATCCTCACTTAACGCTAAAACCATAGCCATTGGTTTTTCGAAAATGGAATTTAATTCATCTCGTTCTTCTTTTGAAATATCCTTTAATTTCCATATTCCATCATCATTTTGTTGATACTGTTCTTGAACCGTTTGTTGCTCCTCTTTTGTCATAAATAAAAACAACTGCTTTAACGATTTATCACGAATCTGATTTGGAACAGCATCTTCAATACCACCCTGCTGAATCCCGACATTGATAATGTCTGATGTATAGCTTGGGAGTGATAAATCACAGTAAGCCTGCAAGAATAATAATGCAATAATAACGACAATAAATCCTGCTGACCTCTTTAAATACTTTGCTAGTTTCAGCATTTCCTTTCACCTCTATCTACTTTCTATAATCTATATTAAAGAACATTACCTTTTCCCATCATGCTCACATACATCATGAAAATCCAGTTTTGGTTCTTTTATATTTTTGGGAATTGTACTCCGTATATTACCAATCATTTGTTTTAAAAAGCGTTTGAATAAATAAATTTCTCCTTCTTCAAACTCTTTAAATAAAACCTTTTCATTTTCTTTTAACAATTCAGAGATTTCATCATTCACTTTTTTTCCATATTCGGTTAGATAAATTCTTATGATCCTCTGATCCTTTTCATCTGGTCTACGCTCTACAAACCCACCTTTTTCCATTCTTTTAATGCTGACTGCAACGGTTGGTGGTTTAATGTGTAAAGCATCTGCCAATTCCCTTTGGCTCATTCCTTCTTTCTTTTGAAGTTCTTTCATCGCCGCAACTTGCCCTGGATGTAATCCATATCCTTCCATCTGATTATAAATCTTCAAAAAATACATATGCACGAGTTCCATAATCAATCCTTGTGCCGTTTTATCCTCTTTTTCCTCTGAAAAATACACTGATTTCACCTCACTTTTCTTTCTTTGATCACTCATTAGATACCAAAATTTTTTACCTTTGTGCAAATGATGAAAAACATACCCTTGCATGACTGATTGCTTTTGCGTAAAAGAGAACCAGAAGATTCTATTTCAAATACACTCTGGTTCTCATCATTTATCGGTAAAACTAAATTCATTAGTTGACTAATGTTAGTTTATTCCTATATATCAAAAAAATCAAGAAAAAATTTTGAATTTTATATTTTTTTTATAATTTATTCACAAGAAAGTCATTAGATAACTAATTAATTTATTTATTCGTTTTTATTCTGTTATCCTTTTCTTTCATTGCGTGTATAATCAATTCTGAACACAATTCATAACCAAAAACCCCACTGTTTAAGCATAAATCATAGGCTTTGTAATCTCCAAATTTGGTATGAGCGAAAAAATGCTGATACTCTCGACGGGCTTTATCCTTTTTATGAATATAGTTTTCCACTTTAATTGGTTCAATTCCATCCACTTCTTTTGCTCTTTTCTTTTTCGCTTCAAAATCATTGGAATAGATAAAGACATTCAAACATGGAATATTCGCATCTTGTAAAATTTTATCCGCACATCTGCCAATAAAAATACAAGGTTCTTTTCTAGCAGAATCCACCATAGTATCCGCTATTGCTGAATACATTTCATAAGGCTGATTGATACTCTCTTGATCCATAAAATTCAAAAGTGATAAATTATAAAGCACACTTCCAACAATTTTCTCATCAAAAGTTTCTAAAATATCATGACGAAATCCTTTTTTCTCCACAACTTCTGTCAAAATATTGCTGTCAAATAATGGCATATGCAACTTTTCTGCCACTAATTTTCCGATTTCTCTTCCACCACTGCCATACTCTCTGTTAATTACAATGCTTTGATTCATACTGTTTCTCCTTCCGTTCTATTTTCCCTCTTACTACGAGATATTAAAGCATAGGTTCTCTCTCATTCATTTTCATTCTTCCCTCGATACTCTTCCACTCTCTTCATCAATCGAATTAATTCCTTTGTGTCTTCTTCTCCTAAAAAGTCCATTAATTCCATTAACTTTCTATGTACAAGCTCTTGGTGTTTTATGGCTATTTCTCTTCCTTCTTCTGTAATATAGACCATCACCTTACGATTATCCTCTTGATTTTGAACCCGAGTGATAAGACCTTTACTTTCCAATGCACGCAAAATATCAGAAATTCTTCCTGATGCAACGTGCAATTTCTCTTTTAGTTCTCCTGATGTGACCCCATCTTTTTCAAATGTCAAACACATAAGCGTTCCCATCTCGCCTTTTGTACTTTCCGTTGTCGCTTGGTGGATTCGCCTCTTTGATAAGGTTGCCATAATCGTATGGAACTCATCAAGATAAGTTTTGTAATCCATATGTTCTCTCCCTTTCTTCCCCTTTTGGCTCTACCATTTATCTCGTAGTATGAGATATTATTATAACCATTTTTTCACATTTGTCAAGTTCGAAAAAATAATTTCCTATAACATAAAAAAGACTATTTGCATTTTCAATATAAAAACACAAACAGTCTTTTTACTTATTATTATCTTCCACAGCAGAATTTATATTTTTTACCACTTCCGCATGGGCATGGATCGTTACGTCCAATCTTAGGTCCTTTTACAACAGTAGATGCGGATCTAGATTCTTTGTATAATTCTTTTCTTCTTTCATCAGAAAGTAATGTCTTCCACATTGGAAGTTCATATAACCACTGAGCTTTTGCTCCAACCATATTGTAGTATAATTTTTCCAAATCAATGTCTAAAGATACTTCTGTATCTTCTGTCATTTCTTCGATAGGATTTGGAGTTTTTAAACTATCATTGATTCCATCAAGGAAACCAACCATCATGCTGATTGTTGTTGTGTATCGATCAGCTAAAGATTTAATTGTTCCTGTTACAACTTCATTAGGATTGCTTAATAACTGCTCATAAATTCCTTTTTCAATATGGAAATAGCTAAGCCAAAAATCCTGACCTTCTTTTGTATTATCATCATGTCCGTAGGCGAAATCACGCCACTCTTGTAATAAACTCATAATCTACCATCCTTTGTTGAAATAATATTTTACGAATACACCGCCCATATCTCCTTATTCGTAATGGTACTGTTTGGAAATATGGTATTCTTATTATAGCATTAGTAAGTATAACAAAAAATTTTTGATTTTGCAACCAAGAAAGTGCAATATCCCCTTTATTTTCCTTGATTTTTTATAAGTTATAAAAATATTTTTAAAAAAAATTTTTATTTTTGTATAAAGTCAAAAAATTCGGTCATACTATAATTAATCTAATAAAGACAAGCATGCAACACAGGCTTTATTTATTGGATTGCGTATACTCTTTTTATCATTAGATTCCCCCTCTAATGGTGCGGTTACAAAAGATAAAAATTAATACTTATATCCTCCCCTTTTCATTCGGGTGTAACGTTGTCAATGCACAGTGTTACACCCGTTTCCTTTTTCCATTGGAAACAGTTGCAAAATTGAATTTTTTGTGAGAAAATACTTTCATATTCATTTTAACCATACGACACGAAATCTTTTATTATAGGAGTTTTATATGCTGTTATTTCGTAAAATCTTAGCAATTGTTACTATTATTGCTTTAGTTGCACTCTTTATCATTACTTGTATCTTTGGCATTACAGGCAATCCAAACTTTTTTGGAATGCTATCTCTTACAATCATTGTGCCTGTTGTACTTTGGGCATTTATTTTCTTATTTGGCAGGAAAAAACGATGAGAAGCACGCTTTGCGAACTTCTCTGACTCGCAGACAGTCGCCATATGTGAGCATACATGCTCTCGCATGGCTCGTTGTCTTTGCGTAAATAAAGCCCCATATCTTTTATAATGTTTTCAAAAACTCTAAATATTCTTTTATTCTTCTTTCATATCCATTCTCTGTTGGTTCATAAAATACGGTTCCAA
This sequence comes from uncultured Eubacteriales bacterium, assembly GCA_949284175.1. Classification (GTDB taxonomy): domain Bacteria; phylum Bacillota; class Clostridia; order Lachnospirales; family Lachnospiraceae; genus Scybalomonas. The sequence goes on from CASDVE010000031.1 coordinate 43,858, forward strand.
CTAAAGAATCTGGAATATACTGTTGTTTTACATAGTGATGTGGGAAATCATGGGCGTATTGGTATCCTTGTCCATGCCCTAACTTTGAAGCACCCTTATAATGACAATCTTTTAAATGATTTGGAATACCGCTTACACTTTGGTGTTTCACAGTGGAAAGTGCATCGTTAATCGCCATATAAGCTGCATTGCTCTTTGGTGCTGTTGCAATATAAGTAACCGCTTGTGCAAGGGGAATTCTAGCCTCTGGCATCCCCACACGCTCTGCTGCCTCAGCACAGGCAATGGCTACTTGAATTGCATTTGGATCTGCATTTCCAACATCTTCCGATGCACAAATAATAATTCTTCTTGCAATAAAGGAAATATCCTCTCCTGCATCTAACATCTTTGCTAAATAGTAAACCCCTGCATCTGGATCACTTCCACGCATACTCTTAATAAATGCCGAAATGGTATCATAGTGATTATCCCCTGCCTTATCATATTTAAAGGCTCGTTTTTGGATACACTCTTCTGCTACGGATAACGTAATATGGATCTTTCCATCCTCACCTTTATTGGTTGTCAAAATTCCAAGCTCTATGGCATTTAATGCAGAACGTGCATCCCCTTCTGCCATATCAGCTAAAAAGTCTAGTGCCTCTTCTTCTATTTCAGCTCCGTACGTTCCCATTCCTTTTTTCTCATCATAAACAGCACGATGAATGAGTTCCTTTAAATTTTCTTTCGAAAGCGGTTTTAACTCAAAAATATTGGAACGAGAAATCAATGCTCCATTCACTTCAAAATATGGATTCTCCGTCGTTGCTCCAATTAAAATGATGGTGCCATCCTCTACAAATGGCAATAAATAATCTTGTTGTGCCTTATTGAAACGATGGATTTCATCCACAAATAAAATGGTCTTTTTTCCATACATTCCTTGATGATTCTTTGCTTCTGCAATAGCTTGTTCCATCTCTTTTTTACCAGAAGTGGTGGCATTCATTTGCGTAAAAATACTACTTGTACTATTTGCAATGACCTTTGCTAGCGTTGTTTTCCCTGTTCCTGGGGGACCATAAAAAATAATCGATCCAATTTTATCGGCTTTGATTGCTCGATAAAGTAACTTATCTTTGCCAATAATATGGCTTTGTCCCACCACTTCTTCCAATGTTGTTGGTCGCATTCTCTGTGCTAAAGGCGATTCCTTCTCCATGTTTTGTTCTCTCATGTAATCAAATAAGTCCATTTTTCCCAACCTTTCCTAAAAATATATTTTGTCTATCTTAATATCCATCTTTTCTATATCAATTTTATAAATCTTTTTCATACAGAGCATATGATACTATAAAGACTGGTTGATTTTTCTTATAATCGCATATCCATCTTCAATATCAATGCGAGAATATGCCCCTTGCTCCACTGTAAAACTCCAAATGGCATCCTCATCCATACCTAATAATATTGTAAATAAACAACGAATCACCGCTAAATGGCTTACAATTAAAACTTTTTCCTGTTCTCTTTCTTTTGGAACCATTAAAAATTGTTTTTGTTTTCTAGATTCTTGTTTCCTTTGTTGTAACCCTTCTATTTCTAATTCTTTTTCACAGAAAGTAAAAATTCGCTTATAAAAATCATCAAATATTTCTCCTCCATGAGGAGCTTTCTTAAAATCTTCATTCCACATCTTTACTTGCTCTGGAAAATGTGTCTGTAATTCTTGATAAGTATACCCTTCAAATATGCCTAAGTCCTGCTCTGCAAGTTCCAATGCTATCTTTCTCTCTCCATGAGCCATACCATTTTTTCTATGAGCAATCATTTCTTCCGTCTGCTTTGCTCGAAGCAAAGGACTGCTATATATTTTATCAAAAGAGATATCTTTTAACAAATCCCCTATTTTCTCTGCTTGTCTTCTTCCTTCATCATTTAATGGAATATCCGTTCTTCCATAGTAACGATACTGCTTATTCCATTCTGTTTCTCCATGACGTACTAAATATAACTGCAATGTTGTCCTCCTCTTTTATTCATTTTATCACATGAGGTGTTATTCCACTCATAATATCCTTTAGTTCAATCTAATTTCTATCTAACATATACCTTCCATATAAAGAACAAGATGTGCCTCTAACACTATTCACAACTTTATGTTACTTCTATCAATGCACGCTTTACGAGAAATTTCCTATAAGATAAAAGCAGTCAATCTTATTGACTAACTGCTTTTATAATATCCACTATGAAATTGTAACACTAAAATTTATCAATCATGAAACAGTTTAATGTCTGCGAACATATTGTGCAGTTTATGTTCATCAAAAGGAAGATATTCTGCGATTGTAAAGCCTACAACATCAGCATTATTGGTTATACATTTTAATATATCAGAAAGTTTTTCCATTGTCATTTTACCACTACCGTTACCATCACCAACCAATTCCTTGTTTGCAAAATATGTAGAATGGAATAAATTTGCGTCCAACACATCAATATCAAGATGAACTAATATATGGTCGAAATGGCACATAAAATTCTTAATTTCTTCATTGGATATAAATTCTTTATTCTGCACTTTATAATCTACATTCATGTCCTTTAAAAATTTTTCTTGATACTTGTGTAGTTCCTGTAATCCAATATATAAAATCTCATTCGGTTTGAATTTTCTATTTTTCATTAAACTTGAAAGGGAATTGTCCCCGTATCCCATAAGTGAACCAAGAACCATAGCATGAGCATTAGGGTACTCGTCTTTTACAGTTGATACATCAGGATGAGCATCAATCCAAATAATTCCTACATTTTCATAGATTCCATGCAGATAATCAAAAGGAGCCTGTGAAATGATACAATAACCTAATTGTTTTCATTTCCCCATCTCCTCAATAAATTCAATTTGTTAATCGTATTTTATCATATAGTAAGAATGAAGTCATTCGTTTCATAAAAATCTCTTTTGTTTATATAGATAATCTCAATTTCATATCTTTTTTAATGCAAAAATACAACCTAAAACTACTATAAAAGCTCCCATTCCTTGATAAAGATTGATCTTTTCCCCAAGTGTGAAATAGCCAACAATAGCAGTTGATAAAGGAACCAGTAATTGAATCACATTAAATATTACAACACCTTGTTTCTGAACGATGTAAAATGCCATTAACATTCCTGTTAACATACCATATATTCCTGCTAAACTAAGACCAATCAATAACCCCTCACTCACTTCTTTCAGCTGAACAATTGCTCCTGTATGTATAGCGAGTATTAAGTATATACTCCCCGATAAAGTAGCAGTAGATGCACTGATAACAACGGAATGTAGCTTTTTAGAAACATTTTTTACTACTAGATTTTGAATAGACTGAATAAAAATAGCGATTCCTAAAAAAATAGCTCCTCTTATAAAGTCAGAACCACTTCCTGCATCATTACCATGTATAACAAATACTAAAGAACCTAATACAGCTAATATACTGCCTATATAAAAATTTTTGGTTTTGACTTTCTCTCTTTCATCTTTAAAAAATACAGCAGCCATAATGACAGCTAACGGCATTGCTAATATTCCAAAAATACTTCCTGCTAATGCCGAAGTGTTTTTTATACCATTAATATAAAAATACATATTCCCTGTCATAAAAACTCCCAACAATAACAGCTTAAAAATTATCCTAGGTTCATCAAGAATTTTTTTTAATTCTCTTCTAAATTTAATGGCACAAAGCAAAATAAATAAAGTTCCACCAGATAGAAATCTTATCGCATTATTATTCAAAGTTTCAAAATGAAGACTCATAAATCTCATAATAGGAAACCCAAATCCCATAAGTATAACATAAAAAATTCTCATAAAATAATCGTTATTCATATAATCCTCCCAAAATACCAATTTTCCCTCACATTATGTCACTTAAAAATTTGTATATCATATTTTTTCATTCATATACAAATTATTTCCATATAAATATATATATATAACTAAAAACAATTTTTGTCCATACGGATTATGTAGAAAGAAAAGGAATTTCCTATCATAAAAAACCTCAGAAACATTCTGAGGCTTTTTTAATAAATCATATTTTGTTATTCTATTATTTTTTCTTTCTATTTCTTACACACTCTGTCAAAAGGTACTCTATTTGTCCATTAATGGAACGAAAATCTTCATCCGCCCATTGAGCCACTTCTTCCCAAAGGCTTGGCGAAAGGCGTAATACAATCTGTTTTTTTCCTTTTTCTTTTAATTTCATTGCTTTTTCTTTTGCCAAAATTTCCTGTTCCATTTGATGAATTTTTTCTAACCTTTTTTTTAATTCTTGCTCCTTTATTTCAATTTCTTTTAAATCTTTTTCATCAGCCATTTCATTTCACATCCAATCAATAAATACTTCCACTATTTACAATCGGCTGTGTATCTTTTCCAGAACACAGAACAACTAAAAGATTGGAAACCATAGCCGCTTTTCTCTCCTCATCAAGAACAACGATCTCTTCATTACCAAGTTTATCAATTGCCATTTTTACCATGCTAACTGCTCCATCCACAATCTTTTGTCTAGCAGCAATTACTGCTGTTGCTTGTTGTCTTTGAAGCATAGCAGCTGCAATTTCTTCTGCATAAGATAAATGGGTAATTCGCACTTCTTCCACTTCAAGTCCAGCAAATTCTACACGTTTAGAAAGCTCTACTCTCATGCACTCAGCAATCTCTTGGTCACTTCCTCTCAATGTTTTTTCTGTTTCAAACTGCTCTTCTTCTGCATCTATTAAATCATATGGATACATTCTAGCAATATTTCGAATGGTAGAATCTGTTTGAATGGATAAAAACTCAATATAATCTTCCACATTAAAAACTGCTTTTGTTGGATTTACGACTCTCCATATAACCACTGCACCAATAATAACTGGATTTCCTAATACATCATTCACTTTTTGAGTTCCATTATTTAAAGTAACACGCTTTAAAGAAACTGTTTTCTTGGCATTTACACGAACGATTTCTAACTGCCCATTTTTATTTTTTTCTTTTGCTAAAGCCTTTGCTTTTTCTTGTTCTCTGAAATAAACAGGATTACTAAAAGAAACAAACGGATTTACAAAATAAAATCCTTGCTTCAAAATAGTTCCATAATAATTTCCAAACAAAGTAAGAACAAGTGCTTCATTTGGACCCACTACTTTTAATCCTACATAAAAAATAGGAACAATACAAAAAAGAAGAATCCCTACCCCAAGCACAACTCCACCAGCTACATAAATTTCCTTTGACAACATAATACTTCCAGCGACGATGATACCAACTGTAAGTAACCAACAAATAGAAATAACAATCAACATAAGCATCCCATTTTTAGGATGTATTTCTTTTTGTTCAAATTGTTCAAATTCTTTTTTATTCATAACTTTTACCTCCTATTAATGATATCATTTTGATATCATTAATATATCACTATTGGTAATACTTGTCAATCTATCTCTTTCTTTATTTTTATAAAAATTTTATTCTATAACAAAAAAAATCCAGACAATATTGTCTGGATTCGTGTCTCTTTTTAACCATATAAACTATACATTGAAAACTACACACAGATTTTTTATCTTTTCTTAGATTTTCTCAGCGATATTCTTGAAGTTCTATCTCACTTCGTTTCGATAGAACGACCTAAAACCTAAGCTCTGCCTATCGCTTCGCTCTGTCA
>CASDVE010000032.1 GCA_949284175.1 uncultured Eubacteriales bacterium
ATATATTCCATTATTTTAGATATTTAAAAGAATATTTTATGAAAATAGAAAAGTTGGTATGGAGCTTTGCTCCAATACCAACTTTGTCTACAGTCTGAGCTCTCCTCGATGAGGAGAGTTTTTTTGTGCTTGCATTCTGTAACAGAATATGTTATATTATGTAAAGAATTTGTAACAATTAAGAAATGAAAATGAAAAAAACAAAGTTGGAGGTATTAATGAGAATGTGGAAAAGAGCAATTGCAGTTACGATGACAGCGTGTATTTGTTTATTAACACCAGTTCATACATATGCACAAGCAGAGAAAAAAGAGGTAGTAACTGTAACAGCAAACGATAACACAATCGCAGATAATACAAAAGAAGCAACCGAGATTCAGAATAAAACAAACAACACTTCTGCAGAAACCACATCTTCTAAGGTGAAAAAGTCTTCTGTAAAAGCATCTTCTGTAAGAAAAGCGAGTAAAAAGAAAACAACAAAGAAATATCTTGGAACATTTAAAGCCTATGCGTATAACGGGAGTGGTACAACAGCATCAGGCACAAAAACCAAAGCCAATCGTACGGTAGCAGTTGATCCAAGTGTGATTCCATTAGGATCAAAACTTATCATTAATGGAAAAACATACGTTGCAGAAGATACCGGTGGATTTATTAAAGGAAAGAAAATTGATATTTATATGCCATCTTATGATGACTGCATCCAATGGGGTGTAAGAAATGTAAAAGTATATCTTGTAAAATAAATACAGAATGAAGTGTAAGAAAGTCCTGTTATCTTGATGAAAAATATCAAGATAATAGGACTTTTTTCTATGTCCTTACCCATTCACTTTCACAAAAAAAATATGCTATAATAAAATTCGTAATAAATTACATTCTAAAAAATGAAAGGAAAAAGAAAAGAGGAGGAAACAATGTTTCGTGAAGTATCAAAATTAGTAATTTATCGAGAGTTTGAAAAGGATAATATTTTAATTAATTTGGCTGGTATTTTTGAAGATTATGAGAAAAAAACAGCCTCACAAGAAAATCTGATTACAAGGATTTATGAGGAGATTCATAAACTTTTAGATGTAGCAACACAATATGGATTCGATAAAAATTTGTGGCATAATTATTTAACATTTCTATTGATGACAAATGAAAATCCTTTTAGCATTACTTGTGAAAAAGTTGGAGCCAGCGAAGGCAAGACGGTAAATCATTTTGCAAAAGGAGATTTTAAGATTTTTAAATCATTATTTGATTATGACTTTACACCGATAGAACGAGATCTGGACATTGATTGCTTTTCCACAATTTGTAATTATCAAGCGGTTGTGAAAAAAGAACGGATGTACAATAAAAATGTTAGCGAGAAAGTACAAGCTCTAAGTGAACAATTAGAGCAGGCAAAAGACGAAAATGATATGTTTGATTTGGTAACTGGTTTTTATAAAGCCTATGGTGTTGGAATGTTTGGGCTGAATAAAGCCTTTCGCATTCGAAGTGGGGAAACAAAAGCGATCTTTTGTCCAATCAATAATACGGAGCAAGTGTTATTATCTGATTTAATCGGATATGAAATTCAAAAGAAAAAGTTAGTGGATAATACAAAAGCGTTTGTGGAGGGGAAAAAGGCGAATAACTGTCTGCTCTTTGGAGATGCCGGCACTGGAAAATCCACAAGTATTAAGGCGATTATCAATGAATATTACGATCAAGGGCTTCGTATGATTGAAATTTATAAACATCAATTTAAAGATCTATCCAATGTGATTTCCCAAATTAAAAATAGAAATTATCGTTTTATTATTTACATGGATGATCTTTCCTTTGAGGAGTTTGAAATTGAATATAAATATTTAAAGGCAGTGATTGAAGGCGGGCTTGAAACAAAACCAGATAATGTATTGATTTATGCCACTTCCAATCGAAGACATCTGATTAGAGAAACATGGTCTGATCGATCTGATATGTCAAAGGATGAACTTCATCGTTCTGATACAATGCAAGAAAAACTTTCTTTAGTAGCTCGCTTTGGTATTACGATCAATTATTCAAAGCCAAACCAAAAAGAATATTTTAACATTGTAACAGAATTGGCTAAAAAATATCCATCTATTACCCTATCAGAAGAAGAGTTATGTGCAAAGGCAAACCAATGGGAATTGAGCCATGGAGGCATTTCTGGAAGAACAGCCCAGCAATTCATCAATTATTTGGCAGGAAAAGAAGATTAGAATGTTGTCAATCATGGTGCATAAAAATAGAAGAAATAAGCCACACTCTATAAAAAAGGAGTGTGGTTTTGTATGTCAAAAAATAATACGAAAAAGGAATTAAAAATGATTCGAAATTCTCAATCATTAGAATCATTATCCGAAGAACAAAAGATGAAATATGAAATTGCCAAAGAATTAGGACTTTATGAACAGGTCGTGAAAGAAGGATGGCAATCTTTATCCGCAAAGGAAACAGGAAGAATTGGCGGAATGATGACGAGAAGAAAAAAAGACATGGAAAAAAATAAAGATCAATCAGGATATGTAGTGAGTAGAGAAACTATCGATTCAGATATTGATGGGATCAACGATGCTTTAAAATATGAAGATTCTCCGAAACTATAATGCTCTATAACTTTTCAACTCTCTATCCTTATGGTAAAATATAGGCGTTAGCAATGGTCAGTTCTTTGATAGAGCTTATAGGGCAAAGCTCCTTGGTAAGATGGAACGAAAGCATAAAACATAGGAATAGGAGAGTATTAGTATGGCATTAGAAGTAGGAATGAAATGGAAAGAAACGCAAGAGGTGACACAGAATAACACAGCAGAAACTCTTGGAAGTGGTGGACTTAGCGTCTATGCTACCCCAGCTATGATTCTTTTAATGGAAAAGGCATCTTTTTTATTGGCAGAACAGGCATTGGAAGAAGGACTAACTACGGTTGGAACATCCATTAATATCAAGCATTTATCCGCAAGTCCAGTGGGAAGCCAGATTGTTTGTGAAACAGAACTGGTTGAAATCGATCGAAAACGTCTTGTTTTTCATGTAGAAGTGTTTGATAATGCGGGAAAAATTGGTGAAGGTGTTCATGAGAGATTTATTGTAGAAGGTGAGAAATTTCTCGCAAAAGCTAAGACAAAGTTAGAACAATGATGCGAAACATATTTCATAAGTTTCTTGTGTTGGCAGGTGGCGTCAAACGGAAATAAAAATAGTACAATAAAAGAGTTATAAGGGAGTGGATATTCCTTTATAACTCTTTTTGTGTTTTCATGCTCCTCACTATTTACTCTTAAAGGGATTCATCCCTTTATCGTCTTAAGAATAAAATAATTTTTATGACGGAGAAAAGTGCGAGTGCTATGCTAAGAATCAGTGCTATTTTTTTAGAAAGGGCAAGAGGCACTTGTTCTAAAAAAAAGCAGTTGCTGGATAACTGATCGATTTCTTCTTTTGTAAATCCAGTAGCTGAGGCGATGGACTCTTTTAATTCTTCCACCTCTTTTGTACAGGTTTCATAGTGACCATGAACTAACTTAGGGGATGGGATACCAGTTTCTTTTCTTGTATTTAATAAATAAAAATGTAGGCCATCTTCTGTGAAGGTATAATAATAAGAACCTATATATTGGGTGCCGTTATACGTGTCATAGCCTGTGTATAAAAGATCGTCTTTTATTTTCACAACCTGTTGCTCTTTTAGAGATGGCAAGGAAGAAAGAATTGTGATTCCAAACAGCAATAAATAGATAACAGGTATAATGAAATGAATCCAATGTTTTTTTTTGATTGTCATTTGCAGTTTCCTTTTTGTAATGGTAAAATAAATGGGTATTTTTTAATTTTACTATGAATTGATAAGAACGACAATAAGGAATCAAAGTATTTTGTAGAAAGAGTGGACAGAATAAGGATCCTTTCGTATAATGTTTGTTGTTATTAAGAGGATACAGACAAGAAGCATGGTGTTATGAGATAGATAAGAGGTGAAACCTGTGGAAAATATGAAAAAAGCCGATAGTTATGAGGCGTTTGCCTATGTCTATGATAATTTTATGGACAATATCCCGTATGAAGAATGGGCGGACTATTTGATTGGACTATTAAAAGAGTATGGGATTGATAGTGGAATTATCGCTGATCTAGGCTGTGGAACGGGAAGTATGACAGAATTGCTTGCCGATGCTGGTTATGATATGATCGGAATTGACAATTCCATTGATATGTTGGAAATTGCAAGAGAAAAAATGATGGATTCCGAACAACAAATTTTATATTTGTTACAGGATATGAGAGAATTTGAACTGTATGGAACGGTTCATGCCATTGTTAGTGTTTGTGACAGCATGAATTATATTTTAGAAAAAGAAGATCTTGTAAAAGTATTCCGATTAGCTAATAACTATTTAGAGCCAAGAGGATATTTTATATTTGATATGAATACACAATATAAATACCGTACACAGCTTGGAGATAGAACCATCGCAGAAGATCGAGAAGATATGAGCTTTATTTGGGATAATTTCTATGATGAAGAAACAAAGATAAATGAATATAGTTTAAGTATTTTTGTACAAGAAGAAGAAGATCTATACCGAAAATACGAAGAAGTTCATTATCAAAGAGCCTATTCTTTAGAAGAAGTAAAAGAGGCGATCAAAGAGGCAGGAATGGAATTTGTCACAGCTTATGATGCGTTCACTCATGAAGATCCAAAGGAAACAAGTGAGAGAATTTATATCGTGGCAAGAGAAACGTTCCAGCCGAAGAAACAGTATCAATTACAGGAAGAGAATGAAACAAAGATGCTTGGATAAGGAAATGTATTTGAGCAAAACAAAGAAAGTGAGGACGTATTGATGTCAGATTATATTATTCGTGGAACAGCAGGAGATAATCAGATTCGTTTTTTTGCTAGTTACACAAAAGATCTTGTAGAAACAGCTAGACAAAAACATAATACAAGCCCAGTGGCAACAGCAGCACTAGGACGTTTATTAACGGCTGGAGCTATGATGGGAAGTATGTGTAAAAATGATAAAGATGTTTTAACACTACAAATTAAGTGTAGTGGACCAATTGGAGGGCTTACCGTAACAGCGGATTCTAAAGCCAATGTTAAGGGATGTGTCAATAATCCAGATGTGATGCTTCCTCCAAATAGCAAAGGAAAGTTAGATGTTGGACGTGCCTTAGATCTTGGTGTGCTTAGCGTCATCAAAGATATTGGACTAAAAGAACCATATGTTGGACAGACACAACTTGTATCAGGGGAGATTGCAGAAGATTTAACTTATTATTTTGCAACATCTGAGCAAGTTCCTTCTTCCGTCGCTCTTGGAGTGCTTATGAATAAAGAAAACACAGTGCGTCAAGCCGGTGGTTTTATTATTCAGCTTATGCCATTTGCTGATGAAGAACTGATTTCAAAATTAGAGAAAAAATTAGCAGAGTTTTCTTCCGTTACGACTTGTCTTGAAGAAGGAAAGATGCCAGAGGATATGATGGAAGACTTACTTGGAGAGTTCGGTATCAACATCATGGATAAAATTCCAACCGCATTTTATTGTGATTGTAGCAAAGAAAAAGTTGGAAAAGCAGTGATTAGTATTGGACAAAAAGATATTCAAGAAATGATCGATGATGGAAAGCCAATCGAAGTCAATTGTCATTTCTGTAATAGCAACTATACTTTTGATGTGGACGAGCTAAAAGAAATGTTAAAACAAGCTAGATAATAGAATCGAACAATCAGCAGTTCAACAAAAAGAAAGTTGAGGATGGAACATGAAGTGGAAAAAACTTACAATTGAAACAACGACCATGGCAACAGATATGATCAGCTATGAACTTTCAGAACTTGGAGTGGAAGGAATTGAAGTAGAAGATCATGTGCCTTTAACAGAAGAGGATAGAAAAACCATGTATGTGGATCTTCTTCCCGATGAGATCGCACCAGATGATGGTACAGCAAAGATCAATTGTTATTTAGAAGAAGATCAAGATTTGGAAGAATGGGCAAAGAAAATTGAGGAAAAGTTGGAAGAGATCAAAGAATTTTTCCCAATTGGAAGTGGAAAGATTACGTTTGGAGAAACAGAAGACAAGGATTGGATCAACAACTGGAAGCAATATTTTAAACCATTTCGTTTGGATGATAACATCATTATTAAGCCGACTTGGGAAGAACTTACCGAACAAAAGGAAGATGATCTCGTCATTCAAATCGATCCAGGAACCGCTTTTGGAACTGGATCTCACGAAACAACAAGACTTTGCATTTCTCAGCTCAAAAAGTACATTAAACCGGATACAAAGGTTTTGGATGCCGGCTGTGGAAGCGGTATTTTAGGAATTATCGCAATTAAACTGGGTGTAAAAGAAGTGCTTGGGATTGATATTGATCCAAATGCTGTCATTGCTACAAAAGAAAATATGGCGATCAATGGAGTGACAGAGCAACAATTAAACGTTATTCAAGGAAATATTTTGGAAGACCAATCCTTCCAAGACGAGATTGGATATGATTGTTATGATATTGTTGTTGCCAATATTTTAGCAGATGTTATTTGTCCTCTTGCTGGAAAAGTGACACCACATTTAAAAGAGGGTGGTATTTTCATTACATCAGGAATTATCAATACAAAAGAGGAAGAAGTGAAAGAAGCAATTCTTTCTAATCATATGGAGATATTGGAGATCAATCATTTAGGAGAGTGGGTGTCCATAACAGCCAGACCAAAGAAATAGTGATAAAAGCAGTAAACAGTTGATAAGCGGATAAGAGGGAGAATGTGGAAGCGATGAAAGAGAGGATGTAATGGGAAAATTGCATCCTCTTTTAATAAAAGACGAAAGGATGAAGGAATTGGGAAATACAAAACGAGTGAAAATGAAACCAGTGGATGAAAAGAAAAACGCACAATGGAAAGAAGAAGAGTTTAACTTTAATGCCATCTTAGGAACGGATCACCCAGAAGAACTTTTGAAAAGGGCACATCCATTTTTGGAGCTGATGATGCAGTATGAATGTGCTTTGATGGAAGTGAAAACAAAGCTAAAAGTATTGAACAAAGAATTCGCATTAAGACATAGTCGTAATCCTTTTGAAGCAATTGAATCCAGAATTAAAGAACCACTTAGCATTGTAGAAAAGCTGAAAAGAAAAGGGTTACCAATTTCGGTTGAAAGTATTGAAAAAAATTTATTTGATATCGCAGGAATTCGAGTTGTCTGCTCCTTTCCGGAAGATATCTATAACATTGCAGAGCTGTTGATAAAACAAGATGACATCATTCTTGTGGAAGAAAAAGATTATATCAAAAATCCAAAAGAAAATGGGTATCGAAGTTTGCATCTCATTTTAGATATTCCTATTTTTTTAGCAGAAGAGAAAAAGCATATGAAGGTAGAAGTACAACTTCGAACCATCGCTATGGATTTTTGGGCGAGTCTTGATCACAAGTTAAAGTATAAAAAGAATGTGAAAAACTCAGATGAAATTTCAAAAGAGTTAAAACAATGTGCAGATGCCATATGTGAAATGGATCTGAGAATGCAGGAAATACGAAATAAAATAGAAAATAACGGAACAGAATAAAAAGAAAGTTGAGAACACCATGTATCGTTTTTTTGTAGAACCATCTCAAATCGTAGAAGATAAGATTTTCATTACAGGAACAGATGTCAATCATATAAAAAATGTTCTTAGAATGAAAGTTGGAGAACCGATTGCAATTAGTGATGGACAGAAATGGGAGTACTATTGTATAATTGAAAAGCTAGAAGAAGATCAGATCATCGCACAGATTGAAGAAAAGGAAGAAGACAGTAAAGAATTGCCCGTACGCATTACGCTATTTCAAGGGATTCCAAAGTCTGATAAATTAGAACTGATTATTCAAAAAGCGGTGGAGCTTGGAGCTTGTGAGATCGTTCCTGTTGCTATGAAACGCTCTGTTGCAAAAATCGAGCCCAAAAAAGCACAAAAAAAGGTGGAACGGTTTAATGCCATCGCACTCAGTGCGGCAAAACAGGCAAAGAGAAGTCTGATTCCGACGGTATCCATGCCAATGAGTTGGCAAGAGGCAGTCGCTTATGGAAAGACAATGGAACGATGTATCGTACCATATGAAGATGAACGGGGAATGAATCATGCAAGAGAACTGGTAAAAAGTCTTCATGGAGTAAAGAGCATTGGAATCTATATCGGACCAGAAGGCGGTTTTGATGAAAAAGAGATCGAACAGGCGAAACAATCCGGATTTGAAATTATGACATTGGGAAGAAGAATTTTAAGAACGGAAACAGCAGGGCTTACGGCTCTTAGCATTTTGATGTTCGAACTGGAGGAAGAATAAAAATGGAAGCATATTTGGATAATGCAGCGACGACCTTTGTCTTTTCCGAAGTGAAAGATATTATGGTAAAGGTGATGGAAGAGGATTTTGGGAACCCATCTTCTCTTCATAAAAAAGGCGTTGAAGCAGAACAATATATAAAAGAAGCAAAAGAAACCATTGCCAAACTTTTAAAAGTAGAGCCAAAAGAAATTCTTTTCACATCAGGTGGGACAGAATCCAATAATATGGCATTGATTGGAAGTGCTTATGCCAATAAAAGAAGAGGGAATCACATCATTACAACGAGAATCGAACACGCTTCTATATACAATCCTTTAATCCATTTGGAAGAAGAGGGATTTCGTATCACATATCTTCCAGTGGATGAGAGAGGAATTGTAGAGCTTGAGGCATTAAAGGAAGCTCTATGTGAAGAAACGATTCTCGTTTCGATTATGGGTGTGAATAATGAAATTGGAGCGGTACAGCCAATCGAAGAGATTGGACGCATCATAAAAGGCTATCGTGATACGATTTTATTTCATGTGGATGCAATTCAGGCGTATGGTAAGTTCCCTCTCTATCCAAAGAGATGGAAAGTGGATCTTCTTTCTGTGAGTGGACATAAGATCCATGGGCCAAAGGGAAGTGGTTTCCTTTATATTAAGGATAAGACAAAGATTCACCCGCTCATATTTGGTGGTGGACAGCAAAGAGGAATGCGTTCTGGAACGGAGAATGTGCCAGCCATCGCAGGACTTTCTCTAGCATCCAAATTGATGTATGAAAACCATGAAGAAAAGATAAACAAGTTAAAGTCTTTAAAAGAACGATTGATTCAAGGAGCTTGTGAAATAGAAGATGTGGTGGATCATTCAGGAATGGCACCACATATTATCAGTTTAAGTTTTATTGGTGTTCGCAGTGAAGTGTTGCTCCATGCCTTAGAGGAAAAAGGCGTGTATGTGTCTTCAGGTTCTGCTTGTTCTTCCAATCATCCAGCAGTGAGTGGAACATTGCAAGCCATTGGACTTGATAAAAAACAGTTAGATTCAACCCTTCGCTTTAGCCTTTCTATTTTTACAAAGGAAGAAGAGATCGATTGGGCAATTGCTTGTCTAAAAGAATTAGTCCCAGTGCTTAGAAGATTTACAAGACGATAGAATGCCAAGAGAAGAGAAAAAGGAGAAAAAGAATGATAGAATTTAAAGCATTTTTAATCAAATATGCAGAAATTGGTATCAAAGGAAAGAACCGGTATCTGTTTGAAGATGCTCTTATGAAACAGATTCGTCATGCCATTGCACCAGTTGGTGACTTTGATGTGAGAAAAGAGTCTGGACGTGTGTTTGTAGAGGCAAATGGAGAATATGACTTTGATGAAGCAGTGACTGCTTTAAAACGTGTCTTTGGAATCACAGGAATTTGTCCTGTTGTCATTGAAGAAAATAAAGATTGGGATAATCTCGTATCTGTTGTTGGAAACTATATGGACGAGCATTATGCCGATAAAAATTTAACATTTAAAGTTCATGCAAGAAGAGCTGATAAACAGTATCCAAAGAACTCCAATGAAATTAATGCGGATATGGGAGAGCAGATCTTACTTCGTTTCCCAGAGATGAAAGTGGATGTGCATCATCCAGATGTATTGCTCACCATTGAAATTCGTTCTAAAGTATATATTTATTCTAGCGTGATTCCAGGGCCAGGAGGAATGCCAATTGGAACCAATGGAAGAGCCATGTTATTGCTTTCTGGTGGAATTGATAGCCCGGTTGCTGGTTATATGATCGCAAAACGTGGTGTTGGAATTGATGCGACTTATTTCCATGCACCTCCTTATACTAGTGAGCGTGCAAAGCAAAAGGTTGTGGATCTTGCAAGACTTGTATCCAAATATTCAGGGCCAGTTAGACTTCATGTTGTAAATTTTACAGATATTCAACTGGCTATTTATGAGAAGTGTCCACATGATGAATTAACCATTATTATGCGACGTTATATGATGAAGCTCGCAGAACATTTTGCAAAAGAAAATGGAGATTTAGCTCTTGTTACAGGAGAGAGTATCGGACAAGTTGCTTCTCAGACGATGCACAGCTTAGCTTGTACAAATGAGGTTTGTACGATGCCGGTGTTCCGTCCATGTATCGGTATGGATAAGCAAGAAATCATTGATATTTCAGAAAAGATTGACACATATGAAACATCCATTTTACCATTTGAAGATTGTTGTACGATTTTCGTGGCAAAACACCCAGTTACAAAACCAAATATCAATGTGATTAAGAAGTCAGAAGAGAATTTAAAAGATGTGATTGACGAGTTAATGCAAAAAGCAATTGAAACCGTTGAGATCATAAATGTGCGTTAGATGATGGAAAACAATACACCCCGTTCAGCCAAAAAGACTTTACGGGGTGTATTTGCTGTTATGATTTGCGTAAGAAACTTGTGAAACGTGTTTCTTATTGTTCTACGATATAAGGAGCGAGTTTGTTCATAATGTCAGCCACTATTTTTTCATCGTGAATATTTAAATCGATTGGTTTGGAAATATCTAAACTGAAGATACCCATAATAGATTTTGCGTCAATTGTGTATCTACCAGATACTAAGTCGAATTCAGAGTTGAATTTGTTGATTTCAGACACGAATTTTTTTACTTTTTCAATGGTATCCAATGAAATTTTGATAGTTTTCATGAATAAGATCCTCCTAGTTTTGTATATAATATGGTTGCTTCTTGTACAAAAAAATAAATATTAAGGTAATATAAAGTTTATGAACCTTCTATTTTTTATGACAAAAAAAACAAGAGGATTCAGGGTTTCTTTCACATGCCCTTTCCTCTATCAACTACATAGTACTAGGCAAGCATAAAAAAGTCAAGATAAAAAGTTGCTAAAAATATGTGAAGATTTGGAAAATTATTGTACTTTACAGATAGGAAATGTTCTAGGTATACTGGAAAAAATAAAAACGAGAACGCTAGGAAATGAAAATTAAGAAAAAGAGAGAAATGGAGGGAATTATGTTCCAGAAAAAAAGAATTGCAACTCTTACATTGGGTTGTAAGGTAAATCAATATGAAACAGATGCAGTACAAGAATTGTTGAGTTCAGCGGGATATGAGATTGTAGAATTTCAAGACTCCGCAGATGTCTATCTCATCAACACTTGTTCGGTAACCAATGTAGCGGATAGAAAAAGCAGACAGATGTTACATCGTGCAAGAAAAATGAATCCAGAAGCGGTGGTAATCGCTATGGGATGTTATGTGCAGTCAGCCGCAGAGGAACTTTTACAAGATCCTTATGTGGATCTTGTAGTGGGAAATAATAAGAAAAAAGATATTGTATCCATTTTAGAAGAGTATTTTAGAAGTAGTGAAAAGCGTCCAGAAGTGATTGACATCAATGATACAGAAGAATATGAAGAATTGACCATTCATGAGGTGAGTGAACATACAAGAGCTTACATTAAGGTGCAAGATGGTTGTAACCAGTTCTGTTCTTACTGCATTATTCCTTTTACAAGAGGAAGAGTGAGAAGTCGTAAAATGGAAGACGTTCTTTTAGAAGTGGAAGCTCTTGCTAAAAATGGATATAAGGAAATCGTTTTAACAGGAATCCATTTAAGTTCTTATGGAATCGATCTTTGGGATCGAACAGAACCAGACAGTGGACATATGAAAAAGCCTGTTTATGGAATTGAAAAAAGCCAATTGTTAGAACTGATTCAAAAAGTTGCAAAGATTGAAGGGATTGAAAGAGTCAGACTCGGTTCTTTAGAGCCAAGAATTATTACAAAAGAGTTTGTAACAGAGCTTGTCAAAGTCAAAGAATTTTGTCCACATTTCCATTTATCTTTACAAAGTGGATGCGATCAGACATTGCAAAGAATGAATCGTCATTACACATGTGAAGAGTATAAAAAAAGCTGTGAGCTTTTAAGAGAAGCCTTTGATCGTCCGGCTCTTACAACGGATATTATCGTAGGATTCCCAGGAGAAACACAGGAAGAATTTGATGAAACCTATCGCTATTTAGAGAAAATCGATCTCTATGAAATGCACGTTTTTAAATATTCAAGAAGAAAAGGTACAAGAGCGGATCAGATGAAAGAACAGGTGCCAGAACAGGAAAAAAGTAAGAGAAGTGGATTGCTTCTTGCTATGACAACGGAACAGAAAAAACGTTATGAAGATTCATTTTTAGGAGAAACGGTCGATATTCTTCTTGAAGAGGAGTATGAAGAGAACGGAGTGACCTATTTTACTGGTCATACAAAGAGATATCAAAAAGTAGCCGTATTAGGAGAAAGTCTTAACACAAATGAAATTGTCATGGTAGAACTTAGCGGACGCTTAGAGAGTGGAATGCTAACAGGAAATGTAGTTTTTAAATAAAAACAAAATAATTTATTGTATTTTCTGATAATTTATATTAGAATAGTATTATAAGTATTAAAGGACGTGATAATATGGAAGCAAATCATACACAGTATTTTCAACAGGTAGGAAATGAACAACAATTAGATGTACATGATATTTTAAGACAAGTCTATGATGCTTTAGAAGAAAAAGGATATAACCCTGTCAATCAGATCGTAGGCTATATTATGTCAGGAGATCCAACTTATATTACAAGTTATAAGAGTGCAAGAAGTTTGATCATGAAAGCAGAACGCGATGAGATCATGGAGGCACTTTTAGAAAACTACATTGAAACAAGACTAAAGTAGAAAACAGGAGAAAATGAATGAAAGTTATGGGACTGGATTATGGGACTAAGACTGTTGGAGTTGCTCTTAGTGATGAGTTATTTATCACAGCACAAGCAGTGGAAACCATTACGAGAAAATCATCCAGCAAGTTAAGACAAACCTTAGCTCGGATTGAACAAATTGCAACGGAGAATGAGGTCTTACTGATTGTGCTCGGATATCCAAAAAATATGAATAATACTGTTGGCGATAGAGCGCAGGCAACAGAGAGTTTTAAAGAAGACCTGGAGAGAAGAACAGGTCTTCCTGTTGTGCTCTGGGACGAGCGTTTGACAACCATGGAAGCGGAGCGGATACTTATAGAAGGCAGTGTCAGAAGAGAAAATCGCAAAGATGTTATTGATCAGATGGCAGCTGCTATTATTTTACAAAGCTATCTGGAAGCGAATCGAGAAAAAATAAAAGAACAGATGCAATAATCTGTGCCCATAGCAAATGTGATAAAGTCACTTATAAATTAGAAGAAATGTGATAGAATCATCGGAATTGGATATGCGGTTAAGGACGTTATAAACGGTTTGAAGTTGTGTTATAGATTTCTATATGGTATAGAATGAAAAGCGAAGAGAAAAATACGATATAGGAATGCAGTATAGAAGCAATGAAGAACGTTTCATAATAAAATAAAAAGAAAAAGAAAAGAGGAAAGAAAACAATGGAAGAAAGAGATGTAATCCCTTTTGTGACTGACGATGGAGAAGAGTTGGAGCTCTATGTGTTAGAACAAACAAAAATTAATGGTATCAATTATTTGCTTGTGGCAGATACTTTAGATGAGGAAGATGAAGATGTAGAAGTATACATTATGAAAGAAACAAAGGAACAAGAAGGCGAAGAGTTTGCCTCTTATGAATTTGTGGAAGATGATAATGAACTTGCTTCACTCGGAAAAGTGTTTGAAGAATTGCTGGAAGACGTGGACATTGAACTGTAAAAGGGAACGTTTGACAGAATGAAATGTGGATAGCATTTTCATCACCATGTAGTATGCCTGAATTGCAAAAATGTATTGATGTTCAAAGAGGGAATTGCAAATACTTTGGGCGTTCAGGTAGCAGATTATGAAGTGAAATTGTACGGATATTATAAAATTTATATGGAGAAATAAAAACAGGAGGAATTATTTTGAAAACAGATAACAAACCAATAAAGGTCATTCCACTCGGAGGGTTGGAAGCAATCGGAATGAATATTACAGCCTATGAATTTGAGGATAGCATCATCGTCGTGGACTGTGGGCTTGCATTCCCTGATGACGAAATGCTTGGAATTGACCTAGTAATCCCAGACATCACGTATTTGAAAGAAAATGCGGATAAAGTGAAAGGTCTGGTTATTACTCATGGACATGAAGATCATATTGGAGCCATTCCATATATTCTTCGCGAGATCAATATGCCAATTTATGCGACGAAATTGACAATGGGATTGATCGAAAATAAGCTAAAAGAGCATAACCTCATGAAGACAACAAGAAGAAAAGTGGTAAGACATGGTCAGTCCATTAATCTTGGTTGTTTCCGCATTGAATTTATTAAAGTAAATCATAGCATTGCTGATTCAGCAGCACTTGCCATTTATTCACCAGCAGGTATTATCGTTCATACAGGTGATTTTAAGATCGATTATACTCCACTCTTTGGACAGACAATGGATTTGAGCCGTTTTGCGGAGATTGGGAAAAAAGGAGTG
Source organism: uncultured Eubacteriales bacterium (assembly GCA_949284175.1). Classification (GTDB taxonomy): domain Bacteria; phylum Bacillota; class Clostridia; order Lachnospirales; family Lachnospiraceae; genus Scybalomonas. The sequence goes on from CASDVE010000032.1 coordinate 14,823, forward strand.
TTAGCACTGCTTTCTGATAGTACCAATGCAGAGCGTCCAGGGTATACCATGTCAGAAAAGGTGGTGGCTAGAAAGTTCGATAGTTTATTTTCAGAGCATTCAAAAAGACGTATTATCATTGCCACATTCGCTTCTAACGTGGATCGTGTGCATCAGATTATTTTAACTGCACATAAGTATAAGAGAAAAGTAGTCGTTGAAGGCAGAAGTATGGTAAATGTCATCAATACAGCCGTAGAACTTGGTTATATGGAAATTCCAGAAAATACGCTGATTGATGTGGAACAGATGAAAAACTATACAGATGAACAGCTTGTTTTAATTACAACAGGAAGTCAAGGGGAAACAATGGCAGCCCTTTCTCGTATGGCAGCGTCTGTGCATAAGAAAATCTCCATTCAGCCAAATGATGTGATTATTTTTAGCTCCAATCCGATCCCAGGCAATGAAAAAGCGGTATCAAAGATTATTAACGAGCTTTATATGAAAGGGGCAGAAGTTATTTTCCAAGATACTCACGTATCCGGTCATGCTTGTCAGGAAGAGTTAAAGCTGTTATATGCCCTTACAAAACCAAAATATGCAGTTCCTCTTCATGGAGAATATCGCCATAGAAAGACAAATGCAGGACTTGCTATGGAAATGGGCGTTCCAAAAGAAAATGTGTTCATGCTTTCTTCAGGAGATGTACTGGAATTATCTGGAGAGTATGGACGAAAAGCAGGAAGAGTCCCAGCACAAGGAGTTTTCGTTGACGGATTAGGTGTTGGAGATGTTGGAAATATTGTATTACGAGATCGCCAGCATTTATCCCAAAATGGTCTGTTGATCATCGTTGTAACTTTGGAGAAATTCAGCAATCAGCTTGTGGCAGGACCAGATATTGTATCGAGAGGATTTGTCTATGTAAGAGAATCAGAAACGTTGATGGAAGATGCAAGACAAGTTGTCAAAGAGGCATTGATCGAATGTCTTAGTAAAAATGTTACTGATTGGGGCAAAATCAAAAATACAATTAAGGATTCCCTCGGTGAATTTTTATGGAAACGCACAAAGAGAAATCCAATGATCCTTCCAATTATTACAGAGGTGTAAACGAAGGAAATGGATACGATTACGTATAAAACACAGTCTTTGATTCGAGAGATCAGACGTTCTAAAGATTATATCACCTATCAAAGACTACAAAAGAAAATAGAAGAGAACACAGAATTGTTTCAAAGACTGAATGAATATCGAAGGCGTTCGTTTCTCCTGCATAATAGTCCAGATGTTGGGAATGTTATGCAGGAAGTGCGAGCACTTCGAGAAGAGTATAAAACAGAATTAAGCCTTCCAGAAGTTACCGAATATTTGATTGTAGAGCAAAAAGTTTGTAAAATGATACGAAGTGTTTCTGAGGCCATCGCTGATGGAATTAAAGTGGATTATCGTTTTTTGGAAGAAGAGTGATGTGAGGTAAAAACGGATGGCAAAAAAAACAGCAAGTAAAACATTAAGAGCAGTTTTTTTCAGTGTTTTGCGACTGGCAGTTAATTTAATTATTTTGTATTTGTTACTACAACTCTTTTTGTTCGCGTACCATTTTGCTTATCAGGTTTTTGCCAATGAAGCGTATCAGCCCAAAAATAAAGCGACGGTGACGGTGACAGTCCATGAAGGAGCCTCTGCAATGAATATTGCACGGGTTTTGGAAGAGGAAGGCGTGATTGCTAACAAATACACATTTATATTGCGTTATAGATTTTCAAAGTATAACGGACAATTGAAAGCAGGAACCTATGAAGTGGGACCTTCTATGAAAACGGATGATATTTTGGCAATTTTGTCAGCAGAAGAGCCAGAAAGTAATAAAGGAGAAACATGAGTAAGATAGTTGACGAAAGAATTGTCGCTTATATTAACTCTCTAAATCATAATGATAGGGACATAGTTTCAGCCATTGAAAAAGAGGCACTTGCAAACTATGTCCCAATTATCCGTAAGGACACAAAAGAACTATTAAAAGTTCTAATCTGTATGAAAAAGCCACAGAGAGTCTTAGAGGTTGGAACAGCAGTAGGATTTTCTGCTATTTTTATGAGTGAATATTTACCAGAGGGTGCGACAATTACAACAATAGAAAAATATGAGCCAAGAATTATTGAGGCAAAAAAGAATTTTAAAAGAGCAGGAAAAGAAGGACAGATCACTTTGTTAGAAGGGGATGCAGAAGAAATTCTAAAGACATTAGAGCCTTCTTATGATCTGATTTTTATGGATGCTGCAAAAGGGCAGTACATCCATTTTTTTAAGGAAGTTATGCGTTTACTTTCCAAAGATGGAGTTTTGATTTCGGATAATGTTTTACAAGATGGAGATGTGGTGCAGTCACGTTACGGCGTCACAAGAAGAAACAGAACCATTCATAGTCGAATGAGAGAGTATCTTTACACATTAAAGAATATTGAAGAGCTGGAAACGGTTATTCTTCCTGTTGGTGATGGTGTGACTGTCAGTACAAGAGTGGAGAAAAAAGGAACTTCTTTGGTAGAAGAGGAAGAGGAAAAAGAGTTTTGACATGAGAAGTTATGTCAAATTTTGATATAGAAACATAGAAGATAAGAGTAAGAAAGGAGTCACATAGATTGGAAAAGTTTTTCTAGTTCTATGTGTGAAATGAAACAATGAGAAGAGAAATTGAATTATTGATCCCCGCAAGTAGTCTTGAAGTTTTAAAGACAGGGGTAACATATGGTGCAGATGCCATTTATATTGGCGGTGAAATGTTTGGACTTCGTGCAAAAGCGAAGAATTTTTCCCATGATGAAATGAAAGAGGGAATTGAATACGCTCATGCTCATGGAGTAAAAGTATTTATTACAGCCAATATTTCTGCACACAATTACGACATTGATGGTGTTTATGAATATTTTAACGAGTTAAAAGAATTAAAACCAGATGCCGTTATCGTTTCTGATGCAGGAATTTTTGCCATTGCAAGAGAAGTAATTCCTGAAATTGATATTCATATCAGCACACAGGCAAACAGCACAAATTATAAAACCTATCAATTCTGGTATAATTTAGGAGCAAAACGTGTGGTAGCTGCTAGAGAGCTTTCTTTAGAAGAATTAAAAGAGATTCGTGCCAACATTCCAGAGGATATGGAAATTGAAGCCTTTATTCATGGTGCTATGTGTATGTCCCATTCTGGAAGATGCCTGCTTAGCAACTACATGACAGGAAGAGATGCCAATCGTGGTGCTTGTACACATCCTTGTCGTTGGAAATATTCTATCGTAGAAGAAAAACGTCCAGGGGAATATATGCCTGTCTATGAAAATGAAAGAGGAACTTATATTTTCAATTCCAAAGATTTGAATATGATCGAACATATTCCAGAACTGGTAGAGGCAGGAGTTGATAGTTTTAAAATCGAAGGACGAATGAAAACAGCTCTTTATGTGGCAACCGTTGCAAGAACATATCGAAAAGCTATCAACGATTATTTAGAATCCGAAGAAAAGTATCGTGCAAATATGGATTACTATAAAAGCGAAATTTCAAAATGCACATACCGTCAGTTTACAACAGGATTCTATTTTGGAAAAACAGACGAAAATAGTCAGATCTATGATAACAACACATATATTAAAGAATATACTTATATCGGTACAATCCAAGGAATCAATGAAGATGGTCTTTATGAATTAGAACAAAGAAATAAGTTCTCTGTTGGAGAAACCATTGAAGTGATGATTCCGGATGGAAGAAATAAAGAAGTCGTTGTTAAGAGAATTCTTGATGAAGATGGAAGAGATATGGAAAGTGCACCACATTCTAAACAAAAAATCTTCGTTGAATTAGAAGAAGGATTAGAAATCGGTTGGTTACTTAGAAGAAAAGAAGAAGTAGAAGCATAGTATAAAAGTGAAAGGCTGTTTCACCGTAAAAGGCGGGAAACAGCTTTTCTCGTTTCGTAGCTGAAAAGAGGTGAAGTGTTTATGAAAATACAAAAAGTAGAAAAAAACAAAAAGAGTTATTTAGAGCTTTTATTGCTTGCGGATGAACAAGAGTCCATGATTGATCGGTATTTAGAACGAGGAGAGATGTTTCTTTGTACGGATCAAGGTGAGGTGAAAGCAGAATGTGTTGTGACAAAAGAAGAACAAGGGATTTATGAGATTAAAAATCTTGCCACCGTTCCAACAGCACAAAAGCAGGGGTATGGAAGAGCATTAATAGACTTTGTTTTCTCTTATTACCAAGATTGTAACACCCTATATGTTGGAACAGGAGATTCACCCATGACAATTCCTTTCTATGAAAAATGTGGATTTCATCGTTCCCATATTGTAAAAGATTTTTTTCTTATGCACTATGATCATCCAATTTTTGAAGAAGGACAACAGTTGATTGATATGATCTATTTAAAAAGAGAAAGAATAAAATAATATAGAATAATTGTTTTTTTTTATAGAATATAGTAGAATAGAAACAAACCAATAAAATATTCAGAAAAATCAGTGGGAAAGGGGAAGATAAATATGTTGGCAGTTTTTCTTTGGCTATTAGCGGCAGCTGTCTTTATTATCATTGAGCTTGTAACATTGGGACTTACAAGCATTTGGTTTGCAGGTGGAGCGATTATAGCTGGAATCGGTGCTGCATTTAATATAGGATTTATTGGTCAACTCCTATTATTTGCAGTTGTTTCGGTGCTCTTGCTGATTTTTACAAGACCATGGGCAACAAAGCATATGATGAATCGCACAGTAAAAACAAATGTGGATAGTCTTATTGGGAAGCAGGCACAGGTCAAAGAAGAAATTGATAATAAAAAAGGGCAAGGAACTGCTGTTATCAATGGGCAGGAATGGATGGCTCGTTCAGAGAATGATGACAACATAATTCCTGTTGGAACCAATGTCACAATTCAAAGAATATCTGGAGTAAAATTAATTGTTAAGTAGGAGGGATTCAAGATGAGTGGAGCGTTTAATATTATCGGAACAATTTTTCTGATCTTTATTATTTTCCTTATTGTAATCATAGCTTTATCCTGTGTGAAAATTGTGCCACAGGCATCCGCTTATGTGATTGAGCGTTTGGGTGCATATCAAGGTACATGGTCTGTGGGAATTCATTTTAAAGTTCCTTTTATTGATCGAGTAGCTCGTAGGGTGGTATTAAAAGAACAAGTGGTAGATTTTGCACCACAGCCAGTTATCACAAAGGATAATGTTACAATGCGAATTGATACGGTTGTCTTCTATCAGATTACCGATCCAAAACTTTTTGCATATGGGGTGGAAAATCCAATTATGGCGATTGAAAACTTAACCGCCACAACACTTCGTAACATCATCGGTGATTTAGAGCTTGACCAAACTTTGACATCAAGAGAAACGATTAATACAAAAATGCGTGCTACCCTTGATATTGCAACTGACCCATGGGGAATCAAAGTGAATCGTGTTGAGTTAAAAAATATTATTCCACCAGCAGCCATTCAAGATGCGATGGAGAAACAGATGAAAGCAGAGCGTGAAAGACGTGAAGCAATTCTTCGTGCAGAAGGAGAGAAGAAATCAGCGATTCTTCGTGCAGAAGGTAAGAAAGAGGCTTTAATTCTTGAGGCAGAAGCGGAAAAATCAGCAGCAATTCTTCGTGCAGAAGCACAAAAAGAAGCTACAATTCGTGAAGCGGAAGGGCAAGCCGAAGCGATTTTAAGCATTCAAAAGGCAAATGCCGATGGACTTCGATTTTTAAAAGAGGCACATCCAGATGATGCAGTATTGCAATTGAAAAGTTTGGAGGCATTTGGAAAAGCGGCAAATGGAAGAGCGACTAAAATTATTATTCCATCTGAGATTCAAGGAATTGCAGGTCTTGTGAAATCGCTCACTGAAGTTGGAGCATCTGAAAAAGAAGAAGTTCAGATTCCAGAAAATAAATAAGCCATAATAACAAAAAATATATGGATCAGAGGAAATCCCAATATAACACTCTTTTGGAAATAAGAAATACAAAGGAGGCTTGTATATTGGGATTTCTCTAGGTTTATGAAATAGGAGGACTATGAGAAATATTCGTTTGATCATTCGATATGATGGTACAAAGTACAATGGTTGGCAAAAACAGGGAAATACAGAGCAAACCATTCAAGGGAAGATGGAACAATTGTTGACAAAAATGACAGGTGAATCCATTGAACTGGCTGGTTCTGGAAGAACGGATGCAGGGGTTCATGCGTTGGCTCAAGTGGCAAATTTTCATACCCATTCTTCTATGACAGAGAAAGAAATGGCAGAATATATGCAAGAGTATTTGCCAAAAGATATTGGAATTGTAGAAGTAAAAGAAGTGGGAGAGCGGTTTCATAGCCGGCTAAATGCAGTAAAAAAACAATATGAGTATCGCATTTATATGGGACAAGAAAATCCAGTATTTGAGAGGAAGTATTGTTGGCATATACAAGAACCTTTAAATGTGGAGGCTATAAAAAAAGCCAGTGAATCTTTCATTGGACAGCATGATTTTAAAAGTTTTTGTGGAAATAAAAAAATGAAAAAGTCCACAATAAGAAGAATTGATGAGATTCAAGTAATAAAAGATGGAAATTGGCTTATACTGAGGTTTACAGGAAATGGATTTTTAATGAATATGGTGCGGATATTGACAGGCACTCTTGTGGAAGTTGGTCAAGGAAAGAAAGAAGTTCAAGATATGGAAAAAATTTTATTGGCGAAATCTCGTGAAAAAGCAGGAATGCTTGCACCAGCTCAGGGGTTATTTTTAGTTAAAGTATGGTATTAATAATTAAGTTGCTAAAATATTAAATATTCGTTATAATAAAGAAAGAGAAAAGATAGAAGGAAGAGAAAAGAGGGCTATGGATGGAGATTTCAAAAAAAAGATATGAGTTGTTTTGTGCTATGATGGAGGAAATTGATTTAGCGGGGAGATTGATGAATGAATATGATTCATTGCCACATGAATACAGTGGAGAAGTGCTTTATCAAGTGGAATCCCATGTGATTCAAGTCATTGGAAGAAATCCAGGAACAACGGCCACAGAGATTGCACAGATGCTTGGAAAGACAACCAGTGCCTGTTCTCAGTGTATAAAAAAACTGAGAAAAAAAGATTGGATTAAGCAGGTTAGAAATGAAGAAAATAATCGGCAATACAATCTATACTTAACAGAACTTGGCTGGGATATTTTTCAAAAACATGAGCAGTTTGATCAAATTTGTTATGAAAGAAAATGTGAGATTTTAGAAAACTTTTCTGACGAAGAGCTGGAAACCTATTTGGCAATTCAAAAAAAGATCAATGAAGGATTTCTTGATGATGTGAAATTTAGCAAAGCATCCTTTCAAACCATCGAGGAAAAGAAGTAAAAAAGGGGTGTATGATAAAAGTTTCTTTTATCATACACCTCTTTTAGAATGGTTATATATGCTTTTTAAAAAACGTTATTTCTTAAGATCTGTGGCAGTTAGAAGAACGATCCATAGCATTTTTTGCATTTTTGTTTGTTGCAGAACCAGTTTTATCTGTTGTTCTGTTTGCAGTTTTATCTGTTGTTTTATTTGCAGTTTTGTTGATCACATGGTTAGAATCCGTTGTACGGTTAGCTGTGTAGTTATTAGATGTTTTGTTTGTGTTATAATTGTTTGCCATGATAATGACCTCCTTTAATTGTGGGAAATGAAGAAACGTATTAACTTGTAACTTGTTTCTTCTGGTTGTGAGTACATACATATTGTCTGTAATTTAAAAAGAAATATTCATAAATCGTGTGGTTGATCTTGGTAATACGATATGGCAAAAATTAGGATAAATTATCTTTTATAAAAAAATAATTTGGAATAAAGGCAAAAAATTTGTCAAAATAAGGAAATTAAAATCAGAAAATATAAAGAACCTGTTAAAAAAATCAAAATAATTATTTTTTGTAATATGCTTGCATTTTATTTTTAACTGGGATATAATGTACGTGTATGAGAAGTACCCTTCAATTAAAATCTTCTTATACGATATAACCCCTTATTAATTATTTATACTCCCCTCAAAGCAGTCAGATGATTCCCTCATCTGACTGTTTTTCTTGTGCATAAAAGTTATAAATCAAAAACTATATTTGCATTCGACAGTTTCTTTTATAAAAATTCGGAATATAATAAAAGTAAGGAACATAAGAATAGAAAGGGAACGTATATGTTTGAGCAAATTTCAATTAATGATGTTTTAAGATTTACAAAAGAAATGAAAGGGATTCTTATTGATTTGCGTTCAAAAGAAGAGTATCGCCAAGGGCACATTAAAGGTGCTATTAGCCTTCCTTTTGAACAGATAGAACAAGATGGTCTTCCATATGGAACGAATCAAACCATTGTTTTGTACTGCGAATATGGAATAAGAAGTATGAGGATGTCTAAGAAATTATTTGAAGAAGGATATCTTGTTGTGAATACAATTGGAGGTCTGAATCAGTATTCCGGACAATTAGAAAGAGGAGAATAAGCAACCAACGTTGACAGGAAACAAAAGAAAAAGTACAATAGATCTGAAATTATTAATATAAAATCAAATAAGAGATACTGACGTTTTACAAAAGATTTATTTCTTATCATTTTTTGTAAATAGAAAAAACAGTTAAATTAGATAGGGGAGGTTTAAAGGAAATCGCCCCTATTTATGCGAAAACAAGGATTTCAGTAGTTTATTTGCGAACTCAAGAAACTTGCATGGTTCTTAAGTTCGATGACAAAAATGCAATATGAAAAAGACTAGGAGAACATATGAATCAATTTACATTAGTTGCACCATGCCATTTTGGGCTTGAGGCAATGTTGAAACGAGAAATACAGGATTTAGGATATGAAATCGTAAAAGTAGAAGATGGAAAAGTCAGCTTTTTAGGAGATGCGGATGCCGTTGCTAGGGCGAATATTTTCTTAAGAACCACAGAACGTGTGTTAATACAAGTTGGTAGATTCAAAGCGTATTCATTTGAAGAGTTGTTTGAAAAAACAAAAGCCCTTCCATGGGAACAGTTTTTAACTGCGGATGCCAAGTTTTGGGTGACAAAGGCGACAAGTATTAAAAGTAAATTATATAGCATTCCAGATGTACAATCCATTGTGAAAAAAGCCATGGTGGAGCGAATGAAACAGCGTTATCGCATGGAGTGGTTTCCTGAAACAGGTGCATCTTATCCTGTTCGTATTGTTATCTTAAAGGATGAAGTATTAATCGGTCTTGATACTTCAGGAGAGTCCCTTCATAAGAGAGGGTATCGAAAGTTGACAAGCAAAGCACCCCTAACAGAAACACTGGCGGCAGCTCTTATTATGCTCACTCCATGGAAAAAAGATCGCATTTTGGTCGATCCATTTTGTGGAAGTGGTACGTTTCCAATTGAAGCAGCTATGATGGCGGCAAATATGGCACCGGGAATGAATCGTTCTTTCCAAGCCGAGGATTGGACAAACTTAATTCCGAAAAAAGCATGGTATCGTGGAATGGATGAGGCAAATGATTTGGTAGACTATGATGTAGAAACCAATATTCAAGGATACGATATTGATGGAAGAATTGTAAAATGTGCAAGAGAAAATGCCAAAGAGGCAGGCGTTGATCATTTAATTCATTTTCAAGAGCGTCCAGTGAGTGGATTGAATAATCCAAAAAAATATGGATTTATTATCACCAATCCTCCATATGGGGAACGTTTAGAAGAAAAAGAGATGTTGCCAGATCTGTATGAGCAGATTGGAGAAGGATTTGATCGCCTTGATACATGGTCTAAATTTGTCTTGACATCTTATGAAGATGCAGAGCGTTATATCGGGAAAAAGGCGGATAAAAACCGCAAAATTTATAATGGTATGTTGAAAACTTATTATTATCAGTGGATGGGACCAAGACCACCACGTCCAAATAAGGAGAAAGAAAATCGTTGAAACAGCTTATTGTCTATGTCATAGGAATTGGAGGCATACTCGTGCTATTTTTATTTCCTTCTTCGGGAGGAAGAAGAGAGTTATTAAAAACAGGGGAAGAGGCTGTCATGAAAGAACAGTTTTTAGACGCTTATTCTGTTTATGCTAACAAGAGTCCAATTGAAATAGAATTAAAGGATCAGACAAAAGGGAATTGGCTGTTCAAAGAGGAAGAACAAGGAGAGCCGTTTGTGGATACGGATGGCGTGTTACTCTATCCAGTGGAACAATTAGAGGGATTATTGCATACAAGTGTGATTTTGTATCCAGATGGTACACTTCTCATTGAACAGGGAAAAAAAGAGATTCAATATGAAAAAGAAGAGATTCGTTGGAAAAAAAATGTTCCTTACATTTCTCTTAGTCAGATCACAAAAGATTTAAGCTATCAAATACAATGGAATAGAGGAACAAATCAAGTAGAAATACTTGGGAATCCAGATCATGCTTTGCCAGCAAAGTTTGACTTGCGAGAACAACAAAGAGTGACAAAAGTAAGAGATCAAGGCAAGTATGGAACTTGTTGGGCATTTGGAGCTTTAGGAGCAATGGAAAGTGTGTTATTACCAGAAGAACGCCTTTGTTTGGCACCAGATCACATGACAAAACATAGTGGTTTTTATTTAACGGAAGAAGAAGGCGGTGCCTATAATATGTCTATCGCCTACTTAGCATCGTGGAGAGGTCCAGTGTTGGAAGAAGACGATCCCTATGGAGATGGATACTCACCGAAATATCTAGCACCAGTGAAACATTTAGAAGAGGCAGTGCTTTTACCATCGAAAGACTATGAAGCCATAAAAAGAGCTGTATTTTTATATGGAGGTGTGGAAACAAATATTTTTACATCGTTAAAGAGTGCCTCTAGTTGGTCGCAATATTATAATCAAGAAACCTATGCCTATTATTTTAATGGAAATTTAAAGCCAAACCATGATGTTGTCATTGTTGGTTGGGATGATCATTATCCAAAAGAAAACTTTACAAAGACACCAGAAGGGGATGGTGCTTTTATATGCAAAAATAGCTGGGGAACCGAGTTTGGAGAGGAAGGATATTTTTACGTATCCTATTATGATTCTGTTGTTGGAACAAACAACGTTGTATATACGAAAATAGAGTCCCCAGATAACTTTGACAATATTTATCAAACGGATGAGCTAGGATGGGTCGGACAGATTGGATATGACAGAGAAGACGCATGGTTTTCCAATGTCTATACGGCAAAAGGAGATGAGCTTTTAGAAGCGGTTTCCTTTTATGCCACTATGCCGGATACTTCTTATGAAGTTTACGTCGTTCCACATTTTTATACCGAGGATTCCTTACAAGAGAGAAGGAAAGTGGCAGAAGGGACATTTGAGCAAGCTGGATACTATACGGTGAGATTGACAGAGCAAGTGCCGTTAACAAAAGGACAAAGATATGCCGTTGTTGTAAAAATTCATACGAAAGGTGCTGTCCAGCCAGTTGCCATTGAATATCATAAAGATATTAGGACTTCTACCTTCACTACCAGTCATGGAGAAGGCTATATTAGTTTGTATGGTGTTGATTGGACAAGATTGGAAACGAAGCAAAACAGCAATGTGTGTTTAAAAGCGTTTACAACCAATAAAGAAACGCTAGAAGAAAATCGAGTGGATATACAATAAGGAGAAAAATGATGAATAAGAAGTTAGTGTTTGCCACAGGAAATGAAGGAAAAATGAAAGAGGTTCGTTCTATTTTAAAAGACTGTGGTTATGATATTTTATCAATGAAAGAAGCAGGAATTGACATTGATATTGAAGAAAATGGAACAACTTTTGAAGAAAATGCTCTGATCAAAGCAAGAGCAGTTTTTGAGCATTGCAAAGATGTGGATGTTGTTTTAGCGGATGATTCTGGATTAGAAGTGGATTATCTCGATAAAGCACCAGGTGTATATTCCGCGCGTTTTATGGGAGAAGATACGCCTTATTCCGTTAAGAATAACGAGATTATAAAACGATTAGAAGGGGTGGAAGAAGAAAAACGCACCGCAAGATTTGTCTGTGTCATTGCAGGAGTATTTGCAGATGGCACAACTTGTACTACAAGAGGTACCATTGAAGGAATCATCGGATATGAAGAAAGAGGAGAGAATGGATTTGGTTATGATCCGATCTTTTTCCTTCCAGAAAAAGGACGTTCCACAGCAGAACTTGATGAAGAAGAAAAAAATGCGATTAGTCATAGAGGAAAAGCGTTAAGAGAAATGGCGAACAAACTTAGATAAGGAGATGTGCCCATGAAAATATTAGTAGTCAGCGATTCCCATGGGAGAGATGATGATGTAAAAGGGGTTATGGAACAAGTAAAAGACTTTGATATGCTGATTCACTGCGGAGATGTAGAAGGTGGAGAAGACTATATTCGGGCTCTTACAGAGAAACCAGTGATCATGGTTGCAGGAAACAATGATTTTCGTTCCGATTTGCCATCAAAGGAGATTGTGGAAATAGAAGATTATAAAATCTTAGTGACCCATGGACATCAATTTTATGTGAATTTTGGGGTTGGGAATCTGGAAGATTATTGTCGCCAAAATAATATACAAGTAGCTATGTTTGGACATACCCATAAGCCATATTTACAAATAGAAGAAGATTTAACCATTTTAAATCCGGGAAGTATCTCCTATCCAAGACAATCGGATCAAAAACAAACATTTTTGATTATGGAAATTGACAAAGATGGAGAAGCTCACTATTCTCATGGTATCTATAAAGGGACAACAAAAAAAGGCTGGCTTGGATGGTAAAAGCATTTTAATATAGAAGAAAATAAAAGGAGAAACAGTTTGAAAAAGGGAGAAATTTTAGAAGGCTGGATTAAACATACAGAGTTTCCAAATAAGGGAACCACAGAAGTGGAAGATAGAAAGTTTGCAATCAAAGGTGTTATTGAAGGACAAAAAGTTAAGTTTGCAATTACGAAACTTCGAAAAGGAAAGGCACAGGGAAGATTATTAGAGGTGGTAGAAAAATCACCACTAGAAGATGCAGAACCAAAATGTCCTCATTTTGGACTTTGTGGTGGTTGTTCTTACCAGACCATGAGTTATGAAAATCAGTTAAAAGTAAAGGAAAGCCATGTAAAACAACTATTAGATGACGTGATAAAAGAACCTTATACATGGGAAGGAATTATTGGAAGTCCAAACGCTTGGGAATATCGTAATAAAATGGAGTTTTCCTTTGGTGATGAATATAAAGACGGGCCTTTGGCTCTTGGAATGCACAAAAAAAATAGTATGTTTGACCTAGTAACGGTGACAGAATGTCAAATCGTAGCAAAAGATTATCGAGAGATTCTAAAGGCCACACTTTCTTATTTTACAGAAAAAGGAAATCATTATTATCATAAAATGACCCATGTTGGAAGTTTAAGACATCTTGTAGTAAGACGTTCCATTACAACAGGAGATCTTTTGATCAATCTTGTGACAACGACACAAGAAGAACTTGACACACAAGGATATGTGGACACCTTGAAAAACCTCTCATTAGAAGGTAAAATCGTAGGCATCCTTCATACATTAAACGATGGCGTTGGTGATGTGGTAAAAAGTGATGAAACAAAACTGCTCTATGGACAAGATTACTTTTATGAAAATATTTTAGGGTTGCAGTTTAAAATTACACCATTCTCCTTTTTCCAAACCAATACCATGGGAGCAGAAGTTTTATATGAAAAAGCGAGAAGCTATGTAGGAGAAACAAAGGATAAGGTGATCTTTGATTTATATAGTGGAACGGGAACGATTGCTCAAATGCTTGCACCTGTTGCTAAAAAAGTGGTAGGTGTAGAAATCGTAGAAGAAGCGGTGGAATCAGCAAAAGAAAATGCAACATTAAATCAACTGGATAATTGTGAGTTCATCGCAGGAGATGTGCTAAAAGTCATTGATGGCATTAAAGAAAAACCAGATTTCATCGTGCTAGATCCACCAAGAGATGGAATCCATCCAAAGGCAATCGAAAAGATAATTGATTATGGAGTGGATTCTATGGTGTATATTAGCTGTAAGCCAACAAGCCTTGCAAGAGATTTAGAAGTGTTGCAGGAAAGAGGGTATCGAGTGGTGAAAGGATGTTGTGTGGATATGTTTTCCCAGACTTGTCATGTGGAGACGGTAGTACTGCTTTCCCACAAAAAGCCAGACGGACATATCAACGTAAAAGTTGAGTTTGGCGAGGGTGAGGGAAAAGTTCCGCTTGATAACATCGCTAAAAGAGCCGAAACATACAAGCCCAAAGAGCGAGTGACCTACAAAATGATAAAGGAGTACATAGAAGATAAATACGGCTTCAAAGTACATACCGCATATATCGCAGAGGTAAAAAGAGATTTGGGCTTGCCGATGTACGATGCTCCTAATGCGGTAGAAGAATTGAAACAGTCGAGGAAGCATCCGACAGCGGAGAAAGTGGAAGCCATAAAGGATGCATTGAAGCATTTTGAAGTGGTTTAATAATGATGAGCGTATCATTAAAAATAGTGGTACGCTTTTCTTTAAAACATTTGGGAAGCAATATATAAGTGCTGAATATGATAACTTCTCGGAATCTCAATGAATGAGATTCCACCTGAAACTTGACACCTGAATATCGTGCAGGAAAAGAAATTTACGAAAAATGGACATAAACATTGGACATAGCTGGTACTATGCCTTGAAAAATCTTATGCAATCGTTTAAAATATCATTATTAGGCGGCTAATCCTAATAATGATTCTCGAAATGCCTCAACTGATGGCATTTCCCAGGCATCAAGGTGTTGCAGCATCATGATGCTGTAGAGGCGGCAGTACCACATCTTAGTCGAGCGGTGTCTGCCGTCTTCTAATTTATAGTCCTCTTTCTCCCGTTTGTTGGAGCGTTCTACGGAAGTTCTTCCATCATATTCCTTTTCCCATGCTTTGCTGTCCCTTGGCGGTATGTTAAATAACCTTGGATTATCATCAGTGAAAATGTGTACAGTCCTGCCGTATTTCGCCGGTGAACAGGGATGCTCACAGAAACAGCCGCGCTGCCGGTTCGCTTTTGGACACCGGTATTTTGCGCGGTGCTTGGCGGCTTCATATCCATCCTTGTGCATACGTAAGCCCATCTTACAGATAGGGACGCCGTCATCATCAATGGTGAAATCATCCTTATAAGTGAAATGTCCGGTATGTCCTGGATTTAGGTCGATAAAAGGCGTGATATTTTCCCGTCTGCAGTATTCATAGACAGCGTAAGCATCGTGAGCAGAATCCAGGAGGAGCTTTTCAATGCGAAATTCCTTAAGATATGCTTTCATGGTGAAAAACGAATGGAGAAAGGAAAGCATGTCATGTCGGGAAGCCCGTTCCAAAAGCGGGAATACAGGAAGATCACTATGGGAATCGGAAGCCACATACATGTAGAGGTGGTAACCGAAGAAATAGCATTCCCGGTGGGAGTCCCAGCCCCAGTTGCAGTCGGGCTGAGAATAGTGCCGTTTGCAGTTACAGGAAGGGCATCCTTTCTCCTTGCAGTCACAGATCCGCTTTTTTCGCTGCTGTGCGGCAGTACGGACAACCGTATCGCAGAAAGGTATGGTCAAAATACGGACAGAAACAAGCAGTGTGGCGATGTGACAACCGTTTAAAGCACGGTTCAAAACGGTGTAAGCATTCCCCTACCCTAAAGGAAAAAACGCTCCATGAAGCGATTATGACAGCAATAGGTAGCGTGGTGGAAGATCAGGGAGAATTTGTACAGGCATTCAGAGAGAATGTTATTCGAATCATAGGAAGTCATTCAGCAGACAAAAATCCTGCAGAGTATGATGAGCAAATCGAGAAACTACAAAAAAAGATGCTAGATCTGATCGAGGAAAGTGCAGGAAATCAGACTACAGATGCGGATTTTGATAAAGAATATCGCATCATAGCAGAGCAGATGAAAGAGCTGAAAAAGCAGAAAGCAAAGGATATAAAGGAATGTCAACTGGCAGATGCTTATGAACAGCGAGTGCAAAACATGGAGCAGTATATCAAAAAGACCAGCTATCTCAAACGAGAGTTTGATGATGAACTAGTGCGAAGTCTTATGAAAATGATAAGAGTTATCAATGAGAATAAAATAGAACTTCACTTCCAATCTGGAATATTAATCACACAATGGCTGAGTAACGAGGAATAAATACATAAAGAAAGATACAGAAACCATCACTAGCTTGGTGGTTTCTGTGTTAAAAACACGAACTGTTTGTGAATGAAACGTAGCAGAGTTGCAGATAAGTAGTGAGTGTGGTATAATAAGGCACAGAAAACAGGCATAGAAAGGAAGTGCAGAAATGGAGGAAAACCAAACAGTTCTAGAGCAAGAACTAATAGAGCAAGGGTTTAAAAAGGAAGATCTCGAACGTCTGCGTAAGTTCCGCCTGATGGATGACGATTTTATGTCCAAGTGTTTTGAGGATAATATAGAGTGTACCGAGTTAGTGGTTCAGATTGTGCTGAATCGAGATGATTTGAAAATCGAGCAGGTTCATACACAGCATCAAATCAAAAGTTTGCAGGGGCGTTCCATTATCCTTGATATCTATGCAATGGATAAGCAAGGCAAACGATACAATATAGAAATCCAGAGGGCTGACCGAGGTGCTGTTCCTAAAAGAGCCAGATACCACAGCAGTGTGATTGATTCAAACACAATTAATGCAAAACAGAATTATGATAAACTACCAGAAACTTATGTGATTTTCATAACAGAAAATGATGTTCTGAAAAAGAACTTATCGATTTATCATATCGATCGTGTGATTCAGGAAACTGGTGAGTATTTTGGTGACGAAGCACATATCATATATGTAAACGGTGCGTATCAAGATGATACTCCGTTGGGCGTTCTTATGAAAGATTTTTCATGCACAAATCCAGAGGATATGTATTACAAAGTATTATATGAGAGAGTAAAACATTTCAAGGCAACAAAGGAAGGAGTGGCTACAATGTGTAAGATGATGGAAGATATGCGAAACGAAGCTGCCGAAGAAGCTGTAAAAGAAACAGCAAGTAAGTTACTTCTATTGGAAAAGTGGTCTTGTGAGAAAGTAGCTGAATACACTAACATTCCATTGGAGGAAGTCAAGAAGCTGGCAAAAGAAATTGGAGCATAACATTTAATTATGCTGAATTGAAAACAGATACTGTTAAAACGAAAGCTCTTGAGCTTATACTGGCTCAAGGGTTTTCTTTTTGACATTATTGGTTTGAAGAATTCAAGGGGTAGAAACCACTTGTTTTCTCTGCTATAATATCAAAGGAAAATTTTAAGATTATCCGTTATTTACTTGAAAATAGGGCTTCCGCTAAGGACGAATTCTGCTTTTTTAGAATCTGAATCGTACACTCTACACATGTGGAGACGGTAATTCTGATGACGTATTGTGGTGATAAGCAGAAATAAGGCGTTAAAGCCACAAGATGTTGTGGTTTCGAACAAAAAAATAGAGCAAAAAATGGGGCAAAAACAGGCAGTTTTTGTCCCCTATTTTTTGTACATTTTCAATGACTGAGTCACGAGGATGTAAAAGGTATAACATTTCTTCATAGTGTTGTTTAAAAATTTTTTGTAATACGTTCATAAGAATAGTATGCAGGAAAATAGAGAAAAAGAAAACCCCCTAATCCCCTCAAGAATGAGGGGCTAGGGGAGTTGAAGTGCCGAAGACACTTTTTTATTTATTAGGAAATTCCTTAAATCAGAAAAATAGTGTATAATAGAGTAGAAATAAAAAATTGCATGACAAAAGAGCGAAGATGGGACTTCGCCATGACGTTATTATCCATATCCCATTACCTTTCGATATCGTTCAAATAGTGCAGTTTTTTTATGGTACACTTCTAGAACCAACATAGAAGAACCACATGTTGGACAGCGTAAAGGATCATATCCAAAAGATAGAAGAATGGATTGTCTCCAGTCCAACAGTTGTTTTAGAAACTGATGTTTGGCAGGAGAGATAGATTTGTGAAGTTTCTTTTCCTGTTTATGATGTTTGGCATAAAGACCATAGTATCGGAGCATTTTAAAATGTCTTTCTGGGATATGAACAATGAGTCGTTTTATAAAAGAAAGAACAGGGATCTTTTCCGTAACCCGTTGCTCATCTTCATGACGTTGATAATGAAAGGTAACGAAATCACCGTCATAATCATCGATACGAGAAGAAGCGATGACAGGACGAGCAAGATAACGAGTGATATATTTGATTGTCTTATGAGGAGTACAAGAATTGGGTTTGGCATGAACATAAAATCCTTCAGCATGTTTGGTATACATTTCATTTTTAACTTTTTTGAAAGAAACACCAAGACGATGAGTGAGACGATCCAGTAAAACTTTGCGGAAAGAGTTACGAAGAAAGGTATAGTTAAAGTGTTTGACGACACGCCAAGGAGTAAAGTTACCAGCACCACCCTCAGAGATAAGAGCATGGATATGAGGATTCCACTTTAAATCACGACCAAACGTATGGAGTACACAAACAATACCAGGAGTAAAGGTTTCAGATTTGTTTATGTTATAAAACATACGAAGGATAGTATCACGAACAGAGTGGAAAAGTTCGTTTAGAAGAGAGCGGTGTTGAAGAAAGAAGAGACGAAGTTCTTTTGGTATAGTAAAAACACAATGGCGATGTATACAGGAAATTAGTTTGGTAGAGATAGAAAAAGAGCGTTTCTGATTGTACATGTTTCCACAAGAAGGACAGAAACGACTTTTACAAGTATAAGGGACGAATTTAAGATTACCACAGTCAGGACAGCCAAAGAAAGCGCCACCATGGCTAGGATCGCCACAGATAAGCATGCGATCAATATTTGAGATAACTGCTTTGCGTGGATGTAAGATATATTTTATTTCTTCATAATGGTCTTTGAAAATGTTTTTAAATGTATCCATAAGACTATTATGAAACAAAATCGGAAAAAAGAAAACCCCTCATGATTGAGGGGCAGGGGAGTTGAGAGTGTGCAAAGCACACTTTGTTCT
>CASDVE010000033.1 GCA_949284175.1 uncultured Eubacteriales bacterium
ATCTGATGAAGGAAGAAAGCCTTCTTCTGTTATCTAATTTATAGAAACTTATTAACCAAGTAGTCTTGATTGACTACATCATTATTATACTAGGAGGAAGAAGATGTTTCAAAAATTTTATCCAAGTGAAGATTGGGCATCTGTTTATGAAATTCCCTTTGAACAATATTATAAACAAGGATATCGAGGACTTTTATTTGATGTGGATAATACGTTAGTGACTCATGGAAGTCCAGCAGACCAACGGGCAAAAGAGTTATTCGGTCGCTTAAAACGAATTGGATATGAAGTTTGTTTAATATCCAATAATAAAGAGCCAAGAGTTGCTAGTTTTAGCAAGGATGCCGGAATCGACTATTATATTTTTAAAGCGAATAAACCATCGGCTAAGGGATATTTACAGGGCATGGAGAAGATGGGAACAAATAAAAAAAATACCATTTTTATTGGAGATCAGATTTTTACCGATGTGTATGGAGCGAATAAGGTTGGAATAAAAAGTATTCTTGTAAAACCGATTCATCCTAAAGAGGAAATCCAAATCGTATTAAAACGTTATCTGGAACGTATTGTATTAAGAGAATACAAAAGAAAGAAAAATAGATAAGAAAGGGGAATTTTATGGCAAAAACAATAACAGCAAAAACTGGTTTATTAGGGGTGCTTGGTTCACCAATTCGACATAGTCTTTCACCAGCTATGCACAACCTAGCATTAGAAGAGCTGGGGCTTGATTATGCCTATCTTGCGTTTGATGTAACAGAAGAACAGTTAAAACAAGCTCTTGATGGACTGAAACTATTGGGATTTTTAGGATGCAATCTTACGATGCCATTAAAGAAAAAGGCGGTAGAACTGTGTGATGAAGTATCAGAGGCGGTAAGAATTTCTCGTTCGGTCAATACGATTGTTCATAAGAATGGCAAGCTGATAGGACATACAACGGATGGAACAGGATTTTTATGGGCAATGAGAGAAAACGGTCATGCTCTTATTGGAAAAAGTATCACCATTATGGGAGCGGGAGGAGCTTCTGTATCCATTGCCACACAAGGAGCTTTGGATGGAGTAAAAGAAATAACAATTTTTAATCGTTTAGGAGCGTCTTATGATGCTATGACAAAGATTGCGGAGCAATTAAATGAAAAGACGGCTTGTAGGGTTCGTGTACTCACACCAGATGATGATGAGCAGTTGCGATATGAGATTAAAAAGAGTGATTGTCTTGTGAATGCCACCTCTCTTGGAATGGCACCAAAAGAGGATGCTTGTATTTTACCCGATTCCACATATTTTCATAAAGGGCTTGTTGTGGCAGATGTGGTGTATAATCCAAGAGAAACCAAGTTTATGAAACTTGCAAAAGCGTCTGGTGCCATCGTATATAACGGACTTGATATGTTGCTATATCAAGGAGCAAAATCCTTTGAACTTTGGACAGGAAATAAAATGCCAGTGGAAGTGATTAAGGAAAAAATATTTGAGAAAGAGCGATAAAAAGTTCCGCTCTTTATACTTTTTTTACCCGTCCTAAAAAAATAGTTGAAAAATCGTCGCTTTTAGTATAAAATATAATAAGCTTATAGTGATTATTTAAGGAGGAATATCTTTATGATATCAGCAGGTGAATTTAGAAATGGTGTTACCATCGAATATGAAGGAAACATCTATCAGATTATCGAATTCCAACACGTGAAACCAGGAAAAGGTGCAGCGTTCGTTCGTACAAAATTAAGAAATATTAAAAGTGGTGGTGTTGTAGAAAAAACTTTCCGCCCAACTGAAAAATGTCCTCAGGCTCATATCGAAAGAAAAGATATGCAGTATTTATATTCTGATGGAGATTTATTCCACTTTATGGATGTTGAAACATTCGATCAAATCGCATTAAATGCAGAAGCGATTGGCGATGCTTTAAAATTTGTAAAAGAAAATGAAATGGTGAAAACAGTTGCTCATGCAGGTGAAATCTTCACAGTTGAACCACCATTATTCGTAGAATTACTCATTACAGAATGTGAACCAGGTGTAAAAGGTGATACAGCAACTGGTGCTACAAAACCATGTACAGTAGAAACAGGTGCAACAGTATACGTTCCTTTATTCGTAAATGAAGGAGATACAATTAAAATCGATACTCGTACAGGAGAATACTTATCAAGAGTATAATCTTGTCGGGAAATCAGACAAGCATGAATCCACGAAAATGGCTTATTTTCGTGGATTTTTCTTTTGCGCAAAGACAACGAGCCATGCGAGAGCATGTATGCTCACATATGGCGACTGTCTGCGAACGTGAGAAGTTCGCAAAGCGTGTTTCTCATCGTTTTTACGTGGAAGGTATAAGTCAAGCGGAAATGTGTATGTTAAAGAATAATAAATTTTTATATGTAAATAATAAATTATAATTTTTTATTATGATTATTTTGTGCTATGATGAAGGCAGAAAGAAAATAGCTTTTTCTTAGATGGAAAGGAGAATCACATGATGTTTGACTTAGTTATTATTGGTGGAGGTCCAGCAGGAATTAGCAGTGCTATTTATGGGGCAAGTCGTGGACTAAAAACGTTAGTATTAGAGAAAAAAATGATCGGAGGCTTAATTGGTAGTGTTTCAACAGTTACCCATTATTCTGGAATTATAGAGGAAGAAACAGGAGAAAGTTTTGCAAAACGATTAAAGGCACAAGCAGAATCTGCTGGAGTTGCTATTATCATGGAACAGGTTGTGGACGTGGAGTTGGAAGGAAGAGTTAAAAAAATCCATACCGAGCAAAATACTTATGAGGCAAAGGCTGTGATTATTGCCAATGGTACGATAAAAAGAATGCTTGGGATTCCAGGAGAAACGGAATTTGAAGGACGAGGAATCGGCTTAAACGCAACAAGAGATGCAGAAAAATATCGGGGAAAAGAAATCTTTGTTGTGGGAGGAGCGGATGGAGCGATAAAAGAAGCACTTTACCTATCACAATTTGCGAGTAAATTGACAATCATTCACTTTGAAGATCAGCTTGGAGCAATTCAAGAATTTCAAGAAAAAATAAAACAAAGTAATAACATTTCCGTTATGCTTCACACAAGATTAGTGGCAGTAGAAGGAAATGACTGTGTTGATACATTGAAAATTCAAGATGAGCATACGAAAGATGTGAAAGTGATAAAAGCAAAAGGATGTGGAGTTTTTATCTATGCAGGCTCTACACCGGATACAGAGTTATATGATTTTCTGGATAAGAAAGAAGGATATCTTGTAACAAATGAGAAGATGGAAACGAAAATACAAGGCGTCTATGCCGTTGGGGACATTTGTGTAAAACAAGTAAGACAGGTGGCAACGGCAGTGGCAGATGGTGCAATCGCAGGAGTGAATGCAGCAAATTATAGTAAAAATTGGAAGTAAAAAGTAAGGTAAAATAGGAAAAAGTCCATAGGATACCTCAAAAGGAGAGATGGTGAAGCACTAACAATTCCTTTTGGGGTATTTTTATAAAATAAAATAGTTTGAAAAGGGGAAGAAGATATGGTATACGAAGAAAAAGAAATAGTATTAAAAAATGAGAAAAAAGCTATTTTTAGAAGTCCTGTTGCAGAGGATGCAAAAGATATGTTGGAATATTTAAAAACCTGTGCGGGAGAAACGGAGTTTTTGCTTCGGTATCCAGAAGAGTGTGATGCCACGGTGGAAGGAGAAGAAAACTTTTTAAAAAGTATCAATGATTCTGAACATAGTATTATGATTGTTTGTTTCGTGGAAGGAGAGATGGCTGGCAATTGTCACCTTTCTTTTTATGCAGGAATAAAAACAAAACATCGTGCCAACGTTGCCATTGCATTGAAAAAGAAATTTTGGGGAATGGGAATTGGAACAGCATTATTTCAAGAGATGATTCAAATTGCCAAAGAAAAAGACATTGCTCAGTTGGAGTTAACTGTGATAGAAGGAAATGAACGAGCAAAAGCTCTCTATGAAAAAATGGGATTTTCAGTTGTGGCAGAGCATCCAAATGCGATTCGTTTAAAGGATGGCACAATGTTAAAAGAATTTCTTATGATAAAAACATTATAAAATAATAAAAGCCATATAAAAAAGTCAATTGGATTTCTTTTATGAATATCCAGTTGATTTTTTTATGCTAAGGAAATGATATATAACAGTATAAAACAGTTGACAACTGTTGTTTACTGTTATATACTGTTAATAGAAAGAGGAGGATAGCAATGAAAATTATTATTAATGGATCTTCCATGGTGCCGATCTATGAACAGGTGATGGAACAGATCAAAGGGATGATACGAGATGGAGAACTGAAGGAAAATGATGTGTTGCCATCTGTCCGAGCTCTTTCAAAGGAATTAAAAATTAGTGCTTTAACAGTAAAAAAGGCATATGATCATTTGGAAGAAGAAGGTTTTACAGTGACGGTTCATGGAAAAGGAACTTATGTAACAGCAACAAGTGTAGAGTTTTTATTGGAGGAACAAAAGAAAGAAGTAGAACATGACTTAGAACTTGCCATCCAAAAAGGAAGAAGATATGGATTAAAGGACGAGGAGATAAGAGAGTTGTTTGAACTGATTATGGAGGGATAGCGTATGTTAGAGGTTCAAGGTTTAAGAAAAGAATACAATGCGTTTACGCTGGATTGTACACTGGAAGTGAAACCAGGTTATGTGACAGGGCTTATTGGACAAAATGGAGCAGGGAAAAGCACCACATTTAAAGCGTTATTAGGATTGATTCATGCGGACGGCGGACAAGGAGAGATATTGGGAAAGGACATAAAGAGCATAACAGCAAAGGATAAACAAAAGATCGGCGTTGTGCTGTCAGATTCTGGATTCAGTGAATATCTATCCGTTCAAGATCTCGTGCCGATCTTAAAGGAACTGTATGAGGAATTTGATAAAAATGATTTCTTAAAGCAGTGTGAGAGATTTGGATTGCCGATGAAGAAGAAGTTAAAAACTTTTTCCACAGGTATGAAGGTGAAGTTAAAACTTTTGGTGGCGATGAGCCACAATGCTTCTTTGCTTATTTTAGATGAGCCAACGGCAGGTCTCGATGTGATTGCAAGAAATGAAGTGCTTGAAATGTTGCGAGAGTTTATGGAACAGGGACAAGATCGGGCGATTTTAATCAGTTCCCATATCGCTACGGACTTAGAGAGCTTATGCGATGACTTCTATATGATACATGATGGTAAAATTGTGGTGCACGAAGAAACGGATGTGTTGCTCAGCGACTATGCCATCTTAAAGGTGACAGAAGAGCAGTTTCAAACGTTGGAAAAACAGTATCTCTTGCGGAAGAAAAAAGAGTATTATGGCTACGACTGTTTGACGAATCAAAAGCAATTTTTTATGGACAACTATAAAGATATTGTTGTGGAAAAGAGCGGAATTGATGAGTTTTTATGGATGATGATTCGAGGTGAACGGATATGAAAGGTTTATTGATCAAAGATTTTAAATTGCTGAAAAATCAGTTGACAATATTATTTGTTATAGCAATAATTGCGGGTGTATTGGTAATAACCAATTATGATCCTTCCTTTATTATTGGATATTTAACGAGTGTGTATTCGATCTTTGTGCTTAGCACGATCAGTTATGATGAGCTTGACAATGGAAATGCGTTTTTATTCACACTGCCATTTTCAAGAAAACTCTATGTGGTGGAAAAATATATTTTTGGTATCATCATGGGATTAATAGGATGGGCGTTGGCAACATTTGGAGGCGGTTTTTATCTCATGGTGAAGACAAACACATTTTCCATGCTGGAATGGTTCACAGTGGCTAGCAGTTGTGTCATCATTTTATTGTTCTGTTTAGCCATTATGATTCCATTTCAGTTAAAATTTGGGGCAGAAAAAGGAAGAATCGCACTGTTTGTTGTCGTGTTTGCATTAATTGGAATTAGTTCCTTAGTGCGGTTGCCGGATGGGGTAAAAGAGAGTTTTCTAAAACAAGTTAACATGTTATCCAATGGTGCGTTGATTGGAATTGGATTTTTGATTGCTTTTATCGTTCTTTTCCTTTCCATGGCGATCAGCATTAGGATTCAAGAGAAAAAAGAGTTCTAAAAAAGAAAAAGTTTTACAATAAAAAAGGAAGTATCATAGCTTTAAAAGTTATGGCACTTCCTTTTTCTTATGCTTTTCTCTGTTTTTTTAAGAGTTCCTCCAATGCTTCATCGCTGACACTGATAAAAACGTCTTCCTCTTCTTCATTTAGTCCAAGATATTGTGCTAACGTTCTTGTATCATCGCTGAAATTCCACTTTGTAATATAGGAATCAATTTCATCAAATTCAATTTCTCCAGCTAAATAGCGTTCTTTAAAATTCATAAAAAGCTCCTTTCTATTAACTATATTTATTATAGCATATTTTTTGAACTTATTCATATATTGAAAAGAGAAAAAAGAAACTGATAACAAAAATAGGACAAGGAGGCTTGTATGGACGAGAGAGAAACTTTGTTTTCGTGCTTTTCAGCCGAATTAAGAACCCCATTAAAGACATGGTTTCAAAAAGAGGAAGGAATGCAAGAGATTCGGCTTAGAGTGAATCGTCCTCTATCTATTCGATGGAATGGGGAAGAATTTTTCATTGATGGACAAGGTCTTAGAGTAAAGGACATAGGGTTTGCCATGGTGGTGACAGAACAACAAATTGAAGACACGTTGTCCTATATGAGTGATTATAGTTTATATGCCTATGAAGAAGAGATTCGGCAAGGGTATTTGACAACAAAGAATGGATGTAGAATTGGAATCTGTGGCAAGGTAGTATTAGAAGGTGGAAGAATAAAAACGATTCATCATATTTCTTCTTTGAATATTCGGTTTCCTCATGAGATCAAAGGATGTAGTGAAAAACTTCTACCTTATATTATAGAGGGAGATAAAGTACATAATACGCTGATTATTTCGCCACCTATGTGTGGGAAAACAACCATTTTAAGAGATTTAATTCGACAAATTTCTAATGGAGCTTATGCTTTAGCAGGAAAAGCCTTAGGGAAAACAGTTGGAGTTGTGGATGAAAGAGGGGAAATCTGTGCGTGTCATCTTGGAGTGCCACAAAATGATATTGGAATCAAAACGGATGTATTAGACGGATGCCCAAAAGTAGAGGGAATGATGATGCTTGTAAGAACTATGGCACCGGAAGTCATTGCTGTGGATGAGATTGGTTCAGAAGAGGAATTGCAAACAATGCGTTACAGCATGAATTGTGGATGCTCTATTTTGGCAACGGCTCATGGTGCTTCCATAGAGGAATTATTTAAGAAAAAGGTATTTTTAATGGGAAGAGAAGAAGGATTATTTAGTCGCTATATTGTATTGAGCAGAAGGCAAGGTGCAGGCACCATAGAAGGAGTTTTCGATGGGAAAGGAAATTGTATAAAAATACTTCAAAATGGAGGTAGAATATGATAAAGCTCACAGGAATGGTTCTTCTCATTGTATCGTGTGGATTGCTTGGACTTTATAAAAGTCTTGAATTTTCAGAAAGAGTGAATAGTTTAACCAATTTAAAATGGTGCTTTCTTATGATAAGAGGGGATATTCGGTATCAGTCCGCCCCACTGCCAGAAACGTTTTATCGACTATCAAAAAAAATGGAAAAACGATATGGAACTATATTTTGTACCCTTTCAGAAATATTGAGAAAAAAACAAGGAGAGAGTTTTCAGACCATATGGAATGAAGTATGGGAGCAACAAGAAAAACAACTTTTTTTGCAAAAAGAGGATATAGAAGTATTAAAATCTTTTGGAGAAAGTTTTGGTTATCTCGATCGGGAGATGCAGATGAATACACTGGAATATCTGCTTTTGCAACTGGAAGAACAGATAAAAGATGCCCAAATAAAAAAGAAGGAAGGACAAAAGTTATATCAAACACTTGGGGTTATGGGTGGATTTTTTTTAGCAATTATATTTGCATAAAAGGATAGTAAGATAGAAGAAAGGAGAGCATCATGACAGTGAATTTGATTTTTAGAATTGCAGCCATGGGAATTTTAGTGTCTGTATTAGGACAGGTGTTAAAGCATTCAGGAAGAGATGAACACGCTTTTTTAGTCAGTCTTGCTGGGTTAATCATTGTTTTATCGTGGGTAATTCCCTATGTCTATAAACTTTTCGAGAGCATGAAAGGATTATTTACTTTATAAAAAATGTCATCAGATGAAAGGAGGAAGCGACATGGAGGCTATGAAAATGGCGATGATTGGAGTGGGAGCTGTTATTTTAGCACTGAAATTTAAAGGTATGAATCAAGAATATAGTTTGTACTTAAGCATTGCAGGAGGATTGATTCTTATGGGAATTGCTCTTTCTCAAATTGGAGTGCTTGTGGCTTACATAAAGACCGTGTATGGATATCTTATGATTGACTCCATTTATTTAAAAATTCTAATGAAAATCATCGGATTGGCCTATTTATGCGAATTTTCTTCTAATCTTTGCAAAGATGCTGGATATAGTTCCATTGCAGGACAGATTGAAATGGCTGGAAAACTTTCGATTTTACTGGTCAGTATGCCTGTGATGACGGCTCTGCTTGATACGTTGAAAAGCTTTTTGAGTTCCTAATAAGATAAAAATTTGGTAAAAGGGAGATAGAGAGAAGGGAGATAGGGTGAAACAAAAGTATTGTATGTTCCTCGTGTTTATAGTTTTATGGACTTGTCTTGGAAGCAAATCTGTCTACGGGGCGGATAGCTATATAGAAGGGCTCAAAGATTATAACTTTTCTGAACTGGAAGAACAATTAAAACAACAACAAAATGATACCTTTTCTTTTGGAGAAGTTGTTCAAAAAGTGATGAAAGGTGATATTTTAGAGGCAATAAAACTTGTGTTAAAAGGCATGATAGATCAAGTATTGTCAGAACTTGTGAGCAATAAAAAACTTTTAATTCAGATTATCTGTGTTGCTGTGTTTTCCGCTATTTTTACAAATTTTTCAGGGGCGTTTTCTAGCAAAAATGTTGGGGAGGCTGGTTTTTTTGTAACATATCTCATTTTGTTCTCCATTTTGGCCACTTCTTATGGATTAGGTTCGGCATTAACAGCAAAGGCGGTAAAAAGTTTATTAGAATTTATGAAAGTATTAATTCCCACCTTTTGTATGGCGGTAACAAGTGCGTCTGGATTTACGGGCTCAGCTGGTATCTATGGCGTTTTAATGTTGGCAGTGATGAGTGCAAATTATTTGATTTTAACCATTTTATTGCCATTTACCAACTTGTATTTTATGTTACAGATGGTGGACAACTTGGGGAAAGAAAGACATTTTTCAAGATTTGCAGTGTTGATAAAAAAAGGGGTGGAATGGGCATTAAGAACCCTCTTTATAGGAATTGTAGGCGTGCAAGTGTTGCAAGGTCTGATTCTTCCAGCCATTGATTCTGTAAAAGGAACGGTGGTGCAAAAGGGAGTTTCTCTGATTCCAGGAGCAGGACAGGCAATATCAGCAGTGTTAAATACGATGATTGGGGCAGGGGTGATTATAAAAAATAGCATTGGGGTTGCAGGTCTGCTTTGTATCTTATTTTTTATCAGTTTACCTGTGATCAAGTTGATTATTTTTTCCGTCAGCTACCAAGTGCTTTCTGCTGTGCTACAACCAATTTCTGATAAACGAGTGACAGACTGCATCCAAAGT
Organism: uncultured Eubacteriales bacterium; assembly: GCA_949284175.1. Classification (GTDB taxonomy): domain Bacteria; phylum Bacillota; class Clostridia; order Lachnospirales; family Lachnospiraceae; genus Scybalomonas. The sequence continues at coordinate 9,685 of CASDVE010000033.1, forward strand.
GCTGGAGAGGCAACAGCTCTATTGCTTCGGATGATTTGGGTTGTAGCAGGACTTTTTATGGTGAGTCTTGCCCTTGCGGCGGCATCCACAAATACGGTTTATTATAGTCAAATATAATAGCCATCAGGGAGTATGAGTATGATTCAAGCAATTCAATCTTATGTGCAACAAATCGTGATTTTTGGTATTTTGATGACCATTGTGCGTCAAATTTTACCAGGACAAAAATATGAAAAGTATATCAAGTTATATACAGGGATTTTATTTTTATTGTTAATTTTTTTACCACTTCTTAAGGTTACAGGGATAGAGGATAATTTTTTAAGTTTTTATAAGGGATATGAAAGCCAGTTGCAATATGATGGTATGGAGCAGGGAACAAAGGAAAAATTATATGAGCGGTATGAACAGACCTTAGAACAGCAGTTGCAAAAAGTGTTAGAGCAACAAGGCTATGATGTAGGCTCTGTTGCAGTGAAGACCGATCATAAAAAGGATGGAGAATTAAAAAGTGTGAATGTTTTATTGCAAAAGCAAAAAGAAGAAGGGCAAATTATGATCCCAGCCATCGAAATGCAAAAAGAAGAGTCGGTGACAAAGGAAGAGGAAGAAACAATATCCACAGTGAAAGCCCTTGTGGAAACAATGTATCAAGCAGAGGGAGAGAAGATAGAAGTTGCAGTGAGCTATTAGGAAATAAAAAAATAGAAAGGCGATGGGAGTATGCAGGAATTAAAGGATCAATTCATGGCAAAAATAAAAGAAATTGGTTTGTTAAAAATATCTCTTCTATTGGTAGCAGGATTGCTTCTTGTGATAACAAGCATTCCAAGAGATACAGGTGGAAAGAACGATACATCATTGGCGAAAGAAAAAGAGCAAGTGGAGCAGGCTGTGAAAGAGCAACAAACAATTTATAAGGAAAAAATGGAGGAGCAGTTATCCAGTGCCTTAGAGCAGGTAGAGGGAATTGGACGGACAAAGGTGATGATTACGCTAAAAGGTTCAAAGGAAGTGATTGTCAATAAGGATACTCCTATCCAAGAAGAGCAGACAAAAGAAAGTGACAGTGCAGGAGGAGAACGGGAACAAAGCAGTAGAAATGAACAAGAAACAACGGTTCTTGTAACCGATAGTTCAGGGCAAAGTATTCCTTATGTCATAAAAGAGTTGGAACCAGAAATTGCTGGAATCATCGTGGTAGCCCAAGGGGCAGGAAGAGAAACGGTCATTCAAGAAATTACTGAGGCATGTGAAGTATTATTTTCAGTACCTGTACATAAGATAAAAGTAATGAAGATGAAAGATCTATAAACAAGGAGGGTATCATGAAAAATGTTGTAAAGAAAAATCAAATTATCATTACTGCATTGTCCATTATGATCGCTGTTGCAGGCTATTTGAATTTCTCAGGGAGGGAACTTACGATTCCATCAGAGGATTTAGAAGTATCCAACATGGAGAGTACATTAGATACTATGGATGTGGAAAGTACAGCCGTTGATGTGGATGATAAAACAAAGGATTCGGCAAAAGGAAAGGAAGAAGATAGCACAGAAACTATGGTGGATACTATGGATATTTCTGATGCGGATGAGGCGAGCCAAGTGGTGTCAAATCAAGGAGCCGTTGGAAATCAGGATGATGCAGAAGTATCAGCACCAGTAACCGATCAGATCAAAAATAATTCTTCCGAAACAGGAATTGGAGAAGCGGTGTTAACAGAAGCACAGGTAGCAGACTTTATTACAAAGGCAAAACTTGAACGGGAACAGACAAGGGCAAAGAGTAAGGAAATGCTTATGAATATGATTGAAAACGATAAAATTGATTCCGCTAGCAAAAAGCAAGCAGAACAAAAAGTGATGAAATTAACGGATAATATGGAAATGGAAACCCAGATCGAACAGTTACTAGGAGCAAAAGGGTTTGCAAACTCTGTTGTGAGCATTAGCAACGGAAGTACCGATGTTCTAATTGCAAAAGGAACGCTAACGGATGTAGAAAAAGCACAGGTGGAAGATATTGTCATGAGAAAAACAGGGCTAGAAATGGATAAAATCGTGATCTCCACAATGAAAAATCAAAAATAAAATTGCAAATTAAACTAAGTTTGGGTATAATGAAACTATGGTGATAAAGGCTGTTTTTTGAAAGACAGCGTATAAAAGCTTGAGATGAAGGAGGTCCGTTATGAATAAAGAACAAGATAAGGTCATTCAATATCAGATACATGAAGCCGGAAATATTGGAGAAGTTCAGATCGCTGATGAAGTTGTAGCGATTATTGCAGGTCTTGCAGCCACTGAAGTGGAAGGCGTTTCTAAAATGGCTGGAAATATCACAAATGAACTTGTGAGCAAACTGGGCATGAAGAACTTATCAAAAGGTGTAAAAGTTGCAGTGACGCAAGAAAGTGTTAGTGTTGATCTTGCATTAGAGTTGGAATTTGGTTATAGCATTCCAGCTGTTTCTGCCTCCGTACAAGAGAGAGTAAAGTCTGCCATTGAAACAATGACAGGGCTTACAGTGGATGAAGTAAATATCCGCATTGCCGGTGTTTCTTTAGAAAAAGAATAAAAGAAAAAGTAGGATTATGCCGTTCTCGATAAAAAGCGGACGGCATCTTTTATACTGCTAAGATAAACGAAGACAAGAGGATAAAGAAATGAAACGTAGTGAAATAAGAAAACATGTATTTAAAATCGTATTCCGCACCGCTTTTTACCCACAAGAAGAGTGGAATGAACAAGTGAAATTGTACTTAGAACAGGTATCGGATTCTATGGCTGAGAAGTGGAAAGAATCTCATGAAATGGAAGAAGAGAATAAAATAGAGTATTTTGACTATTTAGAACAAATACGAGTGGAAATGGAACCGATTAAAAGACGTGCAGAGCAAGTGATTTCAGAAATCGCAGAGTTGGATAGCGTGATTGAATCCATCAGTGAAGGATGGAAGATTGGAAGAATTGGAAAAGTGGAGCTTGCCATTCTTCGTGTAGCGATCTTTGAGATTCAAAAGGATGAAGATATTCCAACAGGAGTTGCCATCAATGAGGCGGTAGAACTTGCAAAGGTCTATGGGACAGAAAAGTCTGCCAAATTTATTAACGGACTCTTAGCGAAACTTGCATAGGAGAAAAACATGAATCAGATATATACAGTGGCACAGGTCAATGGATATATCAAACGGTTATTTGTGAGCGATTATGCGTTAAATAATATTTATATAAAAGGAGAGGTGTCCAATTGTAAGTACCACTCTTCTGGGCATATTTATTTTACTTTAAAAGATACTATGTCAGCTATGAACTGTGTGATGTTTGCCAGTGCAAGAAAAACAGGGCTTTCTTTTCGATTAGCAGATGGACAGAGTGTTGTGGCAGGTGGAAATGTAAGTGTGTACGAACGAGATGGAAAATATCAGCTCTATGCAAAAGAAATCTTTTTACATGGGGCTGGTGCTCTTTACGAAGAATATGAACGTCTAAAGCAGAAACTCTATGAAGAAGGACTGTTTGATATGGAGAAGAAAAAGCCGATTCCTGCGTTTCCAAAAAAGATCGGTATTGTGACTTCCAAGACAGGTGCAGCCATTCGGGATATTGAAAGCATTGCAAAAAGAAGAAATCCTTATGTACAGCTCGTGCTTTATCCAGCACAAGTGCAAGGAGAGGGAGCAGGAGCGACCATTGCAAGAGGAATAGAACGATTGGATCAAATGAATATGGATACTATCATCATAGGTAGGGGTGGAGGCTCTATTGAGGATCTTTGGGCATTTAATGAGGAGATTGTCGCTAGGGCTATTTTTCGTGCAAAGACACCGATTATATCTGGCACAGGACATGAAACGGATACGACAATTGCGGATTATGTGGCGGATTTAAGAGCCCCAACGCCATCAGCTGCCTGTGAGTTAGCAGTGCCTGATTATTTTGCACTTTTAGAACAATTTCGTTCCTATGAAGAGCGGTTACGCCTTCCTATTGAAAAAAAGATCCAAACCTATCGCTATTTGTTGGAAACGAAGCAATGGAGAATGATGCGGGTTAGTCCAAAGCAAAAGTTGCAAGAACAAAAAATGCGATTAGCCGACTTGGAATTAAAATTAAAAGATGCAATGGAACATAAAATAGGAGAAAAAAGGCATAGCCTAGCACTCTATGCTGAAAAATTACATGGGTTATCGCCAACAGCAAAACTCTCCAGTGGATATGGGTTTGTAACAGATAAAGCAGGAACTGTTGTTCGTTCCATAAAACAGGTGAACGAAGGTGAGCCAATTCAAGTGACACTGTTAGATGGCAAGATCGATGCGGTTGTTGAGGCGATAAAAGAGCAAGAACAGAGGAAGGAATAAAAGCATGGCAAAACGTGAATTATCAATAGAGAAGGCTTTTGAGAATCTCGATGGAATCATTGAGAAATTAGAAGCAGAGGATACAAAACTATCCGATTCCATTTCCTTATATTCTAAAGGAGTTAAGTTATTAAATGATTGCAAAGAGGCTCTTGATAAAGTGGAGAAGCAAATGATCCTATTAGAAGAGGAAGGGGGAGAAGAATGAGCTTTTCAGAACAGCTAAAAGAGCGAGTACAAGAAATAGAAACCATACTAGATCAATATCTTCCAGAAGAAACTGGCTATCAAAAAACAGTGATAGAAGCCATGAATTATACGTTAAAAGCAGGTGGAAAGCGTGTGCGTCCGATGCTTATGTATGAAACATATAAAAAGTTTGGTGGTAATGAAAAAGTGATTGAACCATTTATGAGTGCCATCGAAATGATTCATACGTATTCCCTTGTTCATGACGATCTTCCTGCTCTTGATAATGATATGTATCGAAGAGGAAGAAAGACAGCTCATGTTGTATTCGGAGAGGATATGGCGATTTTAGCAGGAGATGCCTTGTTAAACTATGCTTTTGAAGTGGCATCCATGGCATTTTCTATGAAAGAAGGCGATCCAAAAGTTGGGAGAGCCTTTCAAGTACTTGCAAGAAAGCCGGGGATCTATGGTATGATTGGCGGTCAAACAGCAGATGTGGAACTTACAAATAAACCGCTGACTCTAGATCAGATTTTATTTATACATGAAAACAAAACAGCGGCTCTTTTAGAATGTTCCATGATGATTGGGGCGATTTTAGCAGGAGCGACTCCCGAAGAAATTTATGAAATAGAACAAGTTGGAAAAGATATCGGTCTGGCTTTTCAGATTGAAGATGATATACTAGATTTAATAGGAACGGAGGAAGAACTCGGAAAACCGATCAAGAGCGATGAAAGAAATGGAAAAACGACTTATGTTTCCATAAAAGGGCTAGAGCAATCAAAAGAAGATGCACAGTTATTGACAGAGCGAGCGATTCATCGTCTTACGATGTTGAGAGGAGAAAATCCATTTTTAACAGAACTGCTTACCTATCTTGTAAATCGTAGAAAGTAAGCGGATCGGTTTTACTTAAAAAGGAAAGATTATGCTAGAGAGAATTAATCAGGTAAATGATATCAAAAAACTGGTGCCCGAAGAATATCCGATATTAGCCAATGAGATCCGCTGTTTTTTGTTAGAACATATTAGCAAAAATGGGGGGCATTTAGGCTCTAATCTAGGTACTGTGGAACTTACCATGGCACTTCATCTGGCACTGGATCTTCCAAAAGATAAAATTATATTTGACGTAGGACATCAGTCCTATACTCATAAAATATTGACAGGGCGTAAAGACGGTTTTAAAAATTTACGTCAATTTGGTGGGGGAAGTGGGTTTCCAAGACCAAATGAGGATGAAACCGATCTAGTCATTGGAGGACACAGTTCCACATCCATTTCTTCTGCACTTGGATTCGCAACAGCAAGAGAGTTAAAGGGAACAGACGAAACCATTGTGGCAGTGATTGGAGATGGGGCACTTTCTGGTGGTATGGCATACGAAGCGTTAAATAATGTGGGACGTTTAAAGAAGAATTTTATTATTATATTAAATGATAATAATATGTCCATTTCAGAAAACGTAGGAAATATGTCAAGATACTTAAATCAATTGCGAGTAGGACATGCTTATAATGACTTGAAAGAAAATGTAAAAAAGACATTGATGAGCATTCCAAAGATCGGTCCAGAGCTAACAGAGCGAATTAAGCGATATAAAAATGGAATCAAACAGATTGTATTGCCACCGGGTATGTGGTTTGAAGAAATGGGACTCAATTATATTGGACCAATTGATGGACATGACATTAAGCGTCTAAAAGAAACCATTGAGGCTGTAAAGGAAATTGATGAACCAATTGTCCTTCATGTTGTGACGAAGAAAGGCTTTGGTTATCCAATTGCAGAAAAGTATCCAGAGAAGTTTCATGGGGTCAGTCCCTTTGAGCTGGAAACTGGAAAAGCGAAGAAGAAAAAAGAAAAAGCCGATTATACCGATGTATTTTCAAGTAAGTTAGTAAAATTAGCAAAAGAAAACGAAAAAATTGTGGCGATTTCAGCTGCCATGCCTTCGGGAACCGGATTAAATCGGTTTCAAGAGGAGTATCCAAATAGATTTTTTGATGTTGGAATTGCAGAAGAGCATGCGGTGACTTTTGCAGGAGGGCTTGCTGCTGCTGGAATGAAACCAGTGGTTGCGGTGTACTCCACCTTTTTACAGCGAGCATATGATCAGATGATCCATGATATCTGTATTCAAAAGTTACCAGTTGTGTTAGCTGTGGATCGCTCTGGTCTAGTAGGAGCGGATGGAGAAACTCATCAAGGGATTTTTGATACTTCCTTTCTAACTTCCATTCCCAATATGACAGTGATGGCTCCTAAAAATCGCTATGAGCTTGCAAAAATGTTGGAGTTTGCGGTGGAGTATTATGATGGTCCACTGGCTATTAAGTATCCACGAGGAACAGCGTATACAGGATTAAAGGAGCATTTAGCACCAATTGAGATTGGAAAGAGTGAAGTCATAAAGACAGGAGATCATACGGTTGCTATTTTAGCTGTTGGAAGCATGGTAGAAGAAGCCGTAAAAACTGTGGACTATTTAGGGGAAAGAGGAATCAATGCAACGCTTGTGAATGTGAGATTTGTCAGTCCAATTGATAAACAATGTATTTTAGAACAGGCAAAATCCCATGCTCTGCTTGTGACGATGGAAGAAACAGTGGAGCAGGGAAGTTTTGGACAAAAGGTTGCAACACTTCTTATGAAGGAGGAACTTGGGAAAGAAGGAGTTAAGTGTCAGTTTATGAACTTTGGAATACCTGATACCTTTGTTTCTCATGGAGCACCAAACGTATTAAAAGAGCATCTTGGTTTAACGGGAGATTCCATGGGCGAAAAGATTGCTAACAAGATCAAGACAATGAGGTAAGAAACATGAAAGAACGTTTAGATATTTTGATGTTACAAAGGAATTTAGCGACATCAAGAGAGAAAGCGAAAGCGATTATTATGTCCGGAATCGTATATGTTGATGGGCAAAAGGAAGATAAAGCGGGCTCTATGTTCGATGAGAAAGTGAACATAGAAGTTCGTGGAACAACACTAAAGTATGTCAGTCGTGGAGGATTAAAGCTAGAAAAAGCTATGGACTGTTTTGGTGTTGCATTACAAGATAAAATCTGTATGGATGTGGGTTCTTCCACAGGTGGATTTACAGATTGTATGCTTCAAAATGGGGCGGTAAAAGTGTATTCTGTGGATGTTGGACATGGGCAGCTTGATTGGAAATTGCGTAATGATGAGAGAGTTGTTTGCATGGAAAAAACCAACATTCGATATGTAACGCTAGAAGATGAAAGAATAGATGGACCAATTGATTTTGCTTCTATTGATGTTTCATTTATTTCTCTTACAAAGGTGCTTCCTCCAGTAAAAAATCTTTTAAAAGAGGGAGCGGAAGTTGTCTGTCTGATCAAACCTCAGTTTGAGGCAGGCAGAGAACAAGTTGGAAAAAAAGGAGTGGTCAGAGATCAAAAAGTTCATTTACAAGTGATTGAAATGATAACAGAGTTTGCAATTTCCATCGGATTTCAGTTACTGCATCTCGATTTTTCACCGATTAAAGGGCCAGAAGGAAATATCGAATATTTATTACATATGAGAAAACTTCCAGAAGGCGATATTGTAAATGATATTCCGTTTGATCGGGAAATGGTTGTGAAAGAATCGCATCAGATATTATAAGAGAGGCAGAAAATTATGAGAAAATTTTTAATTGTTACAAACCGTACAAAGGATACGGATCTTTGTGTAACAAAAAAAATTGAACAATACTTGACAGAACGAGAAGCTCTTTGCACGATTTATGATAAACCAGAACAAATTCCAACTTCTGTTGTAGAACAAGGCTTTGAATGTGCCATTGTTCTTGGTGGAGATGGAACAATTTTACATGCCATTACACCTCTTGTCTATTATCAAATTCCCATTTTAGGTGTGAACATGGGAACCGTAGGATTTTTAGCTGGAGTGGAGCTTGAAGAATTAGAATTTGCACTGGATTCCCTTTTACAAGAACAGTATGAATATGATGACCGCATTATGTTGGAAGGAACGGTATATCGAAACGGACAAGAAATTTTTCAATCCGCAGGAGTCAATGATATTGCCATTAGCAGAAGTGGTTTTTCAAGAATTATTCGCTTTAAAATCTGGGTCAATGGAGAATTGGTGGATAGCTATGGAGCAGATGGGGTGGTCATTGCTACACCAACTGGTTCCACCGGGTATAACTTATCAGCAGGTGGACCAGTGGTGAGTCCGTGTTCCGATGTTTTAATTATCACACCGATTTCCCCTCATTCCTTAACGAGCAGAAGTATCGTTGTATCAGGAGATGAAACAGTCATGCTTGAAGTGGAGAGAATTGGGCAGAATCATATGGAAGAGGCATTTATTACAGTGGATGGTCAACATGGAACGAGATTAAAAGGAAACGATCGCATTGAAATTAAGCGAGCGAAAGTAAAAACTCGCCTTTTAAAAGTTGGAACCACTGGGTTTTATGAGGTGTTACGCAGTAAAATGGGAGGAAGAAAATTGTGAAAGGAAAGAAAGCATGAAATCAAAAAGACAAGAAAAGATTATAGAAATTATAGAAACACAAGATATAGAAACACAGGATGAATTGGCAGAAAAATTGCAACAAGCTGGATTTCAAACGACACAGGCTACCATTTCAAGAGATATTCGTGAAATGAAGTTGACGAAAATATCAGCACCAGGTGGAAAGCAAAAGTATATTGCTTTAAAAAATAAAGATTATCACACCATTGAAAAATATAAACGAGTGCTTGCAGATGGAGTGCTTTCCATAGAATCCGCACAAAACTTAATTGTGATCAAGACAGTTGTTGGTATGGCAATGGCAGTTGCAGCCGCAATTGATAACCTCCATATCAGCGGAATTATGGGATGTATTGCTGGGGATGATGCTATTTTTTGTGTTACAAAGGATGAGGATACGGCAAAAGATGTAATCAAAAGCATTAAAAAGTTGGCAGTTCATCAAAATAGTGTCAGATAGGAGGACGTATGCTTCTAAATCTGCATGTAAAAAATCTTGCTTTAATTGATGAGATTGAAGTGGATTTTATGGATCATTTGAATATTATGACAGGAGAAACTGGAGCTGGTAAGTCTATTATTATTGGTTCTATCAATGCAGCTCTGGGAGGAAAATTATCAAAAGATACAGTAAGAGATGAGTCAGAAGAGGCACTCATTGAACTCTTATTTCAAGTGGATTCTCCAAAGGTGCGAAAACTCATTGAAGCGAATGGCATTGAAATGATGGAGGATGGGCAACTTTTGATCAGTCGAAAGCTATCTCATGGAAGAAGTATCAGTCGTGTCAATGGGGAAACGGTGACGCTAAGTCAATTGAAAGAACTTGGGGCGTGTCTTATTGATATTCATGGACAACATGAACATCAATCTTTACTTCATAAAAATTATCACCTTCTCATTCTCGATCGGTTTGCGGGAAAAGAAGTTTTGGAATTAAAAGAGCGAGTGCAGATCGCCTATGAAGAAGTACGAGAGCTTAAAAGAGAGTGGGAAGAGGCATCCACAAGCGAAGAGCAAAGAAATAGAGAAATTCAGTTTTTAGAATATGAGCAATCCGAAATCAAAGAGGCGAAATTAAGACCCAATGAAGACGAAGAACTGCAACAGCAGTATAAAAAAATGTCCAGTGCAAGAGAGATTACAGAATTGTTATCCACCTCGTATTTGATGACAGGATATGAGCAAGAAGGGGCAGGTGCTCTCATTGGACGTTGCATTCAGAAGATGGCACAGGCAATTTCTATGGATAAAGATTTAGAACCGTTGTACAATCAGATTAGTGAAATTGATAATTTATTAAATGATTTTAATCGAGAGTTATCCGATTCTATGGGAGATTTTACTTTTGATGGAGAAAGTCTTTTAGAGGTGGAAAAACGGTTGGATCTCATCAATGGATTAAAGGTAAAATATGGAAATACCATTCAAAAAATTGAAGAATACTACGATTCCATTACTGAAAAGTTAGAGCGTTTGTATCATTATGAAGAATATCGGAATAAATTACAAAAAAAATTGGAACAATCAGAAGAAAGACTATTAAAAGAAGCACAAAAACTTTCTGAACTCAGAAAACAATTTGCAAAAGAATTGGTGCCGAAAATAAAACATGCGTTGTTAGAGCTTAATTTTCTTGATGTGGAATTTGACATGGAATTTGAACCTTTAAAAGAAATTCGTGCCAATGGTATGGATGAAGCGTATTTTGTGATTTCCACCAATCCGGGAGAAAAAATGCGACCTCTTGATGCCGTAGCTTCTGGTGGGGAGTTAAGCCGAATTATGCTAGCCATTAAGTCAGTTCTTGCACAGGAAGATGATATTGACACTTTGATTTTTGATGAAATTGATGTGGGAATCAGCGGGCGAACAGCCCAAAAGGTATCAGAGCGACTGGCTGTCATTGCAAAAAAACATCAAGTACTTTGTATTACCCACTTGGCACAGATCGCAGCGATGGCGGATGCCCATTATAAAATTGAAAAAACAGTGAATGAAAATAAAACAACAACCAGTATTTGTCTATTAAATGATGAAGATTCTATTTTAGAATTAGCAAGAATTACCGGAGGTGCTGTTATCACAGAACAAGTGATAAAAAGTGCTGAAGAAATGAAGGAATTGGCAAAAAGGACAAATGTTAACTGAGTATAGATTTTGTATCGCCACATAATAAAAATGCGGGGAGTTTCAAAATGAGAGGATGAAAATAACATCGATCATTTTGGGACTCCTTTTTCTTTACAAAAGCATAGGAGCAAAGAAACAACAATCATAGGAAAGGAAGTGGCATAATGGAACGGTGGAAAGTGAAATATAGAAGATACCTTTTTGGTATCTTGGCTGTCAATATCTTTATGCTTGTGCTTTGTGGGATTACGCTGTATTCTCATAAGGATACTAGTTTAAGCAACAAAAAATCCTTTGTAGGAAAGGAAATGATCGATACCGTAAGCACAGGTTCTATTAGCAATGTGAAAAATCAAAAGGTGATTCCGGGTGGAAATCCTGTCGGAATCTATATTGAAACAGAAGGAACATTGGTTTTAGGCACACAATCTGTCGACGGAATGGATGGTATTTCCCATGAACCAGCAAAAAACGTGGTGAAAACAGGTGACTATATTAAAAAAGTGAATGGAATCGCCGTCCACAGCAAAGAAGAATTGACAGAAATTGTAAAAGAACAAGGAAATTCGCCAGTAGTTTTAGAGTTGCTTAGAAAAAATAAATTAATTTCTGTGAAAATCGATCCTGTTTTATCCAAAGAAAAAGAAGAATATCAACTTGGAATTTGGGTGAGAGATAACTCACAAGGGATTGGAACAATGACTTATATAAGTGGAGATCGATTTGGGGCACTTGGTCATGGCATTCATGATATTGATACTGGTGGCATGATGGATGTGGACGGAGGCTATATTTTTGGCTCTAGGATTCTTTCCATTAAGAAAGGAGCAAAGGGAAAACCGGGAGAGATGATCGGTACGGTATGTTATGACTTTGATCATCCGTATGGAACAATCCAAAAGAATACAGACTATGGAATCTATGGGGAAATCAGGGCAGAGTTAAAAGAACAGGTAAAGCAAGAAGAGGTGGAAGTGGGAGTTAAAAGTGAAGTAAAAAAAGGAAAAGCATATCTTCGGTCAGCGATTAGCGGAGAGATGGAAGATTACGAAATAGAGATTACGGATGTGGATGCTTCCAATAAAAACTTAGCAAAAGGAATGGTGATTAAGATTACGGATAAAAGGCTTTTGAATCTTACCAATGGAATTGTACAAGGAATGAGTGGAACACCTATCTTGCAAAATGGAAAATTGATTGGAGCAGTGACTCATGTATTCGTTCAAGACTCGACACAAGGATATGGCACTTTTATAGAAAATATGCTGAAAGAGTCGAATGGATAAGGAAATGAAAGAAACAATGTGTATGCTGTCATTTATCATAAGAATATCAGAAAACAACAGGATAATTGCAAAAATTTTGCGAACGCTATTCATTGAAAAACTATGGAAAATCATCTTATAATACCTGTAAAAGACGAAATATTACAGGAGGTTATAAGATGAGCCAAATAACAATTGCAATCGCCGATGATAACGAGAGAATGGCACACGCTTTTGAGGAGGTGCTGTCAAATCAAAACGATATGAAAGTGGTAGGAATCGCTTTTGATGGTTTGACAGCCGTCTCTTTAGTAAAAGAAAAAAGACCTGATGTGTTACTGCTTGATCTTGTTATGCCAAAGCTAGATGGGCTTGGAGTGTTAGAAGAACTACAAGAAGAAGGGATTGGGACAAAGACAAAGGTGCTGATTTTAACAGCCTCTGGTCAGGATAGAATTATTGAGGAGTGTTTTTCACTTGGGGCAAGTTACTATATTAGAAAACCAATTGATACAGAATTTATTGTAAAAAAGATTCGTCAATTTTCAGAGCCTGTTTCCCAAAGAAGCAATGTGTATATTCAAAAGTCCATGCAGACAAAAGGACAGGATTTGGAGATTATCGTAACTAATATGATCCATGAAATCGGAGTACCAGCACATATTAAAGGCTATCAATATTTAAGAGATTCCATTACTATGGCAGTGAATGATATGGATATTTTAAATTCCATCACAAAACAGCTTTATCCATCCATTGCAACGTTACATAAAACAACACCAAGTCGTGTGGAACGTGCAATTCGCCATGCAATTGAAGTAGCGTGGAGCAGAGGAAAGATGGATACTATCGATGAGTTATTCGGATATACCGTAAGTGCAGGAAAAGGAAAACCAACCAATTCTGAGTTCATTGCCCTGATTGCTGATAAGATACGTCTGGAAGCGAAAGTAAAAGTAAGTTAAATATACAGTTAAAACTGACTGTTGAACTTTTCGTGAAAATACTGAAAAATGGCTATTTTACAGAAAACTAATGGTGAAAATTAGGAATTCATAACAAATATTGACAAAAATGTTTAAAGTGTCTATAATTTTCTCTGTTACAGAACGAAAGGAGAGTATGAAGATGATTCTAGGTGAAAAGAAAATTAAGGTTGTGGTGGCAGACAGTTGTACTGACACGCGGAAAGATCTAACCAATTTGGTGAGGAACTCAAAAGATATGGAATTGGTTGGAGAAACGGGAAATGGAAATGTGGCGTATCAGTACATTATGGAAAAGAAACCCGATGTTGTTTTAGTGGAAGTTGTGCTACCGGAAATCGATGGATTAGGGGTTATCGAAAAAGTGAAAGCAGAGTCAGATTTGGAACATAAACCAGCTTTTATCGTGATCGGTTCTATTAGCTCGGATCATATGGTTGAATGTGCCTTTCAAGCGGGTGCAGATTATTATATTATGAAACCATTTCACGATAAATCTGTTTTGTCAAGAATCAGACAGGTTATGCAGTATGGGAATACCAATTTAAAAGTATTACATAATAACAAAGAGTATGAGAAGAAAACGATGGAGTATGATTTGGAAACGGATGTGACAGAGATTATTCGAGAAATTGGGATTCCAGCCCATATCAAGGGATACCAATATATTCGAGAGGGGATTATTATGGCAGTTGATGATATTAATATGTTAAACTATATCACAAAATTACTATATCCTACCATTGCGAAAAAATATAAGACAACGTCAAGCAGTGTAGAACGTGCCATTCGCCATGCGATCGAAGTGGCATGGAGCAGGGGGAAAATAGAAGTTTTAGAGGATATGTTTGGGTATACCATCAGTGCGGGAAAGGGGAAACCAACTAATTCTGAATTTATTGCATTAATTGCGGATAAACTTCGTTTGCAGTATAAATTAAGAGCATAAATTGATTGAATGTTCTATCAAAATCCTGATTGTTTTTAGTGGGATAAAAAACTAGGAAAATATATGAAAATATGTTATAATAAAAAGATAAAAAACAAGCTCTACCTATATTGTTTTACTATTTCAGTAAAAATGACGAATTGAATATTGATTATTGTACGATAATCAGAAATTGATTCTGTCCATGAATGTGGGGACATTAAGAAGAGTCAGGAGGATTGGGAACATGAGAAATATATTATTTGTTGCTTCAGAATGTGTACCATTTATAAAAACAGGAGGACTTGCGGATGTAGTAGGAACTCTTCCAAAAAGTTTTGATAAGAACAAGTATGATGTTCGTGTTGTAATTCCAAATTATTTGTGCATTCCATGGAGATATAGAGAAAAAATGACGGATGTAACGTATTTTAGCATGAATATTTCATGGCGTCGGCAATATGTAGGAGTTAAACAGCTTGAACTAGATGGTGTAACATTTTATTTTATTGATAACGAATATTATTTCGGTGGATCTGCTCCTTATGGAGATATGTATAACGATATTGAAAAATTTGCATTCTTCAGCAAGGCAGCATTATCGATTCTTCCGGTCATCGGTTTCAAACCGGATATTGTACATTGCCATGACTGGCAATCAGCGCTGGTACCAGCCTATCTTCATACAATGTTTGGCAGTAATCCGTTCTTTTATAACATGAAAACCATTATGACAATTCATAATTTACGTTTTCAAGGGGTATGCGAAATTAAAAAAATGATTGATGTTTCAGGCATACCAGAATACGCATTTTCTGCCGACAAAATGGAAGCTTATGGGGATGCTAATATGTTAAAGGGTGGGCTTGTTTATGCAGATCGCATTACAACGGTCAGTGAAACTTATGCAAGAGAAATTCAAATGCCATTTTATGGTGAAAATCTCGATGGACTGCTAAGAGCTAGAAGCAATGTATTGAGTGGAATCGTAAATGGTATTGATTACGAAGAATATAATCCAGAAACAGATAAGAAAATTTTTGCAAACTATAACACTAAAAATTTTAGAACAGAGAAGATTAAGAATAAGCGAGAACTTCAAAAAGAATTAGGGCTTCCAGTGGATGATTCAAAGTTCATGATTGGTGTTATTTCACGCCTTACGGATCAAAAGGGCTTTGACCTCATCGACTGTGTTATGAATCAAATTTGTGATGATAATACACAATTTGTAGCGTTAGGAACAGGGGATTCCCGCTATGAAGATATGTTACGTTTTTATGAATGGACAAAGAAAGATCGGGTGTCTTCCAGCATTTGTTATTCCGATGAACGTTCTCATAAAATTTATGCAGGATGTGATGCCTTTTTAATGCCATCCGCATTTGAACCTTGTGGGCTTAGTCAGCTTATGTCACTTCGCTATGGAACACTTCCAATTGTGCGTGAAACAGGCGGACTTCGTGATACTGTACAACCATACAACGAATACGAGGGAACAGGAACTGGTTTCAGTTTTACGAACTACAATGCACACGATATGCTTGGATGTATTAACTATGCTCGCAAAATCTTTTTTGAGAACCGAGAAGAGTGGAATAAAATGGTGGAAAGAGCCATGAAAGCGGATTATTCATGGCAAAAATCTGCGAAAGCGTATGAATCTTTATATGATTCCATCATTGCTGAGAAAGATTGGCAAGAGGGACGTTAATCAACAAAAAGAATCACTTTCAATAAGTGGTTCTTTTTTTCTTTTGCGTAAAGACAATGAGCCATGCGAGAACATTTATGCTAATCTATGTATAAAATTGTATTTTTGTGGGAATAGTAAAGAGGTAAGAATAAAAAGTGAGGAATAGAGTATGGCAGTTTTTCAATTAAACCAAGAAGAGTTAAGAAATATCCAATTGCTGATAGAACAGCAAGATAGAATGCTTGGCAAATTGGCTCTTTATGTAGAGAATACAAAGACACAAAAAATACAACAGTATTTTGAAAAAGAGATTGCCTATGTAGAAATGGTGAAAGCCCAACTGATGAATTATTTGAACTAGAGGAAGGTAGGTACACTATATGTTACAAGAAGATCTTATGGTGAAGGATACACTTGCTGATTTAAATGGGAATTTACGAGATTATGGAGAAATCATAGCAAAAACAGAGAATCTACAACTAAGACAAACATTGATACAATTAAGAAATTCGTGTGAAACCACGCAATATGAGTTACTTCTCTTAGCAAAGGAATATGGATATTATATTGCCACAGAAGAAGCGTTATGGGAGGATATAGAGCGGGTAAAGTCTATTTTCCAGGCATAGAGTCCCATGTCTGGAAACAATGGTGTCCAACTTATAAAACATCGTAGTATGGTAATGGGCGAAAAGAGCAAAAAATCTTCAAAAAAGTCAAAAAACCATAGATATAAACTAGAAAAAACAGAAAAATGAATAAAATTAAAAAAATTTATAAAAAGATTTTGTAAAATTTAGAAATTTCTTCCAATAAAATTCCCAAGAAGATAACACGAGAATAATGGAGTTTTAATATTAGAAACAATGTATAAAAAATAAATCAAAAAAAGTCGGGATATGAACGTTTTGTAACAATAAAAAAATATCCTTGACAATGAATTGGCATCATGTTATAATTCAATACAGTATTTTAAATGTTTAATTGATTTCACATATATTGTAAGTCATTACACTTAATGAATTACAGTATGTGTGTTTTTTTTATTTACGCGAAGGTAAGAAACCGTTTGGCAATTACCAATATTCATGTGAGTATCTTCAACATTTAAAGTAAAATAATATAAAATGGAGGTATCTTTCATGAATAAAGGTACAGTAAAATGGTTTAACGCAGAAAAAGGATTTGGATTTATCACAAACGATAGCAATGGAGAAGATGTGTTTGCACATTTTTCAGGAATTGTTTCTGAAGGATTTAAATCTTTAGCAGAAGGACAAAAAGTTAGTTTTGATATAACAAAAGGAAATCGTGGTATGCAGGCTACCAACATCAGAACAGTAGAATAAATTGTAATTTAGAAAATCCCATCAAAGAAGAGATTCTTTGGTGGGATTTCTTTATATAATATGAAATCTCTAATTTTACCAAGTGATTTCTGTAAAAAACAGAGAAAGTGGCGTAAATACGCCATTTGTTCATAAAATCAAAATATAAGGACGGTGGTTGGTAAAATAAGAAGAAATGGTTGAATTGTCGGGAAAAGGGGAGTATAATCAAAAATAGAAATGGCGTAAATACGATGGTTTAATAAGAACAGAAGTTGTATTGAAATTTTTTACTACTATTAATTGCAATTGCTGGAATATTGTTTAATAAGAACAGAAGTTGTATTGAAATTCGGAATCTCCGTCGTTTCCGGTATAATGTACAACGTTTAATAAGAACAGAAGTTGTATTGAAATATAACTTGAATTAAGTCTCTCCCAAATAAGAGCTTAGTTTAATAAGAACAGAAGTTGTATTGAAATCGAATACGTGTAATAGTTGGTGCAAAATCTGATAGTTTAATAAGAACAGAAGTTGTATTGAAATATCTTAACTGCAATGTTCTTGTTATTAATCAACAGGTTTAATAAGAACAGAGGTTGTATTGAATGCGGGAAGTCTGGCAAGTGTTTAATAAGAATAAAAGTTATATCGAAATTGTGAAATTAAACTTTTGTACGAATATACAGGATTAGTTAGATAGGAATGAAAAGAAAAACTACTCATAGAAAAACTGAATGTAAAGAGGGGTTAGATAATTAAAAATAGAACTTGATAGAACTTGATTTTCTATTAACTGCAGTAATATAATAGTTATGTTGTCGCTCCCTAAACTGGCAACAGGAAGGGGGTGCGTGTATGGATTTTATCTTTAATTTTGTTCTCTCTGTTATGGCTGGTATAGTTACATATTATATTTGCAAGTGGTTAGATGGAGAGATGTAGCGACAATTAGCCCATAAAAAAGACTAGGGAATGGCTCTCCCTAGTCTTTTTCTGCGTGTATAGACTTTATCTTTTATCTTCTGTGCTTTTAGTATAGAACAATTTTTGTAAAAAATCAAGAGATAGTATCTTTTCATCTACATAATTCATCAAGTGTTACTTGTAAGGCGTCTGCTAATTTAATAGCAGTATCTACTTTACATCGATCAAAGCGTTCAATATCTTCAATCGTTCTTTTAGGCACTCCTGACAATTCAGAGAGTTCACGAATGGATAATTTTTTTTCGTTTCTAATTTTCTTCAGATTCAATGAAGATCCCCCTTTCAAGAAAAAATTACAAAGGTAATCATTCCAATTATTGTAAAAATTCTAGCAATATTTTCAAGAGTAGTTTTATTAATTTTTTATTGTTAGTTAAATAAAATTGTTTTATTCTGTACTTTTTAAGATGTTCTGCTCATTTATCTCTTTATTGAATGCTTTTATTATGACACGCTATAACGTGAAAAACAAGAGGAAAGTTTAATAGAAAAGAGGTTTTATTTTTGATATAATGAAACGGACTAAAGCGCATAAAGCATAAAAAATGCTTGTAAAATCTGAATTGTTAATAACAGGGATTTTAGAAATACGTGTATTTATAAGATATTTTAAGTTATGTGAAAGCAGCCAGTCATAGGAGAGCATTCATTTATGCTCATATATGGCAACAGTCTGCAAACGTCAGAAACTAGCATACTGTGTTTCTCATCGTTTTAGAAATTTAAGAATTTGTTAATATTTTCATTGCCTATATATTAAGAACGGTCTTTTATAATGAAGTCATAAAGAAAAGGTTTTCTTTTGATATGTTATAGAAAGCACCGCAACTTACTAAGAAAAGCACCCAAATACTATATTTAGGAGAAAAACTCTTAAACAAGAAGGATGCAAAAGGGCGAGCAAAGGAGGAAATGACATGTATACAATCTTAGTATGTGATGATGATAAAGAAATCGCGGATGCAATCGAAATTTATTTAACCAATGAGGGGTATCAAGTCATAAAAGCTCATAATGGATTTGAGGCTTTAGATCAGCTAGAGCAAAAAGAGGTTCATTTAATTATTATGGATATTATGATGCCAAAGATGGATGGAATGCGTGCCACATTAAAAATTAGAGAGAGTAAAAATATTCCTATTATTATGCTCTCTGCCAAAAGTGAAGATTATGATAAAATCATGGGACTTAATATGGGTGCGGACGACTATTTAACAAAACCATTTAATCCATTGGAACTGATTGCAAGAGTGAAAAGCCAACTTCGTAGGTATACAAGGCTTGGAAGCATGGAAATACAGACGAAAGGCGTTTATAGAAATGGAGGTCTTGAATTAAATGAGGAAACAAGAGAAGTGATGGTGGATGGAGAACCGGTAAGGCTAACTCCTGTTGAATTTGGGATTCTTGCCTTTTTAATAAAAGAGCCGGGAAGAGTTTTTTCCATTGATCAGATCTATGAAAACGTATGGAAAGAGCCTTCTTTTTCTCCAGAAAATACAGTATCAGTACACATTAGACGAATTCGGGAAAAAATTGAAATTAACCCGAAAGAACCAAAATATTTAAAGGTGGTGTGGGGCGTTGGCTACAAGATTGAGAAATTATAGCAGAGCTTGGTATTTTAAATTTATAGCATGGATTTTAGTTTTAGCCTGTTCATCAGGAATTGTCACTTCTTTGTGGCATGGTCTGACAGTATATGAAGATTTTCCATATATGGCAGAAGAGAATTATATAGAAAGCCAAGAATTTC
Source organism: uncultured Eubacteriales bacterium (assembly GCA_949284175.1). Lineage (GTDB taxonomy): Bacteria > Bacillota > Clostridia > Lachnospirales > Lachnospiraceae > Scybalomonas. The sequence goes on from CASDVE010000033.1 coordinate 29,841, forward strand.
GATATGAAATAGGTGATTATGCGACAAACTTAATACAGAAATTGTTGTATGAAAACATGGATAAGAAGTACACAAAAGAATTAGTTGATGCACAAATGCAAAATGCTTATCAATTATGGAAAGAAGAAAGAGGATATATTGTTTTTAATTTTCATAATGAGTATGATGAGTATTATATTTCTACCCAGTATACAGAAGGATATTATGATTCTGAGCCAGATCAAGGAATGACATATTACGATGAGTATGGAAATGTTTATCAGACGGATGGAAGTGAATCTAGTACATCGGTTTTCGTTGATGAAAATAGTGGGAATAAAACAGAAACTTCAGATTCCTTTAGCTATGAAGCATTTGAAAAAGCGAATCCAAACTTAAGAAGTTATATTCAGCAATGTATGGAGCAGAATTTAAAATATCGGTATGAAAATAGTAAAGATTTTATTGCAAAGAATACAATGTTTCAGGCTTCTGTGATCGCAAAAGATCAGAAAAGAGAATGGAAGAAGATGTTTCAGGAATACCAAACATTCCCATTCTATATTTTATATCAAAATGGCAAAGAAGTTATAAAAGGAAATGAGAAAAAAGATCAAACAACCAATGTTCACTATTTTGGTACAAGAGAACAAATGGTTTATTCATCCAACGGAGTGGATGATTTTGAGTATGTGCAATTGGTACGACCTTCGTTACCATTTGATGACATAGATTTTGGAGAACAGCTCCAATCAATGCAAGATGTAGATCAAATCTATGATACTTGGATTGTAACAGAATTAGAAAACCTTTTTGAAAGCTATCAAATTGGTATTGGCATCGATCAAACAACATTAGCTGAGAAACAATCTGCGATTGTGCTCAGTAAATCCGCCAGCAAAAATATTTTATTTGCATCAGGGATTATGGCTGTGATTCTTTTATTTAGCGTGATTTATTTAATTGCTATCACAGGAAAGAGTCCAAGAGATAACGAGGTACATTTGAATCTATTAGATTCTATCTGGTCAGAAATTCAAGGAATTGCAGGATTTCTCCTTATTGTAGGTGGAATAGGAGGATTTGCTCTTACGTTGCCTTCTTATTATACAAGAAACAATGTGCTTGTAAAGGAAAGTCAATTTGTAGATACCTTTGGTCATCCAATATCAGAAATTATGATTGGTCTTGGAACAATGGTATTTACATTTTTAATAGGCTCCCTCATTTTATCTCAAGTAAGACGGTTAAAAGCGAGAAACTGGCTGGAAGGATTTATTTGTATCCGTATTATAAAATCCTCATGGAGAAAGCTAGCAGGTGGGCTTGGAACGCTTTGGAGAGGTGGACGCCTCATGAATCGCATGGCAGTAATCGCTATCGTAGTTCCTATTCTTTCTGCTACATGGATTGGTGTTCCATTTATGATTGCTGGACTACTATATCTTGTTTATCGCTATGTACCAGATTTTGAAAAGTTACAAAGTGGTGTAAAGAACATTAAAGATGGTAACTTATCCTATCAAATTCAAATTGAGCATGAGGGAGTAATAAAAGAAGTTGCAGAGGATGTGAACACAATATCAGAAGGATTAAAAAAGGCAATTGCATCCGAAGTTCGCTCTGAACGAATGAAAGCGGAATTGATTTCCAATGTATCTCATGATATAAAGACACCATTGACTTCCATTATCACTTATGTGGATTTATTAAAAAAAGAAGAGATTGATAATGAAACAGCAAAGGATTATATTGCAATCATTGAGAATAAAGCACATCGGTTAAAAGTGTTGACCAATGATTTATTCGAGGCTGCCAAAGCCAGCAGTGGCGATATGCCAGTTCATTTAGAAAAAGTCAATATACAATCCCTTGTACAGCAATCCTTAGGGGAATTTGATGATAAATTGAAACAGGCAGGACTGACCATGCGTGTTACGATGCCAGAAAATCCACTTTATATCTTGGCGGATGGACGCTTGATGTGGAGAGTTGCCTCCAATTTATTATCCAATGTGGTAAAATATGCACAAACTGGCAGTCGGGTTTATTTAGATGTGGAAGAAGAAGAGAATGGCAATTGGGTTCACATAACGATGAAAAATATATCTGCCTATGAGTTAAATATTGATGCAGAAGAGCTGATGGAGCGTTTTACAAGAGGTGATGAGTCAAGAAGTACAGAAGGCAGTGGTCTTGGGCTGAATATCGCAAATAGCTTGATTGCCTTGCAACATGGAGAATTTGAAGTGAGCATTGATGGAGATTTATTCAAAGTCATTGTAAAAATGCCGAGATTTCATGAGAATGCAGAGCAAAAAAGAGAAGAAACAAGAAACACTGAGGAATATAAGGACAAAGAAGAAAAGATTTCATTAAAAAAAGAAAGAGATAAGGAAGAGAATCGTTCAGAACAAGAAGTATTTACAGAAGAAACAGAACCAGATGCAGAATGGGAAAGAGAACCTGTGGAAGACGTTCATTCAGAGGCAGTAAATGATAAAATAGAATAGAAAAAAAGCTCTCCTCGATGAGGAGAGTTCAGAGTGTAGACAAAGTCCCCGCAAATGCTGGGACTTTGTCTGTACTTATGACCGCTTTTTTGATAGAATAAAACTATTAGAAAGGCGGTGTTTTTT
>CASDVE010000034.1 GCA_949284175.1 uncultured Eubacteriales bacterium
GTGCGTCGCGGGCATTCGTCAAACAAGAATACATTCTTGCTTTCCTCATTGCTTTCGCGAAAATAACACTTGGCTATTTATCCCTTGTTTTACTGTTTGAGTTGTTGATTTCTCAACGACCAAGAATGTTAGACTTTCGTCCACCGATTGATTGCTCAATCTTTATTTCTCTTGGAATTTTCAAGGTTGTTTTATTATTCAATTATCAATTTTCAATTTTCAATTTTCATTTGTCAGTTTTTAGCCTTTCCTTCCGAATCAGCTTATTCATTTTATCTTATTTCTTTTAGATTGTCAAGAACTTTTTTATTTTTTCTTATCTAAAATTTTCTGTCGCTTTTTGTTTTCTCAGCAACGTGTTATATATTACCATGCCACTCTTGATCTGTCAATATCTTTTTTATTTTTTTATTTAGATAGTAGTATACTCCTCATTCTATGCTTAAAATCCTTTCTATTCTTTCTTATTTTATCTTACATTTTTATAACTTTTATCAAATAGTTATAATGGTTCGTTCTTTCTCTTATTTATTTTTTAACAATTTAACACTTTACAAAATTATAAACTTAGTGGTAAAATCGTTTCATATTTTTATTTATTAGAAAATAATGATAAATAAGAATTATTTTTCAGTTTACTACCCTTATTTTATCTGTATTTTCAATTTTAAGAAGGAGGATCACAATATGGAACATCTTATTATACCAGCTAACTATCATTCTGAATTAAATCTTTATGATACACAGATTGCGATTAAAACTGTAAAAGATTTCTTTCAACAGACCTTAACAAAACAATTAAATCTTCTCCGTGTTACAGCACCATTGTTTGTACAGCCGGAATCAGGTCTTAATGATAATCTGAATGGCTACGAGCGTCCTGTTTCTTTTGGAATCAGAGAACAGAATGATTCTCCAGCGGAAATTGTTCACTCACTTGCCAAATGGAAACGCTACGCACTAAAAAAATATGGTTTTTCTCAAGGGGAAGGACTTTATACTGATATGAATGCCATTCGTCGTGATGAGGATACGGACAACATTCATTCTCTTTATGTAGATCAATGGGACTGGGAAAAAATCATTCATAAGGATGATAGAAATATTGATACTTTAAAAGAAGCCGTTCGCATTATTTATAGCTGTTTGAAAAAAACAGAAAAATATATGGCCATTCAATACGATTATATTGAAGAAATTCTTCCTAAAGATATTTTCTTCATTACATCCCAAGAATTAGAAGATCGTTATCCTGATTACACACCAAAAGAAAGAGAATACCAGATTGCAAAAGAAAAAGGTGCTGTCTTTATTATGCAAATTGGTAAAATTTTATCTTCTGGTGAAAAACATGATGGTCGTGCTCCTGACTACGATGACTGGGAATTAAACGGCGATATTATCGTTTATTACCCAGTGCTTGATATTGCTCTTGAGCTATCCTCTATGGGCATTCGTGTTGATGAAACTTCTCTTGCCAAACAATTAAAAGAAAGCGGATGTGAAGAACGTTCTTCTCTTCCTTTCCAAAAGGCAATTTTAAATCAACAACTTCCTTATACCATTGGCGGTGGAATTGGTCAATCTCGTCTTTGTATGTTCTTTTTAAGAAAAGCTCATATTGGAGAGATTCAAGCATCCCTTTGGCCTGAGTCTATTGCCAATGAATGTGAAAAACATGGCATTACTCTATTATAATACCAGTATTTCTATCTTACATAGATTTCTGCAACACTAAGAAACATCTATATCAGAAACAAAATAGTCTATTACAATCTTATTATAAGTTGTGATAGACTATTTTTGTTTTCTCACCAAATAATGATACTAAGACAAATTACTAAAACAGATCAATTGCTTCCTTTACATTAGAAACCCCTATCAGATTAATTTTATATTCACCTTTAAAACTGTCTAAATTTGTCTTTGGAAGAATACAGGTTGTAAATCCCATTTTTTGTGCTTCATATACCCGTTGTTCTGCCATATTCACTCCCCGAACTTCTCCCGTTAACCCCACTTCTCCAAATATGAGAGTGTGTGGATCAATCGCTCTATTTTTATAGCTGGATATAATCGCCATCACAATCCCTAGATCAATGGCGGGCTCTCCTAATCGCATCCCTCCAGTTAAATTGACATAGGCATCACATCCTCCTAGCTGATACCCTGCTCGTTTTTCTAATACTGCAAGCAATAAATTCACACGATTATAATCAATACCTACGGTAGTTCTTCTAGGGATTCCAAAGTTAGTATCTGTAATGAGTGCCTGAATCTCTATTAAAATCGGTCTTGTTCCTTCAATGGAACACACTACAACCGAACCAGAAGAATCAAGAGGTCTTCCGTTTAACATGATTTCAGATGGATTTGGAACTTCCTCTAAACCATTTTGCATCATTTCAAATACCCCTATTTCATTGGTAGAACCAAAACGGTTTTTTACTCCTCTTAAAATTCGATAAGAAGCATGGCGATCCCCTTCAAAATAAAGCACAGTATCCACCATATGCTCCAATGTTCTAGGTCCAGCCACCACTCCTTCTTTTGTCACGTGACCCACAATAAAGATAGCAGTTCCTGTCTGCTTTGCCAACATCATAAGCTGTGATGTCACTTCTCTTACCTGTGAAACACTTCCAGGAGCGGAACTGATTTCTTCTGAACACATGGTCTGAATGGAGTCAATCACAACGACATCTGGAGTCGCTTTTGTAATAGAAGAACAAGCGATTTCAATATTGGTTTCACAAAGCAAGTACATCTCTTCTTTGAATACTCCAATTCTTTGGGCTCGTAATTTAATCTGCTTTAACGATTCCTCACCTGAAATATAAAGTACTTTTTGTTTTTTATTGGCTAAATTCCTACATACTTGTAATAGTAATGTGGATTTTCCAATCCCTGGATCGCCACCAACAAGGGTGAGAGAACCTCGAACAATTCCCCCTCCTAGAACTCGATCAAGTTCTGGAATCTCTGTACTAACCCGCTCTTCTTCCTTTGAGGATACTTCAAATAAACTGGTTGGCTCTTTGCTTTCTTTTCTGCTTTTTGCAACACTTCCTTTTGGAGTTGTCACAACCTTTTCTTCCACTAGCGTATTCCATGCCCGACATCCAGGACACTGCCCAAGCCATTTTGATGATTCATATCCACATTCTTGACAGAAAAATATTTGTTTTGCCTTTGCCATATTCCTTCCTTTCTTATACTGATAATCATAAATAGTATCTTTCATTGCTTCCACGAAAGCGATAAAAACCACGTTTGCAAACAATCGCCATATGTGAGCAGAAATGCTCTTGCTTGGCTCGTTGCCTTCGTGTAAAAAAAGAAAGCACAGAAATGTTGATCATCTCTGCGCTCTCTTTCTTTATTACAGTTTTTCGATCTTTACTTTTACGGTTTCATTATTTCCAAGCTCTACACTGAGTGGAAGTTTTCCACCTAAGTTTGTTTTCATTTTACCAACATTTATATCGTTAATAAATACTTTGTATTCTTTTTCTGCTTCTAATTCGAGCGTAATTTGTGCATCCCCTACTGCTTCCACACAAAAAGATACAACACGATCTGTCGCTTTAAAATTATGCACAGCTGTTCCTGGAACAGATTCATAAACAAACATTCCATTTCTCTCTAATTTTGTAATTTCATTAAATGTCTTTACTTTATACAAATCCCCTTCATGTTCAAAATCAGAAACTTTAGATTTTTCACCCAATTCATAGTTTCCAAAACTTAAACTTCCATCTTGCTCTGCGCGTATTAACTCTTTTACGACTGCCATTTTACTTCCTCCTAAAATATACGTAAAAATATCTTTTGCTTTGCATTTATGATACCACGAGAAAGACTCATGATCTTATTGCACTCGTCAAATACTTCGTGCTTGACTTGTTGCTTTCATTATATCTTATTTCTTCCTAGATTGCTAGCATAACGTATGAGAAAATCCTCTTATTTCTTCACTTGAAAACATATTTTCTCTTCTTTTCGATCCACTTCCACTTTATCCCCTTCTTGAATTCTCATACTGAGAATTTCTTCTGCCAAAAGATCTTCTAATTCTGTTTGCAATGCACGTCTTAATGGTCTTGCTCCATATTTTTCATCGTATCCTTTTTCTAAAATATAGTTTTTCACTGCATCACTTATTACAAGGGTTACATTCATTTGAGCCTTCGCTCGCTTTTGTAATTCTTGTAATAATAGTTCCACAATTTGCAATAATTCCTCTTTTTCCAATGGATGGAAAACAATAATCTCATCAATTCTATTTAAAAATTCTGGTTTAAAGGAATGTTTGATTTCGTCCATCACATTAGAACGCATTTCTTCATAATTTTGTTTTGGATCTTTTGTCTTTGTAAAGCCTAATTTCTTAGGTTCAACAATGGTACTAGCTCCTGCATTGGACGTCATAATAATAACTGTATTTTTAAAATCCACTTTTCTTCCCTGTGAATCCGTAATATGCCCATCATCCAACACTTGCAGTAAAATATTAAACACATCCTCATGTGCCTTTTCAATCTCATCAAATAAAATGACAGAATATGGGTGCTGACGAACTTTTTCACTGAGCTGTCCGCCCTCTTCATATCCAACATATCCTGGAGGAGAACCAATCATTTTTGATACGCTGTGCTTTTCCATGTATTCTGACATATCCACACGAATGATGGACTCTTCTGTTCCAAATAGTGCCTGTGAAAGGGCTTTTGAAAGTTCTGTTTTCCCAACCCCTGTTGGTCCTAAGAATAGGAAAGAACCAACGGGACGATTTGGATCCTTTAATCCCACTCTTCCACGTTTAATAGCTTTTGCAACTGCTGATACTGCCTCTTTTTGTCCAATCACTCGTTCATGAAGTGTATCTTCTAAATGCAATAACTTCTCAGATTCTTTTTCACTTAAACGTTCCACTGGAATTTTTGTCCACATAGCAACAACAGATGCAATATCCGCTTCCTCCACAGTAACTGGCGTATTTTTTATTTTTTCATATCGTTTCTTTGCCCGTTCATATTGCTTTTCTTTCTTTTCAATCTGCTGATTCCATTCTGACGCATCGGCATATTCCCCTTTTACAATTGCATCTTCTCGTTTTATCAACAGCTCTGCCAATTGCTTTTCCAGTTTTGTAAGATTATCTGGTGGTGTCATAACGGAAAGCCTTTTTCTTGACGCGGATTCATCCATCAGATCAATGGCCTTATCCGGTAAAAATCGATCACTGATATAACGCTCTGACAATCTAACGGTAGCTTCAACCGCTTCCTCTAATATGGTAACTCCATGATGAGCTTCATATTTTCCTTTCAGCCCTTTTAAAATCTCAATGGCCTGTTCTTCATTTGGCTCTTCTACCACAACTGGCTGAAATCTTCTTTCAAGAGCTGGATCTTTTTCAATATATTTCCGATACTCGTTGCGGGTTGTCGCACCGATTAACTGAATTTCTCCTCTTGAAAGAGCTGGCTTTAAAATATTAGCAGCATCCATAGAGCCTTCCGCTCCACCAGCACCAATGATCGTATGAATCTCATCAATAAATAAAAGCACTTCACCGCTCATTCGGATCTCATCCAATAATCGTTTAATTCTCTCTTCAAATTCTCCTCGATATTTTGTTCCAGCAATCATACCAGATAAATCTAATGATAATAATTTTTTATTTAAAATCGTTTCTGGAACCGCCCCTTTTACTAACATTTGGGCAAGCCCCTCAACGATTGCCGTCTTTCCAACACCTGGCTCCCCTGTCAAACAAGGGTTATTTTTTGTCCTTCTGCTTAAGATTTGAACTAAGCGTTGCATTTCATATGTTCTTCCAATGACAGGATCGAGTTTTCCTTCTTTTGCTAGAGCCGTTAAATCTCTACTATACCGATCAAGCATTGGGGTAGAACTTTTTGCTTTTCCTTGTCTTCCTCGCTTCATCAAATATTCATTTTTAGCAACAGCTGGATCTCTTCCTATGGTTTTGATCAGATCCATATATATTTTCTGAACGTTGACATTGAATGACTCTAGCATTTTGCATCCTGCATTTTCCACATCTTTAATCATTGCGATTAAAATATGTTCTGTTCCTGCTTCCTCATATCCATCACGCTTTGCCTCAATACAACTATGTTCCAAAATCTCTTGGCACTTTGGAGTTCTCTCAATTTTTTTCTTTGTTGTGAGCTCTGAGCTTTCGCTTATAATCTGTTGAAATTTTTCTCCGATCTTTTCTTTACTCACATGATTTTCATTTAATACAACAGCTCCTGTATTATCTCCCTCTTGTAAAATTCCAAAAAGAAGATGTTCTGTTCCAATATAATTCTGCTTTAATTTTTTTGCAAAGGACTCGGCTAATTGAATTGCTTTTGTCGCTTTTGCTGTATACTGTTCTATCATCAGATTCCTCCTTTTCTATCTATTTTTCTAATTGGCTATTCTGTTTTTCTTCCCCTATCTCTTCAAATTTACCAAAAATATCATACATACGTCCGACAACTTGATAAAATTCCTCTTTACTAATGTCCTTACATATTGCCTCCGCTACAAGCATTTGCATATTTTCATGAAGTGCTTGAACTTCTGATTGTTTATTGACGGATATTTGAACAGAAATGACAGCACCTTTTCTCCGATCGAGTTTTAAATAGCCATCCTGCTTTAACAGGGAGTACGCTTTATTCACTGTGTGCATATTGACACCAAGACAATCTGCCATCTGACGTACAGAAGGTAACGACTCTCCATCATGAAGTTGATCTTTTGCTATGGCAATAATAATTTGATTTCTAAGTTGCAAATAAATCGCCTCAGAACTTTGAAAATCAATTTCAATCCCTTCTATCATCATATTTTATTCCTCCCTTCTTTATCTATTCTATCATTTTCATTTACACAAAGGCAATGAATCAGAAATCATAAAACACCATGCTTTTTTGATGGCATTTCTATTCTATTTCTGTTATAACAATCATAGAACAATTAGAATTTAAAGTCAAGATTTTATATTCTCATAAACTTTCGAATCAGACAAGCCACACTTCCTATCACAATAAAAAATCCCAAGGTTTTTGTATGATCATATAGTACGGTTAATATAAGCTCAACACCTTTTAATACTTCATAAGACGTTGGAAAAATTTTTAATAGCTCTGGGGAAACTAACACTGCAACTCCATAACATAAAAAGGGAATCAGACCTCTGCCAGAATCAAAAGATTTGATCCGTTCCTCTTTTTGAATTTTTCGTTTTGATAAAATCCAAAACGTGCTGAGAATTGAAAATCCAATCATACACGCCATCAGCATAGAAAAGCACGCCAAAGGATAGTTTCTCTCAACCACCATACTTCTTAAGGAACCTAGCACTTTACTATACTCGAAAAATTCTATCGTTAGTAAACTGCCAATCCCTATCATGAGCAAGGCAGAAATGCCTTGTAGCACTCTTGAAATCGTCTTTTTTACCGCTTTTACAGGCATATTCATGGATACAGAAGGCAAAGCTTTTCTCTTTTTTTTACGCTTTTTCTTTTTTTCATTTTCCTTGAGTAGTCCGTCTTCTCATTACTCTTTTTCATTTTTCTTGAGTAATCCGTTTTCTGACTACTCTTTCTTGGCTTTGACTGAAATGTTTCTTTTTGCCCTTTTTTACTTTTCTCTTCCATCTGACGCTCTTGCTCAAAATCAGCAATCGCATCCTGTATTGCATTATTTTTGATCAATGGTTCGCCACAATGACTACAAAATTTACCAGAAACTTCTTTTTTACAGTTTCTGCAAATCATCTATCTTCAACTCCTTTTTTATCTTACTGTTCCCTCATACTTTTCTATCACAAACTTTGTTCCAGATCTTGTTACACCAGTCAAATGCTTCCCCTCTGACTGGTTATTTTTATTTTATCATAAAAATGTGTTTTTCTTATGAAATCATATCCTTCTACAATGTGGTATTATATGGGAAAAGGAACGCACTTTATCCAAGTGACGTTCCTTTCTTAATGACAATAATAAAACGAAATTTTTTAGCTCTTACTTTTCTATCATTATTCTTCGTTAATGAAATCTTCTAACATCTGATATAATTTCTTTGTTTTTTCTTCATCAAGATGGTCTTTTCCATAAAAGTTTGCAATCAGTCCATCCAGCGTACTTCCATATCCCTTTTGAAGGGATTCTGTAATCGCTCCTTGATTGTACTTTCCTCTTGTCATAACAGGTTTATAGTACACTTTATGTCCATCTCTATGAGAAAGCTCAAGCATTCCTTTTCTATACAGTTTCTGAAAATAATTGGAAACGGACTGATATGCTATCTTTTTATCTACCAACAATTCTGCAACTTCTGGTAAGCAAATAGATTCTTTTTTACTTTCCCAGATAGCCTCCATAACTTCCAATTCCTTTTTTGTTAGTTTTGGCACTTTATTCATCTTCTTATTCCTTTCTTCCTTAAAAAACTTTACTTAAAAATAAGTGTCTTATTTCTAGCAATTCTTCTTCTTAATTATTTTTTACTTGATATACAAATAATAAACATATCGTTTTATTATATTATAAATGTGTCAACTCCACAACTAGGAATTAAAAATTTTTATGTCTATTTTATTTGTTATTTTTATAACAAATAAAAGGAGCATCGTTTTTTATGAAAAATTATACGATACCCCTCTATCATTTTCTTATTTTTATTTGATTTTTTCTGTCACTTCAGCCATTTTGGAAATATCTCCAATTAAGATTGCTCCTTTTAACTGATTATTTACATAATAATATTTTTCATATTGTTTTCTTGCTTCATCTCTCATTTCCATTGTGCGATAAGCTAATTTGTCATTTTTTCCATTATCTCCAATCGCATATAAAGTAGTATTCATACCATGGAAAGAAAGACCTAAGGATGGAACTTCATATTCTACCTGATCGCCAGTAGCATTGGCACCTGCTGTTTTTCCTTGTCCAGAAGCCTCTGGCCAAATGGCATAGTTCATGCCTTCATATTGTGCACAATCTCCACAAGCGTAAATGTCTTTCACATTTGTTTCCATCTTCTCATTAACAATAATCGCTTTGTCAATTTCCATTCCAGCTGTTTTTGCCACTGCTGTGTTCGCTCTTACACCGGCAGAGATAATGACAAGATCTGCTTTCAATACTGTGCCATCTACAAGTTTTACTCCTTGCACATGTTCCTCGCCTTCAATAGACGCAATTTGAACGCCTGTATAAATTACAATTCCTTCTGACTGAGCGATGGCTTCTAACATTTTACCTGCTGGTTCATCAATCTGTTTTCCCATAAGTTGTGGAGCTAATTCAAGCACTGTTACTTCACATTTTGATTTTCTAAATTCCCAAGCTGCTTCAAGTCCTAAGACACCACCACCAATGACAACAACATCTTTTACTCTTGGAAGCAGTTCACCAATCTTTTGAATATCGGATACACGACGAATGGCAATCACTTCTTCTTTATCAGCACCTTGAATTGGTGGAATAAAGCATTCAGAACCGAGGGCATAAATTAATTTTGAATATTGAATTTTTGCACCACCATCCAATTCTACTTGTTTTTCTTCTGGGTGAATTGCTACAATTTCCTTAGATAAAACCGTTGTAATATCATTTTCTTCATACCAAGCACTATCATGAACAGCAATCTGCTCTGGAGATAATCCTGCCAACATAGATTTTGTTAACATTGGACGGTTATACGTATGATAGGCTTCATTGGAAATCATAACAATATGAGCGGTCTTATTTCTCTCCCGAATGGCTTCAGCTGCGGAAAGTCCTGCAATACCATTTCCAAGAATAACAAAAAATTCATCTGTATTCTTTTTAAATGTCACTTCTTCCATATCAACTTCTACAAAGTTTTCTTTACCTACACCACAAACTGGACAGATTTCAAGAGAGGAATCAAAGATCTCTCCACATACAAGACATTTCACAAGTTTTTTAGGACCTTTTGCTTTTCTTGGATTTTCTTTTTCAAGCACTTGGCATCCAAAATTATAACCAAACTCAAACGCATCCATCAGTTCCACTTCACTCGGTTTAAATTTAACGCGAAAACCTTCATCTTGCACTTTCATTTTTAACTGTTTTAAACGAGTGATTAAATGTGGAACTGCCTCACCGCTCCATCCATAGCTTCCGAATGCACTTGCATATTTTTTACCATGCACACCAGAAAACATACTCGTTGTTAAATCCCAAATTGGCTTTAACGCCTCGCCAAGAATGGTTGGACTTCCCAGTAAAATACCATCAGCAAATCCGATCTCTTCCATAACTTTTTGGCTGTCCGCTTCCACCAGATCATAACAGCGAACGGCAATTTCTCCACTTGCTTTGATTCCTTCTGCAATTTTTTCTCCCAGCTCTTTTGTGTAGCCATAGGCACTTACATAAGGAATAACCACTGTTTTTTCTTTATTTGGGTTTTCTACTGTACACCATCCCTCATAAATATCTAACAATTCTTCAATCCTTGTATCAATCACAGGTCCATGTCCCGTACATATCATATCCACATCTAATTCTTTTACACGTTTTACAGCCTGTAACATACATGGCTTAAATGGTCCTAAAATATTATCAAAATAATATTTTGTAGCACGCATATAACCTTCTTCATCTGTCACTTTACTTCTTAAAATGTCATGAAAACCATAATGAGAACCAAAGGAATCACAAGTTACAAGCACTTTGTCTTCTTTGATATATGTGTACATCGTATCTGGCCAATGAAGGTTTGGAACAGATAAAAAGCGAAGTGTTTTTTCTCCAATCTTCATTTCCTGATTATCTTTTACTGCAATGCTATAAAAATCTCGATTCACAATATTTTTTAAGAAATTGATGGCACAACTTGTACCAACAATCTTCATATTTGGATTCAGATCAAGAAGCATTTCCACACTTCCAGCATGATCAGGTTCTGTGTGATCCACAATCAAGAAATCAATTTTTCTAATATCGGTAATGCCCTTTAATTCTTCTAAATATTCATCGAAGAATTTCGCTTTAGCAGTTTCAAATAAAATTGTCTTATCCTCTGTTTTCAATACATAGGAATTATACGTTGTTCCAAACTCTGTATACATGATAATATCAAATACCCGAAGTTTGTCATCCACAATACCAGTCCAATAAAAATTATCTTTTAATTTCAATGTCTGCATAATTAAAAACCGTCCTCCTTAAGATTGTTCCTTCTACCAGTATATCTTACACACAATACAGTATGGATAAATGAACTACTTTTATCCATTTTGCATTTACTATCCATTCAAGCTCATTTTTCTACAATATATCGGATCGTGTTTTTGGATATACCCTATATATTGTACTAAATTTTTCCATATCCAACAACCTTTTTTTCAAATTTTTTCCCAGTTTCTGTTATGAAATTAGGAATCATTCCGATATATAAGTATAGCCCAAAGTGGATATATTTTATCCAATCTTTATTTAAAGGAGAACACATATTATGGAATTAAAAAACTCAAAAACAAAGGAAAACCTCATGACTGCATTTAGTGGTGAATCACAGGCTAGAAATAAATATACCTTTTATGCTGAAAAAGCAAAACAAGAAGGCTATCCAGAGATTCAAACCTTATTTGAAACAATGGCTCTCAATGAAAGCACTCATGGAAAAATTTTATTTCAACTATTACATGATGGCATCAAAGATACCGCTTCTAACTTAATGGATGCTATGGAAGGTGAATTTACAGAATGGACGGATATGTATCCTTCTTTTGCAAAGACTGCCAGAGAAGAAGGTTTTGAACAAATCGCTGAAGTATTTGAAAAAATTGCAGAAATTGAGAAAAATCATGAATATAAATTTTTACAAGCATTAACCGATCTACAAAAGGAACAGCAACATCAAAAAGAAATGGAACAAAAACCAGAAACAGTCATGGCAGAAGGTTACAAATGTATGTTCTGCGATGCTGTATTTGAATCCCGACTTGATACTTGCCCAGTATGCGGTGCTATTGGTTCCTTTGAATTTATCACATATGAAAAAACAATATAATACTTTCATTTAAAAAAATATAAAAAGCCATTATAGTTTTTCTTTTTCTATAACAGCTTTTTATATTTTTTATTTTCTTGTATTTAATACAAAATCAACAACTTCTTCTATATCTTTAAATACAAAGTCAGCTCCTGCATCTTTAAATCTCTCTTCCACTTCTTTACATTTTATCTCTCTTTCTTGTTCAGAAAGTGTATCATATTCTTCTTTTGTAAGTCCCATTTCAGAACTTCCAATGATAATACCAGCAGACCACACACCAGCATTTTTTCCTTCTTTTATATCAGAAGTTGTGTCCCCAACTTTTAATACCGATTGTACATTTTCTATCCCTACTATTTCCTATCTTCTTTCTACTTCATCAATTGCTTTTCCAATATCATTTCTCATATATTTATTGTCAAAGGATATCCACTCTGTTGCCTTATAAGCATTCGCTCTAGCCTCTTTTAAATCTCTTCCTTTCGCTGTAATTCCAACAACACGGCCTCCATTTGTTACAATCTGATCGCCTTCCACTTTTGTGCCAGCATGAAAACAATAATATCCATCCTGTCCATCAAAGTTCTCAAATCCACTCATTGCAATTCCCTTTTCATATCGCTCTGGATAGCCTTTGGAAGCTAGAACAACGCATACCGCAGCGTTATCCTCAAATTCAAGTTCCACTTGATCAAGAGTTCCATCAATACAAGCCTCAAAGACGTCTATGATATCATTTTTCATTCTTGGAATGACAACTTGTGCTTCTGGATCGCCAAATCTGGCATTGTACTCTAATACTTTTACTCCATGTTCTGTCAGCATTAATCCTGTAAATAGCACTCCTACAAAAGGTCTTCCTTCTTTTGCCATGGCATCAATGGTTGGCTGATAGATATGAGCATTACAAAACTGTTCCACTTCTTTTGTATAAAATGGACTTGGAGAAAAGGTTCCCATTCCTCCTGTATTTAACCCTTGATCTCCATCTTTTGCTCGTTTGTGATCTTGTGCTGATGTCATGCACTTTACAGTCTTTCCATCTGAAAATGCCAACACAGAAACTTCTCTTCCTGTCATAAATTCTTCAATAACAATAGTATCCCCTGCGGAACCAAATTGTTTATCAAGCATTAAGGTTTTTACTCCTTCTTTTGCCTCTTTCTTTGTATGACAGATTAAAACTCCTTTTCCAAGAGCTAAACCATCTGCTTTTAATACAATGGGATAGTCAGAAGTTTCAAGGTAAGCCATCGCATCGTTTGCATTGGTAAACGTTTCATACTGAGCCGTTGGAATGCCATATTTCTTCATCAGCTCTTTAGAAAAAGCCTTAGAGCCTTCAATGATCGCTGCATTTTTTCTTGGACCAAACACACGAAGCCCCTCTTTTTCAAAAACATCCACAATTCCAGCCACTAAAGGATCGTCCATTCCAATTACGGTGAGATCGATTTCTTTTTCTTTTGCAAAGGCAACCAATCGATCAAGTTCCATCGCTCCAATGTCCACACATTCCGCAATCTGCCCTATTCCTGCATTCCCAGGAGCACAATAAATCTTCTCCACTTTTGGACTTTTTGACACTTTCCATGCGATTGCATGCTCTCTTCCACCACTTCCTACAATCAGTACTTTCATGTCCTATTCCTCTTTCTTATCCACATCTATCCGTTATCGTTTTCCACAATTTCCTTCTTTATTGCTTTCTATCATTCAACAACTGGTTTCTTCTAAAAGCAATACTTGTCCTTTGTCCACTCTCACTTTATGGTTGGCAATGAGAGTAACCGCCTGTGGAAGAATCTTCCACTCCGCCTCTTCCATAACCCTTTGTTGAAGTTGTTTTGGTGTATCCCCTTGTTTTACAGCCACAGCTTTTTGTAATAAAATAGGTCCGGTATCCGTTCCACAGTCCACAAAATGTACCGTAGCCCCTGTTATCTTCACGCCACGTTCTAACGCCTTTTCATGCACTTTTAACCCATAATATCCCGTTCCACAAAACGATGGTATCAAAGATGGGTGAATATTGATGATCTGATTTTCATATCGCTTTATTATTTTTTCTGGAATGACAACCAAAAAACCTGCAAGCACAATCAAATCTAATGCTCTGTCTTCTAATACATCATAAAGGGCATCGTTAAACTGTTCTCTTGTTTCATAGTCTTTTGGTGAAATACAAAGAGCCTCAATTCCATGCTTTTTTGCCCTTTCTAGTGCAAACGCATTTTTATTATTGCTTATCACCGTCACAAGTTCTGTATTTGTAATCGTACCATCCTGTATCCCATTGATAATCGCTTGTAAGTTGGTACCACCTCCGGATACAAGAACTCCCACTCTTAGCATATCGTTACTCCCTTTTCACCGCTTTCACATTCTCCTACCACATAGGCAACTTCTCCTGCTTGTTTCAATGCTTCTATGGTTGCTTCCACATCTTTTTTATCCACTGCTAGTATCATTCCAATTCCCATATTATAGGTGTTATACATCATGTCTTCTTTCATTTCACCCTGTTTTTGCAAAAGTTTAAAGATAGCTGGAACGGCATAGCTGTCTTTTCTTACAACGGCTCTTATTCCCTCTGGCAACATTCTTGGGATATTTTCGTAAAAACCACCGCCTGTAATATGGCTACATCCTTTGATAGTAACACCAGCATTTTTTACACCCTTTAACGCTTTTACATAGATTTTGGTCGGTGTTAATAAAGCCTCTCCTAACGTTTGTCCTAACTCTTCATAATATCTATTTAATTGTTCTTTCTCCATTGGGAAAACTTTGCGAACTAAAGAATATCCATTGCTATGAATACCAGATGATGCAATGCCGATTAAAACATCACCAGCTTGAATATTTTTTCCTGTAATTAAATCTTTTTCATCTACAACCCCAACAGCAAATCCTGCCAAATCGTATTCATCTTCTGGATAAAATCCTGGCATTTCCGCTGTTTCTCCGCCAATTAAAGCACATTCTGACTGAATACATCCTTGTGCAACACCGCTTACTATGGTTGCGATTTTCTCTGGAAAATTTTTACCACAAGCAATATAATCTAAGAAAAATAATGGTTCACCACCAGCACAGGCAATGTCATTGACACACATCGCCACACAATCAATACCAATGGTATCATGTTTATCAAGTAAAAATGCAAGTTTCAGTTTGGTTCCAACACCATCTGTACCAGATACCAAAGTAGGATTTTCCATATCCTTAAAGTTTTTCATAGAAAATGCACCTGAAAAACCTCCAAGATTGGTAAGAACCTCTTTTCTCATCGTAGCCTGCACATGTTTTTTCATCAGTTCCACTGACTGATATCCTGCTTCAATATCCACACCGGCGTTCTTGTAATCCATCTTAAATCCTCCTGAATTCAAATATGTATCGTTTACTGAGTTATAAAAAATTGATTCATTCTTTTATTAAGTAGTCCTCATATCCAATTGTTTCTAACTTTTTTGCTTTCTCTAGCACAGTTTCTTCCAGTTCCTTTGCATAAGTTTCAAGCCGTTTTGCTAGTTCTTCATCACCAATCGCTAAGATTTTACACGCTAATAGCCCAGCATTTAACGCTCCATTAATGGCTACTGTGGCAACGGGAATCCCTGGTGGCATTTGTACAATGGAATATAAGGAATCCACGCCTCCTAATGCTTTTGTTTGAACAGGAACACCAATCACTGGCAATACAGTCATGGAAGCTGTCATTCCTGGAAGGTGGGCAGAGCCTCCTGCACCTGCAATAATCACTTGAATCCCACGTTCTTTTGCCCTATTCGCATATTCATAGAGTCTTTTTGGTGTTCTATGAGCGGATACAATGGTGCATTCATATTCCACTCCTAGTTGCTCCAAAATCTCTCCTGCTTTTGACATCACTGGCAGATCGGAGTCACTTCCCATAATAATTCCTACTTTGGCACTCATTTTTCTCCTCCTGAAACTGAAACTTTTCTTTATAATTTTTTGTCTTTTCGGATTTATTGTATCATCTGTCAAACAAGAATACAATCATTCCTCTTTTATTTTTGCAATTTCAATCAAGTAATCAAACGATACAAAGCACACTTCTTCTTAAGAAAAATAGAGTTTTTTATGGGCATCCCGCACCTGTCTTACTGCTTCTTCTATGGTATCAGCAGTAGCAGTAATATGTCCCATCTTTCTTCCTTTTTTCACTTCTTCTTTTCCATAGATATGAACTTGAACATTTTTATTCTCATAGGCTTCTTTTAAACCACAAAGATTCGCCTTACCATCATGATCTCCAATGATATTCTTCATCACTGTTGGTCGAATTAATTCTGTATTTCCAAGGGGTAACCCTAAAATAGCACGAATATGATTCTCATATTGAGAAGTATAACATCCTTCTATCGTATAATGCCCAGAATTATGAGGTCTTGGTGCTAGCTCATTGACAAGCACTTCTCCTTCTTTTGTCACAAATAACTCAATACAAAGCATTCCAATGGCATGAAATACTTTCGATGTCTTTCTTGCAATGGCAAATGCCTTTGCTCTCACTTCATCTGTAATCTGTGCTGGAACCATTGTTTCATCTAAAATACTATTTTTGTGAATGTTTTCTGCTACTGGGAAAACTTCCACCTGCCCATTTAGGCTCTGGCATACGAGAATGGATACTTCTTTTAAAAATGGCACAAACTCTTCCACCATAAGCGGTAATCTGCCACCTCCTAATGCTTCATAAGCCCCTTCAATTTCTTGTTCTGTTTGAATGACTGCATTACCCTTTCCATCATATCCACCGGTACAAGCCTTTAAAATAAGCGGATAACCAAATTTATCTCCTGCCTCTTTTATTTCTTCTTTTGTATTGACACCCATGAAATCTGGAACAGGAATTTCATGTTGATGTAACCATTGCTTTTGATGATATTTATTTTGAATATGAAGAAGTGTTTCACTGGATGGATAAACTGGTGTTCCCATTCCTTCAATTGCTTGTAACGCTTTTACACTAATATGCTCAAACTCATAGGTCACAACATCTACCTTTTTTGCCATTTGAAGCATGGCTTCTTGATCCTCAAACCCTGCCACTATATGTTCATCCGCAATGCTGTGAGCCGGACAATGCTCTGTCGGATCGAGAATGACAAAATAGTAATCCAATTTTTTTGCATCTAAAATCATCATTTTTCCAAGCTGACCGCCACCAACAATTCCTATTTTTTTCATGTCTTTTGCTCCTATTTTTCATTTTAAGATTATGGTTTCTTCTCTATTTTAAAGGATTTAAAAAAAATAAGAAAGACTTCTTACCATTTTTCTATCAATTAATCTATCTCATAAGAGAATCTAAATCACAGTGCTTTTTTGCATGATAGGATAAGAGTTTCCTATCATACAAAAAACTCAGTAAATGGATACACCACTTTACTGAGTTTTATATTGATGTAAAGACAATAAGCCCTACGTGTTTTTCATCGTTAAATCAAAAGATTCACTTCTTTTTCCATAGAAATATACTGTTCTTTTAGGCTAGCAAGCCCTGCATTCAACTCTTCTTTCCACGCTATCTGTTTTTCATCCAACACGTTTCTTTCTTCTACTTTTTTTTCTTGAAACTTCTTTGGCTGTTCTGTTTTGAAACAGAATTTCACTGTTCCTGCCCATTTTTTCAGCCACTCTTTTTCTTCCTCATAGGCTAATCTTGTAACGGCAAGTTTTCTATCCAAAAATGCCTTATCAAGATAGATTCCATAATCAAACCTATGCTCTTTCTCATACTGCGGATTCAAAGAATTGGAAACATATTTAGCCTCTTGTTCACAACAAGTATTTACACTACTCACCGCTCTTTGATAAGGAAGTAGTTGTATCCCTTGTTGTTCACATTTTAACATAATATGACGAAGCATACGCTCCCATCCAACGGGATAGTAAACTCCTATCAGCACTTGTCCCTCCAAACAACATCCTTCCTTTTGAAAGGCAGTGATGAGCTCTTTTACATACTGATCCGCCATCTCATCTATCTCTATTTCTTCATATTTTTGCAACGACCTAGCGAGTGCAATCTCTTTATCTGAAATAAATGTTCCCAATAGATAGAGATAAGAAGGATCACTTAAATCTCGTTCTATAAGAATGGAACGGACAAAGTTTTGTTTCGGGACATAGATTTCTCTTACTCTATCTGGAATTAAAACATCACAATAGTCACTATTAAACCAATAAAAAGCCTCTTTCACTTTTTTATAGGACACCACATCTTCTTCAAACATATTATAAAGCTCCATATAAAGCTCCATATAAATGACAAATGCTTGCAAGTTTTGTTCCACTGCATAGACAATTAATCCTCTTAATTCCGCTGTTAAAAATGTAAACAATGCTCCAAATTCTTCTCCTAGCATTTTTACAGCATAGGCAGGATTGGCATAACTTGTTTTATACCTTTCTTCCAACAATTCTTCATAGCAAATATAATTCCACTTTTTTAATTCTTCTAAAGAAAGATTTTGATAGGTTTTATTGGCACAAAGGATATAGAGTTCTGCCATCTTCTCAATAAAAGCACCCGTTCTTTTAAAGTAACTCCTATAAGGTTCTGCCACCGTTTCTTCCTCTTGAATCATATGGATTCGCTCTAAAACAAGTGCAAATCTCTCCTTGATTTCTTCTAATCCCATATCATGCCTCCCATTGTTTTTTCTCTATCACTCTTATGCTATCACATTCCTAAGAAAAATAATCCACCACTTGCTACGATAACAAGAATGGATAAAATAGTTGCTACTACTTTTATCCCTGACTTTGTTTCTTCCTCTTTAAAACTGTATATGCAAAAACATATAGCAATCATACCAATAAAAAACGCATAGATCCCAACAAGACCTTCTACCATTGTGATTGGAGCAATTGCAGATTTACAAATGATAACCAACAGCAATAAAAGCCCAATGACACTCAGCCAAAAACCAACGATTCCCTTATCAGAACTTGTCTTATCTGTAAAATTATACGGTTCTTTTCCTATCACGATACACCCTCCTTAAAATGACATAAATGACATATCCAATTACGCCTCCCACTGTATTCATCAATAAATCATCCACATCAAATACACCCAACTTAAACATTAACTGCATGGATTCAATGGTCAGACTAAAACAAAAAGTTTCAAATAACACAATGAAAAATCCTGTTTTTTTATCTCTCATAAAAGGAAGTAACAAGCCAAAGGGCGAAAATGCAAAGACATTTCCAAAGAGATTCGTTGCTAATTCCTCCCATGTAAAATAGTGATGATATAAAATAAATCGCTTTATTTCTTGAAATAATACTAAATTGTATTGATATGTAGTATGAGATAGTCGCCCATACCGTTCACTGAATAAAACGAAATAAAAAATTACAATTATATATACATAAAATCCAACCTGTGCTAACAGCCGAATTTTTTTTCGTTGTTTATCAATCAAAGTGCTACCTCATCATTTAATACTTTTTATTCTATCCATACGAAGTAATTTTTTCCTATCGAAACACTGTGCATTGCTTGCACACAATGCTTTTTTATCTATTAGGAGAGCCGTTTCCTAATGGATAAAAATAGGCTGTCACAGAGCCTCTTCTGACTCCACAACAGCCCTTGTCATTAAAACATAATATCTGATTTATCCTTAATAAGTCTTGCACCATTGACAATGGTCATCACGCCTGCAAGAACTCCAACTACAATCCATGTTACACCAATTGCAATATTCCATGCACCAACATTCTTCATAGATTTATATATTTTTTCGCTCAAATTAAGGCCTCCTTATTTGGCTCCATATTGTTCATAATATGCGTCAATTGCAGATTTTAATGTATCATCAATTACAATTTTTCCTTTATATGGCTTATTATAAAGATGTTCTACAACTTCTGCCATTGTTACAATCGCTGTTGTTTCTAAACCATATTTTTCTTGAATTTCTTGTAATGCACTCTTTTCTCCTTGTCCACGTTCCATACGGTCTACGGATACAACAAGTCCTAATACCTCAACATCTCCTTGTGCTTTTACAATTGGAAGAGTTTCTTGAATGGATGTACCAGCTGTTGTCACATCTTCAATGATGATCACGCGATCCCCATCTTGAATTGGGCTTCCAAGAAGGATTCCTGTATCTCCATGATCTTTAATTTCTTTTCTGTTTGCACAGTAACGAACATCTGTATCATATTCTTCTGAAATCGCCATTGATGTTGCAACACTTAAAGGAATCCCTTTATATGCTGGTCCAAATAATACATCAAATTCAAGTCCGAATTTATCACTAATTGCTTTTGCATAGTATTCTCCTAATCTTTTTAATTGAGAACCTGTACGATAAAATCCTGTGTTTACAAAAAATGGTGTTTTTCTTCCACTCTTTGTAACAAAATCACCAAATTTTAATACGTTACAATCAATCATAAATTCAATAAACTCTTTTTTATACTGTTCCATTATCCTTAAACCTCCATATCTATGAGCTTTTTCAGCCACTATTGTTTCTTTCTCTTCCCCATTCCCTCTTTTTTAAGGGTTTTGTGCTTTTATTGTACCGCACCGATTAATTCGTTAATATCTTCAATTCCATATTGTTTCATATAGGCTTCAATTCCATTTAAAATATCCATAGTCGCTGTTGGATTATGGAAATTAGCTGTTCCAACAGAAACTGCTGTTGCTCCTGCTAATAAGAACTCAATCGCATCCTCAGCTGTCATAATGCCTCCCATACCAATAATTGGTACATTGACTGCCTGTGCAACTTGATATACCATGCGAACGGCAATCGGTTTAATGGCTGGACCAGAAAGTCCACCTGTCTTATTCGCCAGAACAAATTTTCTCTTATACACATCAATCTTCATTCCGGTTAATGTATTAATTAAAGAAAGGGCATCTGCACCGCCTGCTTCTGCTGCTCTTGCCATCTCTGTAATATCAGTTACATTTGGACTTAATTTCATAATGACCGGCTGTTTTGCAACCTTTTTAACCGCCTGTGTAATATCATATAACGCTTTTGGATCTTGTCCAAAGGCGATACCACCTTCTTTCACATTTGGACAAGAAACGTTGATCTCTAGCATATCCACTGGTTGAGAACCGAGCTTTTCCACTGCATCCACATAATCTTCTGTCGTCTTTCCACAAACATTGACAATGATCTTACAATCATATTGTTGTAAAAATGGAATGTCACGTTTTACGAATACATCAAGCCCTGGATTTTGAAGACCAACAGCATTGATCATGCCACCATAAGTTTCTGCAATTCTAGGAGTGGCATTGCCTTCCCAAGGTACGTTTGCAACACCCTTTGTTGTGACAGCACCAATGCGGTTTAAATCAACAAATTCTCCATATTCTGCTCCTGATCCAAACGTTCCAGACGCTGTTGTAATTGGGTTATTCCATGTAACCCCTGCAACATTTACTTTTAAATTCATGAGAAATCTACCTCCTCAGCTCGGAATACTGGACCATCTTTACAAATTCTTTTATTTTTTACATACGTATGATGATCCACTTGCGTCGACTTTGTCACACAAGCAAGACAAGCACCGATTCCACATGCCATTCTTTCTTCCAGTGATACATAGCATTCGATCTGATTTTCACTGGCATATTGCTTTAACGCCTTTAGCATTGGCATTGGACCACAAGCATAAATCACTTCTGCGTCCAAGTTGTTTTCTCTAATTGCATCAATGACATTTCCTTTTGTTCCATGTTTTCCATCTTCACTGGCAATATAAACGGTTCCGTATTTTTCTAAATCTTCCACTAAAAACAACTCATCCCGATACCCAACGACGATTTGCTTTTCACAATCCAATTGTTTTGCAAGTTCTACCATTGGTGGAATACCAATTCCTCCACCAATTAAAAATGCTTTTTTCTTAAGAAGTGGGAATCCATTACCAAGTGTTCCAATCACATCCACAGTATCCCCTTCTTTTAATTTTGAAAATTCATCCGTTCCAGCACCGACAACGCGATACACAAGTCTAAGTGTATCCGCCTCTTTGTCCATTTCACAAATGCTAATCGGTCTTGGAAGAAGACGACTTCCATCATTACTATAAATTGACACGAACTGTCCTGGCTTTGCTTCTTGTGCCATTCCTTGTGATTTCAATACAAGACTATATACATCACTTGCAAGCTGTTCACTGGAAAGAACAACTGCTTTTACTTTTGTTTTCAGCATGAGTAAATCCTTTCTCTATGGTTTCATTGCTAATCGAATTTTTTGGCTTTTGCTCGTTCTTACTTTACCCAAGCCTGTTTTAAATCTTCCTTCATATCAAGCACTGCTTGTCTTGATGCTTCAGCAAAATTCTCTGCTCCAAATTTTGCATACTTTTCTTGTTTGTATGCTGCAATAATTCCTCTTGAAGAGTTGACAATCGCTCCTAAACCATCTTGGTTGAAGAAGTCTTTTAGATCTTTTCCTGCACCACCTTGTGCTCCATATCCTGGAACTAAGATAAATGCTTTTGGCATCACATTACGAAGAACTCTTGCCATTTCAGGATAAGTAGCTCCTACAACAGCACCGACATAACTATATTCATCTCCCATGAAATCAGAGCCCCATTCATTGACTTTTTCTCCAACCCACTCATAAAGAGGTCTTCCATCAATGATACGATCTTGGAACTCTCCACTGCTTGGATTTGATGTTTTCACAAGAACGAACACACCTTTTTTTTCTTCTTTACAAACTTTTACAAAAGGGAGGATACTATCAGATCCCATATACGGATTTAATGTAATGAAATCTTCTGAAAAACTGCTGTATTCTTTTGTTCCAACTTTCGCCTTTCCAACATGTCCAATGGCATAGGCTTCTGATGTGGAACCGATATCACCACGTTTAATATCTCCAATCACAACTAAGCCTTTGCTCTTTGCATAGTCGCAAGTTTTTTGAAAAGCGATTAATCCTTCAATTCCAAATTGCTCATACATAGCAATCTGAGGTTTTACAGCCGGAACAAGATCATGGATTGCATCAATAATAGCAGTATTATAAGCAACAATTGCCTCACCTGCCCCTTTCAATGTTTCACCATGTTCTAAAAATGCTTTTTCTTTTACTTGTTCTGGCACATAAGAGAGCATTGGATCAAGTCCGACAACAATCGGAGCTTCTAATTGCTTAATCTTACTCACTAATTCATTAATCATGTACTTATCCTCCTAAATATATCTCATAGGCATTTCCATTGCCCATTCTATTCGTGTACATTCTATCACAGTTTCCAAATGTTGTATAGTCAAATAGTCCCCATTCCTCTGTCATTTTACAAACTTTTTTCACCTTTATTTTCGATCAGAATACACAATTTTTCCATTACAAATCGTATATTTTACTTTTCCTGTCAATTCCCATCCAATAAATGGTGTATTTTTTGATTTAGAGGCAAATTGTTCTCCTACGGTATACACTTCGTTTTCATCAAAAATCACAAGATCGGCTTTTCCACCCACTGCTACATATCCCGCATCTAAATGATAGAGATTTGCAGGATTGATGGTCATTTTTTCCAATAATTCCATCATGGTCAAATGTCCTTCTTTTACAAGGCTTGTAATTCCTAATGATAATGCAGTTTCCAATCCAATAATTCCGCTTGGAGCATTTTCTAGCCCTTTTTCTTTCTCCTCTGTACTATGAGGTGCATGATCCGTAGCAATAATTTCTAATGTTCCATCTTGAAGTCCCCGAATGATCGCCTGTCTATCCTCTTCTGTTCGAACAGGTGGATTCATTTTACACATAACACCATAGGTTTTCACCGCGTCTTCTGTCAAAGTAAAATGATGTGGAGATGCCTCTGCTACTACTTTTGCTCCCATGGCTTTTGCGTGTCGCACCATTTCCACTGCATTTTTAGAACTAATATGCTGAATATCCACAGTAGCACCTGTTGCAAGAGCCAGCATACAATCTCTTGCAACCATAGAATCTTCTGCTACCGCAGGAGCTCCACCAAAATTCAGCTCCTCTGCCACCTTACCTGCATTTACCCCCGGTTTTATCACAAGGGACGGATCTTCTTCATGAAGGCTAATTGGCATATTCAGTCGTTTTGCCTCTTCCATAGCTTTTACTAAAATTCCAGCGTTCATAATTGGAATTCCATCATCCGTAAATCCAACGGCACCTGCCTCTTTCATCGCTTCCATATCGACTAACTCTCTACCAGCAAAACTTTTTGTGACAGCACTCGCTTGCAATACATGAATGGGAAGTTCTTTTGTACGACTTACGACATCTTTTAATGTATCCACAGTATCCACTTTTGGCATAGTATTTGCCATGCAAACAACGGTTGTAAATCCACCAGCCATAGCGGACTGACTTCCTGTTATCAAATCCTCTTTATGTGTCTGTCCTGGATCGCGGAAATGAACATGGACATCAATTAGTCCCGGAGCTACAATCATTCCCTTTGCATCCAATATTTCTACATCTTCTTTTACTGGAATGATTCCCATTTCTTCAATGACATCATCACGAATTAAAATATCAGTTATTTTATCCAATTTGGTCTTTGGATCCATAACTCTTGCATTTTGAATTAAAATCATATTTTCGCTCCCTTTCTATAAAAAACCATTGGCTAATATCTTCTATGTCAAGTATACTAAAGCGTTTGTATTAGAGCAAGAATATTTTTGTATCTTGCCCTGCTTTTTTATCTATGATATGATAGAAAATGCAATTTTATATTTTAAATTATTCATTAGTAAAATATTTCCATCATTTCAACCAGAAAGTTTATAAAGACTTTTATTCTATACTTTTTACACATTTTATAAAGGAGAGGTATGAATTATGAAACATCCACTATCATTTCAAAATGGAATGAAAGACGGTCTTCCTATTGCACTTGGATATTTTCCAGTATCCATGACCTTTGGAATGCTGGCATCCAAATACGGCTTTCCTGCATGGTCACCCATTGTAATCTCCATGTCCAGCTTAACAGGAACAGGACAGTTTATGGGAATTGATCTCATCGTACAGGGTGCAACTTTTCTTGAAATAGCCGTCACTATTCTGTTAATTAACATTCGTTACTTCCTAATGTCACTATCTTTGTTACAAAAACTGCCCTCTGACTTCTCCATGAGAAAAAAACTTCTCATCGCCTTTGGTGTTACCGATGAAAACTATGCCGTAGCCATGCAACAAGTAGAGCCTTTAACTTTTCCCTACATCATGGGCATTTTATTTGTATCCTTTACAGGTTGGAGTAGTGGAACGGCCTTTGGAACCGTTGTAACAGATTTTTTACCAGAATCTTTTGTATCCGCATTTGGAATTGCCATCTATGGTATGTTCCTTGCCATTATTATCCCTTCTGCACTGGAGCATAAAGCGATTCTCTTCATTGTATTAGGTGCAACTGCTATGAGTTGCTTTGCTCAAATACTTCCTGTGATAAAGGATATGGGCAGTGGCTGGATTTTAATTATCTGTGGAGTGGTAACTTCTGCCTTTGGTGCTTATTTTGCTCCATTAGAAGAAACCGAAGAAACGAAAGAACAAACCATACATCAAGGAAAGGAGCCACAAAATGAATAACGCTTATCTCATTATTTGTATTATTATTTTAGCTGGTGTCACATATTTGCCACGGGTTCTCCCATTCCTTTTATTCCAAAAGAAGATAAAAAATCCTTTCATCAAATCTTTTTTATCCTATATGCCCTATGGAATGCTAGCTAGTATGATTTTTCCAGCCATTTTTACAAGCACAAAAAGTATCTATTCTGCTATGGCAGGACTGCTTGTAGCCATTGTATTAGCTTGCAAAAAGCTAGGACTACTTCCAGTTGCCTGTGGTGCTGTGCTTGCAGTCTTTCTTGTGGAACAACTGATTCTATAAGAAAAACGAGGAGGATTTTCGTTGATAGACAAGTTCCCCATCCTTATAGGTTTGTTCCACTTGTATTTTTCTTAAATCCTCCTTTGGAACTTCAAAAGGATTATCACTTAATACAACAAAATCCCCTCTTTTCCCTACGGAAATGGTTCCCTTTTCCTGTTCTTCAAAATATTGGTAAGCACCATATACAGTAACTGCCTTTAACGCATCGTAAACAGAAATACACTCCTCTTCCCCAAGTAATACGCCATCTCTTGTTCTTCGATTCACTGCACACCAGATAGTTTCCATCATATTTGGCAAAATAACCGGAGTATCTTGATGCAATGTATAAGGAATGGATTCTCGTATGGTTGATGCAATGGGACTGATCTGACTTGCCCTTTCCATTCCGAGATTTTTTATATGAGCATCCCCCCAATAAAAGGTGTGAGCAACAAAATAACTCGGTATCATATGCAATCGTTTCACCACTGGCAATTGATCTCTTCTCATAGTCTGTGCATGAATGATAACATTTCGCATCTTTGATGGGGACTTGGTGGCATTTAGTAATTGATCAATGGCTTTATCTCCATTACAATGGGTTAACAACTGCATCTCATCTTGTTTTGCCTGTGCTACAAATTCCTTTACTTGTTCATCCGTATAAATGGGATAACCACAGTAGTCTTTTTCTTGACCTTCTTGCTCTTCATAAGGCTTTGTCAACCAAGCGGTTCTCCCTTGTGGGCTTCCATCTAAAAATAACTTATATCCACCAATCTTTAAGTGACCATTGTATCGCTTGCAATAGTTTTTATACTGATCTTTTACTTGGGAATTCTCTTTTATATCTAAAAATGCTACCACATCTAGTTTGATCACATTTTTTTCATTTAGCTTGTCTAGCTGTTTCATTTCCTCTTCCCTTGTAAAACCATCTTGTGCTGTTGTAATCCCATATTCTAAATAAATTCGTTGTGCCTTTTCAAACAGCTCTTCCATATCTATTTTTATTTCTCCCATGTGTTTTGCTACTGCCATAAAAGCACTTTCTTCTAAATATCCATTTGGCTCTTTGCTTTTCGCCACTCTTCCAATTTTCCCCCCAACAGGATCAGGCGTTCCTTCTTCTATATTGGAAAGTTTTAGTCCTTTTGAATTGACACATCCCATATGCCCCGATGCGTGAACAAGAAGAATTGGGCGTTTCGTTTCTATTTCATCCAATAAAAACTTATCGGGATGTTCACCCTCTTTTAACATATTGTGATCGTATCCAAACCCGATCAACCATCCTGTATTCTCCGGTTCTTCTTTTAGTTTTTTTGTTATAATTCCTTTTATTTCTGCAAAACTTTTCGCTGTATTCAGTTGAGTAAAGCATAGGATTCTAGCAAACTGCATAATATGGCTATGGCAATCAATAAACGATGGCAACATCGTCTTTCCTCCTAAATCAATTAACTCTGCATCCTTTGCCAGTTCCTTTACAACTTTTAATTCTCCAACCGCTTTAATGATCCCATCTTCTATTAAAACGCTTTCTACACTCTTTTCCTTTTCCTCCATTGTTATAATGAAACCGTGATAAAAAATTTTCTTCTCCATCGTGAACCCCTTTCTCTACTTATAAAACTTCCCACTGAGCAAAATACATCCGAAAAATTATCTAATTATCATAAGAAACTTAATATTTTTATTATACCACCTTCTGACAAAAACATAGCAATGAAAAGCTGTCTTTTTTTCCTTTTTTATCCATTTGGAATCTTTAACAAAAAAATGTAAGTTTTTCATAAGAAAATTGTTCTAAATTTTTGCAGACTTTTTGTCAAAAAAGTCCTATACTATACTTTGGTACTCTCTTACACTTTGTTGAGCACCATCTTCCCAAACGATGAGAAATATATTTTACGAGTTTCTCACGTTGGTAGGCGACGTCAAATGGAACTGAAAACCTTTTCTCTTGGCTTATGCCTTCCATGCAAATAAAAATTTCGTAAAAGTTTTAATAATAATGAGGTGACTTCTTATGACAAGAAAAGAAAGATTAAAACAGAAACGCAGAAGACGTTTTTTTTGGAGAATGCGACAAGCTCTTTTTGGTTTGGCCTGTTGTATGCTTGTTCTTGCTGTTGCCAATGGTCTTTACAATCTAATCCGTTTTCATGGAGCAACAGAAGCAGAAAAACAGGTATTAAAACATACCCGTCAATATCCAGACCAACTCATTGACCTCATGAAAGAGAATGAAGAAACCCAAGAGTTTGTAGCAGACTATACAAAATACAAAGACAAACATTTTAAGATCATATTATCTAGTGATTATAAAAAAGGTGAAATTCCTTATTTCCTTCAATGGGATAAGCGTTGGGGCTATGAAACTTATGATGGAAATTATTTTGCAATTACCGGAAGTGCACCCACTTGCCTTTCTATGGTATCCGTAGGTTTAAGTGGTGACTTAAACGCAAATCCTCTGGCTATTGGACAATATATTGAAGATAATCATTACTTAACTAGTGATCATAAAACAGATTTAACCTTTATGACAGAAGGTGCAGAATACTTCGATATAGCAGGAAAAAAATTATCTGCGGATCAGACAAAAATGAAACAAGCATTAGAATCTGGAAAACCACTCATCGCTCAAGTTGGTTCCGGAGATTTTACAAAAGAAGAACACTTCATTGTTATCTATGATATGGATAAACAGGGCAACTTTCTTGTTTATGATCCAAATAGTACATCCAACAGCAAAAAATCTTGGTCTTTTAAAACATTACAACCACAGATAAAAAACGTTTGGTGCTATACTTTGTTATAGCACCAACAATCGTTTTTATAATTTATTCATTTATTGTAATAATATCTTTTATTAAAATTTTTAAAAAAATATTGACAAATAAAATTATCAGTGTTATCATAGAGAACGTACAAAAGACAACAACTGAATACGCGGGTGTAGTTCAATGGTAGAACACCAGCCTTCCAAGCTGGATACGTGGGTTCGATTCCCATCACCCGCTTTTTGCACGAGTGGCTCAGTGGTGGAGTATCGCCTTGCCAAGGCGAGGGTCGCGGGTTCGAATCCCGTCTCGTGCTTTTTTTATTACTTCGGAAACCGCAGAAATACTGGGTTTCCGATTTTTTTATGTCCTCAAATATTGGAGACACTTGGAGACACTTTTTTTATAATGCTTTTTCGATTAAATCAAATGTTTCTTCTTCTGTTAAAGGATTATAAAGATAAGATAATGTTGTCGTCAGTTCACTATGTCCGAGTTGTTCTCTGATAGCATCTAATGGAACATTATTAGCGTTTAAATTACTTGCATAAGTTTTTCGCATCTTGTGAGTAGACTTCACAGGAAGTCCTTGACGCTCTGCATATTTTTCAAGAACATACGCTATCTGTCTTGAGTTTAGTCTTTCGCCATTTCGAGTAAAAATAAATTCGCTTGTTCTTTCGATGGATTCTAATATTTTTAATGCTTTAGAAACTAGTACCACATAACGATCGGTATTTGTTTTCGTATGTTCTACTATAATATACTTATTGTTCTCTTGATCTCGTACTTCTTCTCGAACGATATGAATATGTTTTTTATCCGTAATATCGCTCCATTTTAATGCCACAAGCTCTCCAACACGTAAACCAAGTAAAAAATTGAGTTTTACAGCTAGAAATGAACTATCATTCGTTTCTACAAACATAGCATCTAAATATCTGTTCAAGTCTTCTAATTCTTTTGAGTTGTAGGTTTCTGTCTTCCCTGTCTTTTTTATTATTTGTCGAAACTTTACAAGAATCTTTATATGTTCCATAGGATTTTCAGAGATATATTTTTTGCGATAGGCATATTGAAACATTCCATTTAAAATTGTCTTGATATTGCCCCATTCTTTTCTGGAAAGATTATATTCCCGAACAATTCGATTGGATTCTTGCTCTAACAGTAATTCATCCATCTTCGAAAGTTTCATATTATGTAAACATGAGCTTTCAAAATATTTCTTATAGTGTTGCTGATGTCTTATAATCGTATTTGGACTATTGGTTACCGAACGTTTATACACGAGCCATTCTTCATATAATTCATAGAATGTTATTGCTTCTTCTTTTGGATCGGTATAATAAATTTTAACCAACTTATCAAGCAAGTCTTCTTCTGTACTAGCTCTAAGCCCTTTCCTTTTTCCATCCTTATCTTTATAATGTGTTTGCCAACGTTTACTTTTATCTGTTGGCGGTGTAATGGCATATGGATGTATTTTTTTAACTTCTTCTCTTTTCGTTGACATAATAATCTCATATACACTGTCTAAGATCACTATATCGCAGTTCGGTGTTTTTTTCAAGAGAAAAGACATATCATCTATTGAGTGGTAGAAATTTTGTTTCATTTTTCGAACGGATTATGCTCCCGATCTAACCTTTCAAAATACTCTTTTAGGGTATATTCTGTATAAACACCCATATCTTCATAAATTCGTACTTTGTGAATCTTGTTTGTTATTTCTTTTTCTGTATCTTCCCATTTATTTTCTTTGCGAATATAATTTCTGTTTTGTTCCGCCGCTCCCTTTGCTGTTTCAATATGAGCATAAGAAAATACTTTTTAGACTAGAAAAATAAATGGGGTTTTTAAATTCAATATATAAATGAGTATGTGGTGTTTTGCTCTTTTGCCCCGATTTCATCACACATACACCAATAAATAATATTTTCTCATTGTTGTAAACTTCATTTAATTCCTTCATGGGAACAATCTTTAAATTTATGTGGATTATTGAACATCAATTGATACTTTCTACTTCTTGTATTTTTATCCATTTTTCTCCTTTCTGTGTCTTTGACACCGTTCTGACACAAATAAAATATCGCTTGTATCCCTTGATTTTCCTTTGTTTTTGTTCTTTCTGACACTAACACAGAAGTCGGGGTAATACTACACCCGATCTCTGCCATCATTCCCTTTCAGGGAATGTCGTCAACGTCTTGCATGTGCAAAGCCAAAGCAATCCATTGACCTATCCTTGACTAACTAATTCTTCTCCTGCAAATAGCATATTTTTCTGTTCTTTCGAGATTCTACCAAAGGAACAAATATTTTGAAATTGTTCTCTACTGCCTGCTGAAAAGTTACTGCTATCCGCTCTTTGAACTAATACAATGATACCGATGCCATTTCCGATCCCTCTGCCTAAAGCTAAGATTTCACCTACTTTTTGCATGAGTTCTGTTTTTAACTTTTTATCTTTTCCCTCAATATACCCAAGTAGTCCGAACCATTCTTCAATTACAAGCGTAATATGTGGGCAGAAGGAAAACAACAATTATTATCACAAATTACACTATATATTCCTTTTAAATATTCTAGATATGTTCAACCATTTGTTGGTACTGGATCTATTTTTATACAATTTATACATATATCTTGAATTCAGTAAGATAATATGGTAATTTGTAAATATAATCAATAGTATACAAAATCAAAAAAAGAGGAGGAGACATGCTACGCATGTAAAAGATTATTATGAAAATTAGAAAATTATTAGCATTAGCTTTAACAGGTGTAACTTTATTATCAACAGTACCAGTAAACGCACAAACAACAAACTCTATTGGCTATACAACTTTTATGCCATTAGACGACGGTGGTAACACATATATGATGAACTCTGATCACGTTAAGATTGGAACAACTTTTGACTACGATGATACATTAGAAGATTTTACTTATAATAAGATTCCTGATCAGGAAATTAAATTACCAAAGAATATGTGGGTATCTTTTGATGTTATTAATACAACATTTGAAGAGACACAAGAAAGAACAGAATGGGATGATTCTGATTACTTCATGAATTATATTTCTAATAATTAACTCGTTGTGCTAGATAAATTTAAAAAAAATAAAAGAAACTTCAACAAAATGTGCTATCCTATAAGTAGAAGATAAAAAATTGAAAGGAGGC
>CASDVE010000035.1 GCA_949284175.1 uncultured Eubacteriales bacterium
TTATCCACATTTTATTCTTAAATTCGTGCAAAGCACGAATTCTTCCTTGTTTTACTTCAAGATTATGAACGAGCTTAGCGAGTTTCGCAATTACCTATTTTTTGGATATAATTTGTGGGTCATGAATGGGGGCTGTTGTAACAATAATATGATAAGTATTGTTATATAATTGATTGATAATCCTGTCGGTTTTATCCATTTCTGTTGTAATTGTCATGTTTGGAAAGAGTTGCATCATATGCGGAGTTAGACTCCATAATGGACCTGGTGCACAAGAACCAATCGTTAATGTGCGAAGACTTTTTTCATAGTTCTGAAGCGTTTTACTCATACTATCTACATCGTTTATGATCTTTTTTGCATAAGTCACAGCGATTTCACCAGCAGGATTTAATGCAATCTTATTTTTGGTTCTGGAAAACAAGGTAACATTTAAGTTAGCTTCTAATTTTTGCATGGAACGACTAAGGGCAGGTTGTGATATGTGTAATTTTTCAGATACTTTTGATAATGTGCCATAGTTAGCGATGGATAAATATGGGGTTCAAATAGAGGCATGGGCTCCATTTGGTGAAGGAAGAGGAGATATGTTTACGGATCCAGTGCTTGCTACCATTGGTGAAAAGTATGGTAAGACAGTTGCACAAGTAATTTTAAGATGGCATATTCAACGAGGAATTGTTGTTATTCCAAAGAGTACACATATTGAACGAATGGAAGAAAATTTCAATGTATTTGATTTTTCTTTATCAGAGGACGATATGAAAACAATTACAGCTTTAGATAAAGAAGAAAGTTCTTTCTTTTCCCATCAAGATCCAAATGTTGTGGAATGGTTTGTTAAGATGGTAGAAGAACGTAAGCAATGATAAAAGAAGTGAAAATGAAACATAATTTGCTAAAAATGATTATTAATAAATAATAAATGTAGAATATGTGACTTTAAGAAACGGAGGAATATTTCATGAGAAAGGACTTTGGGGCAAAACCTTTTCTATATCCACAGCCAGTGCTGATTATTGCAACTTATGATGAAGCAGGAAATCCTGATGCCATGAACGCAGCTTGGGGAGGAGTTTGTGACTATAAAAAAATCGCTCTATGTCTTAGCTCAGGTCATAAGACAGTGAAAAATATTTTAACAAAAAAAGCGTTTACCGTCAGTATGGCAGATGAAAAGCATGTCGTGGAATCTGATTATGTAGGGTTAGTATCTGCCAATACAGTACCAGATAAATTAGAAAGGGCAGGATTTCATACGATAAAGAGTGAAAATGTAGATGCACCAATCATTGAGGAGTTACCACTTACGTTAGAATGTAAGTTGGAAAGCTATAATGAAGAAACAGGTCTTATGATCGGTGAAATTGTCAATGTGAGTGCGGATGAAGCAATTCTTACGGATGGAAAGATTGATCCAGCCAAGCTAAGTCCAATTACCTTTGATCCAGTAAACAATGCGTATTTAAAATTAGGTGAAAAAGTCGGGAATGCTTTTAAAGATGGTAAGAGTTTAAAATAAAGAATAGATTGGTTTAGAAAATAACAGGTAATCCATATGGTTATCTGTTATTTTTTTGAAAAATCCATTAGAAGTATTATGTCATTTATTATATAATAGTATTTATGTCCAGAAGGCAATATGGATACTCAAAAGAATGGGTTCTTTCTTGTCATTGATTTATGATAGAAAGAAAGCGCTTTAAAGGGATAGATGAAAAAAAGTAAAAGGAGTAAGAGAGGATGTTAAAGAAATGTATTCAAATTCTTCCAGTACTTTCCGGCATATGCTTTGGTTCTGCTGGAATTTTTGTACGAGAATTAAGTGCTAAGGGGATGGATAGTTATACTATTGTATCAGCAAGAACTTGGGTAGCTATATTGATTTTAGCAGTTGGTATACTACTTTTTAAAAGGGATTCCTTTCAAGTTCAGTTAAAAGATGTATGGGTATTTATTTGTTCTGGAATTCTTGGAACGCTAGGAGTAAACCTTTGTTATAATATAGCCATCGAAGAGTTAACTCTATCTTTATCAGCAGTACTTCTCACTATTGCACCAGTTTTTGTTGTGATTTTTGCGGCAATATTTTTCAATGAAAAGGTGACAATCCGCAAAGTGATTTGTATGATATTTGTTATGATTGGCTGTGTGCTTTGCAGTGGCGTTTTAGAAGGGGCATCCGCCATGAAGTGGACGACAAAGGGAATTATTATAGGAACAATGGGAGCTGTATTTTATGCGTTATATAGCGTATTTAGTAAAATTGCTATGCAAAAAGGTTATCAAGCATTTACGATTACCTTTTATAGCATGTTAGCTCTTGGGATTGTTTTAATACCGTTTACAGATTGGGGCAATCTTATGGGAGTTGTGAAAGAAGAGCCAATTGCTATGTCAGGATTTATGGTTTTACAGGCATTGTTCACATCTGTATTTCCATATGTATTTTATACCGTTTCTTTAAACTATATGGAAGCTGGAAAAGCCTCTATTTTGTGTTCTTGTGAACCAGTGGCGGCTACGTTTTTTGGAGTATTTTTCTTTGGAGAAGTTCCAACAGTATTGGCTGTCGTTGGTTTAGCCGTTACTTTGGTGGCGTTAGGTGCATTGAGTTTAGATAAAGGAGCAAGAGAAGAAGAGGATAACCGTAGAGTGATAGAAGAGTGTATGGGTCAGTAATGATTCATACACTCTTATTTATTTTATAGGAAATTCCTCGCAAAGCGAGTTATTCTATAAAATAAAAAAGCACTACGTGCGAACGATGCGCAGCTCGCAGAGAAGATAAGTTTGCTTTGCAAACTGCTCGCGCGCGGCAAAGTGTGCATTGCTAGAAGTAACATAAAGTCGCGAAGAGTGTGCAACGCACACACTTTGTTCTGCGTTTATCGTTTCACAATTATGAAAATTATTGTAAAAATATTAAAAATATGTTAAAATATAGAAATTATATCGACGTTACAAAAAGTATTTTGTAAATTGCTTATGCAATGGATACGTTATTTTGGGGTAATTTTGGGGAGAATAAAAATGAAGAAAATAGCTTTGATTATGGATGGATGGAAACGTTTTTTTTCATACGCATGGCCGAGCGGAATATTACAAAGAATGAGGGAAACAAAGGAAGAAGTGAACCTTTACATTTTTAATAGCACCAGCGAGTGGAGTATGGATGAAGATTATAATATAGGAGAATATAATATTTATAATCTTCCTGATTTTAAGGAATTTGATGGAATCGTTGTGGATTTGAATAATATTAGAAATGAAAAGGTTCGAGTTCAAGTGATTGATGCGGTGAGAAAGTCTAAAAAACCAGCTATTTCCATTAATCATGATGTAGAGGGTTTCTATTATGCAGGAATTGATAATTATGTTGCAATGCAAGAAATTATTGAGCATTTATATGAAAAACATCATTGTAGAAGTTTTTGGTTTGTGATGGGACCTACGGATAATTATGAAAATAATATTCGTGCTTGTTCTTTGAGAGCGTTTTTAGAACGACATAAAATCGCTTATGATGAAGAAGATTTTTATTTTGAAAGCTATGAGTATCAATGTGGATATAATGGCTTTGTGTCTCTATTAGAACGAAATGGTAACGTTCCCGATGCGATTGTTTGTGCCAATGATAACATTGCTGTAGGAGTGTGTGAAGCGGCAGCGAAAAAAGGGTATCGCATTCCAAATGATTTTTGTGTGACAGGATTTGATAATTTTGATAAAGCAGGATTTTATACACCACAGATATCCACATTAGGACATCTTCGTGAAGAAGTTGGCTATTGTTGTGCCGATATTATGCTCAAGATATGGGAAAGAAAGCAAGTTCCAAAATTCAACTATACAAAGATAGAGGGTGTTTATTCCGAAAGCTGTGGCTGTGCTTATAATGAGAAAAAGGATATCCGCAAGTATATGAAAGAACAAATGATGTGTGAGATAGAAATGAATTGTTTGGAAGAGAATATCCTTGTACTAGAAAAAGAACTGTTAGATTGTAAGTCTGTGGGAGAAATGGCGAATTTGATTCCAAAGTGTATCCCTTCTTTTCAATGTGATGGCATCTATTTGATTATGGATGAACATATCAATGATTTTAAGCGAAAGACAACGGATTGTACGTATCACTTGATGGATAATCAAAACTTTCTTATACATGGATATCCAAGATATATGAATGTAGAATTTGCGTATGAAGAGGGTAAGACGATTTCCTATGAAGATCAGAAGATAGATAGTTTGTTTCCTTTTTTTGAGCATGAAAAAGGGGGAACGGATTTTTTATTTATGCCATTGCATTTTAGAAAGCATACTGTTGGATACTTTGTCATTCGGAATGCCATTTATTTGATGGAGAAGCAGTATTTATTTAAGGTAGTAAATGTGTTAACATCCGCTATGGAAAACCTATATGAGAAGGAAAAGCTGGAATATATCAATGGGATATTAGAGGATATGAGCATTAAGGACTGCGTAACCGGTTTATATAATCGACTTGGATATCAACGGCTTGCATATACTTTGTTTCATGAAAAGAAGCAGGAAAAGAAAAACTTGCTCATTATGTTTTTGGATATGGATAGACTCAAGTATATTAATGATAAATATGGGCATGAGTATGGAGATATCGCAATAAAAATAGTTGCAAAAGCAATTTTGAAATTTTGTTATGAAAATGCACTTCCAATTCGAATGGGCGGGGATGAATTTCTTATTATTGAGCCTGTGAAAAATGGTGAGGAAATAAATAAAAAGATAGAGCATATGCGTAAAGAGATCACATATTTGGCTAAGGAAAAACAATTACCGTTTCCATTATCATTTAGTATTGGCTGTATTGTAACTGACATGAATATGGACAAGGAGTTAGATGATTATATTAGAGAAGCTGATGAAGTGATGTATGAAGAAAAGTATAGAAAAAAAGTAAACCGCACAGAGTAGTGTGGGAGGAGGTAATAAAACCTGAAGATACGGTTGTTCTTACAGGATATCATTCTTGGGGGAGAAATTTAAAAGAATGTGAAAAGGATTTACAATTCATTAGGTAACTTACAGGAAGAAAAATATTGCTTCGGGGAAATCATGATATGTTTTGGGATGTTAAGAAGACGGAGAGAGTAAATGGACAATATGAAGGAAAACTTCATTTGAAAGAGCAACACTATTCTCGTTATCATGGAAGAGAGCGGTTCTAAGATAGCTTCTTAGGAGAAGTAAACGGAGTTGATTATCAGTTAGTTTCTTCGGATCATTTACGATTTCGACCAGCACTTATTATAAAATAATAGAAAAATTTATTAATTGGTACGTTATTCTATTTTAAAAGTAGAATAATGTGCCTTTTTTTGTTTGGCTTTAGCCGGTTTCTCATTTTACATAGACCAGATGCTTTAGTAGAGCCAGAAGAAGTTGCCAAAGCCTTTCGTTTGTTAAAAGCAAATGGATTAGAAGTGAATATGGCAACGGATGGAGCGGTTGAATTCAAAAACGTTGCTAGGCGATATGAAGCAAGTACGACAACGATTGCTACATCATGGTTCTTAAGATATCCTGCTCGTATGCAAGTTATTTCAGGAATAATAAATGAAAAACGATTAGAAGAGATTTGTGATGCTTCTGAAATTATATTAAGTTGAGAAGAATGGTATCAAATTTATCTTGCTGCGGGACATATGCTCCCTTAAGATTTTCAAAAGAAATTTTTAAGACTTGACAAAACGATTAGGGAGAATAAAAACTTTCATGTGTTTGTCGTGGAAAAATAGTTTATATCATTGATTTTTAAGTTGGTTTTTAGTAGAATGAAAACTGTAAAGTTGGAAAGAATTAGTAAAAGAATAATAAGGCAGGAAGAGGTGAGAACATTAATTGATAAAAATACAAAAGTTCCACTGCATTATCAGATATACTTGGATATTTTGAAAAAGATTCAGATGGGAGAATTAAAACCTGGTGAGAAGATTCCTTCAGAAACAGAGCTAGAACGAATTTACAAGGTTAGTAGAATTACAGTGCGAAGCGCAGTGGAGATGCTAGCTCAGGACGGAATGGTTGAGAAAAATCGTGGAAAACGAGGGACGATAGTATGTCAGGGGAAATATCTGTATGATGCAGAGAAACTAACGAGCTTTACTGATGATGCAAAGCTTTATGGGGAACATGCTGGTTCTGAATTGTTGGAATTTAAAGAAGTAGTTCCAGAAAAGCAGGTAGCTGAAAAGTTGAAGCTTGAACATGGGCAAACAGTCTATTATATTGAGAGAAAACGGTATAGACAGAATATAGTTGTGGGAATTCAAAAAGCATATATCAAAAAAATAGCAGGGCTTGAATTGAAAGAAGAGCAGTTTATGCCAGATGTATCACTTTACGCATTGCTTCGGAAGTTTGGGATTATACCAAGCACTGCACAAGAGATATTGAAGGTGAAGATACCTTCTGGAAGAATTTTGAATATTTTGAAGTTGCCACCCTATACAGCAGTGTTTTATAAAGAGCGTATTACATATGTTGAAGGGAAAAAACCTTTTGAATATGTAGAGATGTTTTATAATCCTAGTTTCTATCAATACAAAATTGAATTAAGCCTTAATTAAAATCTTTAAAAAGATGTTGAACTATGAATGATGCTTACTTATAGTTTGACATCTTTTTTATTTTTTGAGAAAAATGTTGTAAAAAAACAAAAAATAATTG
The DNA here is from genome assembly GCA_949284175.1 of uncultured Eubacteriales bacterium. GTDB lineage: Bacteria > Bacillota > Clostridia > Lachnospirales > Lachnospiraceae > Scybalomonas. The sequence goes on from CASDVE010000035.1 coordinate 6,709, forward strand.
ACAAATTCGTTAAAAATTATTATTATAAGGTTATAAAGTCATAATGTTAATATGTTAATGTAAAATGCATGTAAGAAAGGAGAAGGGAAATGGTTATTTATGATATTCATTCTCACTTAGGTAAGACAAGCTCAGGGGATGAAAATACGCCAATGGAACTGGTGGAAGAACTAAAGGAATATGGAATATCAAGAGTAGGAATTAGCAGTCTTTCAGGGATTTCTATGAAGGATCAAAATGATTTGGTGTATAGGGCGATGGAAGAATTTCCAGGAGTGATTAAAGGATACGCATTTATTAATCCGAAATCTGGAAATGCCATAGATGAGGTGGATCGATGTCTAGGAGAGTTGAAGATGGATGGTATTAAATTCCATTCATGGAAGCATGGGTACTATCCTGACAATACGCCTGCCTTGAAAAATATTTTAGGTAAAATACAGGAATATGGGGTACATGTGCAAACACATGTTGGAACAGCTCCGTTTTCTACTCCTTATACATGGGCTGAGTATGCAAGAATGTTTCCAAAGATAGATTTTCTGTTTACTCATATTGGTTATTATGAATTTGGAATGTCTACAATAGAGGCTGTTAAAGATTTAAAAAATGTGTGGGTGGAAACTTCAGGACAGATGGATGTGGACGTATTGAAGAAAGCTATTGATGTGCTTGGAGCAGAAAGAGTATGTTTTGGGACGGATTGGCCTTATAAACCAGTAAATATTGAAGTAGAGAAATTTTATGAATTGGGCATTCCTGAAGAAAAATTGGAATATATCTTTCATCGAAATGCGGAATATCTTTGGAGAATGGAGGAAGTAAAATGATACATGTAATAGTTGTTTCACATGGTGGTATGGCAGCAGGGATGATGGAATCAGTGAAGATGTTAATAGGTGATCAAAAAAATGTAGAGTGCATCACATTTGGAGCGAAAATGGGGGCAGAAGAGCTTGAGCAGTGTTTCGCCAAAAAGATAAAGGATATATCAGAAGAGAATGAGTATTTGATTTTCTGCGATTTAAAGGGAGGAACTCCGTTTAACATTGTATCAAGATATTCTTTTAGAAATGAGCATGTGGCTGTGATTTATGGTATGAATCTTCCAGCACTTATTGTGGCATTGATGGAAAAAGATCAAGAAGGCCAGACATTAAAAGAATTAACGGAGTCGATTTCAGAACAAATTGGAGAAACTTTGGGAATTAGTGAATTATAGAAGAAAGGGGAATAAAAAAATGAAAGTAAGTGTATTTCGTATTGATGACAGATTGATTCATGGACAGGTGATCACAGCGTGGATTGCATATGCGGAGGCAAATATGATTGTGGTGGCAGATGATAAGGCAGCAGGAGATGAATTCACTCAATCTCTATTGAAAATGGCGACACCAAAGAGCATCCAATTAAAAATTTTAAAAGTGGAGGAAGCGATTTCTTATATTAAATCAAGTGAAGAGGATGGAAAGGTTCTTCTTTTAGTTAGAGGAACAGAACAGGCTTTAGAATTTGTAAAAGCAGGGGTTTATGAACAGCCAATTAATGTGGGTAATATGAACATGAAGAAGGGAAAGACAAAAGTTCTAGGGAATCTTTGGGTGTTTCCAGAGGATGTGGAAAATATTCAAAAGATATATAAAGAAGGAGCGTCTTTGGAAGTTCGTGCAGTACCAACAGAAAGAAGTCAAGATGTCTTAAATCTTTTGAAGAAAAATAAATTGGCTTAATTGCGGGAGGAAAAAGGTATGAGTTTATTTATGCAGGCTGTTTTAGTAGCTCTTTTTGTAACAGTTGCGTTTATCGATTCACATACAACGCAGATTCATATTTTTAGACCAATTGTAGTAGGACCAGTTGTAGGTTTGATTATGGGGGATGTATCCACTGGGTTTTCAGTGGGTGTAACAGTGGAATTGATGTTCCTTGCTGTTATTTTCGTGGGAACTGCGGTACCTCCAAACCCAACAATAAGTACTGCTATTGCGACAGGGATTGCTATTTTAGCCGGTGGTGGAACGGATCTTGCAGTTGCAACTGCTCTTCCTGTATCTTTTATTGGACAAATCGCAGAAACATTACAGAATTCCATTATCAATGTCTGGTTCATGCACAGAGTGGAAAAAGCGGTGGAAAAGTTGGATACAAGAGGAATTGTGTTGAATAACTTTGTATTTCCAATGGCAGTGAATGCTATTCTTTACGGCGTTCCAACCTTTTTAGCTATTTATTTTGGAGCATCTTATGTGCAAGGAATTATTGATGCGATTCCAGATCAGATTATTACTGGTTTATCTGTGGGTGGTAATATGATTGGAGCTGTTGGATTTGCTTTATTGCTTGGTTCTATCAAAGCTAAAAAATTCTGGCCATTTTGCCTGTTAGGCTTCTTTGTGGCTTCTTATCTCAGCATTAATATGGTGGGAGTTGCTGTTTTAGCAGTAGTCTGTGTAGCTATGTATTACTATTTTGTAATTGAAGGCGAAAAGGAATCAAGTCAGGCTTAATCGGGGAAAGGATGAAGAAAAAATGGGCGAAACAAAACTTGCGAATAAAGAGCTGTGGAGAATTTTTAGGCATCAGTTGACAATTAGAAGTGCGAATAACTATGAACGTCAGCAAAATGCAGGATTTACAGAAGCTATGATGCCAGTTATTGAAAAATATTATGACGATCCAGAAGAGAAAAGAGAAGCATATGAAAGGCATCAAGAATATTTCCTGACCAATGATATTACTTCTGCTATTCCAGTAGGTGTGGCAGCAGCTATGGAAGAGCGTTATGCTACAGAAGGTGATATTGATCCAGATTCCATCAATGCGGTAAAAACGGCACTGATGGGACCGTTAGCGGGCTTGGGAGATTCGCTTTTAAATGGAACTGCTAGACCTATTTTAGCTGGCTTGGCTATTTCCTTTGTTAACTCAGGGCTTGGATGGCTTGGTCCAATCTTTTTTGTGATTGGCATGTCTATTGTATCTTTAGGTATGAGATATCTTGGTGTCTTTCAAGGATATAAGCAAGGTGTTAAGTTTGTAGAAAAGATACAGTCCAGTGGATTAATCAGCAAGATTTCAGAGTTGGCGGCGATTGCTGCATATACAATTGTAGGTGGCTTTATTCCCGCATTGGTAGTCATCAATATTCCAATTGAATATGCAAGTGGGGATACTGTACTTAATATTCAAGAAGTTTTGGATGGACTTATGCCTGGAGTTTTAGGACTTTTATATACACTTTTGATGTACTGGTTGATCACTAAGAAAAAAATGTCCGCTGTAAAACTGATTTTAATCACTATGTTGGTTGGTATTGCAGGAGCTTGCTGTGGAATCTTAGGATAAAAGGGGGCGAAGAAATGATAATTGATATTCATTCACATATAAAAAGAGAAGACAAGAATTTAGAAGAAGTGGAAAGAGAATTACTGTCTGATATGGAGCGTAATAATGTGGATGTTCGAGTGATTTCTTGTATGGAAGGTACTAATATTCTGGAAAACAATCAATACATATCAAAATTAGTCTCTAAGCATCCAAATCAACTGATAGGGTGTGCTGTGAGTAATCCAAAGGAGAAAAATTGTAAAGAACAGTGTCAACAAGCCTTAGAGCTTCCTGGAATTAAGATATTAGAGTTTAATTCACTAGAACATGGATATTATCCAGATGTGTGTGAAGGCGTAGATGAAGTCTTGAAAGTTGCTTTGGAAAAAGGTGTTATAGTTAAAGTGTTTTCTGGTATAGGATCTCGAGCAATGCCTCAGCAGTGGTTAAAATATGTGAAAAAGTATCCAGAGATTAAATTTGTATTTTTACATATGGGATGTTTTGATTATGGCTATGGATGTGTGGATCTGGCAGTAAAGTATCCGAATGTATATTTAGAAACATCCAATCAATACGAAGTTCAAATATTAAAAAAGTCAGTTATGGTTGTTCCAAAAGAAAAACTGTTATTTGGTTCTTCTTATCCAGAGAGGCTAACGCGCTGTTCTTTAGATGTGTATGATATGTTTCATTTAAGTGAAGAAAGAAAGAGAGCTTTATTTGGAGAAAATGCTTCAAGGTTGTTGGGATTATATACAGAAAAATGGGAGTGAAATTATGGAAAAGAAGATCAGGGAGATTCTCCCAGAAAATAGTAGAGAGTTTTTTGATTCCATTGTGGAACAAAGAGTGCTTGGTGCTAGTAAACATATTTCTATGATTGGGGATATGTTTGAGGGAATAGTAAAGAGAGGCGTAGAGGAAAAGTACAATACAACACGAGTGGTTGATGAAATTTTTCAGGTGGCAGATTATTTTATAGAAACAAGAGGGGAAGCAAGTCAGGCGGTAGGAAATGCTATTTTAATGATGATTCATGGTATTAGAGAGTATTGTGATATGGATATTGAGGAAGCAGCTAAAAAAATTATTGAAGTGAAAAATAGCTATGCTGAACAGGCAAAAGTAGCCGTAGATAAATGTGTGCAATACGGGGCAAAACTAGCAGAAATAATGGAGAATATATTGGTATATGATTATTCAAGTACGGTGGAGAAACTTTTGATAGCTATTGCTTCCAATAAAAAGAAATATACAATTTATATTCCAGAGAGCAGAATTATTGATGGGGGTAGACCGTTTGTTAAAGCATGCCAAAAGGCAGGACATAAGATTAAGTTCATACCTGACGCATCTATGATGTATTATTTGAAAGAATGTGATGCCGTATTTATGGGAGCAGAAACGTTCTATCCTGATGGAACAGGGTTTAACACTACTGGCTCAGATATTGTAGGTCTGATATGCCATTATTTTGGAATTCCTTTATATTTTATAACACCAATGATTAAATTGGATATTCGTCCTACATATGGTGGTAGAAAAAATCTCGTGTATCAGAATTTAAAAGCAAAGTTGAGCAAAAATTGGGAAAAAGAATTGGATAGAGGTTCTGTTGATTTTATCACTCCTGAACTTGTTGGAGTAGACCCTAAATTTATTCGAGCTTTTATCACAGAACAGGGAGTGATACCAGCAAATCAGATGTACAATGTATGTATAGAATATAGCAAAAACTTGAGAGGAGAATGAAAGAATGGAATATTTGCGTGGAATAGAAAAAATGGTGCTCTCCATGATTCAGCCAGAGCCACTTCCAGGTAGCTATCGTCACAAGGATATGAGCATCGATCAGATTGTGGATAGGGCGCTTAGAGAAACAGAGATGGTAGCTGAAAATCATTTTGATGGGGTTATTATACAGAATATGAACGATATGCCCATAAGACAAATAACAAGGCCAGAGGTCATTGCCTATATGACAAGAATAGCATATGACATTAAACGTAGGTTTCCTGAGTTAGTGATGGGTATTTTAGTAAATTGGGATGGTGTGGCAGGACTTTCCGTTGCAGATGCAGTTGGAGCAGACTTTGTTCGGGTGGAGCATTTGTTTACAGGAGCAAATGTAACAAGTGCAGGAATCCTTCAAGGGCAGTGTGTAGAAATTGCTGACCTGAGAAAAAGAACAGGTTCTAAAATAAAAGTGTATGCGGATGTTTATGAGGTTCATGGAATCCCAATTGGCAAAAAGGCTATAGGAGATGCGGCATGGGAATGTGTGCATGAGGCTTTTGCGGACGGTCTTTTTATATCAGGAAAAACACCAGAAGAGAGCATTGAAATGATCAAAGAAGTGCGAAAAAGATTGCCGGATACTCCAGTATTTTTAGGGGGTGGAGCAACAGGCAAAAATATCCATGAATTGATGAAATATTATGATGGTGTTTCCGTAGCAACATGGATTAAAAATGGAGATATGAAAAATCCGATTGATGTTGAGAGAGCAAAAATATTTATTAAAGAAGCAAAATTTTAATATCTTATCATCAAAGTAAAAATTCTTCCATAGGAATTGTGGTTTTATAGAGAATAACCAGTTTCTATGGGAGGATTTTTTGTTTTACAAAGAAATCTATTTGCAGTGGAGTTTGATCAATATCAAATATATCTTTCCTATTAACAATATTTTAACAAAAATGTTCGTTTTTGTCCCTTCCATGATCTTATTTACAACAAAACGAACAAAATAGATCATTTCATTGACTTTATTTTAGACAAATCATATAATGCACCCATCAACGATGAATATGAGTGAATGAGTCATAGAAAAGGGAGGTTAAATACGATGTTAAATACTGTAATTATTGCAGATGATCTAACGGGGGCGAATGATACTGGTGCGATTCTTGCACAAAATGGTTTTCGTGTTGGAACGGTTTTAAAGTTAGATCAGATGAAGGATTTCAATCAGTATGATGTACTGTGCGTTAGTACAAATAGCAGAGGAATGAGCAAGGAAGATGCATATCGTGTTGTAAATGAAATAGCTGGTCATTTCCCTAAAGATGATACAATTCTTTATAGTAAACGAATTGATTCTACCTTAAGAGGAAATGTAGGAGCTGAAATCGATAGTATTTTAGATTATCTTGGAGAAGAGTATCATGCCGTTGTTGTGGCGTCTTTCCCAGCGTCAGGGCGTACAAGCATTGGAGATATTTTACTTGTCAATGGAGTGCCACTTCAAAAAACAGAAGTTGCAAAAGATCCGACGTCTCCAGTGGATACTTCAAGAGTGACAGAGATTATTAAAAAGCAGACAAAGCATAGTGTTGGGTATGTCGGTCTTGAAAAAGTAACAAAATCTTCTAGCTATTTATTAGAAGAATTAACAAAGGAATTAGAAACTCATAGAGTAGTAGCCGTTGATGCACAGAGTAACCGTGATATTGAAGCGATCGCTGCGTGCTGTAGTGCTTGTGGTATCAAGGTTGTGGCAATTGATCCAGGTCCATTTACCGCAGCATTAGCAAATCAGATTTTTAAACGTAAAAAAACAGAAAAGGAAAAGAAAATTTTATGTGGAATTGGCAGTGCAAGTGAACTGACGAGACAACAGTTAAAATACTTAAAAGAGACAGGAAATCCTTTTGTTGTAAAAATTGATACTTCTAAGTTTTTTGAAGAAGAATTGAGAAAAGAAGAAATAAAACGTGTACAAGAAGCCATTATTCGTGGAGCAGAGGATTATCGAGTGTTAGTCATTGCTACAACAACCGAGAAAGAAGATGTCTTAGACTTAAGCCAAGTAAAAGGGGCTGAGAATTTAAGTAAAAAAGAATGTGCAGCGATTATTACAGGAACAATGGCAGAAGTATTAGAATCTTTACTTCATATATTAAAGGAAAGAATCGGTGGAATCTATGCATCAGGAGGCGATGTAGCAGCAGCTTTTTGTGAAAAACTTGGAATCTCAGGTTTCTATGTAAAAGGAGAAGTCATTCCACTTGCGATTTATTCCCAAACAGTTGGTGGATATGCCGAAGGTCTTCCTATGATTACAAAGGGCGGTCTTGTAGGAAAAGAAGATACATTAGTACAATGTCTTGATTATTTGGATACGGTCATCGAAGGTTAAAAGAAAAAGGGGTAAAAAAGCATAGATACAAGAGAAAAATAAGAAAGGTAAGGTATCGAGTATGTCAGAGGAAATGAGAATGGCAGTTGGTCTTATCATAGGATTAATTGCGTTAGTTTTATTAATTACCATGACAAGAATCCATGTATTTATTGCGGTCATCATCTGTGCTATCTTTATCGGGTTATTCGGAGGAATGTCACAAAATGATGTTTTAGATGCGATAACAGGTGGATTTGGTAAATCGTTAAGCAGTATTGGTATTATTATTGGCTTTGGGGTTATGTTAGGAAAGCTTCTAGAAATATCGGGAGCTACGAAAGTAATGGCGGATACATTTATACGTTTATTTGGGAGAAATCATGAAGAAGAAGCCCTAGCACTTTCGGGATTTGTCACTTCCCTATCTATCTTTTGTACATCGGGATTTATTATTTTATCTCCATTGATGAAAGCGTTATCCAAAAAGACGAAAAAGTCAGTAGTAGCTCTTGGAATCGCTCTTGCAGGTGGGTTGGTAGCTAGTCACTCACTTGTACCACCAGCAGCTGGGCCAATTGGTGTTGCAGGAATTTTAAATGCTAACATCGGTGAATTTATGCTTTATGGAACGATTATTTCCATTCCGATTATTATTGTCAGCTTAATTTACGGAAAATATTTAGGAAAGGAAATCTATCAGATTCCAGATGGCGATGGATGGACAAGAGAAAGAATCGAAGTGGAAGTAGAAGAAGAGCAAAAAGAGGAAAAATCACTATCTCCATTATTATGTTTTGCACCAATTTTACTTCCGATTGTATTGATTATTTTAAAAACAGCACTTTCTTCTTTTGGAATAGAAAATAGTGTTATATCCTTATTAGGACAGCCAATTGTAGCATTGGCACTTGGATTATTAGTAGCTATTTACGGCCTTACAAAAAAATACACAAAACAAGAAACATTAAATGCTATGGAAGAAGGATTAAAAGCCAGTGGTAAATTAATGTTATTAGTTGGTGGCGGTGGCGCTTTAGGTATGATTATTCAAACAAGCGGTCTTGGTGAATTTATCGCATCCAACATTGTAAAAACAAGTATCCCACCAATCTTGTTACCATTTTTAATTGCCGTATTACTTCGTGTTGCACAAGGATCAGGAGCGGTTTCTATGACAACCGCAGCCTCTGTTGTAGCACCAATGATTGCAACACTTCACTTGAATCCAGTATTTGCAGCGTTAGCAGCGTGTATCGGAGCGATTCCATTTTCACATTTTAATGATTCTTATTTTTGGGTTATTAATGAAACAATGGGAATCGATAATACAAAAGAACAAATGCAAGTATGGAGCGTTACAACAACTCTTTGTGGTGGAGTTGCTCTGATTACCCTTATGATTTTAAATTATTTCTTAGGATAATATGAGGAAATGGTAATAGGTATCCATAGAAACAATGAAATAAAGAACGGAATTAAGATAGAAGACATAAGACAAAAAAGAGACAAAAATAAAAGGAGAAGTTCATTATGAAACCATTAGTAGCAATCCCTTTAGGAGATCCAGCAGGAATTGGACCTGAAATTGTAGCAAAGTCTTTAGCAAGAAAAGAGACATTTGATGTAGCAAGATGTGTCGTAGTTGGTGACAAAAATGTAATGGAACAGGCGGTAGAAATCGTAAAAGTTCCAATGAAAATTCATGTGATTGAAGAGCCAGAACAAGGAATTTATGAAGAAAATATCATTAACTTAATCGATATGAAAAACATAGATATGAAAGAGTTAAAGCTCGGTGAAGTCAGCGGAATGTGTGGAAAAGCCGCTTATGAGTTTATCGAAAAGAGCATCGAACTTGCCAATGCAAGAAAAGTCGATGCGATTGCCACAACTCCAATTAATAAAGAAGCGCTTCGCGCTGGTGGCATTAACTTTATTGGACATACAGAAATTTTTGGAGCGTTAACCAATACAGAAGATCCTCTTACGATGTTTGAAGTTCGAGGAATGAGAGTTTTCTTTTTAACACGCCATGTATCGTTAAGAAAAGCGTGTGATATGGTAACGGAAGAACGGATTATTGATTATGTAAAACGTTGTACAGAGGCATTAAAACGTCTTGGCGTTCACGAAGGTACAATGGCGATTGCAGGTTTAAATCCTCATAGTGGAGAACATGGTTTATTTGGTGATGAAGAGATGAAAGCCGTTTATCCAGCAGTAGAGAAATTGCAGGCAGAAGGGTATAACGTAGTTGGGCCAATTGGTGCTGATTCTGTATTCCATTTAGCATTACAAGGAAAGTTCAACAGTGTATTATCCCTGTATCATGATCAAGGACATATCGCTACAAAGACATTAGATTTTGAGAGAACAATTGCGATTACAAGTGGAATGCCAATTCTTAGAACGTCTGTGGATCATGGAACAGCGATGGATATTGCGGGAACAGGAATTGCAAGTGATGTGAGTATGGTAGAAGCCATTCGATTAGCTGCAAAATATTGTCCATCTTTTTGTCAAGAAGCGTAAAAAGGTGAGAGCAACTAAAAAATAGTAAAACTTTTATGATATTAGTAAACAATAGAAACATATAGGAATACAAGAGGCAATGGACAGAAAGAAATCCATTGCCTTTTTGCTATTATAAGTGGTATTTCTCACAGTTTTTTTTAGAAAATCGTGTATAATTTATGTGAAAGTAAAAGATAAGCAAGAATGCTTGTATAAAAGAAATAGAAATTATAAATACGAAGAGAAATAGGAGGGTACGTTTATGTCTGTATTAGAAAGACAGGATAAAATTATTGAGCTTGTTAGTAAAACAGGAAGTATTCAAGTTGAGCGTTTAGCGGAGATTTTAGATGTCAGTCAAATGACGATTAGAAGAGATTTGGATAAGCTCAAAGGGGAAGGGATCATTGAGAGAAAACATGGATTGGCTGTTATCAAAGAAGAGGTAACGTATCGGGAAAAGTTAATTTCTCGCATGGATGAAAAGAAGATGCTTGCAAAGGCTTGTGCTTCACTTGTAAAATCTGGGGATACCATATTTTTGGATTCTGGAACGACCATTTATGGAATTGCAGAATTGATTCAAGATATTCCAAATTTGACGGTGATCACCAATGATATTGAAATTGGTAGCCTGTTACATAAAAGTTCGGTAGAACTGATGATGTGTGGTGGTTTTGTTCAAAAGGAAACGGGAAGTGTTTATGGGAGTTTTGCTAACCAGATGATGAACTATGTTCAAGTGGGAATCGCATTTATGGGAGCAATGTCCATTGATAAGCGGTTTAATATACTAACACCAACTCTTGATAAGGCCACATTAAAAAGAATGATAGTGAAAAATGCGTCAAAAAGTTATTTGGTTGTGGATCAATCTAAGTTTAATCGAAAAGCACTGATGAAAATTAATCATATGAAAGATTATACAGGAGTTGTAACGACAAGGAAATTTACACGGGAAGAAATGGAAAGAATAAAAGAGCAAAAGATTCATTTAATACCTGTTGATATTGAAGTTTAGTGTTATTGGAAGAAAGACGAGCAATAAAAACTCTTTTTAATATTATTTTAATTTAACTTGTTGTGCTAGTTCAAATACAGTGAACCTCTCAGCCTTTAAAGGCGCAGAAAGTCTCTATATTTGGTTCGGCATTTTTTTAAAAAATCAGTTGCCGTACAGGCTTTGGCCAATTACTTTTCCTGTGCCAAAGCTTCTCCAACATACCCTTTATCACCAGTAATTGTAAGATTCGAATGATTCGTAACGATATTCTTTAGATCTTCTCTATCATCAACTGATGTAGGGGTAATTTCAAAGGTGGTTATAAATCTCTCTAGTGTGATTAGAGAATGAAAACATAAACAGTTAAAATAAAGTCTTCAAAAGTTGCTGGTATCGTGGTATGATTATTTTGAAACTTCAACATAATAATGCCTCCTTTTAAATTTTTTATTATCTATAAATAGGATAGCACATTTTGTTGAAGTTTCTTTTTTTATTCTAATTAACTAGCACAACGGGTTATGTTAAAAATGATTCTATATTTTAGAAATGAGAGCGTATATTATTTTTTGGAAATAATAGAATCAATCAGTCCATAATTTAATGCTTCTTCTGCACTCATAAAATTATCTCGTTCTGTATCTCTTTCTATCTCTTCCATAGTACGTCCTGAATTTTCAGATAAAATTCGATTTAACCTTTGTTTACTTCTTTGCATGTAGTCTGACATGATCTTTATATCACTAGCGGGTCCTTGAATGCCATTACCATACATAGCGGGCTGATGTATCATAATTTCAGCATTTGGTAATGCCCTTCTTTTGCCATGTGCGCCTCCAGCTAACAAAAAGGCTCCAAAACTTGCAGCAAGTCCTATACAAATGGTTGAAACATCACATTTGATATATTGCATCGTATCATAAATTGCAAAGCCAGCTGTTACAGAGCCTCCGGGGCTGTTAATGTATAGTTGAATATCTTTATTGGGGTCTTGAGCTTCTAAAAAAAGCATTTGAGCGACTATTAAACTTGCTGATGTATCGCTTACTTCCTCACCCAAAAAGATAATTCTATCAGATAATAGGCGAGAGAAAATATCATAACTTCTTTCGCCGCGGCTAGTCTGTTCAATGACATATGGAATTGTACTCATGCTGCAACTACCTCGATTCTTCTAGTATATTTTTTGTACATACTTGAGTGAAAGTATATGCACATAGAAAGTTTATTTTGTTTTGGAATAAAAATACCAGTATCCTTATAAGTCTTAGGTGGATAGAGGTAAACCTGTTTAAATACGAGAGAAAAAGCCTGTTGTGAACTATATCCTGCTTCATAAGCCATTTGTGTAATGGGGGTATCTGTTTTTATCAACTTTTCGGCAGCAACTGTAGGTCTTCGCATTTGCAAATATTTATGGATTGTACTTCCAGTTTCTTCGGAGAAAATTCTATTTAGGTGAAATTTAGAGTATCCTACATTCTCAGCTATTTTTTCTAAATCAATTTCTTTTTCTAAATTATTTTCTATATAGTCAATGACTTTTCTTATAATGACTTTGTTTGATTTCATAGTATCGCCTCCCTACTTTACCCATTATAGCAAGAACCGAAAGGATTTGTCTTAATAAAAAGTGCTATTTCTCAAAAATCAGCTCATTTAATAGAATTTCAACCTCCTGTGCTTATCAAGTAGGGTGATAAACTTTTCAGTGGTGTAGTGGTAAAAGTATGAGTAAAAAGTGTTTTTTGCTATGTTTATAAATAATACTGTATAAAAAAAGAGAATATTCATGATTTTTGCAACAAAATAATAAAATTTGGGTTTGTTTTTATGATATAGTATGTTAAAATTAATGGATAAATGTAATAATATTTGTATAAATGGAGAAAGAAATGTTAAATCAGAGAAAATTTTCAAAAGAATTATATGGGAAAGAAGTGTTATTTAAAGCAGTATATGCGTTGTTAGATCAGGCATATTTTCATTTAGATTCGGATAGTCAGTATTATTTTGTATCCATAATTCCAAAAGAAGAAGAGGATGTTGAAATACTATTTCATAAATTAGAAGATAATCTCATAGCAGAAGAAACACGTCGAATGATAGCGGAAAAGACAAAGAATATTCGAGAAATGATAGTGGCAAGGGCATTGGCATCTACGATAGTAGTGGATGATTCCATTGCAAAGGAAAAGGAAGGAATATTTGATTCAGAAGAGATATTAAAAGATTGGTTTGAGGAAAATGAAGAATAAGTTATTTTTGAATAAAGAAATATATACAGAAAGAAATATCAAAAGAGCAATCAAGGCTTATGAGGAACTTGCTACAATAAAAATAGAACAAGAAGAACAATATTTTATATGTGAGATTATAGATAGCCGTTATGACCTTCAAAGAACTGTTTGGGAATTTGAAAATTATATTATTGGATTATCGAACCATATGAGGAGACAAGTATGATATTATGTGAAGCAATATTGATTAGTATTATGCTTATCATGGGAATTTGTGTGACGACTACGGACATTCGGCAAGGAATTATTCAAAATAAAGTACTGATAAAAGCTTTTGTTAGTGGAATGCTGATAAACGGAATTTATTATTTTGTATATGCAAAAGAATTTAGAAGCCTTTATTTCATAAATTTATTTGCCATCTGTCTGATTTCTATTTTACTTTATCGATTTCATTTTTGGGCTGCTGGGGATAGCAAATTATTAATTTGTTTAACTACTCTTTTACCAGCTAGATTTTATGATATTGGGAATAAGACAAATGTACCAGCATTGACAATGTTGATCATTATTTTTTTGTTAGCATATTTTTATGTAATTGGTGACACAATCGTACATTTTTTTAAAAAGACTAAGAAGTACAGAGGAGTCGTGTTATCTCATAAAGTAGTATTACAATTTTTGAAAAACTATGTGGTGAGTATTTTATATCTAGGAGGACTAACAAAAATATTTTTAGTTGTGTTACAAGAGAGTTATAAACAAAATCAATTGTTTTTTACATTTTTAAATATTTTTGTTGCTTTGCTTATTCAAAAGTGCCAATTTTTAAAAAAGTGGTATACCTTAGGAATTATAGTGTTATGGAATATAGTTTATTATCAGAAATTTGGATTTCAAGGTGTTTCTATAAAAAGTTATATCATATTACTGATCGTTTTAGTGATTCGATATTTTTTGAGTTGGTATAATTACGAAGAGATTCCAACGAGTCAAGTAAAAAAAGGTATGGTTCTTTCTTATGGAACCGTCGCTAAGTTTCTTCCATCGAGAGTGAAAAATTTACCACATCATACTAACGAAGATATGAGCAGTCGATTGAAGGAAGAGCAAGTAGACGCTATCAAGAGATGGGAGAACAGTAAATATGGCGAAGAAACAATTATTATTGTAAGAAAAATCCCGTTTGCGATTTTTATCGTTTTCGGGACAGTGATATTTTTAGGGATAAGGATTATAAAATGATGTTAGGAAAAATAATAGGATGGGAACAAGGGGAAAGATTAGTACGTTATATTCAGGATGGAGATATTGTAGATAAGAGTGATACAATGTGTGCTATTCCTTCCAATAAATTAGAAATAAAAATTGGAAGAAAAACCTTTGTTTATCCCGTAGACAACATGGAAAAAGACCAGTACGACAGAAATGATGTGTTTCAGATTTCAGGAAAAGGAGAAATCACAAAGGTTTATTCTAGTAAAAACCAAGAAGTGGATATTTTTGTTACGAATAAGTGTAATTCTAATTGTGTGATTAAAAATTACATTAGAGCTTTGCCAGAAGAGATCGGTTACATTAATATTACAGGTGGAGAACCGACACTCGCTAGAAAAGACTTATTTGAGATTTTATTGTTATTAAAGGAAAAGTATCAATATTCGGGTTATCAACTTCTAACCAATGGACGGTCTGTTGGTGATAAGAGATTTTTACAACAGTTATTGCAATATACTCCGACAGGGATACGGTTTGCGATTCCACTGCATTCTTCCATAGAGAGTATTCATGATGGAATTACAAATTCAGTAGAAAGTTTTAGACAAACGGATCAGGGCATTAAAAATTTGCTCCATAGTGGACAAAAAGTAGAAATTCGAATTGTTGTATCAAGGAAAAATATCGATACTATGGAAGAAACGGCTCGTTATATTCGAGAATATTATCAAGGTATATTTTGTGTTAATTTTATTGCTATGGAAATGATGGGAAATGCAGCAGTTCATAAAAATGAACTATGGATTGATTATGAGGAAGCCTTTCAAAGAATAAAAAAGGCGATTACTATTTTAATTCATGGAGGAATTGATGTGCAATTATACAATTTCCCATTATGTGCGGTTGAGCATGGGTACTGGTATCTTGCTGTGAAAAGTATTACAGAACATAAAATACGTTATATGGAAGAATGTACTTCATGTGTAGTGAAAAATATATGTGGAGGTTTTTTTGTGTCCACAAAAACTCTAATGAAACCAGAAGTTAAGCCAATAATAGAGGAATACAAATGAAACTAAATTATTTTAATTATAAAAAATTTAAAGATAAATTTATGATTACAAATGAACAGGGAAGCTATTGTTTTATAGAAAAAGATATTTTAACGGATTTGGTACAAGAAAATTTTGAACGGATTCCAGAAAATGTATTAAGAGATTTAAAGGAAAATTATTTTATTTATGACGAATCAAGAGAAGTGTTTGTGGAAAAGGTAACCATGCCATATCGCAATAATAAACAATATTTATTTTCAGCAACCTGTTTACATATTTTCGTGCTAACAAATGCTTGTAATATGTGTTGTGTCTATTGTCAAGCACAGGATTCTGAACAAATTCACAAGGGTATTATGGATAAGGAGACTGCGAGAAGGGCAGTAGATATTGCTTTACAATCTCCAAGTGATTTTTTAACCTTTGAATTTCAAGGAGGAGAACCTTTAACTTGTTTTGAGACAATAAAATATATTATTGAATATAGCGAGAGTAATTGTAATGACAAAAAAATTCAATATTCTGTTGTAACAAATACACTTTTGTTGAATGAAGAGATGATTTCTTTTTTTAGAGAACATCATGTAGTTGTTTCCACTTCTCTTGATGGAAATGAACAGATTCATAATGCAAATCGTCCGACACAAAAAGGCGGTGGAACATATGAGATTGTAAAAAATAATATTTTTAGATTAAAAAATTCAGGTATCAGTGTTGGAGCAATCCAAACAACGACTAAAAAAAGTCTAGAAGATCCAAAAGCAATTATTGATACCTATTTGAAAGCTGGTTTACAGCATATATTTATTCGCCCATTAACGCCACTTGGATATGCAAAGGAGCATTGGGATGAAGTTGGATATTCACCAGAAGAATTTATTCATTTTTATAAGAAAATAATTAGTATTTTGTTGGAATATAATAAAAAAGGAATCCATATTGTAGAGGGACATGCACAAATTTTTTTAAGAAAAATACTAGCAGGTTATTCCGATAATTATATGGAATTACGTTCCCCATGTGGAGCAACAGTTGGACAAATAGCCTATTATTATGATGGTAATATTTATACATGTGATGAAGGAAGAATGATGGCAGAGATGGGAAATACGACATTTCGATTAGGCAATGTTTATCATGCCACTTATGATGATTTGATGGAGTCAAATGTTTGTAAAATAACATGTCAATCTTCGGTATTAGAAAGTTTACCAAGTTGTTGTGATTGTGTTTATCATCCATATTGTGGGGTGTGTCCAGTTATTAATTTAGCAATGGATCATCATATATATGAAAGAACTCCGAATAATTATCGATGCCAAATGTATAAAGGAATTTTAGATACATTATTTGAATTCATCTATTTGGACGAAGATGTTATTAATATTTTTAAAACATGGATTTAGATGGGAGGTTATGAAATTGCACAAGAAGAAAAAATATATAGGAGTTGTACTTTCTATTCTATTGGTATTTTTGGTATATGTTGGCATTCAAGAGAAAGCGCCGTTAGATGATATTTTAATAAAGGATGGAACATTGGAATATCAATCTCTTGATAAGGGGATTTATTTAGGAGAATTAAAAGAGATTATTCCAAATGGAGAGGGGACATTATATTATTTTTCGGGAGATACTTATTCTGGAAAGTTTTCAACAGGAATGAAACAAGGAGAAGGGAAATTTGTTTGGGCAAATGGGGATAAGTATGTAGGAAATTATGAAAAGGATAAAATTTCTGGAAAGGGAACATATACTTATGCGGATGGTGCAGTATATGAGGGGAATTTTAAAGCAAATAAAAGAGATGGAAAAGGTATATTCACTTATTCCGACGGTTCTATCTATACGGGACAGTGGAAAAAAGATCGTATGCAAGGGCAAGGAACATATACTTATGCTGACGGTTCAGAATTAAAAGGGAAGTTTGTGAATAATGAATTTATAAAAGGTACTTATACAAAGGAAACTAAGAAAGGCGAATATACATTTTATATTGAAGATAAGGCTCTGACCAATAAAATCGATGTCTTTATGAATAGTGGAAATTATTATGAAGGAGAATTTAAAGAAGGACAATTGTATGGAAAATGTGAAGTATTGTATGAAGATGGGGATTCTTATTCTGGAGATGTCAAGAAAGGAGTTAAATCCGGAAATGGAACTTATAAGTGGGAAGAAGGCGATCATTATGTAGGTGAGTGGTCGGATGATAAAATGAATGGTAATGGAGTTTATTATTTTAGTAGTTCAGATACACCTTATATAAAAGGAACTTTTAAAAATAATAAGCCTGATGGAAGTTGTATCTATTATAAAACAAGCAGTAAATCCTATACAACAGAGTGGAAAAATGGGGTTTGTGTTGGAATTTCTGAATGAGAGGTATAAAATACATATGAAAAATGAATTATTTCCAAAAATTGGACAATGTATCGAAGACTTTCTTTATGAAGAAGAAGGTAATATTACAAGAAATAAAGTTGTAACAATTGGTACTTTAGTTTTAGTATTGAGTTTATTAATGTATGATGAAGTTCTAGCGGGACATCGTTCTCACAGTTCCCATCGTTCTCACAGTTCGCATAGTTCCCATAGTTCTGGTTATGGCGGACATAGTAGTCATGAGAGTCATTCTAGCCATGCAAGTCATTCCTCCTCTTCTTATTGGCATAGCTCCCATAGTTCTCATGGTTCTCATAGCAATCATAGTAATCATGCTTCTCATAGTAATACGAGTCATTATAGTGCAAGTGACAGTGCTGGTACTCATTCTAATACTTCTATTACAACAAAAGTAGAGGGAATTGAAGTTTCTGATGTATCCAAAATCTTAGTTCCGAACGCCAACGATGTTTCAAGAAGTATTGATGAAGCGGTGAATACTGTATTAAGCATACCACAAAGTACAAAGGAGTCCTAAAGGAAACACAGTATCAAAACCTTAAAATATAGTAAAAAGTGATAGAATTTTGAATGATAAGTAATGTCCATTTTGAAGATTCTATTGTATTCCTTATATTTGGGGTGAAAGGATGATGAAATGAAAGCACTCAATGAGATTTTTAAAAGAAAAAATATAAAAGAGATAAAAGAAAATGAAAGAAAAAGAAAAAAGAAGTTTCAGATAGTAGCAGTTGCTTTTTGTGCAATATTTGTTGTACTTTGTATTGTTCTAAGTGAGGATTCGGATTCAAAACTTAATTCCTATTTAAACTCAAAAGAAGATAAAGTATTGGAAACATTCTTAGATAATGATATAATACGCACATCCACCGAATGTTATGAGTGGTATGAAAAAAATTTTCTTGGAATTACGAATAATGAGGCTTTAATGCGTGGGTCTATTGCTGATGATACAAAAGCAAGTAATAGAAATGAGATAGGAAAAATAAAAGTATATAAAAATGCAAAGAATAAAACTCTTATATTAGAAAATAGTGAGGGGAAAAGTGTTTTACATAAAGGGAAAGTGGGAGAAGTGATAGCCACAAAGCAAAAGGTTTATTATATCAATAGGAATCAGCATAATAGTCTTGACTGTATTACGATTCAGACGAAAGAAAATAAGCAGGTAACAAATGAAGGTGTGTTATCCTTTGCTGTACTTGGACATAGCATTTTATATCTCAATGAATCACAAGACTTGGTGCGTTTGGATATGAAAAATGGATCGAAAGAAACATTAGCAACAAATATTCAAAGATTTTGTGTTGGAGATCAGATCATTGCTCAAAATGATAAGCAGATTATATCAATTTCCTATGATAGAAAAAAAGCGATGCGACATGTGGAAGATGGGATTTTAGTCGGGTACAAAGAAGATGAAATTTATTATTGTAAGCTTTCAGAATCAGAAGAAAGAAAGTCTAAATTGTATAAAATGAATATGCAGACTAAAAAACACGAAATGATACAAGAAGAAAAGGGGTTTATTAATTCGGTTTATTTTGTGAATGGTAAGATGGTAGTGGATACGATTAAGTAGGGCGATAGAGTGAAAGGGGGATGGAAAAGATACCGATAGAAAACATGATAAGAAAAAGGAGTTAAATAAGAAGAAAATGAGAATTGGTTATAAAAATGGAATCATTTATACAGGAGAATCTTTTAGCGATTATTTTATTGTGGAAGATGGTGTGTTTAAAAAAGTAGGGATATGGGAAAAAGAAACAGAAAATAAGAGAGAATTATTAGAAAACAGTGTAGATAGAATGATTGATCTACAAGGTAAATTTGTATGTGCAGGATTTAATGATTCTCATCTACATTTATTGTACTATGGTGGGATGTTGTCTATGCCAGAAATTTCAAAACACACCACTTCTTTAAAAGAATTAGTAGAGTATTTAAAGGACTATACCCGAAAAAAACAAGAAGATGGCTCATTAAGAGAAAGTGCTTGGATTAAGGGCATTGGATTTAATCAAGATTACTTTAAAGATGAGAAACGATTTCCTAATCGGTATGATTTAGATAAAGTTTCAACAGAACATCCTATTTGTATCACTCGTGCTTGTGGACACAGTTGTGTTGTGAACTCAAAGGCGTTAGAATTGCTTGGAATCAACAAGGACACAAAACAAATAGAAGGCGGTTACTTTGAAGTAGATGAAAATGGAGAACCTCTTGGCATTTTCTTTGAGAAAGCACTGGAAATGGTCTATGAAAAATTTCCAAAAGTGACAAAAGAAGAAATAAAAGAAATGATTTTATTGGGGTGTCAAAGATTAAATTCTTATGGAATTACTTCAGCCCAGTCAGATGATTATGAGGCTTTTGCAAATTTAGATTATCACGTTGTAATGGAGGCAATAGAAGAATTAGCCAAAGAAGAAAAATTAACGGTTCGTATTAACGAACAAGTGCATTTTACAAACTTATGTGATTTAAAAAAATTTGTAGAAGAAAATAATCATGTACGGGGCAATGAATGGTTCAAACAAGGTCCATTAAAAATGTTAGGAGATGGGTCTTTAGGGGCTAGAACAGCATATTTAAGTGTTCCTTATGCGGATAAACAAGATACAAAAGGAATTGCAGTATATAGTCAAAAACAGTTTGATGAAATGTGTTCTTATGCCAATCGACATGGGTTGCAGATAGCCATTCATGCCATAGGAGATGGAATCTTAGATTGTATTTTACTTTCTTATAAGAAAGCTTTAAAAGAATATCCAAGAAACGATCACCGTCATGGAATTGTACATTGTCAGATTACAAGACCCGATCAAATAGAACAAGTGAAAGATATGGGACTTCATGTGTATATCCAGTCTATTTTTTTAGATTATGATATTCATATCGTAAAAGAGCGGGTTGGAGAGAAATTAGCCTCCACAAGTTATCAAGCAAAAACACTATTAGAAAAAGGAATTACTATTTCAAATGGATCGGATGCACCAGTAGAAGAGCCAAACGTCATGAAAGGGATTCAGTGTGCTATAACAAGACAAAACATTGGGCATACAGTAGAGCCATATTTATCAAAAGAAGCACTTACAGTGAAAGAAGCCATTGATAGTTTTACAAAACATGGAGCATATGCTTCTTTTGAGGAAAAAGAAAAAGGACAGATAAAAGAGGGGATGTTTGCAGATTTTATTGTTTTAGAAGAAAATCCATTTGAAATAGACGCCTATCGTCTCAGTGAAATAAAAGTGTTAGCCACTTATATAAATGGGAAGAAAGTTTATGAACATAATGAGAATAAAGATTGATATTATATTATAAGTGTCTACTTCTATAAGTGGAGAGTAACTTAACAAAAAAGCTATTTCATATTACAAAGTTCAAAAGAATTGTTCAGAAAAATATGAGATAACCTTTATTTCTTGAAGAGTCTCAAGAAGGATTTCGTAAAGGAATTAGGAAGGAGTAAAAATATGAGTAGAATAGTGATTATTGGTGCGGGTCATGTAGGCTCTATGTGTGCATTAAATTTAGCACAAGTTGGCATTTGTGAGGAGATTGTTTTAATTGATATTGTAGAGGGAAAAGCAGATGCACAAGCAAAAGATGTGGCGGATGCTACGGTATTTATGAGTAGAGCTCCGATTGTAAGAGCAGGAGGATATGAAGATTGTGATGAGGCAGATATCGTTGTCAATGCCGTTGGAATGTCAAGAAAGAAAGGTCAAACTCGTCTTGATATGCTAGATGACAGTATCAATATGATGAAGGATGTCATTGACAAATTAAATCGGACAAAGTTTTCTGGATATTTTATTTCCATTACAAATCCATGTGATGTGATTGTGAACTATGCGAGAAAGCATTTAGACTTGCCAAAGAATAAAATTTTTGGTACAGGAACTTCTTTAGACACAGCTCGTCTAAAATTGACATTACATCATTTAACAGGAATTGCTATCAATTCGATTCAATGTTTTGCGTTGGGAGAACATGGAGATTCATCTATGGTTCCTCTGTCTCATATTTCCTTTATGGGAAAACCTCTTTTGGAATTACAAGAGGAGCAATCAGATATTTATGGAAAAGTGACAGAAGAGTTATTGCTTGATAGAACGCATCAGCTTGGCATGGAGATTGTTATCGGAAAAGGTTCTACCGAGTTTGGCATAGGAGCAGCAGTAGCCGATATTTGTAAAGCGATTTTCTATGATGAAAAGAAAATTATTCCAGTATCTGCTTTACTAGAAGGAGAGTATGGAGAAGAAGAAATCATGATAGGTGTGCCAGCCATTATTGGAAAAAATGGGATGGAAGGAGTTATTTCGCTTCGCCTTACTGAGGATGAACTGGAAAAATTCCATGCCTCTTGTGAGATTGTCCGTTCCTATATAAGAAGAGCAGAGTTAAAGTAATACTTGCAAGCTAGGAAGTGCTATTAAAAAATCAGGAATTCCAAGAGAAGAAATTTTCTGTTTACGAATCCTATTCTTGCTGAAATTGGTTCAAAATATGGTAAGAGCGTTGCGCAATTTCAATGTATTTAATTTTTCTTTGGTAGAAGAAGAATAGTAAAAATGGGCTGTTACAAAATCTGAAAGTTTAGATAGACATAGTAATAATAAAAGTTATAAGTATGAATATCTTATAGAAACAATTGATTTTGTAACAGCCCATTAAAAGGTTTTCTGTTTTATCCTGTTATTACATGTCATAGAACATTTGATCAAAAAGGAAGTACTGCTTGTTTATACTGTACAGTAATCCATTTAAGTTCTGTAAATTCTTCTATGGAGTAAGCACCTCCTTCTCGACCAACACCACTATTTTTTATCCCTCCGAATGCAACGGTGGAGTTATCAGCAACGGTTGCATTATTGATATGTACCATTCCTGCCTCCATCAATAAAGATAATTCCATTGCTTTTGAAAGATCATTTGTTAATAAAGAAGAGGAGAGTCCATATTCATTATCATTGCATAGGCGTACTGCATCTTCTGCATTTTTTGCCTTGATAATGGAAGTGACTGGACCAAAACTTTCCTCATAAAAAATACGCATATCTGGAGTTACATCTTTTAAGACTGTTGGCTGATAATAGTTTCCCTCATGAGTGCCTCCAGTCATTAAAATCGCCCCTTTTTCAATCTCGGTTACTTCTTCTCCAACTTCCTCTACAATACCACAGCCTTCATGACCGAGTACAGCTGGAAGAGGCACAGGGATCATTTGATTTTGTGCTACTTCATCTGTATGGCATACACCACTAGCACGAATTTTTACAAGGACTTCTCCTTTTTTTGGTGATTGTAAGTCGACTTCTTCAAATTGAAATGGTTTCCCTTTTTCTCTAACAATTGCTGCTTTTATTTTCATTTTTACTTCCTAATGAATCCCAATATATAATGTTTCAATATAAAATGAAAGCGTATATAGTTTCTGCTTTTCCCTATCCGATTGAGTAGAGACTCCTAGTATATAATGTTATTTTTGTAACACCTCCTACATAAATATGATACTTTTATTAATAAAAATTATATCAACTATTCAATCAAATGTAAATGAAATGATGATACAAAAAGGGTGTTTTATATTATTTTTTTGAATTCTTATATTTATATGGAGTATTGTGTGTATAATAGAGTTTGAGATTTTTTACAATAGGGCGCTTGAGAGAATAAAATTATGGTTTATATGGAGCTAAAGAAGCAGAGGTATCGAAAATTTATAGGATTATATTTAGGTTCATGCTATAATTAAATAAAAAGTCAAAGGATGAAGATATATTAAAGTTACAAAGGGGAAAAAGTTTACTATATTATTTTGCGTCCAGTATGATAGATTACTTATATGAATGATTATAAAAAGGAACGGAACATACCTATGAAAAATGATAAAATAATGCAGCTACAACAAGGGCTTAATACAGCCTTGGAATTACTCCTCTTTTACAGGCATTAAAAGAATTAGAAAACCGTGGAATCAAAGGGCAAATTCTGACTACCGATTATTTGAATTTCAGTGAGCCTAAGGCACTAAAGAAATTAAATGATTTAAAAAATATTACAATAAAGGTGTACCAAACAGGAGGAGCAGGAGAGCTTGTATTAAAGGAGCATAAAGATGCAAAATGGTTAACGAAAGAAGCGCTAGAGAGTGTGGAATGGTTGCCAGCTGATTGTGGATTGATTGAGAAGTTAAAGACATATCTATAAAAAAGAGGAGCAGATGCCCCTCTTTTGTTACATAGAAAGCTAAATTGTTAAAAAATATCCGGATATAAAAACTTAGCTAATGTTTCCATGCAGTCAAAGGTCTGGAATCCATATCCCATAAATTGGTTATAGTCAACGGCGATGATTTGTTTATTTTGAATGGCAGGAACACTTGCTAAAACGTCGTCATTTAATAAAGAATCAATGGCTGTTTTATCCGTATCAGCATTATTTGTTCCATTCACATAAATAATAACATCGGGATTTAAGGAGATTAAGTTTTCAGAGGAGAGACCATTTGCTCCTGTATCCATAATATTTTGTGCGTGAAGTGTTTCAAGCATATTGTTTTGTAATGTAGCATTTTTACCATAAGCACCAAAGGTTCCATCTTGATAATTTACCATAACTAACACTTTTTTCTCATCAGAAGAGATGGTACTTGCTTTTTCTTCAATAGCAGTTAATCTCTGTTCTAAAGTATCGGCATAGGCATTTGCTGTTTCTTGAATGTTAAAAATCATTCCAATATTTTTAACATCGTGAATAATACTTTCTAAAGTTTGAGGTTCATCCATACGAGCTGCTTCTTGGGTATACACAGAAATGCCCATTTGATTTAAATCAGAAATCGTTCCAAAAGAATCATCCGTAAAGGATTTTGCGCGTCCGATTACCATATCTGGTTCTAAACCAACAATCTTTTCTTTGGAAACTTCCCTTTTATCTGCAAGAATAGGAATGCGGTCATATTCTTCTTTTAAGCGATCTAACGTTTCATTATCTTTGGCCACGGTTCCGATAATTTTAGAACCAAGTCCTAATTCAAGTAAGAGTTCCGTACTTGATTGGTTATTTGTGATAACCTTTTCTGGAACGGCTGTAATGGTTTGTTCATAACTGGCCCCAGTATCATCAATTGCCTGATATGTGTAGGGATAGGAAGTTTCTGCACTGATGTCTGAATTATTTCCAGTAGATGTAGTCGCAGTTGTAGTCTCAGAAGAAGTGGATTGTGTGTTGGTGGCTCCACAACCACTAAGGATCAAGGTGCTAGTGAATAACGTTACAGTACAAAGACAAAATATTTTCTTTCTCATGTTAAAATCCTCCTAAAATGCCAAGTAGGCAGTTATAATGAATAGAAATATTGAATGGACAATTGTCCAGTTTTTGGATGAATGGATATTTCTGCATCCACATCGTAAATCTTTTTTATCATTTCTGATGTAATGACTTGTTTTGGTGCACCAGAAGCCACAACCTCGCCTTGTTTTAAAAGATAAATCTCATCACAGTAAGCAGATGCCAGTGAGAGATCGTGAAGGGCTGATATCACACAAATATTTAGATTTTTTACAATGGATAAAATTTGAATCTGGTATTTAATATCCAAATGGTTTGTAGGTTCGTCTAAAATTAATACTTTTGGTTCTTGAGCAAGGGCTCTTGCAAGGAAAATTCTTTGCTTTTCTCCTCCTGATAATGTGGAAAAGTTCCGTTCTGCATAGTCTGACATTCCCACTTGTTCTAAGGCTTTCATCGTGATCTCATAATCCCTTTTTTGATCCCGTTCTAACATTCCCTTGTGGGGAGAACGCCCCATTAAAACAATTTCAAATACTTTGAATTCAAAATGTAGGGCATGAAATTGGGATACAACTGCCATATTTTGTGCTACTTCTTTCTTGCTATATTGTTCTATATTTTTTCCACCAAGATAAATCGTTCCAGCGTGTGGCTTTAACACTTGATAGATTGATTTTAATAGGGTCGATTTTCCACTGCCATTTGGACCTAAAAGTCCAATAAAATGATGTTCTTTTGCATGAAGACTTATGCCTTTTATAATGTTTGAAGTGGCAATTTTCACTTCAAGGTTTTCTACTTTTAAATCCATAAAATCCTCCTTTTACTCATGGAAACGATAGCTCTTTTTGATGAGTATATAAGCAAAAAATGGAGCTCCAATCAGAGCGGTTATAATTCCGATTGGAAGTTCTGCATTTGGAATTGTAATACGAGCAAACGCATCTGCCCATAAAAGAAAAATAGATCCGCATAAAATAGAAATTGGGAGCAATCTCTTATGATCAGAACCGATAATGGCTCGAACAATATGGGGTATAATTAATCCAACGAATCCAATAATTCCACAAGAAGAAACGAGGACACCGGTTAATAAAGAGGTGAGAACCATATAAAGCCTTCGGTATGTTCCAAGAGAGATACCAAGAGTAATGGCTGATTCATCACCTAAAAGTAAAGTATTTAAAATACGATGTTGGAATAAAAAGAAAATGCAAAAACAAAACACTAAAAAACAAGGGAAGAAGATCGTATTCCATTTCGCTCCGGCAAGGGAGCCCATTGTCCAAAATTTGATGCTTTGCATTCCTTCTGCATTGCTATTCATGGTGATAATAAAATTGCTAAGGGCGTTACAAAGTGCATTGATCACAGTACCGGATAAAACAAGTTTTGCACTTGTCATTTTAGAGCCAGTAGAGGATAAGAGTAGTACAGCAAAAGCGGAGATCACTGCTCCGATAAATGCCCAAAAGGCTGTTCCCGTCATAAATAAAAATTGGAATCCACCAATGCCCAACATGATGGAAAAGGTAGCACCAAGAGAAGCTCCAGAAGAAATACCTAAAATATAAGGTTCTGCTAGAGGGTTATCAACGCTAGCTTGCATCACAGTGCCACATAGGGCGAGCCCAGCACCACAAAATAAGCCGAGTAAGATTCTAGGCATACGAATTTGCCATACAATATTGATCTCTGCTAATGAAATCTCAAGATTATTAGGGACAGCGTGCAGTCCAAACAGTTTGTCCAAAAGAATCCAATAAGTATGAGAGGGGTGAATTTTCATGGAGCCAAGTGATATGGATAGTACACAAGAAAGTAAAAGAAGAAAAACAAGAAAAAGAATCAGCAATAAAAAACGCTTGTTTTTCTTTCTTTGGGCGGTATAGATATCTGGTATCATAATAAAATCCTTTCTAAATGCAGTTCAAATCATGAGTTAGTCAAGACTAATCACTGGATATTGGCTATTATAACAGCAGTCATTTCATTTTCAAATACACAATTATATAAAAACATGGATAATTATTAAATTTAAAAATTAAAATAAAAATAATTTGACAATGTTAAATTTAGCATAATATAATACGTTTCAAATGAAGAGAGAAAGAAGAGGAGGTAAAAATATGGACATTGATAAAATCCTTCTAGCAAAAGAGTATGCAAATGTACCCTTTGTTTTATTAAATACAGCATTGTTTGAAAAAAAGCCAACAAGCCAAATGATCACGTATCAAACAACCCATTCAGCATTTGTATTTCCAGTATCGGGGAGAGCAAAGATATATTTTGATGAAGAGATCTTTGACGCAGTTCCAGGAAAATTAATTCATGGTTGTGCGGGAAAACAACTGACATTTCAGATTATAGGGGATGAACCATTTTGTCATATCAATCTATATTATGATCCACAAATAGAAAATCATGGGGTCAATTATATGGGACGAACCTATGAAATGCCAATTATTTATTTTGAACAAGTGATGAAATATTTGAAACAAATGATAGAGCTGACAAAAAAACCGGACTTTCGTTCACGATTTCAACTTAATTTTATTTTGCAACATTTATTGAATGAGTTATTTTTTAAGCATACCAATGAAATGGAAACAAAAGAAGAAGAGCTAGTGCGTCAGATTACAGAATATATTGGAGAGCATTATCCAGAAAATATTACATTAAAAGGGTTGGCAGAGCAGTTTAAGAAAAATCCAGCTCAATTATCCTATCTATTTTATAAACATACGAATATTCGTCCCATTGACTATTTAATTCAGTATCGGATTGAACAGGCGGTGTATTTTCTTCGAGAAAAGGAGTATTCTGTTAAGCAGACAGCCATAGCTGTTGGATATCAAGACGAATTTTATTTTAGTAGACTTTTTAAGAAGCATACAGGAATACCACCAAGTCATTTGAAAAGAAAGTTTTAAGGAAAATAGAACATATCATATAGAAGAGAGGATAGAAAATGAAAGGAACGATCGTGGAAACCCATTATAAAGGATATGGAGTAGGTATTTATCTACCACCATCCTATCAAGAGGAAAGGGAATATCCTTGTGTTGTGATACAGGATGGAGATGTATTTATAAAGGTCGTACAGGAAGTATTGACACAAATAGAACAAAGATGGCAACTGGGAGAAGGAGAAGAAACAATCTTACTTTTTCTTTTTTCTAAGAACCGTCTATTAGAATATACCCCATGGAAAGAAAAAGCCTTGAATCCAAAGTTTGAAGACTTTGGGGGAGGAGGAGATGAGTATTTAGAGTTTTTGGAAAAGGAATTTTTATCATGGGCACAAATACAATATAAGATAGATAGAGCAAAACAAGGAATTTTAGGATATTCTTTAAGTGGCTTGATCGCCGTATATGGGGCGACGAAACATCATGGAGAAGTGTTTAAAAAGGTGGCAAGTCTTTGTGGATCTTTTTGGTACCCAAACTGGATAGCATATTTGGAACAGAACCTTCCAAGTGGAAAGCAGTTTTATGTTTATTATGGAATAAAAGAAGGTCTAGGAAAAAAAGAAAGGCTTTCAAAAGCTCCCGACTATGCGAAAAAAACCATTCAAATAATACGGTCTGGAAAGGAAAATGAAGTTATAGTTGCTTATGATGAGGGAGGACATCATGCTTTTATAAAGGAGCGATTTTATAAGGCATTAATATGGATGACAAAGTGGTAAATAACATAAAGATAAAAAACTCTTTTTTAATATTATTTTAATTTATGGGATTTATAATGAAGATAAATTAAAATAGAAAAGAGAGGGATTATGATGAAACATATTACAAAGAAAAAAGCAGTTGGATTAGGTTTAGGCAGTATTGTAATAGCCCTTATTATTGGGTTTATTGCTGTTATGATGTTAAAAGTGGATAGTCAAGAGGCGAGAAACATTGCTATGGAGCAGGCTGGTGGCGGAGAAATTGTAGCAGAAGAAATAAGCAATGAAGGGCTTTGGAACGAATATAGCTATGTAATCATAAATGGTGACAGATGGTATGACATTGAAATTGGTGGCTTTGGTGGAGTGAATGAAGTGGAAAGTGGCACAGGGGATTATCCAAGAGATTAAATAGAACTGAGCATATGAAAAACATAAGAAAAGTGGGTGGAAATTTTGAATTTCCACCCACTTTTCCTTTAAATTTGCGTGGAAGGCATAAGTCAAGCGGAAATGCTTGCATTTCTATTTGACGCCGCCACGAACGTGAGAAGTTCGCAAAGCGTGCTTCTCATCGTTTTTTAACAAAATACGATAATTTTTCTTGGTGTAGTTTGGGGCGGTATACTTCTTGTAGTTGCTCGGTATAAAACAAGCAGAGTATTACCGCCAGGATTACAACTATATCGCTGTCCATTCGGGGTTAAAACGTTTGTTTGATTATCTAAGTTAAGTTTTAAAGAACCATTGGATGCTAATAAGTTTCGATCGAAGTAGTCAAGCATAACTTGATCATTTGGAAAAATTGCCACAATGATTTCAGCACGATATTGCGGTGGAAAAATGAGAGGAACTGGTGCATTTGGATTATAAAATCCTGTAACACGCATTCCAGCTCGGAGTCTTGCACAATCCATAACGTAAGTATCAGTGGTAACCATGAGATTTATAACGCCATCTGATGTGCGTAAGGAGATAAGTTGAGAGCAACACTCCCTAGAAACAGGAGAAATATTTAAAATTGTTCCAGAAACTGGAGTTAATGTAGGTAGTCTCATAAAAAACCCCTTTTTCTTTATCATATGCGAGATTTCAAAAAATGGAATCAAATGTAAAAAATCAATTGAAATATAAGGAAAATAAGATAAAATTAAAAATAAAATATAAGATGAGTGGATAAGAAATGTAGCGATATTCGTTGACCTTCAAAGAAGGTTAACTGAATCATAAATATTCTATATAATATGCTTGGATAGGAGGTACAAAATGAGAATTTATATTAATCAAGCTGGATATTTACCAAAAAGTAAAAAGATTGCGGTACTAGCAGAAGAGATAGGAGTTTTAAAAGGAAAGGAAGAAAAAAAGATTCGAGTTTTTGATCAGAAAGGAACGTGTATATTAGAAAAAACAGCAATCTATTTTGGTGAAGATATTTCTTCTGGGGATATGATATGGCAGGCTGATTTTTCAGAGTTAGAAGAAGAGGGGAAATACCAAATAAAGGATGAGCAAGCAAACCAATCGTATATGTTTAAAATAGATTCGAGTCTTTATAAAGACGTGAATCAATTGCTCTGTAAAGCGTTATATTTCCAACGCTGTGGTATGCCATTGGAAGAACCATATGCTGGAGTTTTTAAAAGAGAGAGTTGTCATGAAGAAAAAGCCGTATTATTAGAAGATTATTTAAAAATCATGAACCATGAGGTAGCCAAAGAAGAAATTCCATATTTTGATGTAAGAGGAGGATGGCACGATGCAGGGGATTATGGGCGTTATACAACGGCAGCAGCCACAGCCTTAGCTCATATTCTATATGGGTTTACATGGTTTCCAAAAAGTTTTCAGCATTCTCTTCTGATCCCAGAAAGTGGGAATGGCGTGGAGGATATTTTGAATGAATGTCTGTATGAATTAAAGTGGATGTTAAAAATGCAAATGAAGGATGGGAGCGTATGCCATAAGTTGACTTCCATGCGACATGCTAATTTTGTTATGCCATGTAAAGATAAACGACAGTTTATTTTATTTCCTGCTTCCACAATGGCAACAGGAGCATTCGTAGCAATTATGGCTAAGGCGTCAAGAGTGTATGCAGATATTGATAAAGAGTTTTCTAAGGAGGCATTTTCTGCTGCAAAAAAAGCATGGGATTGGCTAGAAGAGCATCCAGAATTTATAGGATTTAGGAATCCAGAAGGTTGTAATACAGGGGAGTATGAAGATAACGATGACAAGGATGAACGGCTTTGGGCATTGACAGAATTATATTTGTGCACAGGAGAAGAAACCTATATAGAAAGAGCAAAAGTTTTATTCGAAGAGGTTAAGGAGAAAACAGCATTAGGATGGAGCGATGTTGGCGGATTTGCTGGATGGGCATTATTAGAAGAAGAGATAAAAAGTGCTAGAGAGCATAAAATTCCAGTTGTGGATGAATGGAAGAAAGAGAGTAGAGTGTGTGAATCCATAGCAAAATGGAAGCGTCAGTATATCGATTTGATAATACAAGAGACAGAACGATGGATAAAGTTAAGCGATGAATGTGGCTACATGGCATCTATGAGTCCAGAGGATTATGGTTGGGGAAGTAATATGGTGCTTTTAAATCGAGGTATGATATTAGGTGTTGCCTATCTTTTAAGTGGTAGAATAGAATTTTTATATGGTGCAACAAAACAAATGGATTATTTGTTAGGGGTGAATGCAACAGGATATAGTTATGTAACAGGAGTTGGAGAGAACCCTTTTAAAAATCCACATAATCGTGTAACAGTGGCAGATGGCATTGAAGAAACCATAAAAGGATTTGTTTCTGGTGGTGCCAATAAAAATCCAGTGGATGAAAAAGCGGAATGGTTGATTGAACCAGAACTTCCGCCAATGAAATGCTTTTTAGATGTATGGGAATGCTATTCCTTAAATGAAATAACGATATATTGGAACTCTCCTGCTATTTTTCTTGCAGGATTTTTAGATAGCCTTTCATAAAACAAAGGAATAAAGAGTAATAGAATAAAAAAACGATGAGAAAATCTTTTATGAGTTTCTCATCGTTTTTTGTATATTAGGAAATGACATCTCCTAGTATGTAAAAAATACTATCTGTAAATGATATATAGCGTGTATACGTTGTGTATCCCATCAAATTAGTTAAGTGTATTCGTTTTTTGTGTATTTCTGATATGAAGTGCAAGTTTTTTATCTTCAGTACGAATGTGACTAACTAGCGTTCCAATGATCATATTGACTTTGCTGAGTGTTGCAATATTAGAGCCAGAAGTTAATAGTTCATTTGTCGCAGATGCCAGTTGTCTTTTATAATTTTCATGGAATAATTTATGGGCTGTATATCCCGGATATTTTGAATTGATTTGAAGATTTTCCTCATCAGCAAAATGTTTTGCCACATACGCAGTTAAAAATTTTACAGTAGGTTCCAATTCGGTACATCCTTTTCCGGCAGAACAAGCATCCATTAAGGAATTAACTGCTTGAAAGAGTTGGCGATGTTCAGAGTCAATTAAGATGTTTCCTGTTAATAGGTCATTTGTTATTTCGTAACGCATAAAAATAATCCTCCTTTTATATTTAGATGGTCGTTTCTAGCATTTTTATTCGTTATCAATTTTAATCAATATAAAAAGAAGATAATTTTACATTTTAATTAAAAAAGATAAAAAATAATAATCCTGATAAAAATAGTAAAGTATAGTAGTTCCTATTATAAAGAATCTATAAAGAAAATTCAAGTTGTTTTTTCAAAAATTTGGAAGGAAGAAAAATAGATTAAAAAATTAATTAATTATTTAATCTAATTAATAAATTAAATTGAAAATAAATATAAAAAAATAAGAAAATATTGGGTGTTATTACTGTTTTTTTGATGATAAATTTATAAAATTCTCACTATATTCAAAAAATAAGAAACGTGATAAAATTTATTTAAGTTAAAAATACAAAAAATTAATGTATTTTTAACTTTATCCATATTATAGGTACATGGTCAGAAGCAAAAAAAGTCACAAGAAAGGGGAATGGGAATGAGAAAGGTATCAAAACAAGGGATAGCAACACTCATGTTGAGTTGTACAATGGGAGTTTCTTTGATGGCAGGGAGTACTCCTGTTTATGGAGAAGGAGCATATTCGTTTAGTCAAACATGGAAGACGAAAGGAAGTAACCTACAAAGTCCACTGATACTGGAGGATTTTGAACAGGTGAATGCCCAACAAACAAATGGATGGTCTAAAATAGATGGTTGGCAATATGACCATGAGATCGGTATCAGTACTGTTACATTTCAGCAAACAAAGGCGTTAAAACTAGATGTGGATTACACAGGATATGAACAAGTTGGATGGAGTGAAGCAAAGATTTCTAAGCAGTTTTCTACCCCATATGAACTAAATGGAAGAAATTATTTTACGATGGATTTTTATTATCCAGAGGAGTTTTCTTCCTTTTCTGTAAAGGTATTTTCTAATGGTGTGGTGGATCAAGAGGCTAGTATTGTATCGACGGAAGATATAGGAAATGGATATAAAAAATCCAAAATTGCTGTTAAATTCTCCGCCACAGAACCGCAAATGAAAGATCTGATTCTTGGAATTGTGGGTAAGAATACTGGCTTTCAAGGTTCTGTTTATGTGGATAATTTGGAAATCAGCGAATACGATAGAACCAATGATTTTGTAAAAATCACTTCTGTACCAAAAGAACAAGCACTTGCTAATATTTCAAATTTACCAACAACAGTAAAACTGGCGGATCAAAAGGCTCATCAGTCAGCAAAAAATTTGCTGGCGTATTTAACAGCTCTAAAAAATAACGATCAAGTTTTGTTTGGACATGAAAATGACTACAATAAAATGGTGAGTCAAACGGCAAAAGAAGGGGATGTAAAGGAACTCACAGGAAGTTTAAGTGGGATCTATGGTTTGGATACGCTTTCTTTAACTGGTGCAGAGCTTGGAATTTCTGATCCTAAATTGGCATTACAAACTGCCATTACAAATAGTTTAGAATCGGCAAAGCAAGGTTCCATTATTACATTATCCGCCCATATGCCAAACTTTACAAATAAAAAGATTACAAAAAATGCGGATGGAACGTATAATTTTACTACTTGTGATTTTTTAGAGTCCAAAGATCTATCCAATAACTGTGCGGAACAGATTTTAGAAGGTGGGGCATATAATAAACAGTTTACAGCCTATTTAGATATCATTGCAAAATATGCGTTGGCATTACAAGAGAATGATGTGCCGATCTTGTTCCGTCCATTTCATGAAAATACAGGGAACTGGTTTTGGTGGGGAACAAGCACAAGTGAAACCACATATCGCAGTCTGTTTCGCTATACCGCAGATTACCTAAAGGCAAAAGGGGTTCATAATATGTTATATGTCTATTCTCCAAATGGACCACTTGCAACAGAAGAAGAATATTTTGCACGTTATCCAGGGGATGAATATGTGGATATTTTAGCCTTTGACTATTATGATGACTATAACACCTATCCAGCAACCGCAGATGGTTCTTTCTTTGAAAATCTTGATAAGACGTGCCAAATCGTATCTTCCATCGCAAAAAAACGTGGTAAGCTATCAGCCATTTCAGAAACTGGTGTGCGTGTGATGAAAGAAGATGGTTCGGATAATGAAGGATTACTGACAAAAAATAATCCCGTTGCTAAAAGTAAAACAGGGACGAATTGGTATCAAAAGGTGAGTGATATTGCCAATAAAAATGAGATGCCATATTATTTAGTGTGGGCAAATTTTGGAGATACTAATTTCTATGTTCCATATAAGTACAACGAAATACATGGGCAAGAAATGATCAATGAATTTATTGATTATTATAATGATAGCAGTTCTATTTTTGCAAAGGAAACCAATTTCTATGGGGCTATAAAGCAGGTGGAATCCACATCTTTTGATCAGGCATCCTCTTATATTATGAATCCTCTAAACCAAGCAACAATAAAAAAAGGGATAACCTTTCGGGCAGGTGTTACCAACGGAAAAAGTGTACAATTTGTCATTCATAATCCGGATACAAAGAAAAAATGCACGTTAAAGGCTATAAAAAATAAAGATAGTTCCATTCAAAATGAATACATTGCTAAGTTAACATTAAAACAGTTAAAGGCACTTGGAAAAACGGACAAAGCAGTCATTCGACTTGTTGTGGATGGTAAAGTGAAAAATAAATTAACCAACATTAGTCTGTTAAAGGACAAAGAGAAAGCACCGGATCATGTCTTTGAGAACTTTGAATATTATCTAGGGGATAATGAAATGCTACAAAATACCTATTCTGGTAATTCAGCAGCCAACTGTTCTTCTGAGTGGTTATTAGCGAAGAAGAATAAAAAGGATGGTTCTTATGGTGGAAGATTTCATTATACGTTAAATACAACGGGAAATGAAGTGTGGACAGGACAAGTAAAGACATTGGAACATGGGGATTTTTCTAAATATAATGCAATGGAAATGTGGGTAAAACCGGATGGAAAAGGGCAAAAAGTGGTGGTTCAGATTGCGACGGAGTCAGGAGAAGAATTTGAGGTGTATTTGACAGAATTTGCAAAAGGAACAAAATCCAGTTATGTTACCATTCCATTTTCTTCTTTTAAAGGAAAAGCAGGAGGAACACTGGATACTTCAAAAATTACGAAATTTGCCATTTGGTGTAATTCCATTGTACCAGAAGGGCATGAAGGAACATGGAAGGTGGATTCCAGCATTTATTTTGACGGAATCAAAGGCGTGAACATTTTAGATAATTCTTTGAAAAAAGTGGATAGCAATGGCTTGATTCTTTCTAAAAAAAGTATTGCAAAAAAATAAAGGTATAAATGATAAAAAAGGAAGTCAATTTGGCTTCCTTTTTATCGTTTATCATTCTTTCTTTGGCGATATTTTAAAGGCGTACAACTATATGTTTGCTGAAATTTTTTGATAAAATTACTAGGATAAGGATAACCAACTTCTTGGGCAATTTCTGCTACGGATTTATCCGTTGTGCAAAGTAGAGTGGATGCCATGGACATTTTTAGTGTTGTGGAAAACTCTCCGATTGTCATATGGTAGTAGTGGACAAAACCTGCCTTTAATTTTTGGGTGTTGATCAAAAGCTGTTTACTGAGCATTTCAATGGTTGGAGGCGAGGCGATATTTTTGGATAAAATGTCATGAGCTTCTTGGATGGCTTTCATATCATGGGCAGTTAAGTGAATGAAGCGTTGGTTACCAACTCGAATTTTTCCATAGTTGAGTTGTTTTGTAAAGGCACTTTCTTTTGGAGAATCCATATCCTGTATGAGAATGGCGATGAATTGTAGCATAGCAGACTCTAAGTGAAGAGGGTTTAGCTGATTCCATTCACTGAGTTTTACAAGACGATGTAGTACCGATTGCATTTCCATAGGCAAATAGTGGTAGGTAGTATTTTCGATGAAATGAGAATAAAAATCTTTTGGGTATAAGGGCTTGATGACTTCCTCAAAATAGCGAGGATAAATGGTAACCTCAGCACCGTGAAAATGCTGTCCTCGTTTCCATACCTGTTTTCCTTTCACCTCTTTTTCAAAGACAAAGAAAGAAGAAGGAGAAAAGGAAGAAACCGGTTGGTTGTCCAATTGAAACTTAGTTGTTCCCTCATAAACCGTTCCAAATCGTATACATGGAATTGGATTTTCAAATTGAATAGCAAAAGGATGTTCAATGGAGTAGTCCGCAATCCCAAAGTCATAGTAGCCTTTTCTTTCAAAAAAGAGAAAGTGACCATTTTCTGGTTTTTGTGGATCATAATATTCTACATGATACTCTCTTTGATGGGGAAGAAAGTTCAAATTGCGAAGAACCGTTTCTCGAAATTCGGTTGGATTATGAACAGAGTACATGGGTATCATTCCTTTCTAAATAGCGTATACACTTTGTTTGATAGAATAAAATAAATAAATTTGATAAGAATAGTATAGGAAATCATCGTCAAAAGAGCAAGAAAAATAATGATTTTAGATGATAAAATAATGAATATAGATGTAAGTGTTGCAACAGGAAAAGGGGTCTGCTATAATTCCACAAAGTTAGATGACACTAACTTGTGAAATCATGATAGAAAGAAGAATAAGAGAAAGGAAAGTATTCATGTGACAGCGTCACATCGTACAAGGAATAATATGAGAAAAAAACTATTTGCATTTTTAACTATTTCTGCATTGGCTGTTACAGCCCTCGTTGGATGTGGAAACAGTTCTTCTAATAATACAACAGCAGAAAAAACACAAAAAACTGTTACGATTACAGATGCAAAAGGCGAAGTGGAGATTCCAGCAAATCCAGAGAGAATTGTGGATTTAAGTGGAAATAGCGATATTTTATCTGTACTTGGATATTCTGTTGTCGGTACAGCCAATTCTGACGCATACGACTATACAAAATTCCCAACCTACTTACAGGACGTATTAAAAGGTGCGAAAATACTTGGATATAGTATGCAGGACACCATGGATATTGAAGGAATTTTGGAACTTGATCCAGATTTAATTATTATTTCTAGCGTTCAAGAAAAAATGTATGATCAGTTAAAAGAGATTGCACCAACGGTTATGATTCAATTAGCACAGATCAACTGGAGAGATGATGTTACCACATTTGCAAAATTGATGAATAAAGAAGAAACTGCCAATGCGTGGATGGAATCTTACGATAAAAAAGCAAAAGAAGTGGGACAAAAAGTGAGAGAAACTTACGGAGAAGACACCACATACTTAGCAATGCTTGCAAGTGGAGGACAACTTTATGTCTTTGACTCTGCTGGAATTGGAAGTGTTCTTTATGAAGATTTAGGTCTTAAAAAACCAGCCAATATGCCAAAACAGGATAATATAAGTCTTCCAGTTATTTCTTATGAAGGACTTGCTGATATTGATGCAGATTACATGTTTGTAGTGGGAACAGATGCGGATTTACAAGCACTTCATGATAGCAGTATTTATAAAGGAATGAGAGCTGTAAAAGATGGAAATGTGATTGAACTTCCATCTAGCCCATACTTTAATATTGGATATAGTTGCATTGGAAGACAAGTCTTCTTAGATGAAGTTGTATCATTAATGGAGAATCGCAATGAATAAAAAACTTGTTCTATTGACCACAGTTGGAGTGTTATTTCTAATTGCAGGAATGTTTGCCTCCATGGTGATTGGAGCAAAAGACATTCCATTGCATGATGTATGGAACGGCATTTTTCATCAAGCAGAAGGAATCAATGGACAGTTGGTAAGAGAAGTTCGAGCACCTAGAATGCTCAGCTCTTTACTGGTAGGAGGAATGTTAGCACTCACTGGAGCAATGATGCAAGGAGTATTAAGAAATCCAATTTCTGAACCCTCTATTATGGGGGTGACACAAGGGGCAACATTAGCTGTGGCAATTGCCACAGTTAGCCCTTTTATAGGAGGAATGTATGGAAACTTCTTAATGGGACTTCTTGGATCAGCCATTAGTGGAGTGCTTATTTTATTGTTCAGTATGAAAAATGCTTCGATGAGAAGTCTATCAAAGATTCTATTAGCAGGAACTGCTATGAGCACATTTTTCCTGTCATTAGCGTCTGTGGTTGCTTTACTTGGAAACCGTTCACAAGAACTTGCCTTTTGGGTTGCAGGTGGGTTTCGTCAAGCCAATTGGTTACAAGTTATATTTTTGGTTATCATTGGTGGAATTTGTTCTATTTTAGCCATGACTTTATCTGGAAAAATCAACTTAGTGAATTTGGGGGATGAAGTGGCAATTGGACTTGGAATCTCTCCTGAAAAAGTAAAATTACTGACAATTTTATGTATCATTCCCATCTGTGGCGTTTGTGTAGCCGTAGCAGGAAACATTGGTTTTGTCGGTTTATTTGTGCCTCATATTATAAGAAAGATCATTGGAAATGACTATCGAAAGCTCATGCCAGTTTCTTTTTTATGGGGAAGCGTGATCTTATTATTCGCTGATATTTTAGCTCGAAAACTGATGGCACCTTATGAAATGCCAGTGGGATTATTTACCGCTTGTATTGGAGTTCCAGTCTTTTTAATGCTTGTAAGAAAGGAAAAGAAATAGATGGAGCGATCACAACAGTATCATAGTTATAAAAAAAAGAAAAGAATGTTAATTGCCATTTGCATTTTTGTTTTATTGGTTTCTATTTTAGTTGGGCTCATGATAGGAAGTTATTCCATGTCACCAATGGAAGTGATACAGACTTTATTTGGAAATGGCAATAAAATGCAAAATTTCAGTATTTTTAAAATTAGACTTCCAAGGATTTGTCTAGCATTGGTTGTTGCAGGCGCATTGGGCGTTTCTGGTGGGGTATTACAAGGGATTACAAGAAATCCCCTTGCAGAACCAGGAATGATTGGAATTAATGCAGGTTCTGCCCTTTTTGTTGTTTTACTCATATCATCAAAATCAAGTGAATATTATTCAGCCATTTCCAAGATGACAGCCATTCTTATGCCTGTTGTTTCCATGATAGGAGCATTATTTGCCGTAGCACTGATTTATGGATTGGCTTATAAAAAGGGAATCACCCCTGTTCGCTTTATTTTAACAGGTGTGGGAATCAACGCAGGGATAACAGCCATTATTTCTTTTTATCAGCTCAATATGTCAAAAGGAGATTATAACCAAGTGCTGACATGGACAAATGGAAGTCTATGGGGAAGTAATTGGCTGTATATTGCCATTACCACGCCACTTGTTTTGCTGATTATTGCCATTATTTTATGGAAGAGCCGAACACTTGATGTATTAGGACTTGGGGATGAATTAGCCACAGGTGTGGGAGTATCGGTACAAAAAGAAATGGTGATCTTTTTAATTTTGTCCGCATTTTTAGCGGGGCTTGCTACATCAGTTGCTGGAAACATCGCCTTTTTAGGGCTTTTAGGGCCACAGCTTGCAAAGAGGATGTTTGGTTCTAACTATCGTTTACTGTTGCCGATGTCAGCCTGTTTAAGTGGTGCAATTTTAATTTTTTCTGATACCATTGCAAGAAATTTATTTTCCCCATTAGAATTACCAGTTGGAATTGTGGTTTCCATTTTAGGAGTTCCATATTTTATATATTTAATGATGAAAGAAAAGTAGGAGAAAACGATGAGCATTGAAATAAAAGAGTTACAAGCTGGATATCAAGATACGATTATCATTGAACGAGCCAATCTATCCATTCCAAAAGGAAAGATTACCATGATGATCGGACAAAATGGCTGTGGAAAATCAACACTTTTAAAATCTATTTCTCGGATTCTTCCAGTAAAAAAAGGAGATATTCTTTTAAATGGTGTCAATCTAAAGAAGATGGCACAAAAAGAGATTGCAAAGAAAATGGCGATTCTTCCACAAAGCCCTCTTGTTCCAGAAGGAATTTTAGTAAAAGATCTGGTGGCTTATGGACGCTTTCCATATCAAAAGCCAATGTCTGGTTTAAAGAAAGAAGATCATGAGATTATTGAGTGGGCAATGAAAAAGACAGGAGTCTTTGAGTTGCAAAATAAACCGGTGGAAGAGTTGTCTGGCGGACAAAGACAAAGAGTTTGGATTTCGTTAGCCTTAGCACAAAAAACAGAAATTCTTGTGCTAGATGAACCAACGACCTATCTTGATATGGCACATCAGCTAGAAGTTCTTGAACTATTGAAAAAGTTAAATAAAGAAGAAGGAACAACCATTATTATGGTCATTCACGAATTAAATCATGCCACAAAGTTTGCGGATCATATTATTGGGATGAAAAAAGGAAAGGTATTATTTGAAGGTGCACCAAATGAGGTAATTACTGTTGAGAATCTAAAGGCCTTGTATGAAATTGAAGCGGTTCTCACAACCAGTCAGTCAGGTGATTATCCAATCTGTATGGATTATTCGTTAGTGCGTGAATAGGAAAAGCTGGCATAGTCTAGCATAGTAAGGAAAGAAGGCGTTAGAGAAGAAAGGTTTAACTAGCTAAAAATGAAGTTAAAAAGAAATTTTAGGCTTGTCCTCATTGGACAAATTATTAGTTTATTCGGAAATGCAATTCAAAGGTTTTCCCTATCCCTTTATTTATTGGAATTGACAGGAAGTCCTGCCGTTTATGGAAATATATTGGCACTTTCCATTTTACCATATATTTTTTGTGCTCCAATCGCAGGAGAGTTTGCCGATCAATTAAGTAAAAAGAAAATTATGATCTACTTGGACTTTTTATGTTTTATCCTTTTATTAAGCTATGGAATTTACTTACAAGGGGATGGAAATTCCGTTATCATAGCAGGGGGAGTTATGATATTATTATCGGTGGCAGCCACTCTTTATACACCAGCTGTCACTTCGTCCTTACCAGAGATTGTAGAATTAGAACGATTAAAATTTGCCAATAGTTGTGTAAGCCAAGTGGGTGCATGGGCAAATATTTTAGGGCCAGTGGTGGCTGGTATGCTCTATGGCTTATTTGGAATTCGATGGATTGTGATTTTAAATGCCATTAGTTTTTTACTTTCTGCCATTATGGAATGTTTTCTCGTTATGCCAGTTCAAAAAAAGGAAAAACATTCCTACATTTCTTTCAAGAGTTCTTATCAAGAAATGGCAAAAACAGCTGTGATTGTAAAAAAACAATATATGGTTGTGTTTGGAATTATTTTATCCTATGCACT
The DNA here is from genome assembly GCA_949284175.1 of uncultured Eubacteriales bacterium. Taxonomy (GTDB): domain Bacteria; phylum Bacillota; class Clostridia; order Lachnospirales; family Lachnospiraceae; genus Scybalomonas. Next base: position 48,297 of record CASDVE010000035.1, read on the forward strand.
TTATAATATTTGTATTGTGCCAATCAATACCATTGTACTGCCTTATGTGATGAACTTGCTCTTTCAAGTGCCATCGGAAGTCTATGGAACAGTAGAAGGAGTCATTGTATTAGGCTCTTTATTCAGTGGCATTTTGCTTGCAGTGGCAACGAAATGGTTTCCATTTCAAAAAGTATATCTTTGGAATTATCCAATGAGTGTTGCATTGCTTGGTATGACAGGAGCAGTTTTATTCTTTTCGAAATCTATGATAGGTGTTATTATCTTTGCTGTTGGCGGAATGATCATTATGTTCTGCTTAGGCGTTGGAAATATTGTAACCTTAACGTATATTCAAGAAAAGATTCCTTCCCATATGTTAGGAAAAGTGAGTGCCTTGTCAACAGCGGTGGCAACAGCAACCGTTCCTATTGGTCAAATACTTCTTGGAAACGTGTTAGAATGGAGCCATGTGAGCATTGTTTTATTGGTCAGTGCAGTTTTAAATGGGCTTGTATCCTTGTTTGTGAGATGGAATGTATTACGAGATCAAAAAGTGGATTATGGGATAGAAAACAAGATGGAATGTGAATAAAAGAAGGATTACCAATATTCGTATTTACGTTTATGAAGTAATGTTTTAGGCACAGAAAAACCACCCTTGATACTTGGCCGTTGACAGGGTGGTTTTTCTATTAAACTTGTTTCAAGGTCAATCCCTTGTGGGCGATTGTTTTCTTTTCTATTTATAATATACCGTATAATGTGTCATTTGTAAAGGTTACAAATTTTATTAAAATATGATAAAAACTAGGACATTGCCACTCTCAAAATCGATAGGTTGATTTTGGGAGTGGCAATGTTTTTTCTTTATATAAAAAATGCAAAATTTGGATTTTTTTTCGGATTGTGGTATACTAGTTATATTTTCTTACACTTAAAAAGAACGTGTGGAGAAACAAAAGAAGGGAACGATTAGGATATAGGTATAAAAATACAGGAAAAAGGATGGTGACGAAGTTGTCAGTTGTAGATAAATACATCGACTATGTACGAAATGAAGCCATTGAGAACCCAGAGAAGAGTTTTCCAAAAATGGTTTTAGGCTTTAAAGCTAATAAATTAAAAACAAAACTTCTTCCCAAGAAGAATATTTCAAAAGGGTATCAGAAATTAGAAACGATGATGATGTCCTTAGTTGCAGATTCCTTGAGTAAGGAAAAGAGTTATGTTTGGTCAAATATTTTTGCTCCATGTGAGATTATGCAATGTTTTGATCTGAATACCCTTTCCATCGAATGTCTATCTTGTTATTTAACAGGATACCATTTGGAAGATTATTTCATTGATTTTGCTCAAAATACAGGGCTTGCACCAACCCTTTGTTCTTATCATAAAACATTCGTAGGAGCAGTTGACAGTGGTGTCATTCCAAACCCTGTGTATGCAGTGACAACCTCTCTTTCTTGTGACGGGAACTTGAATACTTTCCGATATTTGGAGAAGAAAAAAGGCGTTCCTTTTACCTTTTTAGATATTCCTTATGAGGAAGATGAAACATCTGTTTCCTATCTTGCAGAGCAATTAAAACAGCTTACCATAGAATTAGAGAAACGTTTTCAAAAACCATTTGATATTGAAAAATTAAAACAGGCGATTCGGATAGAAAATGAAACGAGAAAAGAGCTATTTCGCTTTTTTGAATTACAAAAGAAACACTATTATCCAGGCGAGTTAATCAGTCAGTTATATTTGATGATGGGGACTCATTTGATGATGGGTAGACCAGAATTTTTGGAACTTGTACGCTTTTTAAATAAGGATATTGCAACTTATCCTGTGTTTGAAGGAAAGAGAATTTTATGGGTGCATTTACTTCCATTCTATCAAGAGAGTTTAAGAAGTTATTTTAATAGCAGTGACAAATATCAAGTGATAGCAAGCGATATTATCATTGACTTTATGGATGAGTTAGATGAAAGTCGCCCATTTGAAGCTCTTGCCACAAAGATTATTCGAAACTTATATAACGGTTCTTATTCTCATAAAGCGGATATGATTGGCACTCTTGTGGATGAGATACAGCCTGATGCCATCATTCATTTTTGCCATTGGGGATGTAAACAGGCATCTGGAGGCAGTGTGCTTTTAAAAGAGAGAATGAAAGAAAAAGAGATTCCAATGCTCATTTTAGATGGAGATGGAATTGATAAGAGAAACAGTCATGATGGACAGATCAAGACGAGATTAGAAGCATTTTTAGAATTAATAGAAACAGAGGGAAAATCATGCTAGGTTATATTTGTAAATATGCTCCAATTGAAGTATTTGAAGCCATGGGTGTACAAATGAAACGAATGGAGCCGGAAGTCACGAGCTTTAATCAAGCGGATATTTTAATGCACCCAAACATTTGTAGTTTTGCAAAGGGACTATTAGAAGAGGCACTTTCGTCTGATGAGTATGAAGGTGTTATTTTAACGACTTGTTGTGATAGCATTCGTAGACTCTATGATGTGTTAAAAGAACAGTGGAGTGATAAATTTATTTATATTCTGGATACCCCACGGGTGACAAAAGATGCAGGCGTTATGCTCTATGAAAAGAGAATCCGCGATATGATTCATGCCTATGAACAATTTTCAAACAAAACTTTTGATGAAGATAAATTAAAACAGTTAATCAAAGATAGACAACAAGCAGAAGAGATCAAGAGAAAAGAAAATGTTTTAAACATTGGTATTGTCGGAGCAAGAGCCAATGACAGTATGAAAAAGATCTTAGAAGAGCGAGGCGTGAATGTAGCTTTTGATGTTACTTGTACGGGACTTGTAAGAAAGTTATTGTTAGAAGAAGATAACGTTTTATTCGGTTATACAAGAGGATTGCTCAGTCAATTTCCATGTATGAGAATGGAAGAGGCGTCAAATCGTGATCAGCTCATCAAAGATTATGCCGACAGTGCGGATGGCATCATTTATCATACGGTACAGTTTTGTGATAATTACTCTTATGAGTACGCATGGTTAAAAGAAGTGATGACAAAACCAATGCTTCTTTTAGAAACGGATTATACAAAGCAAAGTTATGGGCAGATTTTAACCCGAATTGAAGCCTTTTTAGAGTCATTAAATAAAAATATTGTAAAACCAAAGAAACGATTAGGAGGACAAGGAACAATGTACGTGATGGGTGTTGATAGCGGTTCTACTTCAACGAACGCAGTTATTATGGATCAAGATCGCAATATGAAGGCATTTGCCGTTGTGCGTACAGGAGCAAAATCAGGAGAGAGTGCCAACAAAATTTTAAAAGAGATTTTAGATAAAGCGGGACTAAAAAGAGAAGATATCGCTTGGATTGTATCAACAGGATATGGAAGAGTTAGCATTCCATTTGCAGATGAAACCGTAACAGAAATCAGTTGTCATGGGCGTGGGGCTCATTATTTTAATCCGAAGATTCGCACAATTTTAGATATTGGCGGACAGGATAGTAAAGGGATTAAATTAAGTGAAGAAGGCGAAGTCATTGATTTTGTTATGAATGATAAATGTGCAGCGGGAACAGGACGCTTTTTAGAGATGATCGCCCGCTCTTTGGAGATCGAGATTCAGGACTTAGGTCCAATTGCTTTACAATCCACAGAAGATATTGAGATCACAAGTATGTGCTCTGTCTTTGCAGAATCCGAAGTGATTTCTCTGATCGCTAATAATAAAGAAAAAGCGGATATTGCCAATGGAATCTGTCGTTCCATCGCTAACAAATCCTATTCTCTTTTAAAACGTGTTGGAATGGAAGGGGATTATATGATGACTGGTGGAGTGGCAAAAAATGAAGGTGTTGTTCGTGCGGTGGAAGAAAAGATCGGTGCAAAACTTTATATTTGTCCAGAACCAGAGATCGTAGGGGCAACAGGAGCGTGTCTATACGCCCTTGATCATATGAAAGAATCATAAGAAATTCATAAAAAGAAATGGAAAAGATAGAGGGAGTTCTAAAAAATACAATAGAACTTCCTCTGTTTTTGTGATAATTTATTTCCTTTTATAAAAAACATATAAATAAATGTTGACGGTTCAACTAATAGCAAGTAAAATATTTGTCATAACAGTTGAAAAGCAGAAGCAATACCCAATAAAGAAGCTATGAAAAGTGAAATAAGAAAGAGAGTGGAGTAGAGAAAAAGATGAAGCGTCATACAACAACTTTTTTGAAATCAATTTCTTTAATTCAAAGAAATACGAATCGTTATTTTGACAATATGTTGGGAGAGTACCAGATTGGAAGTGGACAGCAGTTCTTTCTTTTGCGTATCTTTGAACATAATGGAATTACGATGTATGAACTGGCTCAAACTGGTGGTTATGATAAGGGGACTGTTACAAAGGCGGTGCAAAAACTTGTGGAGCAAGGATATGTGGAATGCACAATGGATCCCATTGATAAAAGAGTTAGACATTTGCACGTGACGCCCGATGGAATGCCAGTGGTAGAGCGAATCTATGATATTCGAGATCAATGGAAAGAGCAATTGATTCATGTGTTTGGAGAGATGGAGGAGGAAAAAATTGTTGCTTTATTGGAAATGATGGCGGAGGCATCTTGTATTGCCCTAAAAGAGATAGGAGTAAAAAAAGGATGAGAAGAGGGAGAGAAAATCCCCTCTTCTCATTCTTTATTTACGCGGAAGCAACGAGTCATGCAAGAGCATTTATGCTCTTATATGACGACTGCTCGCGAACGTGAGAAACTCGCATAGCGTGTTTCTCATCGAACAAATACAGAGTTCATGTCGTGGAATAAAAGTTAAGTTGATAAAAATAAGAAAGGAATACAAATGCAAAAGAGAATAGAAGAATTTTTAGAAGTACAAGAAAAAAAGATAAAAAAAGTGACAGAACCCCTCATTTATTTGAACGATGTAACATCTTTTTCTGTAATTGGAGATCCAGGCTGTGAAGGATTAGGCACTTACAATATGAAAGTATATGCTGGAGCGTTAGAAAAAAGTGCCAAGTCCGATTTCACTCTAATTGTCGGTGATATGGTACCAGATGGAACAAAGAGATATTATGAGGAGATTGAAGAGATTACAGAATCCATTGCTCAAAATCCAATCTATGTTTTACGAGGAAACCACGATACAGGAGAATACGAACAGTACTTTGGACTGCATAATTATGCCATTATAACAAAAGACTTTGCAATTATTTCTATTGATAATGCCATGCGTACCTTTGAAGAAGAAGGACTTATGCTGATCAAACAGGTGCTTGCTATGGAAGAGGTGAAAAATGTTATTATTGCCTTTCATATTCCAGTTCCAAATGCTTTTATTCAAAATTGTGTATCAGAAGAAGAATTTGAACGATTAAAAGAAGCCTATACGCCATGGAAAGATAAGGTAAAATATTTGCTTTGTGGACATGTGCATTCTTGTTTTGTGGATGAGGTGGATGAGATTCCTCTCGTTTGTACTGGTGGCGGTGGTGCTATGATCGAAGATGTATCAGAGGACATTCGAGCTTGTGATGTGAACCATCATATCGTGGTCTTTTCGATGGAAGATGGAACACTTTCCTATCAGTTCCGAGATATTAAGGAAAATTGTTATGAAAGAGAGCAAGAAGATCCAATTCTAAGAGAAAAATTAGAAGAGGCAGTGAAAGGTGAGATGATGGCACACCTTCGCTATTTGACCTTTGCTGATAGAGCAAGAAAGAGGGGCATGGAAAAAATAGCGAATTTATTTGAAGCGTTAGCGGACTCAGAATACCGCCATGCAAGAAACTTTTATGCGGTTCTTGATCAACCACCAGCTTTTATGGAAGCGATGAAAGAGTTTGTTCCAGTGGAACAGTTTGAATATGAAAAATTATATCGTATGATGAAACAATATGCAAAAGAAAACAATGCACCACTTGCAGAGCAAGCCTATGACTTGGCATCCTCAGCAGAAAAAGTACATGCGGAGTTATTAGAAGAGGCAATGCAGATGGATCAATTTGATTGCGATGCGGTCTATGTTTGTCCAGTATGCGGATTTATTATGACAGGAGATACGCCTCCAGAACGCTGTATTGTCTGTGGTGCACCAAGCAGACAGTTCCATACATATCAAGTGGAGAGCGAAAAAGAGAGCCAAGAGCAGCAAGAAAAATTGTAAGAAACGATGAGAGAGAAGAGGGGGAGGAATCAATGAAAAAGCCTAAAATAAAAATTACAATTGTGGATCGCATAGGAAAGATGGGATGCCATAGAGGGCATAAAATTGGTGATACGTTTGATTTTGATACTGAGCGTGGAAAATTATGTCCAATGGCAATGCACGTAGCATTTCCTTATATTGATATTTTACGATATGGAGGTTCGATTCCGGGACAGCCAGAAGGGAAAGCCGTTTTTTGTTGTCCCGATGTAGATACGATCCTCGTTTTTCAGATCGAAGTTGTAAAAGAAGCATAGAAAAAGTTAACATATAGAAATGAATGCAAGAAAAAATATCCCTGTATCCAAAAGAATACAGGGATATTTTTTATAATATATTAGGTAGTAAAGTTAATGGAAAGGATTATCCTTCGATGGAAATATAATTTGGTTTTTCAACTGCTTTCACTTCTTTTTTTGGAATAGAAAGTCTTAAAATACCATCTTCATATTTTGCTTTCACATCGTTTTCTGTAATTCCTTCTCCGATAAAGAAACTTCTGCTCATGCTACCAGCATAGCGTTCTCTACGGATATAATGTCCATCTTTATCTTTTTTATCTTTATCAAGACCTTTGCTTGCAGAGATTGTTAAATATCCATTATCAAGTTTTGCTGTAATTTCGTCTTTTTTAAATCCTGGTAAATCAATGTCCACTTCATATCCATTTTCTGTTTCACGAACATCGGTTTTCATCATGTTCTTTGCGTGTTTACCATATAGCGGATTTTTGTTACCAAAGAAGTTTTTCTCAAATTCTTTACTAAATGGGAAGTCCATAAAATCATCAAATAAATTTTCTCCAAAAATACTAGGCATCATCATAAGTCATTGCTCCTTTCAAATATAAAACATTTCATTGATAAGCACAATCGGAGAAGTATTGATCCGAGGTGTTGTTCTTTGTTTGAACTTAGGGATTTGGAATGATTGCTTTCTCAATTCCTTTCCTTTGTTCTATATGTACTATAACACTTGTTATTAGCACTGTCAATAGATGAGTGCTAATTTCACAGAAAATTCACAAATTGAAAAAATATTTATTAAATATTATAAAATTATATGGTGTATTATCTTGAATGTATATTATTGCTCAAAGATAAATTGATTTGACCTTGTTCATGGTCATTTCATTTATTTATCTATTTGATATTAAATGTAAATCGTAGCATTTTAAAGTAGTAATCATTTAAGAATTATTAAATGAGGTATAAATTTATTATTATGCGATATTAGAATTGACATGAATATTTGCGTATAATATTTTATCAATTAGTTAGTTGAAACCAACTTTTGCGAATAAATAAATGATGAACTTCCAAGTAAATATACGATGAGAGTGAAAAATTGTTTTCAATAAAGATTGTACTTTTATAAAAGATAATAGTAATTATTTTTAATAAACTGTCGATAAATTAAATATAATAGCATTTATTAGAAAATAATATTCAGAGGAGGATATGAGATGGCAAAATTTCGATGCAATATATGTGGATTTATCTATGATGAGGAAAAAGAAGGCATACCATTTGATAAAATAACAGAATGCCCAGTTTGTCATCAAAAAACAACAGAGTTTTCTCTTTATGAGGAAGTAAAAGAAGAAACAAATATAGTGAAACAAAAACCTCAAACATTGGATTATCAAAAAGAATATGTTCGACATGATGAAACAAGTCGTTATATGGAAGAGATTCATCAGATGGCAGTATCAGGAAAGAGTATTCATGCAGCCATGGGAACAAAACTTCCGATGCCAAACTGGGATGATATTTTGATCTTGGGGGCACAGCTTGATCCGATGCCACTGGATGAGCATGCTAATGTGAATACCACAACAATAATCGGAAAAAATGCGAAAAAACCAATGGTTTTAGAAAATCCAGTTTATGTATCCCATATGTCATTTGGAGCATTGTCAAAAGAAGCAAAAGTTTCTTTGGCAAGAGGAACAGCACTGGCTCATAGTGCTATGTGTTCTGGAGAGGGTGGTATTCTTCCAGAAGAGATGGAAAGTGCAGATAAATATATTTTTGAATATGTAGGAAACCTTTACAGTGTAACTCCAGAGAATTTAAGAAATGCGGATGCCATTGAAATTAAAATCGGTCAAGGAACAAAACCAGGGATGGGAGGACATTTGCCAGCAGAAAAGGTGACAAGCGAGATTAGTAAAATTCGAAATAAGCCAATGGGACAGGATGTGGTTGCACCATCCAGATTTCCAGGCATTGAAACAAAGGAAGATTTGAAAGAGTTAATTAGTCAGCTTAGAATTGCTTCTGATGGGCGACCAGTTGGTGTGAAGATTGCGGCTGGAAGAATTGAAAAAGATCTCGCTTTTTGTGTCTATGGAGAACCGGATTTTATCACCATTGATGGAAGGGGTGGAGCAACCGGCTCTTCACCACTCTTTGTAAGAGATTCTACAAGTGTTCCAACGATTTATGCTCTTCATCGTGCAAGAAAATATTTGGATAGCACTGGTTCTGATATTAGCTTGATTATTACAGGAGGACTGCGTGTTTCTTCAGACTTTGCAAAAGCGATTGCCATGGGAGCGGATGCTGTTGCTGTTGCTTCGGCTGCGTTAATGGCACTTGCTTGTCAACAATATCGTATTTGTGGAACGGGAATGTGCCCTGTTGGAGTAGCTACACAAGATGAGGAGCTTAGAAAACGATTAAATGGAGATGTAGCAGCACTACGTGTTGCCAATTTCTTAAATGTTACATTAGAGGAATTAAAAACATTTGCAAGAATTACAGGGCATGAAAATCTGCATGATTTATCCGTTGATGATTTATGTACCATTAATCGTGAGATCAGCGAATTTACGAATATTCCTCATGCTTAGAAGAAGAGATAAGAAAATGATAAGATAGAAGAAAAGAGCAGAAGATCATGGACAAAGAAAAACTATGAATTTCTGCTCTTTTTATGAGAATGTGGAAGAATTTTAAAATGTGTTTCTCATGGTTGATTTGAAATATAAGATTTCGGAGAATGGCTATTTTTCAATAAATTTATAGATGATAATACAATATACGTAAGCTATTTAGATGAGAGAGATGATAATTTGAGCCAATAAATTATTTAAAATATGAATGATAAGTGGATACCAAATGTTATAATCTTTCTTAAAAAAATAAAACGTAGTTACAAAACTGATAGCGAAGTATGGAATGATCGCTTTTAGCTCTGTTATACTATGCAAATGCATAGCAGAGAATAACAGAATGGATAGGATAGCCAATAGATAGATATTTAATTTAGCACTTAAGGTTTTGATCAAATAACCTTTGAATAAGATCTCTTCTAAGATAGGAGCAAATAAAACAATTACAATTGGCAAAATATTTCTAACAATTGGTGTTGCTATACTTTCTATATATTGTTGGTTAGAACTTTGTTCAGGATTTCCTTTAAGAACAAGTAAAGATAAGGAAGTTCCTATGAAAAGGATTAAGAACAATCCTGTAAATCCGCAAATAATCCAGTTTCCTTTTTTTAATCTGAGCCAATCGAGATTTAACTCATCTTTATAAAGGTACATAGCAACGAAAGACAAAATAATAGTGGTAAGTATATTATAGGTATCATTTAGATAGTCATAATTCATATTGAGTAAGTCAGCAATTGGTTCAATGGCTATGCGTGGTATTATCATAACAAATAGTATGTAAGAGATGCATAAATTGGATAATCTTTTCATTTCTATTTTCCTCCATATAATAAATAAATTTATTAATAAAAAATATACAAGTATGATTATACTATCATATTTTATTTCAGTTTCAAGATAGGGAAAAATATTTTAAGGATTTCTTTTAAATATTTAAGAAATAACTAATGCTTTTGTTAAAAAATAATATTTTTTATAAGTTAGATGGAGATTGACTGACGTGATTGTTATGAGAATAGATTCATGTAAAAAGAAAACAACAACATTAAAGTGTGACAAAAGGTAAAATATATGATTATTGACAAAATATTAATAAAAGATATATAATTAATTATATTATTAATGATAAAATATATAATAAGTCAAAAAATAAATGGGCGTAGGTTTTAGCAATCTGCGACACGAATTTTACTTTTCGTATGGTATTGGTAAAAAGATCATGAGTGGGTATGTAGGATCTTTTACCTTTGTATCATAAAATAACATTCACACAAAGCAGTCCATTAGAAGGATTCGAAAGGAACGGGATTATAGTAATGTGTGAAAGAATAGGAAAGAAAGGGTGTTGAATGTATGAAAAATTGGAACAAACCACGCAACTTAATTTGGCTAACACTTCTCAGTTTCTTGATTGTGATAGCGAAACCAAATGTTGCCTATGCAGCAGAACAAATTGACAGCAAGGATGGGCAGTGGGAGATTATAGCAGACTATAATAAAAATACTTGTACAGTAATTGCTTGGAAGGGGACATCTTCTACTCTAGCAATTCCTTCTAAGATCGACGGATTGAAAGTAACGAGTATAGATTTAGCACATTGGAGTGGGAGGTATGATTGGAATAATATCAATGAAAGAGAGATGATTACGGCAATCTCTATTCCATCTACCGTAACATCAATTGAAGGTGGAAGTTTTTATAATCTGCCTAATTTGAAGAAAGCAGTCGTTCCTAATACCGTAAAGGAAATTGGTGATAGTCTGTTTGGTGGTTGCACGAGTTTAACAGAAGTAACGTTACCAGAATCCATTACAGAAATTCCAAACTCTACATTTTCCAATTGTAGTTCACTTACAAAAGTTAAGTTATCTTCTAAGGTAAAAAGTTTTGGACATTCCGCATTTTATGGTTGCAAAGCGTTGAAAACCTATCAGATCCCTTCTACTGTCACAAAAATAGATTTTAATTGTTTTGCGGAATCTGGATTGAAAAAGATTACCATTCCAAAGACAGTAAAAGAGATAGATTCTAAATTATTTCGCGGATGTGAGTCTTTAACAGATGTAAAATTACCATCGAATTTAACAGGAATTACATCTTCTATGTTTGCAGATTGTAAGGCTTTAAAATCTATTACAATACCAGCAAGTTGTAAAGATGTTTCTTATGATGCTTTTTCTGGCTGTGAGGCACTGACAACGGTTTTATTTAGGGGAAATCCAACGATTAGTTCTTATTATACAGCAATTAGTCCAACGGCCAAATTGACGATTTATGCACCATCTTCTTCTAGCAATGTAAAGAAGTATTGTAGCGACAAAGGAATTCGTTTTAAACCTCTAGATCCTCCGAAGATCACTTCTAAAAAGAGAACAGCTTCAACATATACATTGAAATGGAAAGCTGTTAGCGGTGCGTCAGGTTATAATATTTATAAAAAAACAGGAACAGGTGCTTATAAATTAGTAAAAACAACAAAGACATTGTCATTTACTGACAAGAATTTAAAAAAGGGTACAACCTATTGCTATTATATAAAAACCTTAAAAAAGGACGCATTAGGTAAAAATCTCGAAAGTAAGGCTTCTGCCACTTATAAAACCTATTTGAAAAAAAATTAACATCAAAATAGAAAAATTTGTAGTTGATTCGATAGGAAAGAATCATAACATATTCATATGAAAATTAAAAATCCACAGATTTTATAAGAAACCATTTCTTTTTGATCTGTGGATTTTTCTGCGTATCCATTGTTGTTTTATTCCGTAGCACCGATGGCATTTCCTGTATAAAGTTGATAATATCGCCCTTTTTCTTCTGGCAATTGTTTTTTGTCAATAATATTGACAAGTAAACTTGGTATAGTATAATGAAATTACAAGTAAACTTGGCAGGAGGTGTCGTTATGACAAAGGAAGAGATACTAAAGAAGAGCAGAGAAGAACATTTTGACGAGGGGACAGAATACATTCAAAATAAGGGAATAAAAATTGGATATATAATTTTTACAATGGTATTTTCGTTCCTTGTTATTTTTAATATGTTTTTTGGAGAATCAGAAACATTTTATGCCTTATCAGCTTGTTTTTGGATTTTTGTATCCAGTCAAGCCTATATAAAATATCGATATTTAAAGAATAAAGCGTATTTGATTACAGTTATTGCTGGGGGATTAGCTTCTATACTTAGTATCATCACTTATATTATGGATGTTTTGAGGTAGTCACCATGAATAGTGAATTAATTCTAAAAAATAATTTAAAAACAATAAGAGTAGAAAAGAAACTTTCACAAGCCCAGTTAGCAGAGATGGTAGGGGTATCACGAAATACAATCAGTTCCATTGAAACAGGACAATTCAATCCTACTGCAAAATTAGCGTTGATATTGTGTATTGCACTGGATAAAAAATTTGAAGATCTGTTTTATTTTGAATGATACAATTGATAGTAGTATTCTAGTGTAGAAAAGAATGGAGGAGAGGAACATGACAGAAAAAGAATTATGGAAACAATTTATAGAAGAATATCAAATAGAGGACTGTGGACATGAGGCATGGGCGTTTGGTGGAGATCCAGATTTGCTTGCAGAATTGGTGATAAAAAAGGAAAAGACGGGGACAGCTTCTGCCTATCCTCTATATGAACTTGAGAATGAACCGTTGCCAAAGGTAGGGGCATACAGTGTCATTTTAAATTCTAAAGAGGAGGCTGTCTGCATTATACAGACAACAAAGGTGTATGTGGTTCCATTTTGTGAGGTGAGTGCAGAGCATGCTTTTAAGGAAGGGGAGGGAGATAAGTCTTTATCCTATTGGAGAAAGGTGCATGAAGAGTTCTTTACACATTGTATGAAAGAAGTGGGAATGACATTCGATGAACAGATGAAGGTTGTCTGTGAGGAGTTCAAATTGGTTTATAAAAAAAGTTGAAAAAATTTCAAAAATGTTGTAAATAAAACGTAAATGATGATAAAACTATGTTATACTATGGAACGTAACGGGGACAAAGGAATAAAAAATAAGTCCTTATGCTATGAGAAAGCGTAAATAAAATGATATAAATGATAATAGGAAATATAAAAGGAGACAGTATCATGGAAAATAAAATGTTTTGTTACCAATGTCAAGAAACAGCAGGTTGTACAGGCTGTAAAGTAGCGGGTGTCTGTGGAAAGACAGCACATACAGCAAATCTTCAAGATTTATTAGTGTATGTGACAAAAGGACTTTCTGAAGTTTTAACAGCCGTTAGAAAAGAAGGAAAAACAGTTGCAAAAGAATGGAATCATCAAGTAACAGAAAACTTATTTGTAACGATTACAAATGCAAACTTTGATGATGAAAAAATTATGATCCGCATTAAGGATACTCTCGCTGGAAAAGCAGAAATGATCAAAGAATTAAGTGACACATCTGTTCTTTCAGAAGTAGCTTTATTTGATGCAAGCACAGACGAAGCCTTAGAAGCAAAAGCGGAAGAAGTTGGAGTTCTTGCAACAGAAAATGAAGACATTAGAAGTTTAAGAGAGTTAATCACATACGGATTAAAAGGTATGTCTGCTTATTTAAAACATGCCAATGCACTTGGATATGAAAATGAAGACATTGACGCATTTTTACAATCTGCAATGGCAAAAATCACAGATGATTCTTTAACTGCTGATGATTTAGTTGCTCTTACTTTAGAAACAGGAAAATTCGGTGTGGATGCTATGGCGTTATTAGATTCTGCTAACACAGGAACTTATGGCAATCCAGAAATCACAACCGTTAATATTGGCGTTCGTAAAAACCCAGCTATCTTAATCTCTGGACATGATTTAAGAGATTTAGAAATGTTATTAGAACAGACAGAAGGAACAGGCGTTGATGTATATACACACTCTGAAATGCTTCCTGCTCACTATTATCCAGCATTCAAAAAATACAGCCATTTTGCTGGAAACTATGGAAATGCTTGGTGGAAACAAAAAGAAGAATTTGAAAGTTTCAATGGACCAATTCTTTTAACAACAAACTGTCTTGTACCACCAAAAGCAAGTTACAAAGATCGTATTTATACAACAGGAGCAGTTGGATTCCCAGGATGTAAACACATTGAAGGAGGAGCTGGAGAACAAAAAGATTTCAGTGAAATCATTGAACACGCAAAAAGATGTGAAGCTCCAACTGAGATCGAAACAGGAGAAATTGTTGGTGGATTCGCTCATAATCAAGTGCTTGCATTAGCTGATAAAGTTGTAGAAGCAGTAAAGACAGGTGCGATTAAGAAATTTGTTGTTATGGCTGGTTGTGACGGTAGAGCAAAATCAAGAAACTACTACACAGATTTTGCAAAAGCACTTCCAAAAGATACTGTTATTTTAACAGCAGGTTGTGCAAAATATAAATACAATAAATTAGACTTAGGAGATATTGGAGGTATTCCAAGAGTTCTTGATGCTGGACAATGTAATGACTCTTACTCTTTAGCAGTCATCGCATTAAAATTAAAAGAAGTATTTGGTCTTGATGATATTAACGATCTTCCAATCGTTTACAATATTGCTTGGTATGAACAAAAAGCGGTTATTGTGTTATTAGCTCTTCTTCACTTAGGAGTAAAAAATATCCACTTAGGACCAACACTTCCAGCATTCCTTTCTGAAAACGTAGCAAAAGTTCTTGTTGAAAACTTTGGAATTGCAGGAATTACAACAGTAGAAGATGATATTCGTTTATTCTTCGGAGATGATGCTGTTGTGAAAGAAGATAAAATCACTGGCGATATGATCATGGGAGAAATTTTAAAAATCCATGAAAATGCAGGAGATATTTTAATGGAAAGCGGAATGCACTGCCTTGGATGTCCAGCTTCACAAATGGAATCTTTAAAAGATGCTTGTGCGGTTCATGGACTTGATGTGGAAGAAATTCTTGCAAAATTAAATAAATAATTTTAGACGAGCTGGAAGAAATGAATAGAAACTGTTTGTTTCTTCCAGTTTTTATAAGAGGATAAAAGGAAGAAAGATAATAGAAATAGGAGAATACTATGAGTCAATTTTTAGGGCCAATTCATATGTGGATGTATGAAAAAATCAAAAGACAGGAAACTATAACAGAAGCTATCTGCTCTCAGGCAGAACAATATGGTTGGACAAAAGAGTTAAATACCATGTTAGATGATACTTGTGGTGCAATGGTAAAAGGTGATTTAGAGCAGATTATCGATGTGATGAACATTCATGGTTGGCTTAAACATCAAGTGGATACTGTGGAGAGCCGTTTTGCAGTTGCTGTTCATATGATAGTAAAAGAAAACAAAGAATTTTTGAGTTCTTTAAAAGAGATTTGCTACGCAGACGGAAAAGAAGCAGGAAGTCACAGTGCAAGTGATAGTTCTTGTGATGTTTTATTTGAGGCGATTGGAAACTATTTATTGGATGGAATGCCATGTGATGGTGGAGTGATGACACAAACAGAAGAGCTAGATGAGATCATGTGGAGTGTGGATAAAAATGTTCATGCCCCATATTGGGAGAAAGCAGGAGAAGATGTGGCAGTCTACTTCACATTAAGAGATGCTTGGTTACAAGGATTTTTTGAAGGAAAGACCGTTCAATATGAAACACTAGGAGATGGCACTTTTCGTATTAAGGAGATGTAGTATGCAAGGAATCATTGAAGTTTTAAGAGAAGAACATGATGAGATTTTAAAATTTATTGAAGCATTAAGACAAAAATGTTTGAATTTCATGGAATATAATGAGGTGAACTTACAGGATTTTAAAGATGCGGTTCGATTTATTCGCACATATGCAGACTTAAGACATCACCAAAAAGAAGAACAAATCTTATTTAAAGCCATGACAGACAATTTAGGAACGATTGCTGTGAATTTAATTCAGCATGGAATGCTTGTAGAACATGATCTGGCAAGACTTCATGTGATGGAGCTTGACAATGCAATAAAGGCATATGAACTTGAGCCAACAAAAGAAAATAAATTGGATATTATTTCCAATGCTATGGGATATTACTATTTATTAAAACGCCATGTGGAAAAAGAAAATGGGGTTGTATATCCATATGCGGAAAAAAATCTTTCAAAAGAATTGATGGATGAATTGGATAAAGAAGCGGTTCGTTATATGGAAGCGATGGAACAATAGGGAATCTATGTTATAAAAACAAAAAAGTAGGTGCTGTGAACGTAACACAGTGCCTATTTTTTATGATATAATAAAAGCAATGAGCCAAGCACCAAGTATTTGGCGAATGCAACGATGAAAAACACGCTTTTTGGACTTTTCATTGTTCTGCTTTTATCAAATTGAAGGAGGAATAAAGTATTATGGGTATGAAAGAAAGGTTACACACAGGAGAAATTTATTTTCCAAATGATGAAGAGATTATGAAAGAGCAAATAAAAAAACTTGATCGACTATATGATTTCAATATGACAAGACCAACGGAATTAGAAAAACGTGGGGCAATGTTAAAAGAGATGTTTGCTGAGATCGGAGAGGATTGCTATATTGAACCACCGCTCCATTCCAATTTCGGTGGAGGTCATGTGCATTTTGGAAAGAATGTCTATGCCAATTTCAATCTTACGCTAGTGGATGATACGCATATTTATGTTGGAGATTATACTATGATTGGACCGAATGTGACGATAGCCACTGCGGGACACCCAATTTTGCCAGAACTTCGGGAGAAAGGCTATCAATTTAATATGCCAGTTCACATCGGAAAAAATTGTTGGATAGGGGCTGGAGCAGTCATTCTGCCTGGTATCACCATTGGCGACAATGTTGTAGTTGGTGCTGGAAGTGTTGTGACAAAAGATCTACCATCCAATGTGGTAGCCGTTGGAAACCCATGCAAAGTGTTGCGGGAAGTAAATGAATATGATAGAGAATATTATTTTAGAGGAAGAAAAATAGATTATAGTAAGCTGTAAATAAAAATAGAAAATAGGTAGATTGCATGAGAGTCTTCATCTCCAATTTCATTGTTTGTTCTTGGTGAAAAGAAATGTGAATAATATAACATACAATACTAAAAAAAATTGTTTTTTTGAATAAAACATAGAAAATTGTTAACAAACTTTTGTTAATTAAATACTATTTTTTGATAATTTTTGACGGATGAGAAAGGAAGCAAGCATCATAGGATTCATGATATGTCCATTGGTGCTTGCTTTTTATATCTTAAATCTAAACGATTTTTTAACATCTTATTGATAAAATTTAACAATCTATTTTTTGATTGGAGTTAGGAAAATAACAATGGTTGACTGTCCAACTTGATAGGATTATGATAATAACCATACAGAAATAAAAAGAAAACGGGAGGAATATATGTATGGTAAATATTAGGGGTTACATAAAGGAATCATATCAGTTATTCATTGATGGTCAATGGGTGGATAGTTCGGATAAAAAGACATTTAAAAGCTATTGCCCTGCCAATGGAGAAGAATTGGCAACTTGTGCGGAGGCAACAAGAGAAGATGTTGATAAAGCGGTGGATTCTGCTTGGAAAGCCTTTAAAACTTGGAAGAATACAACAGTGGCAGAACGTGCTGTTATTTTAAATAAAATTGCAGATATTATTGATGAGAATAAAGAACTGCTTGCTATGGTGGAATCCCTTGATAATGGAAAACCAATTCGTGAAACAATGGCAATTGATGTTCCGTATTCCGCAGAACATTTTCGGTATTTCGCAGGCGTTATCCTCTCAGAAGAGGGCAGTGCCAATATGCTCGATAACAACACATTGAGCTTGATTTTAAGAGAGCCAATTGGCGTTGTGGGACAGATTGTTCCATGGAACTTCCCATTTCTTATGGCTGCTTGGAAGTTAGCTCCTGTGTTGGCAGCTGGCTGTTGTACCGTATTAAAGCCATCTAGTTCCACTTCTCTTAGTGTATTAGTATTTGCAGAATTAATTAAAGATGTTGTTCCAGCTGGTGTTATTAATATTATTACAGGCAGTGGATCAAAATCAGGTAATTATATTTTAGAGCATAAAGGATTTAGTAAACTCGCCTTTACAGGTTCCACAGAAGTGGGAAGAGATATTGCAAAAGCAGCAGCAGAGCGGTTAATTCCAGCGACTTTAGAGCTTGGTGGCAAATCAGCCAATATCTTCTTTAATGACTGTAAATGGGATATGGCAATGGATGGATTACAGCTTGGGATTTTATTTAATCAAGGTCAAGTGTGCTGTGCTGGTTCAAGAGTGTTTGTACAAGAGGACATCTATGATCAGTTTGTAAAAGAGGCCATTGAAAAATTTGAACAAGTAAAAGTAGGACTTCCATGGGAAGCGGATACCCAGATGGGAGCACAGATTAACGAAGTGCAGTTAAAGAAAATTTTAGGATGGATTGATGAGGCGAAAAAAGAAGGTGCAGTGGTAGCGTGCGGTGGAGAACGTGCAGAGCAAGGAGAGTTGGCAAATGGTTATTTTATGAAACCAACACTGCTTGTTAATGTAACAAACGACATGAAAGTGGCACAAGAGGAGATCTTTGGACCAGTGGCTTGTATTATTAAATTCCGCGATGAAGAAGAGGTGATTAAACTAGCAAATGATAGCCGATATGGACTGGGTGGAGCTGTTTGGACAAGGGACATCAATCGTGCCATTCGTGTAAGTCGTGCCATTGAAACCGGTCGTATGTGGGTGAATACATATAATGCCATTCCAGGAGGTGCTCCATTTGGCGGTTATAAAGAATCTGGAATCGGTCGTGAAACTCATAAAACAATTTTGGAACATTATTCTCAAATGAAAAATATTTTAATTAATTTATCTGAAAATCCATCAGGATTTTATTAAACAATACCTCCATAAAAAGTAAATGTAATTTATATAAAAAAGACTGAAAGAGAGTGTTCTTTCGGTCTTTTTGTTTTTTATTTACGCAAAGACAACGAGCCATGCGAGAGCATGTATGCTCACATATGGCGACTGTCTGCCAGTCAGAGAAGTTCGCAAAGCGTGCTTCTCATCGTTCTATATAAAAGGAGAGGATAGGCTTAAGGGGGGGACTTGTTTTCGCATTATCATAGTGATACAATAGGAGATGGAAAAAGTTAAATGGAGGTTATCAACGATGAATACAAATAATGATATCGTAACGTTAATGCAAACTAGGAGAAGTATACGAAAGTTTAAATCTGATATGATTCCAAAAGATGTGCTGGATCAGATTGTAGCTGCTGGAACTTATGCACCCACTGGTTTGAATAAGCAATCTCCAATTATCCTTGCTGTAACAAACAAAGAAGTTCGAGATCGATTGTCAAAATTAAACGCTGAAATTTCAGGAACGAAAAGTGATCCGTTTTATGGAGCTCCTGTTGTTTTAATTGTTTTAGCAGATAAAAATTGTCCAACCCATGTCTATGATGGTACTCTCGTTATGGGGAATTTAATGCTTGCTGCTCATTCACTTGGAGTTGGAAGCTGTTGGATTCATAGAGCAAAAGAAGAATTTGAACGACCAGAAGGTTTAGCGATTCTAAAATCGCTGGGCATAGAAGGGGAATATGAAGGCATTGGTCATTGTATTCTTGGTTATGTAGATGGCGAATATCCAAAGACGTTAGCAAGAAAAGAAAATTGGGCATATTATATTGACTAAGCACCGGAGTATGCTTCTATTGTTGTATTTAAAGTTACATAAATTGGTCTTATCTTTATAGATGGAGCGAGTATATTTGGATTACAGTGATGAAAACCCTCAGAGTTTGTTACTTTGAGGGTTTTCGTGCTTTTTATCGTTTAAGAAATAATGGGTGCCATATCATCCGAATAATAAGAACAGATTTTTTCACAGAACTTTTCTTCAATTTCATTGGTAATCCAGTTGTTTCTGCGAATAAAGGTATCCACCCGAAATTGCTTTGGGGAAAGAGAATAGTACATAATATTAGTATTGGGTGGACAATAGGTTTTTGCAAAAAATGCCACACCGAGGTTTTTCATGACGAGAGAGCGGATAGTATGAATACTATTGGTTTCTAATAAAATCTTTGGTTCAAAGTGCTGAGAACGAAAAATATTATCGGAGAAAAAGCGGAGGGTATTTCCTTTTTTTGATAATAAAAATTGCTCTTCTTTGAATTTTTCACATAGTTCTTTTGGTGTGATGGAGATTTTATTTGGATATTTTTTTACAAAAGGATGTTCTTTATGAACACCGAGTAAAATTTCTTCATTTCCTAGAATATGAAGGGTTTCATTTTGGAATAGTTCTGTGTTAGGAAGAGCCATAATGGCACAATCCAGTTCTTCTGTGGATAAAAGATGTTTTAGGGTTGGTGGATTGCCTTCTGTAATCTCAATGGTGAAATCAGGGTATTCGGATTTGAATATTGGGGTCAATTCTGCTAACATTTCCAGAGCAAAATGGGAAGTAACCCCAATTCGAATGCTTCCTTTTTGCTGAAGTTCGTTAATATTTTGATATAGTCTTTTTTGAATTTGGATTACCTCTTCTGATGCTTTTACATAGAGCTTGCCAGCAGGAGTGAGTACAAATGTATTTTTATGTCGATAAAATAATGGTGTGCCAAGTTCTGCCTCCAATTTACTTAAGTATTGGCTTAATGTGGATTGGGTTACATATAATTCATTGGCAGCCTGTGTCATATTTTTTTTCTTTGCAATGGTAACAATATAATGTAAATAGTGAACGTCCATCGTGAATCATTTCCTTTCATGAAATGTAGTTTGTATGTCCTTGTATCATAATCAATTTTAGAAAAAAAGGCAATTCTCGATATTTTTTTGACAAAAATTAAAGTTTCTAATGATGAGGATTAAAGAAACTAATTGGAAAAGGAAGGATAGAAAATCTATACTATATTCGTATTGAAGGAGAAGGAAAATAGAAATCGTAATGATGTTACATTAGGGGTATGGCATAGTAAAAGAAAGTGAGGATAAAAATGGCTGTTCATGTAATAGATGAAGCAAATCGTTGTTTAAACTGTAAAAAACCATTATGCCAACAAGGATGCCCAATTCATACAGAAATTCCGAAAATGATTTCTGCGTTTAAAGAGGGAGAATTAAAGGAAGCAGGAGAGAGATTATTTGAAAACAATCCATTATCCGTTATCTGTTCCCTCGTATGTAATCATGAAAGACAATGTGAAGGTCATTGTATTTTAGGGAAAAAAGGAAACCCTGTTCATATTAGTAGTATTGAGAATTATATTTCCGATATTGTATTTGATAATTTAAAAATTAATTGTAAACCATCCAATGGAAAGAAAGTAGCAGTCATTGGAGCTGGTCCAGCCGGAATTACCATTGCAATTTTATTGACAAAAGAAGGCTATGAAGTAACGATTTTCGACTCTAAAGATAAGATCGGAGGCGTATTACAATATGGGATTCCAGCCTTTCGTTTGCCAAAATCCATTTTAAAACGCTATAAGAAAAAGTTATTGGAAATTGGAGTGAAAATTCGACCAAACACTGCCATTGGAACAGCGTTACAGATCAAAGATTTGGTTCGTGATGGCTATCAGAGCATTTTCATTGGAACTGGTGTATGGCGTCCAAAAACGCTGGGAATTAAAGGAGAGTCTTTTGGAAATGTGCATTATGCCATTGATTATTTAGCCAATCCAAAAGTGTATGATCTTGGTGAAACAGTGGCTGTCATTGGTGTTGGAAACTCTGCTATGGACGTGGCAAGAACTGCCATCCGTCATGGTGCTAGAAATGTTGTTTTGTATGCGAGAGGACAAAAGAGCGATGCTAGCAAAGCAGAAATTATGTATACAAAATTAGATGGTGCTACGTTTGAGTTTGGAAAACAGATTGTGGAAATCACAGATGATGGACCAGTATTTGCCAATGTCTTATATGATGAAGAAGGAAAATCCATTGGTGTAGGAGAAGAGAGAGAACAAGTATATGCGGATTCTACCATTATTTCCATCAGTCAAGGTCCAAAGAGTAAACTTGTCAATACGACAGAGGGCTTAAAAGCTACAAACAATGGATTGCTTATGACAGATGAAAAAGGACAGACAACAATACCAGGAATTTTTGCATCAGGGGATGTGGTACTTGGTGCTAGAACAGTTGTAGAAGCAGTTGCTTACTCAAAAGTGGTTGCACAGGCAATGGATGAGTATATGCAACAAGGACATTCCATCCAATTGAGTGGAAGTGAGTGGGAGTAAGAAAGGAAGAAAGGCATTGCTTTTTTTCTTGTTGTGAAGTAGAATAGATTGGTAACCTTCGAGTAAATGTGCGGACAGTTCGTGACCATCCTGTCGTTAAACAAAACTAGGGACAAACTTATCGTAAGTTGTTGTGTTAGAGTTTCATTTGGAGGTGAACGTTTATGGAAAAAGAAATTATGAGTAAAACCCAGAAATTAACCATTTCTGGTATGGTGATGGCTCTTTACATCGTCATTTTATGTCTTACACAAAATTTTTCATTCGGAGCATATCAAATTCGAATTGCTACATCATTATATGCTCTGTCTTATCTATTTCCGTTCCTAGTTTTTCCACTTGGTCTTGCGAACTTTATAGCGAATATGCTCTTTGGAGGTCTTGGCCCTCTTGATATGATCGGCGGTTGTCTTGTTGGAATTATAACAACAGCGTTGATTGTATGGATTCGAAAAAAGGGCTTAAATCTTTGGTTACTTACCATTCCAATCGTGTTGATACCAGGATTAGGCGTGCCGATTTGGCTGTCTTATTTGTTAAAGATTCCATACGGTGCTTTGGCACTGAGTCTTTGCATTGGGCAGGTGGTACCAGCAATCTGTGGACCTATTATGGTAAAAGTATTACAAAGAGTATGGAAGGTGCAGAAAGGAGAAGTTTGTGTATGAGTGGAAGAGATAGAAAAGAATTAGAAGGGATTTCCTTACTTGGAAATCAAAAGACAGTGTATAAAAGTGATTATGCTCCAGAAGTTTTAGAAGCGTTTCCAAATAAACATCCTGAGAATGATTACTTTGTTAAGTTCAATTGTCCAGAGTTTACCAGTTTATGCCCGATGACAGGACAACCAGATTTTGCTACCATTTACATTTCCTATGTGCCAGCAGAGAAAATGGTGGAGAGCAAATCTTTAAAACTTTATTTATATAGCTTTCGAAATCATGGAGATTTTCATGAGGATTGTGTCAATATTATTATGAAAGATCTCATTAAACTTATGGATCCAAAATACATTGAAGTATGGGGAAAATTCACTCCAAGAGGTGGAATTTCTATCGATCCGTATTGCAATTATGGAAAGGCTGGAACAAAATGGGAACAAGTGGCGTTCAACCGTTTAGTGAATCATGACCTGTATCCAGAAAAGGTGGATAACCGATGAAACAAGAAAAAGCGATGGTTTTATTCAGTGGTGGTGTGGATAGCACAACCTGTCTTGCGTTAGCCATTGAGAGATTTGGCAAAGAAAATGTAGTTCCCCTATCCATTGTTTATGGGCAAAAGCATGAAAAAGAGATCGAATCTGCAAAAAAAGTATTAGAGTATTATGGCATGGAAGGGATTACCATTGATTTAGCTCCTATTTTTGCAAGCAGTAATTGTTCTTTATTAAAAGGCTCTACAAAAGAAGTGCCAAAGCAATCCTATGAAGAACAGCAAAAAGATGGGGATGGAACGCCCGTATCCACCTATGTTCCTTTTAGAAATGGATTGTTTTTATCAACAGCCAGCAGTTTAGCTCTATCAAAAGATTGCAGTTATATTTATTATGGAGCCCACAAGGATGATGCGGTTGGCAGTGCCTATCCAGATTGCAGTGAAGTTTTTTATAGAGCAATGAATGAGGCAATTTATGAAGGGAGCGGACGAGCCGTTCGCATTGAAGCCCCTTTTATCAATAAAAATAAGGCAGAGATCGTGAAATTAGGACTAGAACTTGGAGTTCCTTATGAGTATACATGGAGTTGCTATGAGGGAAAAGAACACCCTTGTAAACAATGCGGGACTTGTATTGATAGACAGAAAGCATTTTTAGCAAATGGTGTACAAGATCCGTTGTGGCAGGAATAAGGAATAAAAAGATAGAGAAAAATTCATAGAATCTCCACAAATAAATGATAGAATAAAAAAAGCAGTACAAGAAGTTGTACTGCTTTTTTGTGATGGGAAACGATAGAAAGGAACGGATGGATGGAAAAAAAGGCAAAGAAGATATTAGTTGTAGAAGATGAGCCAAAGATCATGGAAGTGGTAGAGGCGTATTTAAAGAACAATGGATATATTGTATTTTGTGCAAAGGATGGAGAAGAAGCACTGGAGCAGTTTCACAAAGAATCCCCAGACATGGTGTTATTAGATCTGATGTTGCCAAAAATATCAGGGGAAGAAGTGTGTCAGATCATACGAAGAGAATCCAGAGTTCCAATTATTATGTTAACTGCAAAAGTACAGGAGGATGATACTATCAATGGACTGAATATGGGGGCGGATGATTATATGACCAAACCATTTTCACCAAGAGAGTTAGTGGCTAGAGTGGCAAGTCTTTTTCGGCGATGTGAAGGGACAAATGCTCCTTTACTCCATGTTATGAGTTGGAATGGAGGAGAGTTAGAAGTGAACTTTGATTCCTATACAGTAAAAAAACAAGGGAACATTGTAAGCCTTACACCCAATGAATTTAAGCTATTCTCAGCGATGGCAAAGTTTCCTCAAAAAACGTTTACAAGGGAAGAATTAATTGAAGTAGCCTTTGGTTTAGAGTTTGATGGTTATGATCGCACCATAGATTCTCATATTAAAAATTTAAGGGCAAAGATTGAGATGAATAGTTCAAAACCACGTTATATTATAACGGTTCGTGGTGTGGGATATCGGTTTGGTGGAGAAAAATGAAAAAAAGGAGGAAAGTGAGTTTAAAGATGCAGTTAATGCTATCCTATGGATTGATGGCATTTTTTTTAGTGATTTCATTGCTCGTGATTTCCAATGTGATGTTAGAACATCATTTTAAAGTCTATGTTCAGCAAAGGCAAGAGCAAGCAAACCAAGCCCTTGTGGCTATGATTTTGGATGAGTTTAAAGAGGAAGGAACCCCCAGTTTAGAATTTTTAGAACGGCTGGGAACAGATGCCCTAAAGCAGGGAATCGTTTTGATGGTAAAAGATAATAAGAATGAGGAAATGTACTGTGAATCCTGTATGAATCGTATCGGATGTGAGGAAATGCACACGAAAATGAAACAGATGATGCAGAGTCGGTATCCGAATTGGGAGGGAAAGTATACAGAAAAAGTCTACGAACTGAAATGGAAAAATACCATTTATGGAAGTGTTGTTTTAGGATATTACGGTCCGTTTTTCTTTCATGAAGAAGATTTACAATTTATGAATCTTGTGAATGTTATCTTTATATTGGTGGCTTTTATAGTATTAATCCTCGCCATTGCTATGGGAATCTTTTTGGCAGAAAGGATTGCACAACCTTTGCACTATGTTATGGATCGGACAAAAGCGTTAGAACAACAACAATATGAAGGCAGAATTGAATTTGTATCCAATACAAAAGAACTGGATGAACTCATTGGAAGTGTGAATACGTTGGCAGATGCTCTAGAAAAACAACAACAGATCAAGCATCGAATGGCAAGGGATTATGCCCATGAATTTCGAACTCCTTTAACTGCCTTACAGTCTAATTTAGAGGCGATGATAGATGGAATTTTTGAACCGACAAAAGAGCGATTAGAAAGCTGTCTTTTTGAAATTTTACGTTTGTCAAGAATGGCAGGGCAGATCAATCGCCTTGTGGAGATAGAGAATAACCATGTTTTTATACAAAAAGAATGGTTTGATCTAAAAGAATTATTAGTACAAACGGTATCCAATTTTGAACAGGAGTGGCGAGAGAAGAACTTACAAGTGAAAGTGAAAGCATCAAGGTGTGAAATTTTAGCGGATCGAGATAAAATGAGTCAAGTGGTCATCAATTTACTATCCAATGCCATTAAGTATACAAAAGCAGGAGGAACTATCTCTATTAAAGCAAAGGAAGTGGGATATAGCATCCATGTGATTGTGGAGGATACAGGAGAGGGAATTGCAAAAGAAGAGATTCCTAATATCTTTGAATATCTTTATCGTACCGATGATTCAAGAACAAGAGAAACAGGTGGTTCTGGAATTGGACTTGCTGTTGTAAAATCCATCGTGACAGCCCATGGAGGAAAGATAGAAGTGGAAAGTGAATTGGGGAAAGGAAGTCGTTTTCTTGTGGTTCTTCCGAAAAAGTAATGAGATCCTT
Source organism: uncultured Eubacteriales bacterium (assembly GCA_949284175.1). Lineage (GTDB taxonomy): Bacteria > Bacillota > Clostridia > Lachnospirales > Lachnospiraceae > Scybalomonas. Next base: position 74,685 of record CASDVE010000035.1, read on the forward strand.
CATAAAATCTCCATAAAAACGAGCTATCATAACAATATACAGTATACAAGAAAAAGAGGTAACGAAGATGAGAAAGAGAATACTGACAGTAACTGGAATGATGGCATTAACACTTTTCGTTGGAACAACAGCATTTGCTGGGACAAAAGAAGTAAAAATGGTTCAAAATACAAATAAGATTACGAGATTGGAAGCAACCAATCAAACAAGAACTTTGAATACTTCTTCCTATGGATGTGGGAATGGAATGGGAGCCAATGGATATGGCTTGATGATGGATGAAAATGGGAATTTATTATCCAAAAAAGAGTTTAAGAAAAACTTAAAGAAAGCAGAAAAAGATGGGTTGATCAGCAAAAAAGAGAAAGAATTTTACACCAATATGTATGAGTACTGTGCTGAACAATCAAAGTCTTATGGATACGGATGTTGATAAAGGCTAGATAATGATATGGAAACCAGCGAGGGGGAAACTCTTCGCTTTTTCTGATAGAAAGAATTGATATAAAATATAAATTTATAGTTGTAGAAATAAAAAAAATTTTGTATCCTAAAGGAAGAAAGAACAATAAATCTTAAAGAAGGGATAGAAGGATAGGATGATAAAAGCTATTTTTTTTGATATTGATGGTACGTTAGTGAGTTTTCGGACTCATGAAATTCCAGATTCTACACGATATGCACTAAAAGAATTGCAAGAAAAAGGGATTAAGTTATTTATTGCCACAGGTCGTTCACCAGTACAGATTGATTTCTTAAAAGAGAATACAGAGTTTTCTTTTGATGGATACATTACGATGAATGGACAATATTGCTACAATCAGGAAGGAGTCATTCGAGAACAAGCATTGGAGCGAGAGGATCTCATCGCTTTATTGCCTTATTTAGAAGAGCATCCAGAGATAGGATCTAGTTTTGTAGAACTTGATTATGTATATTTTGATCGGTTGACCGATCGCATTCAAGCCATGTGGGATGGATTGGGAAAGACAGCACCTAAATTGAACTTTGACACACCATCTCGGGTGAAAGAACAAAAGACGTATCAATTAAGTAGTTATATTCGAGAAGAAGAGGAAGAAGAATTTCTTAAGCATATGCCAAATTGTAAGTCCGCCCGTTGGCATGAAACGTTTACAGATATTATTCCAAAAGATGGAGGAAAGACAGCAGGAATTCAAGCTGTATTAGAACATTACGGAATCAAGAAGGAAGAATGTATGGCCTTTGGAGATGGAGGAAATGACAAGGATATGTTGCAATATGCTGGTATTGGTATCGCCATGGGAAATGCCACAGAGGATGTAAAGCAGGTGGCAGACTATGTGACAAAAGATATTGATGAAGATGGCATTCTTCATGGATTGCGACAATTTCATGTGTTAGATTAGGCACACCGATTATATCACAAGGTCAAGTGGCATAAAATGCCTCGGTGTGCCACAAACTATCATTAGATGGAAATATCTAAGGATGTGGATACATTCACTTGAACGTTGGTTTGCATGCTTCCGCCAGTGCTAACACTTATAGAAGGAGAAGATACAGAAGAAGGGATGGATGGGGAAGGAGAAGACAAAGGAATGCCAAGAGAGCGTAAGTAGCGTCTTTTTTCGGCATCTGTAAGAAAATGGATGTTGGTGGATTTTAATTTATGATATTCGCCTAGTCGATGCTTTCTTCTGGCGTTTTCCATAGCTTGACGCAAGAGCTGAGCCTCTTTTTGCCGTTGTTCTTGCTCTGCTTCCTTCACTTTTTTTTGCATATGTTCTTCTTGCTCTAAATTCTTAATTTTTCCCTTTACTGAGAAAACAATATTTTTTGCATGAGCGATAAGCCGTTTTAACTCTGTCTTATCATAGGAGCTACTTCGCTTTAAACCTTCCAAATAATAGAGATTTCCATAGGCTTTGCTTTTTAGTGTTTTAGCCATAACAGAAGTTTTTGCTGATAGAACACGTGCGATCATCGCCTGCGGATCGTATTGGATTTTCTTCTTTTCTTGTACTGCTTCTTCTTGTTTTTTTTCTTCTCTTCGCTTCTTTAGATCTTCCGCATAATCATAGCGATATTCATAAGTAGAAGTCCAATAGGAAACTTGGGAAGAGTCTGTAATGACTGCTCCTGCTCCTAAAACTGGTTTTCCCATTGCCATAGTGTGCTGGGCTTTCTTTTGCACTTGATCTAGAATATTACAGAGTTCAAAAAAGCCCTTTTTCATGGTTGTTTCATCCTTTTGTAGCTGTTCTAAAAACTCGTTAGAGATGAGCAGATGGGTGCCACCGCCAGCTTGCAGGGCATAATCTTTGATGGATGTTTGGGATGGTAATGTTCCGATTTCGATGGAAACGGAAGGGTATTTTTCTTTTAAGTAGTCTAAAAGCTCAGGGATGGTCAACTTGCTTGGGTCAAATTCTGATTTAAGATCCAGAGTATCGATAGAAGTTTTACTTGTAGTAGAATTTTTTTGCATTGTTTTTATATTACGAGATGTTAAGTTTGTAATTGCATTGATATCCAAAATATCACCCCCACAAAAAGAAATTCTATGTCTTTTCATCATGCTCTCTATTTATTTATCGAATGTTGTTCGGAAAAAGTTTAGAGTGTAGTATAATAAAAAATGTGAATCAAATCTTATATTTAGTAGGAAAGGAATAAAATAAATGCAATATTATTTAGCACCATTGGAGGGAATTACAGGATACGTTTATCGAAATGCTTATGAGAAAGTATTTCATAATGTAGATAAGTATTTCACTCCTTTTTTATCGCCAACAAAAAATAAAAAGCTGACATCAAGAGAAAAGAATGATGTTTTACCAGAACATAATAAAGGAATGTATGTAGTGCCACAGATTTTAACTAACTGTGCGGAACATTTCTTGGATACGGTTATCCAGTTAAAGGCATTTGGATACCAAGAGGTGAATTTAAACTTGGGCTGTCCTTCTGGGACTGTTGTGACGAAGAAAAAAGGAGCTGGATTCTTATCCGATCCAGCTATGCTCGATGAATTTTTGGATGAGATTTTTAGGGGAAGTCAGATAAAAATTTCGGTAAAGACAAGGTTAGGAATGGAGAGTATAGAAGAATTTCCGAGGCTCATGGAGATTTTTAACCGCTATCCAATGGAAGAACTGATTGTTCATCCGAGGGTACAAAAGGATTTTTATAAAAATGTCCCTCAATATGAATGTTATGAGTGGGCGATGAAAGAAAGTGTAAATCCCCTTTGTTATAATGGAGATATTTTTGGGGTTGATAGCTTTGAAAGATGTTTAAACCGGTTTCCAAAACAGAAGGTATGGATGCTTGGAAGAGGGATTATTGGGAATCCAGGACTGATTGGGGAAATAAAAGATAATCAGCCACCTACCATAGAGCAGTTAAAACAATTTCATGATGAGATTTATGGCGGATATGAAGTGATCATGTCTGGGGAAAGAAATGTATTGTTCAAAATGAAAGAATTGTGGTTTTATATGGGAAATTTATTTGAAGATAGTAAAAAAGAATTAAAACAGATAAAAAAAGCTACAAAAGCTGTGGAATATAAGACCGCTGTCAATACGCTGTTTCGAGAGAAAAATTTGAAGGAGAAAAGGGAGTGGAATATGGCAAAAGGAGGAAATGATGGCGATTGAAACAAGAAGGCAACGAAGACTCCGACGACAAAGAAGAAAGAAAGTGGTTTTAATGACAGGGATGGGTATACTTTTGCTTGTGGTTTTTCTTTTCATTGGATGGCTTCTATTTCGAATAGTAAGTCCTCCAAAAAAACCTCTTGATATAGCAAAATTGTATACAAAGGCATTAAAAGAGGGAGATTATGAAACCGTTTATACGTATTTATCTTCTCAGGCAAAAGCCCGTTATCCAAAAGAGGAATTCCTCAGTCGAAATAAAAACATTTATGAGGGAATGGAAGCAAAGAATATGGAGTTTTCTTTTCATACCATAGAAAATCAAAAAAAACGAGTTGTGATCCATATGAAAATGGATACCATTGGAGGAAAAACGGAGTTTGATGTGGATGCAGACTTTATAAAAGAACATGGAGATTGGAAAATCCAGTGGAACGATTCTTATATTTATCCAACCCTTAGAAAAGAAGATAAAGTTGTGGTCAAGACATTAAAATCCAAACGTGGGACAATCTATGATCGCAATGGAAATATGCTGGCTGGACAGGGGAATATTACAGTCATCGGCATCGTTCCTGAGCGGGTGGATGATTGGGAAACGACATATAAGCAGATTGAGAAAACGTTAGGAATGGATCGAGAAACCGTTATAAAAAAATGCAGTGCTTCTTGGGTAAAGAAGGATTCTTTTGTTCCCCTAAAAAAGGTAAAGGAGGTAAAAAGAGCCTTACAAGGGGCAGAGCCTTCCAAAGAAGAAAAATGGTTAGATCGGGTATTAGCAATTCCAGGGCTTGTGGCACAGACACAAGAAAGTCGTGTTTATCCTTATGGAGAGGCAACTTCTCACCTGCTTGGTTATGTGCAAAATGTGAGTGCAGAGGATTTAGAAACACTAAAAGACAAAGGCTATAATGCTCAAAGCGTGTTAGGGAAAAGTGGAATTGAAAAGCAATTCGAATCCAAATTGCATGGAACCGATGGAAGTAAAGTTATTATTGTGGATTCCAATGGAAATGAGAGATCTCTCATCGCCCTTAAGCTCAACCAAGATGGACAAGATATTCATTTAACCATTGATATTCAATTACAACAACAGCTTTATGAACAATTTAAGGAAGATAAAAGTGCTACTTGTGCTATCAATCCTTTGACAGGAGAAACGCTAGCTCTTGTCAGTACGCCTTCTTATGATTCCAATGACTTTATACTGGGGCTTACAACAAAAAAATGGGATTCTTTACAAGAGGATGAAAAAAGACCCCTTTATAACCGATTTACATCAAGGTTTGCTCCTGGTTCTTCTATGAAACCCATTACTGCTCTTATTGGGCTTACCAATGGAAGTTTTACCGAAAATGAAAATTTTGGATATAGTGGATTGGCTTGGCAAAAAGATAAAAGTTGGGGAAATTATTATGTGACCACATTAAAAGACTATGGTTCTAATGTGACATTAAGAAATGCCCTTGTCTACTCTGATAATATTTATTTTGCAAAGGCAGCATTAAAGATTGGGGAAACTACTTTTATAAAAGCATTAAAAAATATCGGATTTGAAAAAGAGTTATCCTATGATATTCCGATTGCCCAATCGAAATTTTCCAATGATGGAAAGAACATTGCGTCAGAAATTCTTCTTGCTGACAGCGGATATGGACAAGGGCAGATGCTAGTTAACCCTGTCCATCAAGCGTCTATGTATTCTGCACTGATGAATGATGGTTCCATGATACAGCCCTATTTAATCCAAAAGAAAAACAAAAAACCTTCCTATTGGAGAAAAAATGTTTTTCCAAAAGAGGCAGTTTCCATCGTAAAGAATGATTTAATTCACGTGGTGGAAGATGAGGGCGGTACTGGGCATAGTGCTTATAAAGAAAATATTAGATTGGCGGGGAAGACAGGAACTGCTGAAATCAAAAATACAAAAGAAGATAAGGATGGAACAGAACTTGGATGGTTTTGTGTTTTTACTCCGAGTGCCAGCAAAGAAGATGCACTTTTAATTGTAACCATGGTGGAAGATGTCAAAGGAAGAGGGGGAAGTCACTATGTCATTGGGCAATTAAAACCTGTTCTTGATAAGCGATTTGATGCACCAGAAACGCTGACCATTTCCATTGATGAACTGTTACAAGAATAGGATGTGTTAACAATCTCCATATAAGGGTTGACCATGACGTTACGTCATTGTTTATAATAGAATACAATAACTGGGTTATGAAATGATAACAGGAGGTATTGAAAATGAAAGGTATCGTATTAGCGGGAGGTTCTGGAACAAGGCTGTATCCGCTTACCAAAGTAACGTCAAAACAACTTCTTCCAGTCTATGATAAACCGATGATCTATTACCCATTATCCGTTTTAATGAACGCTGGAATCCGTGATATTTTAATTATTTCCACACCAGAGGATATAGGAAGATTTGAAGATCTATTAGGAGATGGCTCTCAATTTGGAATCAAACTTCAATATAAAGAACAGCCATCACCAGATGGACTGGCACAGGCGTTTATTATTGGGGAAGATTTTATTGGGAATGATAATGTGGCGATGATTTTAGGGGATAATATTTTTCATGGTCATGGTCTTACAAAGCGATTGCTTCGTGCGTCCAACAAAAGAATTGGAGCTACGGTATTTGGCTATTATGTAGATGATCCAGAGCGATTTGGAATTGTGGAATTTGATTCCAATGGAAAGGCTATTTCTATTGAAGAAAAACCAGAACATCCAAAGAGCAACTACTGCGTAACAGGATTGTATTTTTATGATAATAGAGTGGTGGAATATGCAAAAAGTCTAAAGCCATCCAAAAGGGGAGAACTGGAAATTACGGACTTGAACCGCATTTATTTGGAAAATGGAGAGCTTGAAGTGGAATTATTAGGACAAGGTTTTACATGGCTTGATACAGGAACTCATGATTCTCTTGTGGATGCGACCAACTTTGTGAGAACAGTGGAAACCCATCAACATAGAAAAATCGCGTGCTTAGAAGAAATCGCTTTTAATCATCATTGGATCACAATGGATCAAATGAAGGATGTGTATGAAATGTACAAGAAAAACCAATATGGTGCGTATTTAAAAGATGTGATGGACGGTAAATATATTGATGTCTATGAAAGATTTGAATAGAAAAAGGAAGAAATAGGAGGGACAATATGAAGATTTTAGTAACTGGAGGAGCGGGATTTATCGGTGGAAATTTTGTTCACTACATGGTAAATAAATATCCAGAGGATGAGATTGTAAATCTCGATTTGCTCACCTATGCTGGCAATTTAGAAACATTAAAGCCTGTGGAAGATAAGAAGAATTATCGTTTTATAAAAGGGGATATTGCGGATCGAGATTTCATTATGGAATTATTCCAAAAAGAAAAGTTTGATGTGGTTATCAATTTTGCAGCGGAAAGCCATGTGGATCGCTCGATTTCCGATCCGGGAATTTTTGTTCAGACCAATGTTCTTGGTACAGTTGTGTTATTGGATGCTTGTCGTGCCTTTCAAGTAAAACGATTCCATCAAGTGTCAACAGACGAGGTGTATGGAGATTTACCACTGGATCGACCAGATTTGTTCTTCACAGAGGAAACCCCATTGCACACATCAAGTCCATATTCTTCTAGTAAAGCTAGTGCGGATCTGTTTGTTATGGCATACCATCGCACCTATGGTCTTCCTGTTACCATTTCAAGATGCTCCAACAACTATGGGCCATATCAGTTCCCAGAAAAACTTATTCCACTTATGATTAGCAGAGCGTTAGCGGAAGAACAACTTCCGGTTTATGGAAAAGGCGATAATGTGCGTGATTGGCTCCACGTTCTTGATCACTGCATTGCCATTGATTTAATTGTGAGAAAGGGAAGAGAAGGAGAAGTGTATAACATTGGTGGTCACAATGAACGAACCAATTTAGAAGTGGTAAAAACTATTTTAAAAGCACTTGGTAAGTCAGAAGACTTAATTCACTATGTGACAGATCGTCCAGGGCATGATAGACGTTATGCCATTGATCCAACAAAAATGGAGCAAGAACTGGGTTGGAAACCGATTTATACTTTTGATACCGGCATTCCAGAAACCATTGATTGGTATTTGAATCACAAAGAGTGGTGGCAGAATATTTTAAGCGGAGAGTACAAAAACTACTTTGAGAAGATGTATGGAGAGCGTTTATAAGTGCTAGTATAAAAAAGTATGTTTAAGAGATAGGATTAAAAAATAATAAAAGATAAGGAAGTAGAGTGTCAACTACCCACGACCTAAAGGTCATGGGCTTGTAACTGCCCAGTCGTACTAACGGTTTGTACCTCCGACCTTTAAAACCTTAGTAGGTATTACTAC